>JAAXIB010000029.1 GCA_012270585.1 Nitrospirales bacterium
ATTAGTGAACATTTACAATCCTCGACACTTGTCCTCGACGTTAGTAATCGAGGATCTAAATCGGGGATCCAGTGCTTTTGTTTTTGTAGCCGCGCCATCCCGGGTCGAAGCCCGGGACATGCCTCATGGCGCTTTTCTCCCTCTCCACCTAGGAGAGGGTGGGGTGAGGAAGAAGGTCGGGTCCGGGTTGGACGTGCCGGATTGGAGTACTCGTCGCCTAAAAACTAGGGCTCCGTAAGTCGCGCACTTGGTGCATGTCTTTTCACGGGGTGCAGCCCGCCACATTCAGAAGTGCTGACTAGACGACACATTACTCTTCCTATTTCGCAATTAACAATTCAGTCGCTGGTGACCGATAAAATGAATTTCCGGCTATGACACTGTATCTGGCTATATGAGTATGCTGACCGAATCCACGGTACAGCTCTCGTACGCTCTTATGATCCGCGTTTGTCATCGCAAATTTCGCACCCCGATCGACGGCACGACTCAAGGCATCGCGAAGTCTAATTTGGTCGCTCCATGCGAAGATATGCTGGTTGTATCTAACGAAACCGTTCATGTTGTGGCGCACCGTGTAGGGGGGGTCGATGAACAGAAAGTCGCCTCTCCTGGCCGCGTCAATGGCTATCTCAAAATCCTGTTGGATGAGCGTTGCGCCCTCCAAGGCCTTTGACCATGCCTGAAAATCATCATCCGGAAAAATTACCGTTTGCTTGGTGCCGATCGGAACGTTGAACTGGCCTTTCTTGTTTTCGCGATATAGACCGTTCCAGCAGACGCGATTGAGGTACATGAATTGCGCAGCACGTTTTACTGGACTGCGGAAACGCTTTAACCGTGTTTCATAGTAATAATTTTTCGAATGCGCCACCGCGTGCTGCCTGAGTAGTTGCTCAAACTTTTCCCACTCGTCGCGAACTACGGTGTAGAGTTCGATCAACCGCCCATTGGCATCGCTTAGTAATGCGTTTGTCGGTTGTAATTCGAAAAATACTGCGCCACCGCCAAGAAAAGGCTCGATGTATCGACCCTTGAAACTTGGCAAGGAAAACTGACCGCTCTCAAATAGCCAACGCTTTCCGCCAGCCCATCTGAGAAAAGGTTTCAGGGGTGTCTGCGTCATTGTGGCACTTTCGGAGAGACCTCTGTGCGTAGCCATTCAATAAATTCCAGATCGTCGTCCGAATAGGTCTTGAACTGGTTCCTGTGCGCCGCAATGTTTCGCAGTTCGTTGAACGTGTTCATCCAGCCTGTGTAGTATTTTTGCCCGGTACGTTCGTCTGATCTCGGATTTTTGAAAGCATGCTCAAAATGAAGCCAGTTATTTTTCTGCTTTACGATTTCCATAAGATCTATGATGTCGAGATAAGCCTCCTTAGGTTTGCGTCTGTTCTTGTCTTTTTGCTGTTTATCGAAGGCATTTCTCCGGATGCGTTCACTCTCAACACCTTTTTCCCAATATGCGGGTTCGTCACTGGGTAGTCGATGTGTACCATGTACGGCCTTCAGCGTGTTGATCACGTAATTCGTCAGGCGCTCGGCCAGTTCCATTAGAAATTGATTAACTTCCTTGATCTTATCCGAATCTTTCTGTTGAACCCATTTCTGAAAATCTGCTGAACCGAAGTCCGAATGCTTCTCAGTCAGGACCTGCATGAGGTGGTATGTGTAATCTTTCACGCCGGCTTCCCCGAAGCGACGAGAGAACTTTTCCTTGATCACATCGTCCGGGGCAGTCCTGATGAAATCGAATAGTGGCTGGCAGAAGGTGGAGACATGACTTGAAAACTTATCTGGCGTCATTAATTCGAAATCGAGAGATTGTTTGTGCGACAGATAGGAAACGACTTCCCCAATTATCGACAAATGTGCGCGTATGCCGGGGTTTGTAGCAATAAAGTGACCACGTCCACCTTCCCAACGTTCGGGATTGGCTTCACGGACTTTTTCAAAGTAAGCCCCCAGCACCTTAGCCGCACGTATCACTGTCTCTTCATCGGTCGCAGCCGTTAGCGGTCCAGGCGCCAGTGTCTTTCTAGAGAGCTTAGATAACTTGCCGATAAGGCCAGACCGTCTCAAGCCATTCACTGTCTCGGAAATCGTTAGGTTTTGCGATGGTTCAGGCGGCACACCCGGCGTGGCAAAACGTCGAAATAGTGGGCTCGATTTTTCTGTGTTTAGCATCCGCACGACACCTGACGCTCGCGCTGATAATGCCGTTGAAGGATCGCCACTACCCATCCGAATATCGGCGAGCAAGCTGACTAGTAGACTCTTAGGAACGCTCTTTTGCTTGTGGTTGATCGTGACGAATAGGTCGGCTTCCTTCTGTACATTCATGTTTTCGAATGCCAAGACAAAAAGACTTTGATCGAGGTATTCATCTGTTAGGCGGGAAAAACCGTATAATCTATGCTGACCATCAATAATCCATGCAGACCGATACTTCGACGGCAGCGTGAGCCAGCCGAACTTGATGCTCGAATCAGTATTTTCCTTATTGGAGACGAGGTCAAAGCGAGGTACGGCTGAGAAGTTCACCAGAATATTGGTCGGGAAAAAGCCACCTTTCGTAATAAATTCACCGATCTCCTTAATACGCGCAGCCGAGATCATCCGCTGATAGGCTGGACGCCCATCGGGGTGATTGAGTGCTTGGTGATTAATAAACGCGATCTTCAGTAGGTTACGCGGTGTCGAAACGAAGCTGTAAAATTTCTCGCCTCCTATTTCTCCGCGGATAGCGGGCAACTTCACGTTCTCAAGCCCCGGAACTTTCTGCCCCTTAAGGAACTCACCAAGAATTTGGTACTTAGCAGCAGGTCCCATGTGCTTCACGAATGTCTCATAGTACTGAAGTTCGTTTTCCGTTATGATTTCAATTTTGCCGTCTTCCGCACGCTCAATGTCCGGAATAGACCAGAGAGTATTGTTCGTTACATAAATCCATATAATTTTGGGCTTTTCCTTATCTATGAACCGCCGATGGATAGCCGTTCGAAAATAAGACTGAAGCGATATCGTCTCTTGAATGTCTTTCTGCAAAGTACGTCGGCCACGCTCTTTTCGCGACTTGCACTCAATAACAAGGGCAGTCTCGTCGTCTTCGGCATATACATCGACTTGCTTCTTGCCCACTGAACCATCATCCCGAGAAAAACTGATTCTAAAGTTTGCACTGTTGAGTATCGGATAACCCATCGAATGAAATAGGCACCACACACGATCTTCGAGCAACTTATCGTGACTCTTGTGACGCCTAAGTCGAGTGATACGCTTTCCTGGCCGATAAACCTCCCAGCCGGTGGCTTCCTCCACCAATACGTCAGCGGGGTGCACACGTTTTATGTCATAGACCTTCTTTCTTGCGCGGTACTCTGCGGCAAGTTCTTTTGGCTCGCTAAGCAGAGGAGAAAGGAAATTTGTTTCTTGCTCGTCTACAGTCGGCCTGTTGTTTTGGCGTTTCGCGGTAGTTGTCATCGGAGAAAATGCCTGAAGCTAGTGTACGCCTGATATTATTCGTCTACGTGATCGGTTCTATGCCATATGTAACATCCGCACAAACTTGATCGGAGATGTTCTCAACTAGATAGTTGATACCTCATAGAGACTCCTATTGCATCCACAAATAATTCTCGAGTACACGGTTGATCCGCGTTTACTGACCTCTTTTACTGTGTACCTTGTAAGAGTCCAGATCCGACCGCTTTATGGATTGTGACCCGCTCGGCGAGACATGGTTCGACTAACTCAATCTCCTGAAAGAAGGTTTTGTCCAGTTCGGGAACGTCGCTAAAGTCAATATTCTCGTCCTTCGTGGCTGTGATCTGGGCAAATGTTATTGTTTCATAGTGGGAATAATGGCAGAGACGCGAGGAAATTTCTAGGTCTGGTTAGACGTTCTCCGATGATAGGATAGGTCATCTACACAAGGCGTTCGGAGATCCAGCATCTATTCCTTCGGTCTTTGTTGTCCCCTCCTTTGCAAGCAGTAGCCGGGCAAGGTACATTCCCCCTTGCCATGAGACGAAAACCTCCAGCACGATCGAGCCGTCAGACGTTCCTGCCCGGCTTGCGACCTTCGGGCGTTCCGGTCGTCGCGGTGATCGGGCGACCGAACGTCGGCAAATCGACCCTGTTCAACCGGATCCTGGGAACCAGGAACGCCATCGTGGACGACCGGCCGGGGGTCACCCGCGACCGGATTTACGCCGAGTGCACGTACCAGGGTCGTCGCTTCCAGCTCGTCGATACCGGCGGGCTCGATCCCACCTCCACCGACAGCATGCTCGGGCTCATTCGCCGGCAATCGCAAGCCGCCCTCGCTTCGGCGGACATTCTGCTCGTGATCATGGACGGTCGCGCCGGGCTCACGCCGGTGGACCGGGAGATCGTGGACGGGCTCCACGGGGTGGACAAACCCACGTTCTGGGTCATCAATAAAATCGATACCCCGGCCCTGGAACCCTTGCTGGCGGACTTTTATCATCTCGGCAAGGACACGCTGTTCCCCGTTTCAGCGGAACACGGCAACGGGGTGGATGACTTGCTTGAGGCATTCCTGCATCTCCTGCCGGCGCATGATGAGGACCTGACGGAAACCGCCACGACCCGTGTGGCCGTGGTCGGGCGTCCCAACGTCGGGAAGTCCACGCTGGTGAACACCATACTGGGAGAGGAACGGGCCGTCGTCAGCGACGTGCCCGGCACCACGCGAGACCCCGTTGACACGCACCTGGAACACGAGGGCCGGTCATTTCTGTTGACGGATACGGCGGGGTTGCGGCGGCGCGGCCGCGTGGAGCCGGGGATCGAGGGCTACAGCGTGGCCAGAACCATGAAGGCGTTGGGCCGGTCGGATATCGGCGTGTTGTTACTCGACGGCGTGGAGGGCGTCACGGAACAGGACACCAAAATTGCGGGGCTCATCCAACGACAAGGGCGGGGCTGCGTCATGCTCGTCAACAAATGGGACCTGCGACGGGATCAGCCCGAGACCAAAGGGAAGTTTTCTCTGGAGTTGCAGCGCCGGTTCTCCTTCTTGCCCTTTGTTCCCATTCTATTCGGATCGGCGCTTGCGCCCAAGACTATCGATCACCTGTTCGGCGCCGTCACCCGGGTCATGGACGCGTTCTCGTACCGGGTGCCGACCAATCGCCTGAATCAATTCCTCCAAAAAGCGCTGACGGACAACCCCCTTCCCGTCAAAAAAGGGAACCCGCCCAAATCGCTCTATATCACCCAGGTCGCGATCAAACCACCCACGTTCGCGCTGTTCGTGGGCAAATCGGCCGTGCTCACCCCCGCGTACCTTCGCTACCTGGAAAACCAACTCCGGGCCACGTTCGGGTTCGAAGGGACGCCGTTACGGATTTTGGTTCGTCGTAAAACATAAAACACATTTTTGCTCCATTTTGATGCATTTTAGACACTTTTCTGAACTATTTTAGATAATTTTATTCTCTCTTTTTCACCATTTTGGCTATTCTGTCGGATTACGCTGCGCTAATCCGACCTACGCAAAACTGTTCTCCCCTCACCCCAGCCCTCTCCCAGCGGGAGAGAGAGAAATACAAAAACAAAGACGCTGGATCCTATAGATCGCCTGGATCCCCGATCAGGTCGGGGACGGGCTATTTTTAATCGAGGATCCAGTGTCGTTGTCTTTTGTCTTTGCCTTTTCTGTCATCCTCGACATCTTTAATCGAGGATCCAGGGTCTTTCTTTTTGTCATTTGTGAGAATAAAGACCCTGGATCCTCGCGTTCGCAAGGATGACAGAAGAAGGGCCAAGGGGCGAGGGTTTTATAAGGTTGCTACGCGGGAGAAGTAGTCGACAAACGTGCGGATTCCGCCGGAAGCCTGGCCCCAATCGAAATTTTCATTCGGCGCGTGGTAGCCGTGCTCGGGCAGGCTCAGCCCGCAGAAGAGAATGGGCACCTGCCAGGTCCGCTCCATCAACGACACCGCGCCGATCGATCCACCCTCCCGGACCAGTGCAGGGTTCTTCCCGAATCCTGCCCGAACCGCCCGGCGGAGCGCGTCGGCGTACGGGCCTTGCGTCACGCCCCGAAACGGTTCGAGTTCCCCTTCGGCTTCGACCCGGATGTCGGGATTCAGTTTCCTGAGATGGGCTTTTAATCGGGAGAGGATCGTCGCGGGCTTCTGGTTCGGGACCAGCCGCATACTCACCTTCAATTCACCGGATGGCGGAACCACCGTTTTCACGCCGGGTCCCATGTACCCGCCCACCAACCCGTGCACCTCAAAGGTGGGGGCAGCCCAAATCCGTTGGATCAACCCGGCACGGTTTTGTGTGCGAATCGACCGGAACCCGTAGGCCTTTTTGAACCGGTCCACCTGAAAGCCCGAGGAGAGAAATTGCTTCATTTCCCCGGCAGTGGGAGGAAGCACCTCATCGTAGAATCCGGGAATGGTCACGCGGCCGGTTCGCGCATCCACGCACGACTGCGCGGCCTCGCATAGTTCGGCCAGCGGGTTTCTGGCCCCGCCGCCGGTCAACCCGGAATGCACGTCGGTCGTTCCCGTGCGCAGGGTCAGCCGGGCGGCCAATAACCCGCGCAACCCCGTGGAAATCGCCGGGCGTTGGCGCGACACCCAAATGGTATCCGAAACCAGGACCGAATCAGGGCGCGGCACGGCGATCCGTTGATCCAAGGCATCCTGAAAATTCGGGCTGCCGATTTCTTCTTCCAATTCCCAGAGAAACCGGATATTCAACGCGACGCCCTGCTCCACGGCATACCGGGCGGCCAGGAGCGCGGCCAGCGCCGGCCCTTTGTCATCGGTGGTGCCCCGGCCTCGATAGGTATCCCCCTGCTTGCGAAAGACGAACGGGTCCTGTTGCCACTCCGGTTCCTGGGCGGGTTGCACGTCCAGATGATTGTAAATCGTCAACGTAGGATACGACTTCCCGATCTGCCAGCCGCCCGACACCACGGGAAAGCCGTTGGTCGGTACGATCCGCGCCCGTGCGCCCAGGCTTCGCAGATACTGCGCCGCGACGGTGGCCATCCGGGCGATAGCTTTCTTTCGCCCGGGATCGGAGCTCACCGAGGGGATCTCCACCGCATGTCCGAGCATGTCCTCAAACTGTGGCCGAACTGACCGGATATAGGATTCCAAATGCTTCATCGACGTGCTCTCTTTCCTTTTAATTGAGCACCCGGTTAGATGCCCGTCATGCAACTGTCACGTCAGTTTTGCGTAGGTCGGATTAGCGTAGCGTAATCCGACAATCCAGGCTATCCCCCCTCACCCTGCCCTCTCCCACGAGGGGCGAGGGTATCAGTCAGCCGAAATAAAATGGAACCGGGGAAAAGCTGACGAGAAAAATGACAAGGGCGCCCCATCCCACCCATAGTCGGCCGCGACCCAATTCCGTTCCCGGATCGAGCACCGGCGGATGGCTGATCCCGACCAGGCCGGCCAGACACGCCCACAAAATCCAACCCGGCCACCCCCAGAGCCCCAGCACCAGCAGGATGGGAATCGTCGCCAACGCCAGGGTCCGCTGGCGGCGGCCGAACAGCGCATAGGCCACGTGCCCGCCGTCGAGTTGCCCGATTGGAATCAAATTCAACGCGGTGATAAAGAAACCGAACCACGCCGCATAAGCAACGGGGTGCAACACGATGTCGTGGGTCTCGGGGAGCGGTCCGAACATGAGCCACGCGAAAAATTGCAGCAACAGCGGCTCTCCCAATTGCAAACCAAAGAGACCCATGGTGGGTTCGACTCTCGAATAGGACAGCCCGATGATCAGGGCCGGCACGGCCACGATAAATCCCGCAATCGGGCCGGCGACGCCGACGTCGAACAGGGCCCGGCGATTCATAATCGGCGAGCGCATGCGAATGACGGCGCCGAACGTCCCGATAAATTGAGGAGGTCCCGGAATAAACAGCGGGAGAGACGCCGGGACCCGATGAAGACGCGACAAATAAAAGTGCCCGAATTCGTGGGTGACGAGGATGCCCAACAACGTCGCGGCGAACGGCCAACCGTCCAGCAGGCTGCCCGGATAGCGAACGAGGAAATCCCATGCGCCCGACACGGGCTCGGTATTGACCTGATACGCACCCGCCCACAGCGTGGTGAAGACGGTCACCACAAACAGGCCGAGCGGGAGGTACAGGACCGACGCCGCGCTTTCGGGGGCGGGCGCGGACCGTTCCCAATCCGGCGACCATTCCTCGGGACCCTGAGGCCCGTCCTCCGGGTCATCGGGAAACCCCTTGTTTTGTTCGGGCGGAAATAGTTGTTGATCCATAAATGACGACGATTCAGTAGCGCAACATTATATTGTGCAATCATCCAAAGGGATTCGTGACGCGTTCTTCTTTGACCGTCGTCGGAGGGCCATGTCCGGGGAGCAACACCGTGTCCGGATTCAACTGCAACACGCGCCGGCGAACCGACGCCAGATGCTCCGCATACAACGACAGCGGATTGGACCCGCCCACGGACCCGGCGAACAGCGTATCGCCGACAAAACAAAGCTCCTGATCCCGGGATTGGACCCTGTAACAATATCCGCCAGGGGTATGACCGGGCGTGGCGAGACACTCGACCCCCAGATCCCCCACGGCAAGGACTTGGGCATCCTCGGGCACGACGACCGATGCTTGCGGGGGTTTCCAGGGCAGCAGCGGGAAATCTCCCTCTCCAAGATACACCGGAACGGGCCATTCGGACAAAATCCGATCCAATCCCCCGGCATGATCCATATGCCCATGCGTCAGGCATACGCCGACCAACGTCGCGTGTCGTTCTTCAAGTACCGCCAACATGGCCTCTGCATTGTACGCCGTGTCGATAAAGACGGCCCGTTTGGTTTGAGGGTCGACCAGGACGTACCCTTTCACCTCGTAACCGCTGATGTCGCCAAGAACCGTGACGACCAGAGAGGAGACCCACTCCGGAGAAGGCTGCGGCACCCATCCCCCTACGGAAACCGCGGCAAGCGCCTCGCCTTTGAGGGCAAGAGCCCGGGCCATGGCATGGGCTTCGTTTTCCGACGGGGCTCGGGTCCCCTGTTCCAGGTGTTCCCACTCGTCTTTGCGAAGCCAGGCGGTTTCCGCCGCGCTGGCGATCGACTGTTCCCTCCCCCTCCTGGCCTTTTTCACGATGTCGCAAAATTCGTCTTCGAGTGCCACGGGACGGGAAAGAGCAACCTGCCAGGCCCGGACCATCACGGGATCAATATCTACTAAAATGACCGATTCCAGGGATTGGGGATGAAATTGGCGAATTTCTTCAACCATCCCTTGCGCGGCTTCCTCGGGCGCGACCCTGCCGACTCCCGTGCCCATGCCGGGAATCGCGAGGGAGACAAAGCCGTGTTCATCGGCCAGCCGGAGCGCGGCTCGTGTGGCGAGTCTCACGTTCCGGACGGGGATGCGCATGGCCGGTTCGGACATGGTGGGCGCATGAATGATCCCCTCGAAGCGTGTGCGCCCGCCCGACGTCAGCACGGCTTGGCCCACGGGTATCGGCGCCTGTTCCCGCGCCTCATCTTCCACTTGCGATCCCGCGGCGCGCCGGATGATCCCGGCCACACCGCCGCCCATGAAGCCGTGACTGTTCGCCGCATTGACGATGGCCTGCGCCTCCACGTCGAGCAGGCTGCCTTGAAGACAAGCGATGTCCAGCACGTCCGTTCCCAAGGGTAACCACGGGGAGTTGCCCCTGCTTCTACCAACGGCATTCAGCCCCGCTGTCGGGTTACGCTACGCTAACCCGACCTACTACAAACCTCCAACACTGCCGTATCACTCCCACCCGAACAAAATACCAGTGTGGTCATCCTGAGCAGCGGGCGAAGAATCTCGTTGTTGAGGCCTTCGATTTTTGAGCGAGAGATCCTTCGCTACGCTCGGATTGTAAATGTTCAGTAATTCGTTGACACGGGGCTTAGTGTCCTCCTCGCAGGCCTCTCCTGTCATCCTCGACATTAGTAATCGAGGATCCAGGGTCTTCTGCTTTTTCCCCCTCACCCCAGCCCTCTCCCACGATGGGGAGAGGGGGAAGCGGGAATGACCAATTCGGGAAGGGCGTTGATTATTTTCATACCAATGACAGACATGATGGAGACAGCCCTCTATTCTGTCAACGAATCAGTGAACATGGACCCCGCGCACACGGTCTTCGCGTCGGTCGTACTCGTGACACTATTGCCTCCTCCCCTCCGGTCTAGTACTGTTAGACGAAACACGAACGTATTCATTTCACCATAAGAGTCCCCCATGCATATAGCAGAAGTGTTTCGGCAAAGCCAGCCTGCGATCAGCTTTGAGTTTTTTCCCCCAAAAAGCGAGGCTGCGTCCGAGACGTTGTTTCATACCATTGAAAAGTTGATTCCCCTGAAACCCGCCTACGTCAGCGTCACGTACGGCGCGGGCGGGTCAACGCGTGAGTTGACCCATGACCTGGTCGTCAAGTTGCACCGTGAGACGAATTTAACGATCGTTTCGCATCTTACCTGCGTGGGATCGAGTAAAGAGGAAATTTTCCAGATTCTTCAACGATACGATGAACACGGCGTCCAAAACATCATGGCTCTGCGAGGCGACGATCCCAAAGAGGACCTGGGACGTCCGCCCGGACATGATTTTTGTTATGCCGTGGAATTGGTCGCCTTTATCAAAAAACATTTTCCCCATATGGGGATCGGGGTGGCCGGGTTCCCCGAAGGCCACCCCGATACCCCCAATCGACTTAAGGAAATCGAGTATCTCAAAGCCAAAGTCGACGCCGGCGCCGATTACATCTGCACGCAACTCTTTTTCGATAATCGCGATTTCTATGATTTCTGCGAGCGGTGCCAACTGGCCGGGATCCACATCCCCATCATCGCGGGAATCATGCCGATTACCTCACTCAAAGGGATGAAGCGGATGGCGGAACTCGCCTTGTGCGCGCGTTTTCCGGGGAAACTGCTTCGGGCCCTGGCGAGCGTGCAGGATGACGCACAGGCCGAAAAAATCGGGACTCATTGGGCAACGGAACAAGTCCTGGACCTGTTGGACAACAAAGTACTCGGGGTGCATCTCTACACCCTGAATAAATCCAAAGCCTCGTTACACATCTATGAAACGCTGGGGATCAACCGATGAGCAGAGAAGTCCGGAGCAGGCGGCGTGAACGCTGAGATCAAGCGAACGATTCGTCAGATCGCGTTCTTCTATGCCCTGTGCCTGGTTGCCGGATCGCTGCTGTCCCTTGCCGACTTCCGGGGGACTCGTGTCTCGCTGGAACTCGGCACCGGCGGATACATCGACAATTTGAAGTTCGGCGGCATCTTCCTGGTGCTGCTCTTCATCCTTGTCGAATACGGCATCCTCGCATTCCAACGCCGCACCGACGTCTACGACTGGAAAGATTCCCTCGCTTCATTCTCCATCTATATTTTCAATGGGGCTCTTGGCCCCCTGACGTTGCTGTGGCAATTCGGGATACTCAGGCTGGCGGAACCCCTGGCGTTTTTTCAGATCAACGACGGCCTGATCCCTTTCGTCGTCACGTTTGTTTTGGCCGAAGGCGCGTATTATTGGTACCACCGCCTGAGTCATGAAGTGCCGCTGCTGTGGGCCATCCATCATACTCACCATTCGGCCCGAACCCTGAACCTGTCGATTGCGTTCAGACTGCACACGCTGGGTCGCATTTTCTCTCCGCTGACCTACGTCCCCATGGTACTGATCGGCTTCAAGCCGGAGTACATTCTCGGTGCCCTAGCGGTATCGTTGGTCTATCAGTTCTTTCTCCACACTCAAACGGTCGGCACGCTCCGGGGATTCGAGCGCTCGGGGTTTAATACCCCGAGCCTGCACCGCGTTCACCACGGCACCAATGACTGGTGCATCGACAAAAACTACGCCGGCGTGCTGATTGTCTGGGACTACATCTTCGGCACGTTTCAGCGCGAAATCGGCCCGATCCATTACGGCGTCACGACGGGGCATTACAGTTACAATCCCCTCACCGTGATGCTCGGACCGCTGAAGGATTGGGCGAATGGGGACTTCGCGCGCGAGCGCGATCACGCCGGCTTGGCGTCTTCAGAAAACCGTGCATATCAATGATGTTCATGTATCCTCCGGCCTGATCCAGGCCGGCACAGGGAAACCGGAAACAACAGAAATGAGCGTGTCGATGACACGAATTGTGCTTCTCGTCACACTGTTCTTCACATGCACCGTGTGGGCCGACGAACCGGATCTCTCGCAGTTCGAAACGCGCATACAAGAAACCGGGGCGAGGCTCGGGCTCACCGAAGAACGACAAACACGGTTGAAACCGATTCTGGAGGACCACTTCGACGCACAGATGGCCATTTTGGATAAATACGGTCTCGGTGCCGGAAATCGTGACGAGCAACCCGACTTCCAAAAGATACGCGCGCTGCGCAACGAACTCGACACGAACAAGACCAAAACCGCGAAACGACTCTCAGGCATCCTCTCCAAAGAGCAGATGGTCGAGTTTGAAAAGATACAGACCGAGCGCAAACAACAGATCAAAGCAGAAGTCCAGTCGAAACGCATCGAAGCTATTGGAGCGAGGCTTGCGCTTACCAAGAAACAGATGGCGCAGGTAAAACCGATTTTCGAGGATCACTTCGACGCGCAGATGGCGATTCTGGATAAATATGGCCTCACTATCGGAAATCGTGACGGCAGCAAGCGGCCAGGGTTCAGGACGTTGCGCGCGCTGCGCAACGATATGAACCGGAACAAAGCCAAAACCATGAAGCGGCTCTCGGAGATCCTTTCCGATGAGCAGTTGACCGAGTTTGAAAAAATGCAGGCCGAACAACGAGAACGGATGCGCGAACACTTCCGATCTCGTTCGTAACGGCCAGACGCCGAGAACGATTTGACGGACGTGGAGAAGACCATGGACGGCGGGTTCGTTTCCCCTTTCCCCACTTACACGTGCCGTCTGGTTGGTGAGGATGCCTCTGCTTCTATTTTTGCCCAGGAATCCCGCAGCGCGACGGTGCGATTAAACACGAGCCTTTGGCCGGTCGAATCGGAATCAACGCAAAAATAGCCCTGCCGTTCAAACTGAAACCGTTGACCCACGACGGCTCCCTGCAACGCTCGTTCGCCCCGACACCCCTGCAACCGTTCCACCGAGTTCGGATTGAGCACGTTCCGGAGTGGTATTCGATTCATCGTTCAAGATGCATCGATTATTCTTCTCCAAAGAAGAGAATATTGACGTTTCTGCACCAGAGAGTATCCTTTTTGAGGTGACTATCCAGACACGGTCTATCGACACTCTGGTCATCCCGAACAAATCCTCATATGGATTATCAAAGCACTGCAGCACCTGATGACCCACTTCTCTGAGACCTTTCGGTGAGGAGACACTCCCGCTGAGGTCGACAGCCTTTGCAACGACCGCGAGGTACTCAGGTTGACCCAGCATGTCGTGCGTGTAAGCAATGATGTCCTTACCTCGCTCTTGAGAGCCGTGGTAAATCGTCGGAGCCTTACAGCCAAGTCGCGTCAACAGCGGCAGTAGAACGTCTTCTCGAAGACCCTTTTCATCGAGTTCACTGAGTTTCTTGAGTTTTCCAGGTCCGCCATAAGCACCTCGACGCTGTTTCTACTTCGTATCGTGCAGTCTTGCTAAGAGGCTATCGCTGTTTCCTCAGAGGGCTCAGGGCAGGACCCTGGCGATCGCTGATAGCGGGATCGAGACAAGTGGCAACTCAGTGAGCTGTCCAACAAGAAACGAAAACCAACCAATGGCAACCAGGGCGGTCGTGTGACCGGCGTACTGCAGCACTGTTTTCCCCATAACGATTCCTCCTTTCAAGGAAATGCGAGAATGAAGGCAACCGCCAGGGCTACCCTGCTCCGCAACGCGTCGTGCCCTGAAACCTCTGATTTTCTCCTCTCAGTCTGTCATCATTCTTCCAGATACACTGGTGAATATTACTAAAGCGATTCTTCAAAAGCCCCCGAAGACTGGCTCGAACAGATCAACCTGCTTCTGTTGACGCTGCCGCACTGACTCCGGCAGTAGTTCTGCGATCTTCGCAGCAGGGACGTTGTCAAGTTCTTTCGGCTCCAGCTTGTGGAGGCCGCCACCGTAGACCCGGCCCTCACCGAGCATCACATTCGGACAAATCTCGTTCAAAAATTCCCAGATCCGTCTTTTGAGAGTCGGATCATTCTGCAAGGCGCGTTCGACCGGCCCCCTCGGATAGAGCATCAAATACACATTCGCAGCCGTTGCCCGCGAATAATTGAGAATGAAGCGAAACGGACGACCATTCTTCGTGTCACTTCGACCGAGATAGGTGCACACGAACGGCGATGGTGGCCGATTCTCCTGCATGTACCATGGCGTCCTGTGCCGACAGAGATAGCGTTCGGCGATACCTTGGGCCTTTCCTTCTTCCAGATAGGCCCACAACTTCGGATACCGTTTTTCAACCTCTGCTTCCTCCAACTGGCAATCCAGCAGGAATAATCTTCGTTTCAGCACGGGGTTTCCCGTACTATCCGCCTGAATCTCATCTTCCGACAGGTAGCGAGGACTCGGCAATATCGGCCGGAACGCCTCCATCGGCAGTTCACGGCGTTTAATGTCATCTGCCGACAAAATGAAGTAATTGTTATTCCCCGTCGCCAGACCACGCTTTATCTTGAAAAAATCGCCCAGGACCGGTCCGTTCACTGCTTCAAACCCCTGCTTCATCGGGTACCGCGTCCACTTCGGATCGCTACGCAAAGTTTCGACCGGCACCAAGAGTTCAAGCTCCGGATGTTCCAGTGAGCCGCCATAGGTAAACCGTACCTCGCGTCCCGGCAATGGGGCTTCCTTGCGGAAACAGACAACCACAGACGACACCAGCGCATCGCCGAATTGCACATCATTCGGGTCGAAGCGGTGAATGTGTAATAGCGTCACTTTGTTCAGCAGATAGCCCTTCACCGAGGTGCCATAGTTGACGTCCATGAATTCGCTCGGGATCAGCCAAGCCGCCAAGCCGCCATCTGCCATCCATGCATGACATAACCCCAGGAAGTAGCAATACAGGCCGGCCAAACCGCTGATAGTTACACCCGCGGCGTCGCGTGTCTTCCTTTTCAACCGTAGTTTTTCCCCGTTGAGGATATAATGGTGCCGCACGTAGGGCGGATTGCAGATCAGCAGATTGAACTTTTCAGCTTCCAGCGGCGGATCAGCCTGGGTGAAGTCTGCCAGTTGAACATCCAGCCCGGTCCCGCTCCATAGTTTTGCCGCCGGCGCGCCATAATACGGATCTACTTCATAGCCGACGGCGGCAGCAATGTGTCGCTTTGGAAATACCTCAAGCAAGGCTGAATAAAACGAGCCAGTTCCAAGAGCCGGATCGATAAAGCGTACTTTCCCGCTTTTCTCCGAGAGACGCGTCTTTGCGTACCGAAGTATGTCAACGGCCAGCCCGGTAGGCGTCGCAAACTGGCCCATACGGTTCCGTTCCGCCTGTTCCTTACGGGCATCCAGTTCTCTCTGCAGTGCCAGTCGTCGCTCTTCCAATGCTTTGGTTATATCCTTTGTCATCTAAAGTCCAAACTCCCCGAGATCGTCTATACGGTGCTCCCACACCCAGTCGATGCCTTCCGCAGCTTCATAACCGAGATAACCGCTGTCGAAATATCCGCATAGGAATAAAATGAACCGTACGTCCTTGCCATAAGTCCGTCGCAATTGGTTCATCTTTGCGGCCTCTTCCTTGCGCCGTTTATTAACATTCGTGAAATCACCCGCTGATTTCGCTTCAACGAGTAACGGCAACTCACCTGCTCTCGCGCTCTTCGGCATGATCACCGCATCCACGGGAATGTTAACCGATCTGCGGGTTGTTTTCTGCTTAATCGGAACATTCAATCGGAACGAGAATGTCCCCGGCTGCATGTCGCCATATTTCGTGCCTTCACCTGCAGGCAGATTTTGATAGCCCAACGCCGTCAGCCACTCCGCGACTGCGCCAAGTTGGCGCTTTTCCTGCGCATTCCGAATAATCGGATTTGCAACTGCACCACACAGCCGATCAGCAACGATCGTCGCCGCTCGGTGTAATTCCTGTTTAGACGGATTGTCGCCACGTTCCAACCAGACGAAGATGTCCGGGTCGGCCATCTTCTCTATAATTTCCCCGATCTTCTCGAGATCACTGTCCAGTTCCCGTTGTGGCATCAGTGGCGGGACTTTTGCCCCCTTCTCCATTACCTTAACAAGATTCTTCGAAACACCTGCCAGACCAATCAAACGATCCACGGCCAAAGGCGGGCAGGTAGACATCCGCAATGTCGGTAGAGCAGCGGGATTTACTTTGAGCAACGCCATGCTGATATCCGACAAATTGTTCGTCGCTATCAGTGTCGCCTCGACCTCCTTTGTTGTCTGCACCCTCGTCGTGCGGTAAGCCGCCGGCGCAAACCGTACGAACCAGTCGTTGTACATATCCACCGACTGCGCAATATCCTGTCTCCACCGGTCAGGTTTATCTCTGTTGACAGCCATTACTCACTTATCTATTCCTTCGTTGGGAGGCCGGTCAAGACATCGATCCGATGCGAAACGAAGAGCGGGTACTATTCGACAGCCAAGTTTGACACTTCAAAAAACTCTACCTGAACAGAAATTATTTCTTTTCTATTTTCGCCCAGGAATCCCGCAGCGCCACGGTGCGATTAAACACGAGCCTTTGGCCGGTCGAATCGGAATCAACACAAAAATAGCCCTGTCGTTCGAACTGAAACCGTTGGCCCGCCACGGCTCCCTGCAACGCTGGTTCGACCTGGCAGCCCCGTAACCGTTCCACCGAGTTCGGATTGAGTACGGTCCGGTAATCCCGGCCGTCCTTCTCAGGATCAGGAACCGAAAAAAGATGATCGAATAACCGCACTTCGGCCTCAAGCGCATGCGTCGCGGATACCCAATGGATGGTGCCTTTCACTTTTCGGGCAGACTGCCCTGATCCGCTTTTCGTTTCCGGATCATACGTACAGTGAATTTCGACGATCTCGCCCGTCTGCTCATCTCTGATCACGTTCACGCATTGGATGATATAGGCATAACGCAACCGCACCTCCTGGCCTGGCGCGAGTCGGAAATATTTTTTCGGAGGATCTTCACGAAAATCGTCCCGCTCAATATAGACGACGCGAGAAAACGGGACCGCTCGACTCCCCATCGCGGGATCTTCAGGGTTATTCACCGCCGGTAATTCTTCCACCTGGCCTTCCGGGTAATTGGTAAGGACCACGCGCAGCGGCCGGAGCACCGCCATGACCCGTTGCGCATTCGCATTCAGGGTCTCCCTGACAAAATGCTCCAACAGGTTCACCTCGACCACGCCGTCGCGTTTCGCCACCCCGATATGCTCGCAAAACCGGCGAATGGCTTCCGGGGGATACCCTCGGCGCCGCAAGCCCATCAACGTGGGGAGACGCGGATCATCCCATCCCGACACGTGCCCCTCTTCAATGAGTTCCAAGAGCTTCCGCTTGCTCATCACCGTGTGCGTCAGGTTCAAGCGCGCGAACTCGATCTGTTGTGAATGGCACGCCATCTCGCATTCGTCCAATAGCCAATCGTACAAGGGCCGATGATCTTCAAACTCCAGGGTGCAGAGGGAATGCGTGATCCCTTCGAGGGAGTCGGATAGGGGATGCGCGAAATCATACGTGGGATAAATATTCCAATCCGATCCAGTCCGGTGATGCGGCACCCGTCGGACGCGGTAGAGCGTGGGGTCGCGCAGATTGATATTGGGCGAGGCCATGTCGATTTTTGCGCGGAGCACGTGGGCCCCTTCTTCGCAGCCGCCAGCACGCATCCGCGAGAACAGGTCCAGGTTCTCCTCCACCGATCGCGTCCGATACGGGCTCTCCTTCCCGGGTTCCGTCAGAGTCCCCCTGTAGGTCCGGATCTCGTCCGCGGTCAGACTGTCCACGTAGGCTTTGCCTTTCCTGATCAGCAACACCGCATACTCGTACAACCGTTCAAAATAATCCGAGGCAAAGAAACACCGGTCCTGCCAGTCGAAGCCCAGCCAGCGCACGTCTTCCTGGATGGACTCCACGTATTCCACGTCTTCCTTGGCGGGATTGGTATCGTCGAACCGCAAATTGCACAGCCCGGAAAATTCCTGCGCAATGCCGAAATTCAAACAAATGGATTTGGCGTGCCCGATGTGGAGATAGCCATTGGGTTCCGGCGGGAACCGCGTATGCACGACGCCGTTGAATTTTCGCGCCTCCCGGTCCTGCGCCACGATCGCGCGGATGAAGTCTTTGGGAGCCGGTTGAGAGTTGGACATGCTCAAGCGTCTTTCTCTTCCGTTACCATGCTGCCGATGGTGCAATAAATCAAGGACCTTAGTGCGGTCGCTTGCCTTTGAACAGCACGAGCAAGCCGATCACCCCGACGATCAGCAACAACGCGCCATAGAACACATATTGGTCATCCATCATCGTCCCTCCTGGACTCCCTTCTCCACCTGGTGGTTTGACCGCGACAACGCTTCTCGTTGAGCAAGGCAAGAAGGGAGAGAATTTGACGTTACTCGGACACCTGTGGTCCGTACTGCTCGAGCAGGTATTTCAGCACGCGAGGAGCGTTCTTGATCAACGTGTCCCGGGCCGTCCGATCATGGCATTGCCCCGCCAGGATCCAGCCGAATGCTTTTTCATGATCGCCTTTTCGATAGGCTTGAATGGCGTTGGTCAGGCACGTGCGACCCGAGACGGTCCCCCGTACAATCTTCGGAGGACCGGCTTTGACCACAAACGTTTTACACCTCCCTTTGGACGTGGGTTTCGTGTCGTTCCACATCCAGTCCACCTCGTTCTGGTACCCAAAGCTGTGAACCGGAACCAGCAGAACCGCCAGGGTCAGGAGAAGACAGAAAGATGAAATGAAGCGTGTGATCGCCGTTGCCATCGCCCGACGAAACCTAGGAAAAATGTTCGGAGGTGTCAAGGCCTGAGATGTGACGAGGATACGTCAGGCGCTTCTGTCTGATCAAACGGTTTCACCTGCAAGTTCAGATGGGTAGTCTCCCGAAGGAATGGCTGGGGGAGAAGGATTCGAACCCTCACTCTCAGAGCCAGAATCTGATGTCCTACCCTTAGACGATCCCCCAAACTCCGGAAAAAGCTTAAAGGGAGCCCTTTCGCTGAGTCAAGCAATGGCTTCTCCTTTTCGAGAACGATCATTTCAAAATGATCGTTCCAAAATTATTGCATTTCATGCCGCCTATGGATATACTACTTGACAGTCAGGAGATTCCATGCCCAGGAAAAAAGAATTCGACGTCGGCGAAGTCCTGCACAAAGCGATGGAGACTTTCTGGAACCGGGGCTATGAGGCCACGTCCTTAAACGATCTCCTGAAATGCATGAGAATCCAGCGCGCCAGCCTGTATAACGCATTCGGGGACAAGCGCACCCTCTTCCTCGATTCGTTGCGCCGATGCGAGAGTGTGATCCGCCAACCTGATATGGCAAAGCGGCTGAAAATGCCTTCGCCTCGCCAAGCCCTCCTCAGCTTATTCGATGATACCATCACCGTGGTAGTGGAACATGGGACTCGCAATGGATGCTTTCTGATCAATACGGCCCTGGAGTTGTCGCCACATGACGAAGAGGTGGCAGAGTTCATCCGCAAGGCTCTCACCCGCATGGAACAACAATTCTTCCGCAAACTGATCGAAAAAGGCCGCGCTAATGGAGAGATCGACAAGTCGGTTATCCCGACCCAGACCGCGCGGGCCTTACTGAGCCTGTTCATCGGGTTGCTTGTGTTCGCCCGCAGCCGCCCCGAAAAGCTGTTGCTGCAGTCAATTGCGAAACAGGCAGAATTTCTTATACCCCCTGGTGATAGGGCAGCCCATTCTCTTGGTCCGCCTCATCTCGTAGCCACGGGTTGACGCCCCACCGACGCAGGATTGTTACGAATCGATTCGATCGAGCGCCAGTTCAATGCGTTTGAGGGTCCGCTCCTTGCCCAGTAATTCCATGACTTCATAAATGCCCGGGCTGAACGTTCTTCCGGTGAGAGCCACGCGGAGGGGCTGGGCGAGTTTTCCCATCTTCAGGTGCTCTTCCTCGAGGATGGTTTGCACCACGGGTTCGAGCGATTCTTTGGAAAACGGATCGACCGTCTTCACCCGTTCGGCGAACTTGTCGAGACTGGGCGCAATCGCGGGGGTCAAAAACTTTCCGGCCGCAGCTTCGTCCATTGCCACGGGTTCCAGAACATAGGGCAAGGTCCAATCCGCCATTTCGACCAGGGTTTTCGCGCGCTCGCGCAGGTGAGGGACCACCGCTTCAACGCCTCCACGGGGTTGGACGAGTCCGTCCCGGTCATACCCCTGCTTTTCCAAAAAGGGCAGTAACAGTTCCGCGAGGTGCCGGGGTTCACCTTGCTTGATGTATTCGGCATTGAGCCATTGCAGTTTTTCCGGGTTGAACACCGCGGCGGAGGATTGCACGTGGTCGAAGGAAAATTTCTCGATCATTTCATCGATTGAAAAAATCTCCTGATCGCCGTGCGACCACCCCAGCCTGACCAGATAATTCACCAGCGCTTGCGGCAAATATCCCATTTCCTGATACGCCAGCACCGACGTGGCTCCGTGTCGTTTGGACAGCCTGGATTTGTCCGCACCCAGAATCATCGGCACGTGGGCAAACTTGGGCACCGGATACTCCAATGCTTCGAACAGCGCCACCTGGCGCGGCGTGTTGTTGACGTGGTCGTCACCGCGAATCACGTGCGTGATCTCCATGAGCGTGTCATCGATCACCACGGACAAATTATACGTGGGATAGCCGTTTGATCGCAGGATGATGAGGTCGTCCAGCACGACGTTGTCGAACGTGATGGGGCCTTTGATCAGGTCCTCGACAACGGTTTGTCCTTCTTTCGGAGATCGAAACCGGAGCGCCGCCGGTTCCGAGGGATCGGTCAGGCCCCGCTCCCGACACCGGCCATCGTATTTCAGGGGTTCGCCTTTGGCCTGCGCCTCTTTTCTCCGAACTTCGAGTTCTTCCGGTGTACACACGCACCAATAGGCTTGACCCCGTTCGAGCAATGCCAGGGCTTTCTCTCGATAGAGATCCAGCCGGTCGCTTTGACGATGGGGACCTTCATCCCAATCCAGCCCGGCCCAGCGCAGGCCGTTCAGGATCGCGTCGATGGCGGCCTCCGTTGACCGGTCGCGATCCGTGTCTTCGATCCGCACGATGAATTTGCCGCGGTGCCGCCGGGCGAACAACCAGTTGAACAAGGCCGTGCGCAGGCCGCCGATATGGAGATACCCCGTGGGACTAGGTGCGAAACGAACTCTGACGTCAGTCATGCCTCTCTTCATATCAAAGTGTGCCCTCCGGTTGCCACCTTATTTTTGACGCGCCGTTCCCTTGCTGTCATTGGTATGAAAATAACCACTTTTGTCATTCCCGACATTAGTAATCGGGAATCCAGGGTCTTTTGGCTTCACGGACGAAGAACAAAACAAAACTCCTGGATCCTCGCGTTCGCAAGGATGACAAAAGGAGACAACGAATCTTGTCAACGAATTACTGAACACATACAGGAATGACAGAAGAGGAGAGTCTTGTTGTGATTGTGGCGCGTTGCTCAGGCTTCAACGGCCGATCCCGCACCCGCAACCTTGACCGCGCCTACCCTGCATGTTAGATTCCTTCTTGTCTTCGAACATACTTTTGAGTGGGGCTGTGGCGCAGTTGGGAGCGCGCGTGAATGGCATTCACGAGGTCGCCGGTTCAATCCCGGCCAGCTCCACCAACTACTCGCAGTGGTCGGATCCCGCCTCGCTTTCCTTGATTTTCCCCCGGTTTTGAAAGTCCGAACCGATTCATGGATTGCCGGATTGAACGATGATCCATCTTGAATCCCTGACCAAACAGTACCCGACGAAAACGCTCTTCTCCGAGGCGTCGGCCCACCTCCGACCGGAAACCCGGGTCGGCCTCGTGGGTCGAAACGGCACGGGCAAAACCACCCTGCTCCGAATGATCGTGGGTGAGGATTCGCCTGACGACGGAGCCATCCGAAAACGACCATGGCTCCGCATCGGGTATCTTCCCCAAGAGCTCGACACTCCCACGGACCTGACCGTGCTCCAGGCGGCCCATCGCGGGCAGTACCCCGAACATGAAGCCAAACGGATTTTATCGGGGCTCGGGTTCGGGGAGGCGGACTGGCATCGATCCCTGGAAACCTGTTCCGGCGGCTATCGCATGCGGGTGGCGCTCGGACACCTCTTGCTTGCCAACCCCGACGTGTTGCTGCTCGACGAGCCGACGAACCACCTGGACAAAGCCACTCAGGCCTGGTTCGAGTCCTTCCTGCTCGCCTCGAAGATGACCATGCTCGTCATCAGTCACGATACGAAATTTCTTGACCGGCTGACCACGCACATCTGGGAAATTCGAAATCACCAGATCCAGGAATATCGCGGGAATTACCGGACCTTTCAGACCTTGCGCGCACGGATCGACGCCCAACAGGCCACGGCCGCCCAGCGTCAGGCCAAGGAGGTCGCGCGCGTGCAAAAGTTCGTGGATCGATTCCGGTATAAGGCCACCAAAGCCAAACAGGTGCAGTCGCGCATCAAACAATTGGAGAAAATCAAACTTCTCGAAACCAGGCGGGACTCCAAACGGCTCCGGTTCCGGTTTCCGCAGCCCGCCAAGAGCGGGATCCGGGTGTTGGAACTGCACAACGTCCGCAAACAATACGACGACAACGTCGTCTATGAGGGACTGCACTTTGCCATCGACTGCGGGCAACGGGTCGCATTGGTCGGAGAAAACGGCGCGGGGAAAAGCACCCTGCTGAAAATGCTGGCAGGCGTGTTGCCTTTCGAGGCAGGGAAGCGACGTGAAGGTCACGGCGTGACGCTGCATTATTTTGCCCAGCACCAGGCCGAGATCCTGAACCCCGAGCATACGATTCTGGAATCCCTGACCGAAGCCGCGCCCCAGGCCGAGACCAATTATTTGCGGAGCACCGCCGGGGTCTTCCTGTTTTCCGGACCGGATCAGAAGAAGCCGATCAAAGCCTTAAGCGGCGGGGAGCGCAACCGGGTCGCCCTGGCTCGCATGCTGGTGGAACCGGCGAACACGCTCCTGTTGGATGAGCCCACCAATCACCTGGACCCTGCCTCCGTGGACGTGCTCACCGATGCGCTGATCGACTTTCAGGGCACGATCGTGTTCATCTCGCATGATCCGGTTTTTCTCAGCCGGGTCTCGACCCGGGTCGTGGAGATCGAAGAGGGCCGTGTCAAGGATTACCTGGGAGACTATGAATATTATCTCTGGAAGCGGGCGCAGGAACTCGAAGCGTTGAAGGCAGAGGAAGAGGCGCTCGCGAGATCCCAACAACGAAAAACCCGCCGCACCCCGCCCCCGGCGGATGCGCCCGTGCCGTCGAAGAAACCGACTCGCCGTGACATGACCAAAACCATCAACCGGTTGGAGAAACAGGTGGCCCGATCGGAAGAAGACATCACGGCCCTGGAGGAACGGATCAAAGCCCGGGGAGAAGAACTCTCGGCGCCGGCATTGTACCGGGATTTCCCCAAGTGGAACGAATTGCATCAGGAACATGAACGCTGGAAAGAGGAACTGGACGTCCTGACAAATCGGTGGTCGGCCCTGTCCACCGAACTCGCGGACCTCAAACAGCAACTGGCGCAGGTTGGATAATTCAGGGTCGGTAATATTTTTTCTTTTCGAGTGCTTTCGGTAAATGGGTCTGTTCGGTTCGCGCCTTCTGATCATGATGGACGTACCGATACCCTTTTCCATAGCCCAGATCCTTCATCAGCGACGTCACGGCGTTCCGTAGATGCAAGGGGACGGGCAGGTTGCCGAACGCCTTGGCGTCCTTTCGCGCTTCGATCAGCCCGGCGTAGGACGCGTTGCTCTTGGGACAGGATGCCAAATACGTGGTGCCCTGCGCCAAATTGATTTGAGCCTCGGGCAGCCCGATCATTTCCACGGCGTGAAAAATCGACGTGGCCACGACCACGGCCATGGGCTCGGCGTTGCCCACATCTTCCGAGGCGAAGATGACCATGCGTCGCGCGATGAATTTGGGATCTTCGCCGCCCTCCAGCATCCGGGCCAACCAATACAACGCGCCGTCGGCGTCGGAGTCCCGCATGCTCTTGATGTAGGCGGAAATCACATCGTAGTGCTCTTCTCCATCCTTGTCGTATCGCACCCGCTGCTGAAGGATCTCTTCCAGTTGCGGACGATCCAGGGTGGCCGGCTTATCGGAAGAGGAAGCTGCCTGCCGGAACACGTATTCCAGGGCCGTGAGCATGGACCGGGCGTCGCCGTTCCCGTACCGGATCAGATACTGCCGCGCCGCCCGGGTCAGGGCCGCCCCGGATTTCCCGAACCCGCGTTCGACGTCGCTCAGGGCCAGATCCAGGATGGTGCCCAGCGCGTCGTCATCCAAGGCATTGAGGGTCACGACCATGGAACGGGACAACAGGGGGGCAATGACCTCGAAGGACGGGTTCTGCGTCGTGGCGCCGATGAGGATGATGTCTCCCTTCTCGACGTACGGCAGAAAGGCATCCTGCTGCGCTTTGTTGAACCTGTGAATTTCATCCACGAACAGAATCGTGGCCTGATCGTGCATGCGACGTCGCTGCACGGCTTCCTTGATGATCGCTCGGAGTTCGGGCACCCCGCTGACCACCGCGGAAAACGCCACGAATGCCGCTTTCGTTTTTTTGGCGATGATGTGGGCCAGCGTGGTTTTCCCCGACCCGGGCGGGCCCCACAGGATCAGCGACGGCACCCGGTCGTTTTCAATCGCCTGCCGGAGCGATTGATGACCGGCAAGCACGTGGTCCTGGCCGACAAACTCGTCGAACGTCAGGGGGCGAAGCCGCTCGGCCAAGGGAGATGAGGGAGGTGTCCGGCGCGTTGGTCCGGAAGAGGTAACGAATAAATCAGGTTGCCGGAGACTATCATCGGCTGACATGAGTTCTCACGTCCGCGACAGGATTGACGAATCCGCCTATGCTATAATGCCGTTGAAAGCCGGTGCAAATGACATGATGGGCATAAGGCCCGCTAACGGCTTTGCCGGATGGCGCGCGCCTTGTCCCGATAGAGTAACCGCCCATGGAAGTGAAAGATTCCATTGCTGCCGAATTTGATCAGTTCTCGGGCAACTATACGGAGGACATGACCAAATGCGTTCCGCACTACCCCAAACTCCTGTCATGCTTTACCGACTGCCTTCCCGATGGTTTCTCACCGGATACCGTCCTGGACCTGGGATGCGGGAACGGCAACGTGACGGCACTCCTGCTGAAACAATTTCCCCATGCGCACTACACACTGCTCGATGCCTCACCGGAAATGCTGGCCCTGTGCAAGCAACGATTTGTCGGGAACAACGTCACCTGCATCGAACGCTATTTCCGTGACTATCACTTTCCCCGATGCCGTTTCGATTTAATTACCGCCAGCTTCAGCCTGCACCATCTGGACAGTGGGGAAAAACAGTGGATTTTCCCGATCCTGTTCGATGCCCTGAAGCCGGAAGGCCTCTTCACCTGCTCAGATCTCATGATCAGCAAGCAACATGATCAGTATGAAAGGCTCCGTGAAGACTGGAGGCTTTTTGTCAATTCCCATTATCCTGATGAAGAAAAATGGAACTGGCTCATGGAGCACCATCGCCTGCATGACCACCCTGAAGATTATGAAACACAAAAACACTGGCTGCTTCGTGCCGGATTTCGTGAGATCAGCATCGGCTGGAATAACGGGTACTGGATGTATTTCACCGCGACAAAATAAGATCTTCCCATCTGAAGGAAAAGACTCTGGATCCTCGAATTCCTTTTCTGTCATTTGTATGTTGCTTTCACCTTGCAAATCGGCCAATTTGTAAGGTGGGCATGAGGGGCGCGTCGCTTGTCATAAGGTGAACGCCGGGGCACTTCGGGGTGGCACCGGGCAGGAGTAGGACCCCCCTCAGGCCGTTTGTCGCTCCGAACAGATACCGGGGGAGGGGGACATGACCAAACGAGTGGCCGGAATTGATGTCGGGAAACAGGAAGTCGCGGT
>JAAXIB010000084.1 GCA_012270585.1 Nitrospirales bacterium
CTCGGTGCAACCCCGGGGTGCCCCGGAGTTCACCTTATGACAAACGACGTGCCCCCCATGCCCACCTTACAAATTGGCCAATTTGCAAGGTAAAAGCAACATACAGGAGACAGAGCTTGCCGACGGGGCTACCATCCGACGCTTTCACGCTGTTGCATATTATAAAGCTTCACGCGGTTTGGTAGGCTCTTCAAATATAATACTGAGTCTCATTTTAATTACTATAATATATAAATTTATGGTAGTTAGGGCGAAACGTAACTAAAATAGATCTTAAGGAACTGCTTGAAGACATTCTCCTGCGATGATTAAAGCAATACTCGATTTCCTTCAGATACAGCGGGAAATGATATTTGGATACGTTGCGATACTGATACAAGATAGGTTTGGCATAACTCCCAACCCCTTCAATGCCATTACGATGATTCTTCGTCAGCCGGATCCTCAACGGTTTGGCATGATTCACCGTATGAGGATGACTATAGCGTTTTAACGACTGCTATCCACGAAAGGCATCCGTGAAATAGACCGATCCTTTGCGCGGTGGGCTTGGGGTGGGCTTGAGTAGACTCCAACATGCTTCCGCACTGCTCGACTCGACGCCCTTGGTGTCGACCCGCCCTTCCCGCTCCAAGAGCCGGAACGCGACGCTTTGACCGACGGTGGCGCGGTCCCGTTGGCCTTTCCAGCGGCCCCCGAAATAGGCCTCATCCCGTTTAATCTCCCCCTGCAGTTTCCCTGCATCCAGTTCGGTCCCATGATACCACGCTTCTCGCACACGGTCTAGACGCGGGGCACCACTTTACCATCGAGCCCCAGATCCGACTCAACCGATAGGCAGGTTGCAATTGATCGATGCCTTGCAGGCTACGGATCTCGTGGCATCGCCCCCGAAGGCTTTTGGGGGGTTCCCCCAGCGCCCACATTTCCCCGAGCAGCGGCGGGTGTGCAAGGACCTGAAAGGAGCCACAGAAAATACATTTACGGCCCCCCCAAAGTTGGCCGCACAACTAAACACCGAGGTGCGTCTGGTAACCATGCGCTGTTTCTACCACATATTGGTTACAAAACGCCTCAATTACCAAATTATTAAATCAGGTGGAAGTTGTCAACCCACTATATGAGGCCACTAATCCCCGATAGAGCCCCTCCCAAGTCAAGGCCCGGGACATGGTTAAAGCCTGCGGGCCAAACCCTGTTCTCGACATTCTCTATCGGGAAGCAGCGACAGGCTTTGGCACTCGGGTTGACGTTGAAGCAGGACTGGTCCCGGAGCGTGTCGGCCAAGGCTATGGTGGGGTAAGAACGATGCTGGAAGTGGTCGAAGAATTCGGTGACGTTGTCTGAGAGCATAAAAGATGGCGGTCTGATCAAAGGATGCAGACATCGATGGAAGTCGAAATGGTGGCTTGGGACAGCGGTGAGTCTAGGCGCCTCGACTTAAGAGGCGGCCTTTTCCACCAGGCCAAACCAGCAGGAGGGGACTCGCCACGAACACGGAGGAATACGTCCCAACAATCACTCCCAATAACAGCGCGAGAGAAAAATCATGGAGTACTTCACCTCCAAACAGCGTCAAGGGAACCAACACCAACACCACCGTCAGAGTCGTGATCAAGGTTCTGGTGAGCACTTGATTTATCCCGGCATTAATGATCTTCAAGATGGTATCCCGTCGCCGGGCACGAAGATTCTCTCGAATGCGGTCGAAGACCACGACGGAATCGGTCAGCGAGTATCCGGCCAAAGTCAGCAACGCGGTCACGACCAATAAGGTGATTTCCTTGTCGAGGAGATAATAGATGCCCAGGACGGCCAACACGTCATGAAAGGTCGCAATCGCCGCGGCTACGCCGAATCGCAGTTCAAAACGCGTGGCAACGTAGAGGATGATCCCGATCAGGGAAATGGTGATCGCCAGCAAGGCGTCCTGTTGCAGCCGGTGCCCGATCGTCGGGCCGATTTCCGTACTGGAATCGACCACGAATTTGTTATGACTGAATTCCTGTTCAAACACCTCCACGATTCTTTCCGCAATCTTTTGTTCAAGCGTGTCTTCCGTCTTCACTCGAATCAAGAGTTTGTGATCCTGGGTAAATTCCTGGAGTTCCGCTTCATGTAATCCATGTTTGCCAAGTGCCTGGCGGGCCTGTTCCAGCCTGATCTCATTCTCAAATTTCAATTGGACGGCCGTCCCCCCGGCAAAGTCAATGCCGAGATTGGCGGCGCCAGTCCCGATCTGAACGAGAGCGATCAGTCCAAGTAATACCAGCAGGCCGGAGACACCGAAGGCCACGTGGCGCTTTCCCATGAAATCGATATTCGTTTTTCCGACAATTTCCAACATCCTCAACCTCAAGACACGTTAAATGCTCAACCGTTCGAGCTTGCGTCGATTGATCAGATCAAAGACGACTTTGGTCCCGATCAACGCGGTAAACAGATTGATCGCAATGCCCAGACACAGGGTCACGGCAAAACCTTTGATGGGGCCTGTTCCGAATAAAAACAACGCCAACCCGGTAATCAAGGTTGTGACGTGGGAGTCCACAATCGTCAGGAAAGCCTTATCATACCCTGCATCGACCGCCAACCGGACGGGGCGCCCCTGCCTCAGTTCTTCCCTGATGCGTTCAAAGATTAAGATATTGGAGTCCACCCCCATCCCGATCGTTAAAATAATCCCCGCGATACCCGGCAACGTCAGCGTGGCATTGAGTCCGGATAGCGCACCCAACAAACAGAGAAGATTCAAAACCAAAGCCGCATCCGCAATCATCCCGGACATCCGATAATAGATCACCATGAAGATCAACACGATGATGCCGGCAATCAGCGTGGTCTTCAGCCCTTTCGCGATGGAATCCTGTCCCAACGAAGGCCCCACCGTCAGATCCTGCACCGTTTTCATCGGCGCGGGAAGCGCGCCCGCTCTGAGGACAATGGCCAGGTCATTCGCCTCGTCCGTGGTAAAGTTCCCAGTGATCTGAGCACGTCCACCCAGGATTGGTTCGTTAATACGCGGCGCCGAATAGACCGTACCGTCCAGGACGATTGCCATGAACTTCCCAACGTTGGCGCTGGTAATCCGTCCGAATTCTTTCGCGCCTTTGCTGTCGAACGTCACTCCCACGTAGACTTCGCTGAATTCCGTATAATTGACGCGTGCGTCCTGCAACACGTCACCGGTCAACACGGCCCCCTTTCGCACAAGATACGGCCGGCTGAACACCGGAACCCCGTCCTTGGAATCGGAGACGGGTTCAAACAGGATTTCCGAACCCTCGGGAACCTTGTCGGCAAATTTCTCTCGAATGCTTGACTCTTCACGTCGTTCGACCTGTACGGGCAACCCGAGTTCCGGTTGATTTTCCTCGTCGAGCATTTTGAACTCCAGCAAGGCGGTATCCTGGATCAGACTTTTCGCCCGTTCGGGATCCTTGACTCCGGGAAGCTGGATCACCAACTCCTTGCGCCCCTGACGTTGCAGCAGCGGTTCCGTGACGCCGAACTGATCGATCCGATTTCGAATCGTCTCCAAGGCTTGATTAATAGCGGCGTTCTTGATTCGATCGACTTCACTGTCAAGCAGTTCGACGACCAAGATGCGGCCCTCCAGGGAAACCTGGAAATACGAGGGGAATTCATCACGGATAAGCTCCGCGGTTTCTTCAACCGTTTCGTCTTTCGACAGATCAAGCTGGACTTGGAGGCTACCGACTCTCTCAATCTTGTCGAAGGCAATGTCTTTGTCCGTCAACAGGTCTTGCATGGCTTTGGCGGTACGGTCAACGGCAATCTCGACGGCTCGATCCTCTTCCACCTCCAACACCAGATGAATACCGCCTTGCAGATCGAGACCAAGCGATACACCACGAGGAGGAATCAGCCACCTCACGCTTTCCGGAACCCGGTCGTAAAGCCCATGCCAAGAGGGGAGAAACAAATAGAACGAAACCACGGACAGGAACAAGACAAGAAACAAGCGGCCACGAATTTTTTTCATGCTGTTGCCCTTTGTCCTCTACCCTTCTTCATCCGTCCGTAACCGGGTAATGTTCTCACGTTGCATCTTCACTTTCGTATTATCGTCAATCTGCACGGTGACGGTGTCTTTATCCAACCGGGTGATGGACCCCCAAATGCCGGCGGACGAAATGATTTTATCGCCCTTCTTCAACTTAGTGATCATCTCCTTATGCTGTTTTTGCTTCCTTTGCTGCGGCAGGATCAACAAGAAATAAAACACGACGAAAATCAAGATGAAAGGAACCAGAGAGAACAATCCCGCCGCTCCCTCCGGTGCCCCTCCTGCCTGTGCCCAGGCTATCGAGGCCATCTCCACTCCCATTTACCCATCCTTTCCTTTTTTCGACCCCTCATCCACGACCGGGGCACTGACGCCGACCAGTTCGGCATAGGCAGCACTTTTCGCATAATGACGGCGTTGTTCATAAAAGTTACGGCGAAATGCAAGAAAGGCGTCGGCTTGAATCGCTGAACGCATCGTATTCATCAGCTCTCGATAATACCAAAGATTATGAATGGTGTTGAGTCGCACCCCCAACATTTCATTGGACAGATACAGATGCCGCAAATAGGCTCGGGAATACTTCTGACAGACCGGACATGCGCACTGCGCATCTATCGGCGCATCATCCCTCGCATATTGGGCATGTTTAATCAAGACCCGTCCCTGAGTCGTGAATAACCATCCCGTCCGCCCATGACGCGATGGAATCACACAGTCAAACAAATCCACACCGCGCATAACGCCTTCGACAAGGTCTTCAGGAAGGCCTACACCCATCAGGTAACGAGGATGGGAGTGGGGAAGCTCGGCGACCGAAACATCGATCATGGCCAGCAAGGCAGGCTTTTCTTCTCCTAACGATAGACCACCGATGGCGTATCCATCAAACCCAATCTCAACCAACTCACGGGCGGACTGCCGGCGAAAATCGGCATCCAGCGCGCCCTGTACTATACCAAACAGGGCTTGCTGACGACCACGTGCAGCCAAGGCACAACGTTTCGCCCACGTCGTCGTCCGCACGACCGCGGCCCGGGCCTGGTCTCTTGAACATGGATGGGGCGGGCATTCATCGAGTGTCATCATAATATCTGATCCCAGGGCCGTTTGAATTTCCATACACAACTCGGGCGTGAGATGATGAATGGACCCGTCCAAATGGGATCGAAAGGAAATCCCATCATCCGTGATCCGCCGCAAATCGGCAAGACTGACTAATTGAAAGCCCCCGCTGTCCGTCAAAATCGAACCCTGCCATCCGGCAAATCGGTGAAGCCCCCCTTGCTCTTGAATGAGTCGATGACCGGGTCGCAAGTACAAATGGTAAGCATTACTTAGCATCAACCCGAATCCCAAACTACGAAGCTCATCGGGTGCAATCCCTTTCACCGTCCCCAGCGTACCGACGGGCATGAAAGCCGGGGTATCAATGGTGCCATGAGAGGTAGCCAGAACAGCGGAACGGGCAGCGCACTGCGGGTCATGCTGGACAACGGAGAAGGTCATCACGATAAGGGTTCAACCAATCGACGTTTCGTCAACAACCGGGAAATGATAAAAACTGCTCGAAAACCGATCTCGCCTCATCCACGCAGCCTCCGAACAAGCCTTACATTCTTTCCGGAGCACTGACTCCCAATAACCGAAGTCCATTTTTAATAACCGTTTGAACCTGTTTTAACAGCACCAACCTGGCCATGGTCAATTCCCGGGAGAAGACTTCTCCGACCAATTCACTCGCTTCCCCGTCATGATCGAGATCACCGGACTTTTCCTCGTTGACCTCATCGACTCTCGGCGGAAGGACGCGATGCTTGTAATAAAAAACATGAAGCAAACCTGCAAGTTCGAGAAGATAAAACGTGATGCGATGCGGCTCCAAGGTCTTGGCACTCGCTTCGAGCAATCCGGGGAACCCCGATAACTGTTTCATCAGCCGGATTTCTTCCGGCTGTACCAACGCGGACAAGGGAGCCTCGCCAACCGGAGACACACGAACCCCTCGTTCTCGGGCCGTCCTGAATAAACTGGCAAGTCGCGCGTGAGCATACTGAACGTAATAGACGGGATTTTCATTGGACTGCCTCTTCGCCAACTCCAGGTCAAATTCAAGATGGGTATCCGAACGACGCATCAGGAAAAAAAATTTGGCTGCATCGGCACCCACTTCATCAACCACGTCCTGAAGCGTGATAAATTCGCCGGCCCGTTTGGACATCTCAACCTTATGCCCACCCCGCAACAGACGCACCATTTGGACCAAAACCACCCGCAAGCAATCGTCGCCATAGCCGAAGGCTTTGATCACGGCTTGCATGCGCGAGACGTAGCCATGATGATCCGCACCCCAAATATTAATCAACCATTCGTAGCCCCGACGCAACTTGTCAAAATGATAAGCGATATCCGAGGCCAAGTAGGTATAGTCACCATCCTGCTTGCAGACCACGCGGTCTTTTTCATCGTGAAATCGAGAAGACCGGAACCACGTCGCGCCATCCTGTGTAAACACCATATCCCGTTGTTCAAGATCGTTCAGAGCGGCCTGTATTCTTCCCGAAGCAAACAACGACGCCTCGCTATACCACGTCTCGAACTCCACTCCGAATTGTGTAAGATCCTCTCTAATGGCTCGCACGAGTTCGTGAGAGGCCCATTGACCACATTCTCGTCGTGCGTCTTCTGGGTCCAGCGTCAAAAAATGTGCCCCCTTCTCCCGATCCATCGCTTGGGCAAGGACTTTGATATAGTCTCCATGGTAGCCATCCTCGGGGAAAGAAAATTCCCGGCCATGCATTTCAAGATACCGTGCATAGACCGAATCGGCTAACAGTTTCATCTGGCGACCCGCATCGTTGATATAGTATTCTTTATCGACTTCATACCCTGCCGATCGCAGCAATCGGGCCAAGGCTTCACCCAGGGCAGCCCCACGTCCATGTCCCATATGGAGCGGACCGGTGGGATTGGCACTGACAAATTCCAAAAGAACCCGTTGCCCTTGTCCTCTGTTGCTGTGCCCGTACAGGTCGCCCGTTCGCTCAATCTCTTCGAGTACCGAAAACCAACAATTCGGGCGAAGCGTGAAATTCAAGAATCCGGGTGGTGCCACCGAGACCTTTTCAAGAAAAGCACAAGAGGTCTGGAGTTGATCGGCGATCACGTGTGCCACTTCCAACGGCGGCCGTTTTTCCTGTTTTGCAATGACCATGGCCACACTTGAGGACAAATCTCCCCATTCCTCCCGTTTGGGAAAATCAACAACAGGCTGAGGAAAATCCGTTGATTGCAAGCCCCCCCGTTGCTTCGCTTGCAGCAGAGCGTTGGTAATGGCAGAGGCAACCTGTTCTTGGACAATTCCGGCAGACATGACGCTATAGAGAAAATAAGCAGGCGGAGAAGCGGGCTGGGAATCTAACACAGCCTCTCCGGGCCTCGCAAGCAAAGGGACTCTCTTCTGTCATCGGTGTTTGTTGGCTTGTATCAGGCTGAACATCTCCGGGATGGATGAGCAAAACAGGTTGCCGTGTGATAAATTGCCTATGAATGAGAACTAGCAAGGGTTGACTTTATTCGCGAGTTCAACGTCAGATGGCGAATTCAAATTCAAAAAGGAAAGGAGTTGCGGATCCAGGCTTTTAATTTCCGATTCAGGAATACGATGCACGGTAAGTCCCCGTTTATCGGCAATATGTTGGAGACGAAGGTCTCGGGCATCAATCATTTCCTTTAAAAACGGAAGACATTTTTTTGAATACAGCCCATGCAGGGGCTCAAGCCCATTTACCAATTGAGCCAGGACAATATCCGTTGCATCGATCTTTTGAGAAAAAAACTCAATGACAGCCGGGTTTATAAATGGCATGTCACAAGCCGCAACGAATACCCGGGGGGACCGGGAATAGTATAGTCCCGTATATAGCCCACCCACGGCTGCACAGCCCGGTACAAGATCAGTGACGATCCTTATTCTATCGTCTTGTTTTGGCAGATCCTCTTCAGCCAAGACCAACAACACTTCAGGAAAGACATTAAGCAAAACAGAGAGTACCCTGTCTAAAAGCGTTTGTCCATGAACAGATAGATGGCGTTTATCCACCCCCATTCTTCTGCTCTTCCCACCGGCTAAAACCACACCTGAAATTTCTCGAATCACCTTGGCACTCACTTGAACTTGACAAACAAAAAAAGGGGGGTGGACTGCGTTCCACCCCCCTTCGTTGGCATCTCTGGCGCGTGCGCGTCAGGCCTGGTCCTTGGCCTTGCGCCGGTTGGCGCGCCGTCCCAAGACCCAGCCTTCCACAATCACAATCCCCACCGTAATCAATCCCGGATAGACATACGTGCTCAATGGAATCGGCGGCTCCATCACCAAGTAATAGAACGCTGAGACCGCCATCTTGCGTCCCACGTCCCCGTTGTGCCCGTCCCAGGCAAAAAAGACCATCGGAATATATTTGCCCTGCTCCAAGTACGCCACTTCTTCGTAGTCCCCCTTCAAGGGCCGTTTCACGATTACAGTCCACCGCCCATCCGCCCACTCCGCTTTCACGACCTCCACTTCTTCTTGAAAGTCCAGTTCGGTGAGGTCCTGATCCCAGCCCGTGCCTTCATACACTCCCAAGGTGCCGTCCGCGGTCCATTTGGTCAGATCCACGGCAAACGTCTCGTCACCCCAGAAGTACCGCGGCTTCCGCGGGGCCGGCAGTTCCTGCCATTTGATCGGGAATTGGAACGCCACCCCGTCGTTGTACACGGCGTAGCCGTCTTTTTGCTTGGCCGCAATCGATTCCTGATGGAACGGGTCTTCAGCAAACGTGCTGCCTTGCGGGGCTTGTTCTTCCACCCCATAATCGCCCAAGTTGACTTCCGTGGGATCCCAGTCCACCTCGTCTTCCTGGATGCTCTTGGTCCGGTCATCCCACCTGAACATGAATGAGATGTGCGTGTCGTTGTATAACGCCTGCACCCACATATCGTCGATCCGGTTCACGAAATTCCGAGGCTTGTGCGTGATCTGCCCGCCCATGGCAATCCACCGACGGGGAATCAGGTTCCACCGCTCGTCGTGTTCGTCCGTGGGTAATTCGCCCTCCACGTATTTAGACGGAATCACGAAGTTGCTCTTGGGTTTGTCCGTCAGGGGGTCGATCTGTAATGGCTGGGAGGTCGAGAAGGTTTGCGCGATCTCGTCGGTCACCTCGCCTTGCGGCGCTTCGATCACTTGCTCCCGCTCACAGAGTGAATTCACGTAATTGGCGATGTCCCACCGCTCATCCACGCTGGTGTTGTCCGCGAACGACGGCATCGGCGTCCCGTTCAGGCCCGTGGAGAACGTCCGGAAGATGTTCTCCACGTTGTACGGATCCTGCCGGCTGCCCCGGAAATTCCAGCATTTGTGCCAGTCCGCCGGTTGAATGCTGAACCCCCAGTCGTCCTTCAGGTTAAAGGCGTTTCCGTCCCCCCGGCCTTCCAGCCCGTGACATTCGATGCATTTCTTCTCCACCACCAATTCCGAGCCCCGCTTGATGGACTCCGGGGTGTTCGGCTTCGGGGTCAACTGGTCCAACTGCAGCACGAACAGTTCTTCGAATTCTTCATCCTGCCACGACCGATCCTGCACGAGTTGCGTCGTCACGAACGCCAGCACGTTTTTGCGTTGCTGTTCCGTGAGAATACCTTCCCACGACGGCATGGCCGAGCCCGGCAGGCCGTGTTCCACCGTCTCAAATAAATCCACGTCGATCAAGGGTAATTGCCCGCTGGCCGTATGCCGGATCTTGAAGGTGCCCGCGTTGAAATTCCGCGGTCGCGGCCACAGCCGCACCGCCCCTGGGCCGTCCCCGGCCCCTTCCACACCGTGACACCATACGCATTTGGTAAAGTACACCCGTTTGCCCGCTTCAATCTGTTCCGCCGGCGGGGGCGCCGGCAGCCCTTGCTGCTTGAAGCCTTCAGGGAGGTCTTCCTGGGCCACACTACCCACCGGCAGCCCCAGACCCAGCATGACACTCACGCCCACGCACACGCCCAACCGGGCCACCTTGGTTCCATATCTGCTATTGCTCATGGCTCGTCTCCGCTCCTCTCCGCTTAATCCCAGGTCCGGGGATAGTAGCCCGTGTGCCAGTATTCGAACATCACCACTTTCCAGATTTCATCCACCGTCAGGTGCTGCTCCCACGGCGGCATCACCGAGGCCCACGGGAAGCCTTCCCCCGGAAGCCCGATCCCGCCTTTCGACACCCGCCAGAACACAAACGTCTCTTGGAGCTGCGCGATCGTCCCCGCGTCCGTGAAGTTCGCCGGAATCGGGTTGAACGCATACGCCCATAACCCCCGGCCGTTCAGATTATCCCCGTGACAGAAGTGGCAGTTCTGAAAGAAAATCTCTCCCCCTTCCCGCACGTATTTGATGTACCCCTCCGCGTTGGGGTCCCACGGATTGTAGTCAGGGTTGTTCACGTCTTTCATCAACCGCCCCATGGCCTGCTCCACGATCCGCGCGTCCGTGTACGCCTGGTCGTACTTGCCTTCGTTGTTCACCCGATAGGGGTTCTCCACCACTTGCAGCACAAAGGTCTTGCCGTGCACCTTCGTGGTCGCCGGCGGCGCCGGATGCACCGTTCGCAACTCGATCGGTTCTTCAAAACTGGGTAAGAACGAGTTATAGGCAAAGCCGCCCAGCGCCAACGGGATCACGATCAAGGCCACCGTGCGCATGCCCCTGTGAAACCCGCTGATCCCATCCATCACGTTCAGCACCGGCCGCTTGAACTCCTGCCATTCGCCTTCCGAGCCCGATACCCACATGAAAATCCCACAGGCCGAGACCGTGCCGTAAATGGCCCGTACACTGAACGGAATCGGGGGATAAATACGGTACTTCAAATACAGTTGGATGTAGATCCACACCCCCACCCCCGCCCAGAACTTGGGAATCCCCATGCCCGATCGATTCAGCGCCCAGTTCACCAACGCAAACACTAAAATCGAACCGGCTAACTCCGAAATCATCTGCATCGGCATGTAGCCTTCGACTAACTTTAACCAGGTCATCGCATTAAACTCCTGTTTTCTGAATCACAGAGGATTAATTAAAGTCTTCTAATGACGGCAGATCCTGTCCTTCTTTTAAGCTGGACAGATAATTCACGATTTTGTTGACGGCGCCTGCACTGAGTTTTTGCCCGAAATCTTTCGGCATCTGGTTGTCCGGAAAATCTTTTACGACGTACATGCTGGGATTTAAAATCGACTCGGTGATGTATTCACGGGTCGACGTCGCATGGCCCTTATACCCCGGATCCTTCAGCCGTTGGGGAGCATTACTGCCTTCCATCAACAAGGGACCCACTTTTCCGGTTGCTCCTTCAATGCCGGGAATCGTATGACACGCAGGGCACCCCGCTTTCATGAAGAGATCCGTAATCGGCTCCTCCCCGGTTGCCAAGACTCCTCCCGCGGCTTCATCCCCTTCGGCACTCGCCTGCGGCCGCTCGCCTTCAGGAATAAACTTTTCATATGACGCTGAAATTTCCTCGTATGTGGGTGCTTCCTTCCCTTCACGAACGTACAGCCAGGTATCCACCGCTGCCAATTCTCCGAGGGTCAGCGAAATTGGTGGCTTGTGAATTCTGGGCATAGGGCTTTCCGTGTCGTTTGTTCCTTTCACGCCAAATCCCGGCACGACAAAGCAACTCGGACAGGCATGCGACTCGGCGATATATTCCTGACCGGTCGTGGCCGTCCCCGATCCCTCAAACGCCTCTTTTTGCACGGTATCGCGCGCAGCAGGATCGTTCATATGATATTTTTCGTGCTTCAACCGTTCTTCTGCTCGGGCAGGAACATCCCAAAGATTCGGGGCCCGTTCACTCAGGAAGCCCTGATTGAACCCATGACAAAGAGGGCATTGGCCCTTGCCGATGGCACCCTGCACCTTACTTTGCCCAAGACCGCCAAAAATAATCTTTTCACCCTCATCGGCCAGTTGCTGAGGAGTCATGCTCTGGAAGTCCAGCTTCACCTCCGGCGGCGGGAATCCGCCTTCGACCTGGGGCAACCAATTACCATACCCGGACAGCGCCGCAGCCACGAAGAACATGAACCCCCCAATTTTCATGAGGGCCCCGATATTGGTGAAGTAAATGCCCATAATGTAGGCCAAAGAGGTAATCATCACCAATGAGACGGGCAGCAGTCGACTTTCCCCATAGAAATTATTCTTGTAATTCGCAATGGCAATAAAGGCCATAAACGTGCACAGGATACCGATAAACGTCTTGAACGTGACATTCTTCTTTTGGACGGGATCGGTCAATTTCACCTGAAAATACACCAACAGCCCTATCAAAAAGGCAAACGCCGGCCATCCGATCGAGATCGCTTCCGTAATTAATTCAACCACCTTGCCCCTCCACAAATGAGGCTATCCTGACCGTTACGTTCAGGATAGCCTCAGCATTGCGTATTTCATGCAAAGTTAATGATTATTAATGACCAGTTGCAGGTTGTGGCGCGGCACCCGGAACGGGTTGCGTCGCAGGCACGGGCGCTTTCTTGGCACCTAGCGCTCCAAGCCAAAAGACAAACAGAATTGTAATCCAGAAGAACAATACGTTAAAGGAAATCACATTCGCGCCAAACCCAATAGTATGCGTATACGCCCAAGGCGAATTATCACGCATAATCTCATTGACGTGCCAGAACAACCTTACCGACGACCGGATATATCCCATTAAGCCCATCATCCAGGTAAAGGCCGTTGCCAGCATAATCAGGGCATACTGTGATCGTGGTGCGATCTGACCCCACCGAATCGGCCCGAGTTCCCTGGACTGCTTCAACATCGCCAGATTCAACGCCGACCCGAAAAACAAGCACGAGAGCGTTCCGGCGACCTGTGGAACCGAGAGGCCTATTCGAACGTTGGCCGGGATGAAATACCCGTAACAAGCCACCCAGATATTATTAAGATGGGCCACCACAAAGAATGTGATCAGGAAGATATTTCCGAACTTTGCCCACTTGACCGCCGGCACCCTGTTGCCACGCTGATACCATATAAAACTGGCGATCGTGGTCATAATAATCGCGTTAATTCCGCCATTCTTAGCCGACATCACGCCATAGTTCCCCAAGACCGGATGCTGCTGACCTCCCATGGCCTTTAACTCAGCCGGCGTCATCACAATGGTGTGGGGAGTGATAAAGACCAACAGTCCCACGACCAAAATAAACACAAAATACTTAATATAACGCTGGAACCTCTCCCCCCCGGTCATTCTTCCGAGGGCCTGCCAGAGATAATAGTTCGTCGTCAAAAACAGGATGCCGATCATGGTGGCCTGAATGATAAACAACCAGGCCAACAGCCCGCCCATCAAGGTAATGCCCATTTGTTGACGGTAGGCATACACTTCGCGCATGAGCCAATAGCCGGCAAACGGCAGAGGAATCAGGAAGGCTACCCCGAGCGCCATCGCGATGTATCCCATCCAGTCGTAATGGGCTCGCTCCTCATCATTCTTCGCCGACAGAAACCGGTAAGCGGCATACGCCGCCACCACGCCGCCACCAAAGGCCATATTCCCGAGAATCCGATGCACGTTCAGGGGATTCCAGAGCGCCGTATGGATGACATGCCAAATATTTCCCAGATATCGTCCCTGCTCATCCACCCCAGCGGGCGACATCATAAAACCAATCCAGGAATTGGCCAGGAACATCAACACCGTTCCAATCACGTTCAACACCACCGACATACTGGCATGGAGCCATTTCAATAACCCATCTTTCATCTTGTCCCAGCCATAGTAGTAGATGTAGAGGGTTCCGCTCTCTGCCACGAACATCAGAGCATAGATATGCATCACCGGGCGGAAAATACTGGAAAGATAACCAAAGAAAGCAGGATACAACGTCAGGAACGTGAAGATGAGAATGCCACCGAGGATAGCAGTCAGCGAGTAGGCCGTCAGGCTGATTTTAATAAAGTCATATGCCAATTGGTCATACTTCTTCGCCATCGCCTTGTCTTTGCTCACCAACCCGGCAAACTCGATACACATACAGAAGATCGGTACGGCCAACACAAAGCTGCCATAGTACAGATGCTGTTGATTGGCCACCCAAAGAAGGACCCGGCTTTCGAAGTTATATCGCGGATAAAATTCTTCCGTATCGGCAGTCTTCGGGGCCGGCGCACCGATGACAGGACCCTCTGTTTTGTAGTAGACGTCCCTGCCGATTTCAACCTTTACTTCTTCGCCCTCCACCCCTTCGGCTTCCTGGGCGGCGACGACATCGGGAGGCGGCCCGCCTGCTGCAGGAGCACCTCCGCCGGCCAAGGCCGGTAGTGCCACAAAAATCGGAAGCAACAACATGGCTCCCATTGCAAAAAGACCAGTGACTGCCAGGAACTTTTTCCCGGCCTGTCCACTTTTGAGGCGACCCATGACCAACCTCCTTCTTTCTTTGAAATTATTCAAAGAACAATAAATCTCATCTATACTGTTCAGTTTTTCAAACAAATGATGACTACGCTTTTTACCTGAGAATATAGAAATAATCCAAGCCCTGCATATCCATCAGCACCCAGTCGAGGAACTGAAAATATGCCACGGAAATCACGATTGAAATGATAAGGTACAAAGCCGTCTGCATATGAACCCCTCCTCTTTCGGTTCCTTTTTCAACACGGACATTGAATGCCGGCAAGCCAATAAAAAAACCACAAGCTTACGGCACAGGTCACATAGAATATCCCCTTGCCCAGCTTGATTGGAAACGGATCACTTTTCGCCATCTTGCTTTTCCTTTTAGATGTTTGACCTTAATAAATTATACGCTTGACACATTTCTTCAAGATGTGATACTGAACAAACACTTTTCGTGCAGATGGTAAAACTGAATGCGCAAGAACGCAAAATTGTTCGATATTATAGTGTTGGCCGGAATGGTTGTCAACATTCTTTTGGCCGTCTTTTTGATCCTGTATTACTTCGACTTTCTCTAGCCTTCGCTAATCCCGGGGATGGGCAGCCAGCGTGCGGTGAGGAGTATTTTGTCGCTCTGACGCAGCACAACGAAAGCCTATGGTTTCATCCCGAAAATCGGGAACCATAAAATTTCTGGCCGTAATCCTCAAGTCGCTTCCATAGCTGGTATACCCGGCACCACGAAGAGTCTTGTACCCACCACGATCGGCAAAATTCGCTTCTCCGGGTTCACTGGGATGGCGAGTTTGCTCTTCATACCAATTGTCGACCCATTCCATCAGGTTTCCAAAGCCGTCATGGACACCAAAAGGGCTTCGATCCAATGGGAACGAGCCAACGGACGCCGTGGCTTCATATCCATCCTCGCCGCCTCCCAAATTCGCCTTGTGGATCCTCGGAGAGTTTCCCCATGGCCATAAACGGCCGTCTATCCCGCGCATCGCTTTTTCCCATTCGGCTTCGCCGGGCAGACGTTTTCCTTTCCACTTGCAATACGCATCGGCATCATGCCAGGAGACGTAGGCAACGGGCTGATTGGGCCCACGCAATTGGGCCAACCGTTTGGCATACCTGGACGGAGGGCCTGGTTTTCGATGACCCGTCTGGTCCACAAATGCGCGATAGTGGTGGTTCGTTACCTCATACCGATCAATCCAAAATCCCTCAAGGATCACGAGACGCTCGGGGCGTTCATTAAACCCGCCCTGGCTGGTCCCCTGAACAAACTGCCCGGGAGGAATAAACACCATTTCTTCTTGGATGATAGGTTCGGGTGGGGCGGAAGGAGAAGACCCATGCACCTGAACAGGTTGGACGACCTCCGCAAGATCGGGATCAGGGGGGGGAGCCTTGGTTCCGCGTAAAATTCCCGATACCGGCATGCCCACCATGAACAAAATCACGGCAAGCAGGATCAGTTTCAATCTCCCGTCCATGGTCGCGCAGCCTCGATAGATCCCTGCTCTGACACCCGCAGTCAGGATGCTGGTTGTACGGCCTCGACGTCTTTGGCGCAACGGAACCCGATCGTCGCGTCGGTTCTCCACATTTTAGCTGAAAACCGTTTCGTTAATCTCGCGTTGAGTTTGGAATCACGCCAGGTTCCGCCACGAATGACTTTAAATTCCGTACTGTCCGGACCGGAAGGATCGCGAAATGGTGAGTCGTGATAATATTGGGGATCATAGGTATCCGCAACCCATTCAGCCACGTTTCCCGTCATGTCGTAGATCCCATACGGACTCCGTCCGCCTTCAAAAGAGCCCACGGGCGCCAAATACTTGAACCCGTCGTCTTCCCCGTCGCTATTGGAAACCATGTAGTTGAACTCATTTCCCCAAGGATACAGTCGTCGACCCTCGCCACGAGCGGCTTTTTCCCATTCGGCTTCGGTCGGCAACCGTTTCCCCGCCCACCGGCAATAGGCAAAAGCATCATTCCAGCCAATACCCACCACGGGAAAATCCGGGTCAACGAGTTTTGCAATATCTTCTTCGAAGACCGGCACCTGGGGTTTCTCTCGCTTGGTCATCTTGACAAAACGAGCGTATTCCGACTGGGTGACTTCCTTGAGATCGATAAAGTACGTTCGCACGTACACCGGATGAGCAGGGGCTTCATCGGGATCCCCCTGCTCATACCCCATGGTAAAAGGCCCTTCGGGGACTTCGACCATCTCACGACCTTCATCTCCGACCAGGGTGCGATACATCGAAAAATCTTGGACTTTCACCGGGGTGATGACCCGAGGTTTGGTTGTTTGAGACTTCGAGGTCAACCGATCCAATTCTTCTTTCCCCTTATACGTTTCGTAGATCAGCATGACCATCATCAGGATAAACGAGGCAAAAACAAAGATGATGGAGCCGATGAGCACCCCGCGATTTTCCATGACTCTCCAACAGGCGGGACCAACGATCGTTGGTCCCGCCAAGGGTTTCAACAAAGAAGAGCCTTCCGCTTCCGGCCTTACGCGTCGTGGCCGGAAGAGGGCTCCACCGGTTTTCGCCAAAACACGTCGATCAACATTGAGATCCAAATCCCCAGGAATCCGCCCATCGCCGCGCCGGATCCCGCGCCGACCGTAATATTTTCAGGGCCGGAAACGGCCCAGGCCAGCGTCCCCCCTAAAAACGTTCCGACAAAAATCCCGAGAAAAAACCGCCGCCCCCCAATGAGACCGATCCCGATACCTAAAATAATCCCCAGCCCCCCGGCAAAATAGAGAAAGGAGTCGCCCAGAAGGATTCCAATGAGCACCCCGACCGTACCCATGACCACCACGCCGAGGAGCACGTCGATCATGGTTCCCTTAGAAATTGAAGGTCTCCTCCCCGCCACGCGGCCGTAAAACGTTATTCCGCACGAACCTCAATTGAACCGAAATCTATTTCCACCCCGTGGCCACTTTGCAGGGAAATTCCCCACGCCCGCGGAGCAGGTTCATGATCATGAATCTCCTTAAAGTCCCTGTAGGCATTGACCTCTTCTTCCACCCATTCACCCACAGGATGAAGGCCTGAACGAACCACGACCTCCGCCGCGCCGAAGAATCCACCATCCGTGATGGAACCCGGGGGTTTCGTGCCACTCCAGACGTACTTTGTCGACACCGGAATAAACATCAAATCCGTATCCAAATTTGCAAAGAGTGCCGCAATAAACTCAGCCTTCTCCGGGACAACGTGCAGGCGCCACCGCCATTTTAAAATAGGGTGAGTTCGGGGATTCCAATCGATGTTCTTGGTATACACCCGCTGATTCGCCCCCTTGCCTTTCAGGAACAGGGTGTCCCCTTGACGGTGAACAGCATATGCCTCTCTTGCGGTGATCGTACTTCGTGAGCCTTCCCATCCTTTCGGGAACTGTTCCTCATCAGGATGTTGAAAATTTTCGAGCGTCACCACCTGCGAGAAAGCCGGTTCATTCGCCATGGCAAAAGACATGAAGAACACCAGCAGGGCAGAGCATTTCCTGAGTATTCTTCCCATCCTCATGCCGACTCCTCTCTCGAGAATGTCTGCACGAAGGAGACGCTTTCAGCCTGGTCGTCCTTTTCCACGACGGCCAACCGTTTGTCCCTCGTGGCCAGCCAAAACATGAAAAACACCGAAACCCAGAACAACAGCATGTTGATGGTCACCATTTTGGCGGCAAAGATAATGGGAGGGGTAAAGGCCCACGGGGACAGATCCGCCATCAATTCATTCACGTGCCACCCCAACCGACCGGCCGACCGGATATACCCCATCAAGCCCATCACCCAGGAAAAAGTCGCGGCGACCCCGAACAACGCCACCATCCCGCGTACGGAGATCCTGCCCCATTGGATGGGACCCCGAAGCCGGCTCCCCTTCAACAGAAAATGATTGATCGACAACCCTCCGAGCAGGACCGTCGCCGTCGTCGCCCCCTGCGGAATGGACAACCCCACCCGAACGTGGGCGGGGATAAAAAATCCGTAGACCGCCACCCAGACGATATTGGCCATACCCGCGATGAACAACACCGCGATCAAGATGTTTCCTGCCGCAGCCCAAGGGACGGTAATGACCCGATTGGCGCGACGATACAGCAGGTAGCTCAAGGCCGTCAGGCAGATCATGATGTTGACGGCGCCGTTTTTGGCGGACATCACCCCGAATTGCCCGATGACGGGATGCTGCGCTGCGCCCATGGCTTTCATTTCACTCGGAGTCATGGCAATCGTATGCGGAGTGAACCAGACCAGAAACGACACCATCAGGCCACCAAGGATGATTTTGAAATAGGGATGATACCGTTCCCCATCCCGCAACCGTCCCAAGGACTGCCAGATGTAATAATTGATGCCCAGAAACAGAGCGCCGATGGTGGTGGCCTGAACGACAAACAGCCAGGACAACAACCCGCCCATCATGGTCATGCCCATCTCCTGACGGAATTCGAAGACGGAGCGCATCAGCCAATACCCGGCAAAGGGCATGGGGAGCAAGGCGCACACCACCACGACAATGAACACGTAGCCCACCCAATCGTAATACGCGCGCTCTTCCGGGACCCGGGTCTTCAAAAACCGGTACGCCGCGTAGGCCACGACCACGGCTCCCCCGGACATCAGGTCAGCCAGAAACCGGTGAGCATTGAGCGGATTCCACAACGGCGAATGCAACAAATGCCAGACGTTCCCCAGAAACTGCCCCTCGGCATTCACCCCCGCGGGCGCCATCATGAAAGACGCCCAGGAGTTGGCCAGCAGGAGTAACAGCACACCCATGGCATTCGCGACGACCCCGATCGACAGATGCACCCATTTCCCGATTCCCTGGGCCAGGCGGTCCCAACTGTAGTAGTACAGCACGAGGAGAAAGGATTCGCCCAAAAACACCGCGGCATACAGCGGCATCATCTGTTTGAACGTCGAGCCCATGTACGACATGAAAACGGGATAGAACGTCAAGAACGCGCCGAGCATGACGCCGCCGAGCAGCGCCGTCACCGAAAGCGAGAGCACCCCCACGCGAAGAATATCGCGACCGAGTCCGTCGTAGCGCTGGGCTGCCTGCGGATCGCGGCGGGACAGGCCCAGGAATTCCAGGAGAAACGCAAACAACGGCAGCGCCAGGACGAACCCACCGAAATACGTATGCTGTTGCGTAACGAGCCAGATGACGATCCGGTTATTGAGCGGTTGCCAAAGCGGGTAGGTGGATCCAGTTTCCTCGGCCGGAGGGCCTTGAGGGGTTCCTGCGGTCTTATAATAGACGTCCTCCGTGAGGGAAGAGACAGCCGGACCGGCCCACCCCGTCAAGGGAGTGACGAGTGAACAGCCCAGGACAAACAACAGGAGCACTGCGGTCTTCACGAAAGCATCTCTCACCGGGGGTCTCCCTGCCCGATCTCGACGGGCTTTCGTCCCGACGTCGCCCATCCGGTTTTGGCTAAAATTTCCATCACGAACGGACAACGTGCCAAACCCTCGGAGAATTCGCCTTGTGTCTGAGTCTCAACAAAAATCCGGGCTCCCAGGAAGTAGCCGTACCCCGCCATCAGCCCCGCGGTCACCCCGCCGACGACCAAGTGAACGAGAAGGGCCGCATCCTCAACCCGCAACACGAACGCGATGAACCCGAACTGCACTAAATAGTAAGTAACCGCAAAAGTCAAACACGGCCACAGCCAGAACCGGCAGGCTTCCCACCACGATCCTATCCTGAAGCGTTCCGGGAAGTCTTCCAGTGGACGTTTTCCGGACAAAAAGGCTCCATGGGCGAAACACGCGGCCACGACACAAACCAGAATCGCCTGGCCCACCTCCCTCCCTTCGCCGGTCCAGCCCGCCCGGACCGCGACCGCGGTCATTCCACCGGCAACGACGCCCGCTCCCACCCATCGGACCAAATGGAAAAAGTCGCGCCGGAGCAACTCGCGAAACGACCCGCCGTCGGGAAAGGTCACCATCCGCACACCCTGGGATTCCATGCGGACCACGTGTCCGATCTCAAAGGCATCCCGGGTGACGGCCGTGCAGGGGATAATCAGGGCCATCATGGCCGGCCCATCAGGATGGAGAAGAAAATTGTAATCGGCAAAGAGGGCCAGGATCGCCAAGACCAGCAACGAAAGCTGCACGCCGTAGACAAACCCGATCCATCCGCCCACCCAGAAAAGACGACCGGGAGCCTCGGTGCGACAAACCTGGGCGAGAGTCCGGGTCCGTCCCATCGCGTACGCCCAATACGCGGTGAGCATCGCCAGGACCCCGCTCATCGCCAACAACACCAGCGGGTCGGACAGCGGAAGAACGTCTTTTGAGAGACGGTAGAGGATAAAGGCCACGAACCCCGGAATGAGCATCACCCAACGCTTCCGCTTGCGAACGTCGGGTTCCGTCACGACCGCATTCAGTTGGGGAATCACCCGGAGCGCGAGTCGATGCAACATTGGAATCTCTCAAAGAACAGAAAGCGTCATTGGTACGAAAATAGTTCTCCCTTCCGTCATTCCCGACGCCTGTCCCCGACGTTCTCAATCGGGGATCGAGGATGACAGATTAGAGAGAGGCATCCCCATTTTCATCTCTTGTGGTGCAGGCTGCACGCCTGCATGAGGAATTCCTGTATGTGTGCACTCATTCGTCGACAGAATGACGACTGACGCGTCACGACCCCGAAGCCGCCATGCCGAAATAGCGGGCCTTGATTTCTTCTATCAACTCCACCGTGACTTCAGACAGGCCCCTGTCCTGAGCCGTCCGCTCCAACTCCACGCGCGCCATCGCACGAACCGGTCCCGGGATTCGTGACAAACGACGTTTCGCATCAGGATGCCAGGACACCATCCCATGATTCCCGGCTTCCGTCATCAGGTCGGTCGAGACCACTTTGATGCTCTTTCGATCTGCATAGTCTTCCACCTCCTGCCGGACAAGAGGTTCCACGTACGATGGCAGCCGGTCCAAACGATGTTGGGCCTCATCAGTCCAGGCCGGACGGTCGAAAAACACGCTTGCCTTTCGAGGGTCCGTCTCGATTCCCAGACGAAAACCACACTGTTCACAGTGATAACGCAGAAAGACCCGGACATCTTCCCCTTCTTCAAGGGCCTCACATCGGAAATCCGAGCCGCAGGCACATCGCATCACGGGGCTACCCGATTTTTCCGGGATACAAAATATACAACATGGTATACGTGATACTGCCGGTCACGAACAAAATGCAATACACCACCATGGTAAACCGGCCCAGGACTCGATGACGTCGCGCACCATTCGGCCACATGCGTTGGATGGCGACCTCGATGCCAAACACAAGGGCAATGAGTATGAGGAGTCCGAGATAGACGCTGAATTTGCCCATGGAAAACCCGCTGGCGACCACGCGACTGAGAAACAAGTGCAGCACCAGGGCCGTCACTCCACCAAAAATGATTGCCATTTTTTTTCCGGTGGTTTTCAGGATGGCCTCTCGTAACGTTCGTTGCCCATTGATAAACGTTTGAGAGCGAAACCCCAGGACAATCATGTAGATGGCCATGATCAATCCGATCACGACCAGAAGAATGTGAAAGGTCAAGAGAGGAACAAACACGTTATCATACAACGCCTGTGACCCGCCGAACCCTTCCTTGCCTTCAAAGGCCAAGACGCCGAGCTGACGAAACAGATAATAACTCGTAAAAAATGCCAACATGGCGACCATGCCGCCAAGCATCAGCCAATGATGCCCGCTCCCATGACTCTTTCTGGCCTGGACCCACCCGACGATAAACAGCCCGGTGAACAATGTAGCCATCAACTGACTGATATCGGCCCCCAGCGTGGCATGCGTCCCGACAAACCCCGGCTCTCGTAACCATTCAGCCATTTATCCTTCTCCCCGTTTAATGCCCTGAACAATCGCCCGCGGTTCCAGTTCCGTGACGGAGGCAAAGCCCGCACGGGTTATCCAATCCATAGCCTCCTGAGTTGTAAAACAATCCCCCTGTTCCGTATTGACCAGAATATGCACGGCAAAGGCCGTGGTCCACGCCGGACTCGTCCGGTCCGGGTCCAAAAACCGGTCCTTGATTACCAACCGCCCCCCGTCCGTCAGATGCCTAAACGTTTTGTGTACCAACCTGGCGTTGGTTTGCGCGTCCTGGTAATGAAGCACGTCGGACAGGAGCACCAGATCATAGCGCTCCCCCAAGGAATCCGTATTGAAGTCGCCGGGTTTGACGGCTATGCGATCTTCCAGCCCGGCTTCCTTGATGGACCGTTCGGTCACCGGAAGAGTGGAAGGCAGATCAAACACTGTTGCGCTGAGACGAGGGTATTCCCGGCAAAAGGCAATCGCATTGGTCCCGGCTCCCCCGCCGACGTCCAGCATGCGTTCAACGCCGTCCAATTGCAGGACCTTGGCGAGGTTGACCCCGCTCCCCCGGCCGATCCGGTCCAACACCGCCAACACGTTGGCACCCATCTCCGGATCGGTTTCAAAGACGTGCTGCCGGACCGGAGACACGCCGGTTCGGACAGTCTCTTCCAATTTTCCCCAGTTCATCCATTCCGAATCGTGCAGAACCAGCAGATGCCCCACGTAATCCGGGCTGACTTTCACCAGATGTTTCCGGGCCACGCTGGTATTCGCAAAACGACCCTCGTGTTTCGTCACGATCCGCATTGCGGCCAACGCGTGTAAGAGCAGGCTCAACCCCCGTTCATCCAGAGATACACGCTTGGCCAAGCCAGACGGAGAATCGGGCCGGCTATCCAAAACTGAAAAAAGATCCAGCTTGATCGCCGTGAGAAGAATTTTCGTCTCCCAGTAGTACCCGATCTGAAATATTTCTGCGAGAGAGAGCTCCCGAGGCACAACAAGTCCTTTCCCTCACCCTGGCTCCCGGATCGCTCCCCGATTAAGCCTGTCCCGGGGGGAGAGGAAGTCTACTGAGATAGTAGCGAGCCGGAACCGGCGAACGCAAGGGAAGGCACACGACAAAAAAGGGCAGCAACGACGACCCGTTGCTGCCCCTGATTGTTCTCAAAAACGAAAGGAGTCTCTTACGGTTTAAACTTCTTTTTCTTCTTGATGTCGAAGTTGGCTTCAACGGTCGCGCCATCCTTGACTTCGACTTCCATCGTCACGTTTCCAGCCACCGGATGCCAAGCCAGGACCTTGTGCTTGCCTGCGGGGACGTCCGTCACCTCGAAAGACCCGTCGCCACCGGACACGCCAAAGTGGCCATTGGTCACGGGCAGGAACCAGGCTTGCATGAACTCGTGCTGGTCACATTGCAACCGGAGAACGGAACCTTTTCTGGCCATCCGCATCTTGATTTTCTTGTCCAGCTTGTCGCCTTTCTTGGCCAACCCGATATTGAACAGGGTCGAAGATTTCGCACCGAGCACGTCAAAGCTGTGGGGATTATGCAATACCCCTTCCTTGGACTTGGGATCATTGGGGTCCGCATCGGTATTTTCCACGATAAAGTTACCTTTGTTCACCAACACACCGGTAAACGGCAGGAACTCACACAGCTTGGCAATCACGTTCGGGGTCGTCTTGAAGCCTTTGTCCTTAATGCCGCGAACCGACACGATCGCATTCTTGAGCCCTTTGTTTGCATCCACTTCGACTTCTTTCAATAAACGCGTATCATCTCCCGTTTGACTGGGATTTTGTTTGCAAAAAGCCGGATTGGGAAATTTGGAAAAGGCAAACTCCTTTGCCGCAATGGGTTTGCCGGAATACATGACTTTGCCCTTGATGGTTCCGCCGGCTTGAGCAATCAGTGGCATTGCAACCAGCAACCCACCAAGGAAGACAGACAAAATAAACGAGCGACGATTCCTCATAGATATGCCTCCTGGTTGAGAATAATTTTTGTCCGACTCGGGGGAGGGGGAAAACCCTGACGGATTTCAACTCCCGGTCCGCCTCACACTCACACGACAGGCGAGAAATTCCTCGAATCTTCTTCTACACAACAAATGGCGTTTATAGCAACCTGAAATGAGGGTGTCAAGTCACGGATGTAGGGACAACCCCCCTGTGGTTGTCCGCCGGGCCGTCCCCTACAAGGACAATCATTAACGGGTATTCAAGGCGGGAGGCCCATTTCTCATCGAGAAAGGTTTCCGCGCCTCCGTGAGTGCCGTGAATATTTCCCGGAAACGGTCCGGCAACTCCTCGGCCCGCGCAATGGGGCTGGAGCACAATCGCTCGGTGCACACGTAGGCAAACGGACCTGTGACCTTGGGGAAGGTGACCTCGCCGATGGACAGGGAATCGACGCGGGGATCCAAAAACCGAACCAATTTTCCGGGAGCATAGACAGCCAGGCTGCGGCCAAAAAGGCGTCGGGCCGCAGCCTGAGATTTTTCACCCACCACCACAATGTGTACGGGATAGTACAGGAACCGGTGAATGGCACGACCCGTTTGCGCAACCGGCAGAGAGCCGGCCTCCAGAATCATTTGCAGAATATGCTCCGACTTTTCCCGGTATCGCGGGTCCCGGGTCAGATAGAACAAGTCGGAAAAGACCAGGGACAGCGCGGCATTCACATGGAGATCCTTATGGGGGAATTTCAACAATCCCAATGAGGAAGCAGACGGAATTCGGTCGAAATATCCCCCCCCCTGGCTGTCTTCGAGCAGCCGGATGGCATCCTCGATGACCGTCTCAGCCTGTTTCAGGTAAGAGGCCGAACCGGTGCTCAAAAAGGCTTCCAGCAAGGCGTCCGCAACAAAGACCTGGTCGGCGAGCAACCCGAACTCTCTGGGATGACCCTCATGCAGGAGATGAGCCAGACCGCGGCCGGGTTGATAGCGTTCCTTGTAAAACCGCCGGAGGGTTTGGAGGGCGAACTCCCGCGCCTCCCTGTTGCCCAGGACCTGCGCAACTCTGAGAGAAGCCTTGATCATCAGTGCGTTCCAGTCGGTCAGCATCGTGCGATCGACGGAAGGAATGCCGATGGCCAGGCGTCGTGATTCGTCCAAGGCAAAAAATTCGTCTCCGGGCACGCCGGCGCCCGAACGGTCCGGGGCGTCGGCATCCTGGCTGGCATAAAACCCGCCCCGTTCCCGGTCGGCAAGAAACCGCGTCACGTAACGCATGGTCCCTTCAACCACCTCGCGGTACCGCAACAGGCCGGTGACCTGATACGCCTCAAGATAATTGAGAAGATTGGACGCCTGGATGGAAAGCAATTTCTCATAATGCGGGTGTGACCAATCCGCTTCCTCGGCATAGCGAAAAAACCCGCCCCAGATCGGATCATAGAGGGTCAACTGTTGATCCAGGGTAAACAACGCCATCCGCCGCCACTCCGAGTCCCGATGCCAGAAAGAACGGGAGAAGGCCAAGGCGATGGCCTCGGGTTCAAAAAATTTCGGGGCGTCCCGGAACCCGCCGGACACGGGGTCATACTCTCGCTTCATCATTTCAAGGATCTGAGCGAGCATCGCCGGGTGAATGCGCCCATGAGGCTGCCGGCTTGCCCGTTGCGCCGATTCCACCTGTTCCCATATCTGAGCGACACGTTCAGCCATGTCCCGTTTGTTGTCCCGGTAAAAGGCGTCCGACGTGTGCAACACTTCGAGCATGGCGTCGGGGGGCAAAACATTCGCCTGGAAGAGAATTTCCCCGGAGGGAAGCAGGACACTGGTGGTGGGCCACCCGCCGTGTTTATACCGGACCGCAATGTCCGGACGCTGATCGGTTTCGACCCGGACCGGAATAAATTCGGCGTTTAAGAGTTCGACCACCGCAGGGTCGGCGTACGTGGTCTCATCCATGACGTGGCAGGCATGACACCAGACGGCCGTCAGATCGAGCAGGATCAACTTGTCTTCGGCTTGTGCGCGCTCAAAGGCCTTCGCCCCCCATCCCGACCAGTGGATGGCCGGTGACGTAGGGACAACCCCCCGTGGTTGTCCGAATTGATCGCTCGCCGATACAGGCGTTGTAAGTAAGAGGAATCCCGTTATCCATACACGTAAGAATCCCCTATATCGTCTTGCAGCCTGCGCACCGTACCAATGCCCCCTTCTGTCATTCCCACCTTCTCCTTCTGTCATCCTCGACATTTTTAATCGAGAATCCAGGGATTTCTCCCCTTCTCTTGACGAAGAGAACGACCCTGGATTCCCGCTTTCGCGGGAATGACAGTTCGGGGTAATGGTGGCCTTTTTCATGACTGAGCGACGGATAAGCCGCGACCCTCGAAAACAGCGAAGGCCGGAATGCGTCCTGGCCGTTATTCTAGAGAAAGGTCATCACCCGCTCAAATGGGACGATGTCCGGGCCAACCACTGCGGGCGTCAGGTCTCGGGCGGAGAAGAGAGGATACGCGCGATGGCGCCCGCGGCCGTGGCGCGCACGGCCTCGTTCGCCTCTTTCATGAGCCTCTTGAGGTGGGGGATCATTTCCCGCCCGCCTACCCGGCCCAGCGACCGGGCCGCTGAAATTTGAGGTTTGGGCACGGGGTCGTTGAGCAGGAGCAGCAAGGGCCCCACGACGTCGCGGGCGCGACCATGGCCCAACGCTTTGGCCACGGAGGAACGCAGGCCCGGATTCTGTTGCCCCATCAATTCCCGGACGGTTCCGGCCACGACGCTGAACGGGCTGCTCAACTCAAGCAAGCCCGCGACGGCCGCGGCCCGCACGCCCATATTACGGTCCTGCAAAGCTCGTGTCAGCGGAGAGACCGCCTGTTCGGCCCTGAGTTTCCCCAACGTCACGGCAGCCACGCTTCGGACCGCCGGGACCGGATCGGCGAGCGCGTTGATCAGGAAAGGGGCACCCTCAACCGAACCGAGCTTCCCCAGCGAGGCCGCGGCCGCCGCGCGGATCGACGGCTGTTTGTCACGGAGCCCTTGCGCAAGAAGCGGCAACCCTTGGGGAGCCCCGATTTCGCCGAGCATCCGCAACGCCGCCCCTCGTTCATAACCCTCCGGCACGCTGGTGGCCCGCTCCACGGTTTGCCAGTGTTCCTTCCGGCCCAGACGATACAACGCCGCGGCCGCCGCAACCTGAACGATCCGTTGCTCATCCTTGAGCAACGGCGTGATGAGGGGAATGGTCCCGGGGTCTCCCATCCCACCAAGAGCCTTCAAGATCGTGACCCTGACCAGACCCGCCTGATCCTGAAGCGCGTTGCGAAAGCCTTCCGATTGTCGCCCTTTCGGAAACTTCCCCATGCCCTCGGCCACCAACACCCGGATCATGCCTGAGCCGTCGCTGAGCCCGTCCTGAAAGTACGGCACCACCTCGTCCGAAGGAATCTCCTTGAGCGCCGAATACGCCGCCCCTCTCACCTGCTCGCGCATATCCGCCCGGAAAGGCAGGATGCTTTGGACGGCGAGTTCCCGCAGAAGCCCTTCGTCGCTTCCGTCTGTTTCGACGAATTGCTCGTAGGCCTGGATGCCTTCTGCGGTCTTTCCCAGCCGCGCCAGACTCAGCATCTTGAACCGGGAGGACGCCCGCCGCCATTGCGCGTCCTTGAGAAGAGGTTCAACGAGTTCCACGCTCCTCGGAAAATCACCCTGCGCGAACGCCCGTCCGGCAAGATTGAGCCGCTCTTCGGGAGACGTTTGGGCTTTCACCGAGCCACCGCCTAGAGGATCCAGGCTACAGACCACACTCAGCAAGACCATGCCCCATTGCCATGCCCTGTCATTCCCGCGAAACCTGCCCCGGACTTTGATCCGGGGGCGGGAATCCAGTGTCTTGCTCTTCTGCCCTGCCATTCGTGCGACCCCGACCGGAACAAAAACCCCCTGGATTCCCGCTAAAAGCTGCGGAAATGCCCGTTGACACTTAGCCCTCATCCGCCTGCTTTTCGGTAGCTTGGAACATTCGATACCCCAACGGGGTTTCAAAAAAATAATTCGGTTGCTGTGAGAGAATGACTCGCTCGTATTCCACCGACCAATCCCGATCCTGGCTCACGAGCTTCAACAACAGGTTTCGGGCCTCGTCGACCCATTGATAATACGTCTCCCGGCGGTCGTAGCGATCCACCACCACTTCATACAACGTGGCCTCCTGGTCGCCGACCCTGGCCTCGCCGATCCGGGACCGTGATACTTCACCATCCAGCCTCACCCCAAGGGGAAGCACGTAGTCCGGCGTCAATGGCATCGCCATCACCAAACGACGTTGGGAAAGGATGTACCACACCTGCTGCTTGTCCAACCGGACGATCGTGATCGTGGCATAGCCCAAATCCGTTTTGACCCCGCCGCGATGTTCGATCCGGTAGCGATTCCCTTTCACGAACAATTGGGCGTGTGAGGTTTTGCCATTGGTACGCCACGTCAGACGGCATGAAAATTCCAACTCTCCCGAAACCTGCGTGGCCCGAACGCCTGTACCGGAAGCGTGAACCTGGGGCACAAGGAAAAAAACCGACAGGAAAACGGGCAGAAACCGGTACCACGCCGGTCGAGTTGAACGGAAGACCATGACGGCTATGAGACCGACGGACAACCACAGGGGGGTGTCCCTACATTGGATGAACATCATCCGGCCAAATGGTAGGGAACGACGATCGTTGTTTCCTACTGGCGCTCGAGAAGGGGTTCGATCGTGAATTCCCGGCCCAATGCCGCCGGGGTGAACCGGGGAGGCGTCCGAACCGTGAGCGCCGTTTTTCGTCGTCCCGGCGAGGGCAACTGAAAATCGATTGTCAGGTTCACGCCCGGCTCAATGGTCACGTGTTGCTTCACGACCTGCTTGATCCCGGGATGCCATGCCCGGAGGTCATACGTCCCGGGCGGAACGTCCTCGATGACGAACCGCCCGTTCTCGTCGGTCAGGACATAGTACGGATTGTCCACGGCGATGGCCCAACTCTGCATGTACGCGTGAAACCCGCATTGCATCACGAACGTCCGGCGTTTTTTGCTCAACTGGAATTGCCGGACCAACGATGATCCGGGTCGATGGTCATGAGTCGCATGCAGGTCGTCTCGTCGATGACGGTGGTTGAAGGGCAGCGGCGAATTGAACAGCACCCGGGTCCCCGTGGCGGTCGAGGTCTCATAGGCCTGGATATCATGCATCACGGGATCCATATTCACCACTTCGACGCCATGCCCGCTTCGCACCACGGTCGTAAAGGGCAGGAATCGACAATCCCGTGCCTCAACCCGCGGCACGGAAAGAGAAAACGGTTTGCCTTCCGTGATCCCCTCCAACAACACGACGACGTTCAGGACCTGGCCTCGCTCGTTCACCAGAAAATCCCGCAGGAGTCTCCACCCGTTCCCGTTGGAGATCCGCCCGCAATATTCGGGGTCCGGGAAAATGACCAGGTTATACGCCTTCGGGTCCGGCACCGGTCCCGACAGGGTGACCGTCCCTTGAACCGTTCCCCCGCGGGCAACCTCTTTGACTGCATACCCCCACACGGAGGCAGCCGGGATCGAGAGGATCAGGCACAAGCCGGTTGTCAGTACAGACTTCATCGACGCTCCGGACCGTCAGGGTTGCTGCAACCTGACCGACGGAATGATTTCCACGCCCTCCCCGAGCAACTCCAGGCCGAAGTGGGGATTCTCCTGCATTTCATGCACGCTCCGTCGCCCTTTGACGGCCTTGTACCGGAAGTCGTGCGTGACCGTGCCACCGGCGGGAACAATGACCTGTTGGTCAAGGTATTTTTTCATGCCGGCGTGCCAGACCGTCAACGTATATTCTCCCGGAGGCACGTCCTTCAGTTCAAACCGTCCGTCTTCCTTGGTAATCGCATAATAGGGATTTTTCACCACCACGCCCCAGGAGAACATATAGGGATGAAACCCGCATTGCATGACGAAAATGTTGCGTCCCTTCCTCAGATGAACCTTTTGAATCATGGGCTTGCCCGGCAAATGCTTGTGACTGTGCAACATGCCCAGGACCTTGTGAAACGGGTTCATGGGCAACGGCCGGTTAAACAGCACCCGCGCGCCCCTGACCCGGGCGGTTTCGTAGCCCTGGATATCGTGCTCGACGGGGTCCATGTTGATCACCGTTATTTCATCCTGGTCCCGCAACACGTTCACGAAGGGCAGGAAATCGCAGTCCATGGCCTCGATCAGCACTTTCGGCAACCCGAAGGGCTTTCCCTTTTCAATCCCGGTGAGCATGACGACCGCGTCTTTGAGGCTGCCGTCAGGCCCGATGATGAAATCCTCCACGATCCGCCATCCCGTCCCGGTGGAAATGCGTCCGCAATACACCGCGTCCGGGATCGTCACCAAATTGAAGGCCATGGGCCGCGGGTTCTCACCGGTAATCGCGACGTGCCCCCTGATGGTTCCCCCGTTCGCGACCGATATCTCCTCATATGCCCATCCCGGAGATACAAACAACCCCAGGACCAAACATACTATCCACGTCCGCACTGCCATGAATCCCTCCCTTTGCCCCTCGATCAATGCCTCTTATATGGTACACCAAAAACCAACGGCTGCCGAGCACTGCTCACGAAAAAAAACGGGGAAGCCGTAACCGGCTTCCCCGCCCTTTCCATCCGCTTTCGTACCCAACCCCGCGTTATTACTTGAACGAGATGGGTCGAACGCTACCTCTCTCAGGTTGAACCTCCTTGGCTTCCTTGACTCCCGGGGAAGCTCCACTCAACGGGAGGATTCGCTGATCGTTCTTGGACAGCACGCGGAAATACCCCCATTGACCGGACTGGGAATACGGCAAGCGCGCGTTGCTGTACACGTAGTCCCCCGGCATGGAATAGGGGCCGCCGGCCGAGGGAATAAACGCGTCTATCCCCTCGGAACCGGAAAATTCCACGACGCTGATGTGGTCGGCTCCTTGCATGAACGGCTCGATGGGCCACTCATGTTTTTCCAGCGTGAACATGCCGTTTTGCTCGTTGCTGGCGCCAAACACGTGGATCCGAACCGGATCGCCGGCATGGGCCTCGATAATCGGCGTGGCCGGTTCATTCGGCTCGTCGACGTTACAGGGTTGGAACATCCTGCCCAACGAACACCCCTGTTCTTCACGGTACAGATAGGGTTCGCTGCGGTAATTGACCCCGACCAACCCGGCCACGTTTTGAACGTACGGCATGAAGCTGGTGCCGATGATATTGTCTTCATCCTGGAAGAACAGGGCCACGTCACGATAATTGACCCGATGCTCATTCCCGGGGACAGACCGATCGACAATCACGTCGGCGATCCAACTGTTCTTCTCGGAAATGTCGGCCCCGGTCTTCGGATCACGATATTGGGCACCCTTGGGGCCGATCACGATCCCGCCGAACAACCCGTTTCGCGGGTTCATGGCCACGTTGCCCCAATCCCACACCAGGGACTGCGTTTCCCCGACGGCCGGATCCGCGTAATAGGTATAGGTCCGGCTTTCACCGGGAGCCACGGTTTGATCACCGGGATTGTTGCCGAGGTTGACCCCTTGAGAATCCTTCGGATCGAACGCCAGGGAGAAGGCCGAGAACGAAGCCCGGCCCTCTTTCATCTTGTTGGTGAGTTTCACCTTCAGACAATCGCCCACGTTGGCCCGCAACGTCAGCGGCATGGGCTGGAATTCTCCGGAGACCTTCGCCACTTCTTCTTCCAGGACGTAGATCTTGGCATCCGGGTTCCGGACTTCGATGGTTCGTTCAAAGTCCACTTCAATGGCTTCTTCCACGTTGGGATTGAACGCCATTTGCGGATAATCAATGGCGACCACGTTGAAATTCTTCACCGGGGCATCGGCCGGACACACCGGCAACGGTTCCTTGATACCCGGCCCGCCGAATGCCGCATTCGGCAACGGTTTCAAATCCGGCACTTCCTGATCCAAGACCCGGATCAATCCCCACGAGCCTTCGGACAGTTTCGAGCTCCGCCCGTTGAAATACATGTAATCCCCGGGCTGGAGTCTCGTCCCACCGGCCTGCGGCACCACCAGGTCGTACCGTTCCGCAATGCCGATGTGAATGGAATTCTTCCGGTTGGCGTCACCGGCATAGCGTTCGGTCAGGAAGTTGTGACCGGACACGGTGAACACGTTACTCTCGTTCATCGTCACGTCGATAAGCCGGAAGACGATGGAATCGCCCAGGTACGCCCGTAACGGGACCGTACTCGGATCCCCGTGCGTGCCGCTGCTGAACAACTGCGAGGTTTCCGGGTTATTGGCCAACCGTTGCGCAAAGGGTTCCGCCCGGAAATTCAGGGCGCCACCCGTGGTATGCGTCCCGCCGTTGAGGAACGGCATCGGCGTCATCTTGATCATGTCGTTCGGCGGCATTTGGAAGGACACGGTTCGCCCGGCTTCCAACGCCACTTCCACGGGTTGACCGGGCGGATTCCCGGCCGTCACCACGTTGACCGTATGAGGAACCGTATCCATGATTTGAACCATCAACTCACGGAAACTGCCGCTCACCCCATACCCCACGGGTTCCACCGTGTGAATATCCATCACGGGACCGGTGCGTTTGGCCTCGCCCGTGGACGGATCGTGCCAGGTGGATCCGAACGGCTCGATCAGGAAAGAACACACCGCGCCATGGGGCCACGTGGTTCCGCCGAACGCGTGGTCATGACAGAACACGGAACCCACGTCGGCATCCGCCCAAAAGCGTTGCCGCACGAATTCCACGGTCACGATGTCCCCGACCGGGTGATCATGCTCCAACGGGGTCTTGAAGGTGAGAGTCTGCGCCCCGCCACTCGGCGCTGCCGCTTCTCCCCCACCTTCACCGGGCACTTGTAATTGCTGCCCTACGGAAATCAGGTTGGCATCCGCCAAGCCGTTCATGCTGACCAACGTCGCCACGTCGGTGCCGTGCTGCATGGCGATCGCCCCGAGGGTGTCCCCGGGGTTCACCGCATACATGCCGCCACCGCCGCCCGCGGACGCGGATTCGCCGGAACTCCCGATGGCGACGATGCGTTTCACTTCCTTACCGGGGACGTTGTCCGCCCCCACGAGAAGCACCGTGCCGACGTGATACTGCTGGGCGTTCGTCACGTGAATGGTCCGGTCACCCTTGCCGGCCGCCTTGGTGACTTTCGCGTTCATGGGCACCGGCAACCCCTTGTCCTTTTTCTTTTCGAACAGGGTAAAGGGCCGTACGGACTGTTCATACGAAAACCCTGAAATCACCCCGTCGGACGCCTGGTTATCGAACTGCACGAAATGGAAGTGCGTGTTGATCTTGGAAGATTGGAAATTCGTGAAATCGTCGTCCGGCCATTCGCTGGTCAACATCCAATCCATGCAATCGTAAATATTGGAACGGAAGACCAACGGCACCTTCAGATCATTATTGTTCCGGATCGCTTCCTCTTCCTCATGCACCACGTACAACAACCCGTTCGGATCGACCACGGCCGGCTGATCGCCCTGGGCCGCGGACAACTCAATCGGAAGCTTGATGAAGTGGATGTTGTACTCCTGGGAACCCGCCCGGTCCGGGCACAGGCTCCACCGCCCGTTTTCACCCGGCTTGGCCGGCTTCACGGAGGGCTGGCCGTCTTCATCCAGGTGGATCATTTCCAACCACGGAGCGGGATTCCGGTCCGGAGCAAACGGCACGCGTTTGCCGAAGTGAGGCGTCAGCCACGGCCACGCGACTTTTCCCGTCGTCGGTTCGAACCAGATGGGCCGCCGTTTCCCGGCTTCATAGCCCTGCCACTCCGGATGATATTTGGGATTCTCGGTCGTGCTTTCTCTCTCACTCATCGCACGATCGCCGTCCCAGACCCAATCCACCACGGTCGCGTCATACGACTTGAGTTGGCCGATCTCGTCTTCCGTATGGCCGGGAAGACCGCGGGTCGGCAACTGCATTTCAACCCAATCGTAAATCCGAACCACGGCCGGATCGGCATTCCAATCGGTTTTTTGCGAGTTATCGACCAGCTTGAACTTCTTTCCGAACCAATCCACCGTGGTGCCCACCAATTGATCGGAGGTTACCGGCCTGGCGATACGCCCGAGTCGGTCGGGCAACTCGCGGAGCGGGGTCATCACGTCGTTTTGGATGCCGGGTACCTGCAGGGTATTGTAGACCCGCCAGTACCCCCACATACCGGCCACGTAATGGTGCGCCACGTGACAATGAAACAGGAAGTCACCGGCCAGGTATTGACAGAGCCCTGACCCGCATTCGGTTTCCAGGTCCAGCGCTTCGGATGGGCCGATCACTTCCACGTCCACCCGGTCTGATTTGGCGCGAATGAGCGGATACTTCACGGGTCCGTTCTGGCCCTTGTGCCACATCGGCATCTGATCGACCGCCCGCGGGCTTCGGGCCCATCGAATGGCTCCGCCGTGCGGATGATGCGAATGGAACACTTCAGACCCGCCGTGGACCAGCCGGTACTTGGCGGGATCACCCAAATAACTCCGGGGGATCGTGGGACCGGCATCACCGAAGGTGTAGGAACTGTAGGCCATGGATTCATCTTCAAAGCCGAAGTACTCGTGTTGCACGTGCATGTTGTTAATACCGAACGGTTCGCTCCGGTAGTTCAGCGCCCGTGCTCCCGGACGGTAGGCATCGGTCAACGGATCACGTTGCGGAAGGAAGTCTCCGTGCTTGTTCACCGGCCGGAAGGCTTCGTCACCCACTTCATGATAAATCAACACGAATTCCCGGAAATCCGGGCCCATGCCGTTCTGAATGATGGCTTGCCAGCCGCTCGGCATTTCGGGCGCCGGCCCCATGCCCAACGGATCCAGATAATTCGAGCCGGCCGGTTCGACCACAAACACCCCGAACAGCCCCATCACGGTCAACTCACGGTCATTACTGTAACTGTGGAACTGCCGCCCACCTTCCTGGGTATCGGGATGGATGTACCATTCCATCTCCACGGGCGTGGTTTCACAATTCTCTTCGCACTCTTCATCGGGCCCATAGGCAATGGCATCGGGGTTCGTCGTGGCCGCGGGTTGACCGGTCGCGCTGACCACCATGCTGGACCCGTTGATGTGGAGACTCACGTCCTCACCGAATTCCAACTGGTTCCGTAGCGTGACTTTCACGCAATCACCCTGGTTGCCGCGAATCACCAGGGGTTGAATATACTGCCCCTGGATCCCGTTCTTCACGCCGCCGGGATTATGGTGTCCCTCTTCTTCGCGCGCTTCCGCGTTCATGGCTTCCTCTTCCCGGACGTTCTCGATGTTTTCCGACAGCACGTACATGTAGCCGGGATAGTAATCCAACCATTGATTCAACGTGATTTCCACGTTGATCGCGGAAATATCATAATGCTTCACCGGAGCCGTGGCCGGACATTTCCCGCCGCCCGTCATCGCGACCGGTTCGATGTCGTTATCGGAAGCCAACAAGTAGTTACCCTTGCCGGCGCCGTATTGATGCATCATGGACATCGTGTCGAAGCCACCGGAGTTGGATTCGGACATTTCCTCCTGCATTTGCTGCATCAACCGCTCATGCTGCTTTTCGACAAGCGCGGCGCGCTCGGCTCTCCCCTCCTGGGCATTTTCAACAATGGTCTGCCCTTTGAGGCGTTCGGCCCAGGCAGGCGACTGGTGATCCATCCCTGAGGTTTGAATCACTGATGCTGAATCGGGAACCTCGGATTCAGCGTTGGCAGGAGGAAGCAAAAAGCACACCAGGGCTAACAGGCTTCCCCCTCCCAGAAACGCAAATCGCTTCACGGATAAATGGGGAAAAGGATTGAAATGAAACATGGAACAGCCTCCTTCGGAAAGTAAACTCACTCTCTAGGCAGGAAAAATTTGCTTGATGTTATTTATCGTAGACTACCCACGAGGGGCAAAAACTAAAATTACTGAAAACAACCTGGAAGTGTCAAGGGTGCCTGGCTGGAGAAATCAGGGGGGAGAAATCGGCGGGATCAAGGAACCGGAAACGGGTCCCTACCTCTGTCCCGTTTCGGACAGAATACAGCGGTGGAAGGCATCGCTCACCGCTTGAGTTACCGTTCCCGGCACGCGATCCCCCACCGGAACGCCGTTCAACGCGGAAACCGGCAACACTTCGACCGTCGTGCCGATCAGAAACAGTTCATCGGCCCGGGTCAATTCCTCCTCGGGAACATCCCGTTCATCAACCACAATGCCGTTCTTTCTCGCCAACTCCAACACCACGGCCCGGGTGACGCCGGCCAACAACTGGTCACTCAATGGGGGCGTGATGATGTTCCCGTCCCTGACCAGGCACACGTTGCTCGAACAGCCCTCCGTCACCAACCCATCCTTCACCAGAATCGCTTCCATGGCGCCGGCATCGGCCGCCGCCTGTTTGGCCAAGACATTCGCAAGCAAATTCAAACTCTTAATCGAACACCGGCCCCACCGGAGGTCGGACAGGGTGACGGCGGGAACGCCCTGCCGTTGAAGTGCGCCGTCCGGTCCGGGGATTTCCCGGAACGTCATCACCACGGTGGGCTTCGCCGGGCTCGGAAAAAGATGGGCTCGCGGAGCCACCCCGCGGGTCAACTGTATGTAGACCATGCACGCGGCATAATCACTCCGTTGAACGCCTTCCCGGATCAACGCCTCCCATTCGGTTCGGGAGAGCGGGACCGGAATGGAAACCGCCCGTGCGCTCGACTCCAATCGCAACAAATGGTCGTAAAGCCGGAAAGGAATACCCCCATACGTGCGAACGACTTCATAGACGCCGTCGCCGAATTGAAAACCCCGATCCTCGATCGAGATGGTCGCTTCCTCAAGCGAAGAAAAGCGCCCGTTGACGTATGCGATATTGGGCATGAGGGTAACGAACGTCAGGAACCCGGTTCCTGCACGTGGACCAGGAACACGCGCCGGGCTTCGGCCGTGAATTTCCAGGCCATCCGTTTCTGAAATTCCAGGCGGTGCGTCCCGGGTTCGAGTGGCTCGAATTCGAATTGACGCTTGCCCGAATCAACCGCATTATTGCTGGTGGTCCGGAAAAATTCGTCCCCCGTCAGTACCAGTTGACTCGGATCATAAGAAGGCACCCACTGCTCGCCCCGCGTACGGTCCTCCCACAGATTGACGGTCACGGGCACGCCGACCGTGGCATAAAGCGGCTTGCGATCGGATCGTTCTTCATCCATGTCCATAATCTAGAATTCCCTGCACGTGGAACTGACGAAAACCTCACCATCTCGAACCCGGACGTCATAGCTCGCGACACACTGCCCGCCTCCATCCGTACCGAAACCGTTACGCACGTCGAATTGGAGATCGTGCCAAGGACATCCTACCACATACCCCTTCAACTTGCCCTTATGGAGCGGCCCGCCTTTATGCGGGCAGACGTTATTGATCGCAAAAAACGTCCCAGACACGTTGAAAAGCGCAATGGTCTTGCCTTTCACCTTGACGGCCTTCGATTGTCCCGGAGGAACATCTTCCGCCTTGCCGATGGGCACGAAATGATCCGATGGTTGCGATTCCATGGTATTCACAGACCGTCCCGGTGACGAACGCAAAACCTCATTCCATCAAGCATCCTCTTTGACACGTTACAACCGCAAGGCAAAAACGAGTTCCTGACCCAAGGAAACCTGGGCCCGATCGACAAATCCGCTGTTCGCCTTAAGCAGATACCGCGCCCGTTCAGGGGGCGGCCCATACCACTCACAAGGGTCGCTCGCACACGGGACCGCGGTTTCGACGATATGAACCACGTGCTTGCTTTCATTCACCCAGATCAAATCCACGTTGAACTGGTATTGTTTCGTCCAGACCTTATGAAGACCGGACTCCTCAAAAAGAAAAATCATGCCCCGATCGTCGGGCAGCGACTCCCGGAACGCCAACCCGAACAACAACTTTTCCGGAGTCTCGGCCACCTCTGCCTGAAGCTTGCTCCCGCTGGGAAACCGGACCTCGATGATTTCCGTGTCCTTGGGAGAATTAAACAGCAACGCCCCCGAGATCAACAACAGCGACATCAGCACAAGAAACAGGATACGCTTTCTGTTCGGGGTCAACGGAGCTTCTGCCGCACGAGTCTTTTTTGAACCCATATTCGGCGCCTGCCGTTTTCTCCCGCTCCCCCATGAGGGAGAGGGCTGGGGCGAGGGGACATCCAATAAGCCGCCGGACTTCTCCCTGATATATCAGGCTCTCCAAACGGATGTCCAACGCAAAAAGTATTTGCGCGGCAGAGTCTGTCCGGCATCCCTCCTATAAAACGGAACCTTTCCCATAACACCATTTACCATTTGTCCCATATAATTTATAGTGTGAACGAGAGACTTCTCAAACTGCCTCCCTTCACCTTCGAGCAGGAGGATCTTGCCATGAAGAAAAAAGCGCTCAGGATCTTCTTCATTGCAGGCATGGCCCTGTCCCTATCGTTTTCCATTTCGACAGGCACCTCATCCGCGGTCATGCCTATCACCATCGACCATTTTGTCGCCAACCTCTTCCCCGAGGCCAGTCACTACTTTTGGGTGGTAAACGACAGCAAGAAGGAAACGCAAAGGGAAATCATCGTCGACATCAACACCTTCGTCACGCAAAAGGAAGGAGCCACACTCACGGAAAACCGGTTTTTACTGCTGATCCTTGACGGACAGATTTTTGCTGCTCAAAACATCCCCCTCAACGCGACTGTCGACTGTGGGCCGGACGAAGAAGAAGTGTAAGAAGACCGGACAACAAAAAGCCCCGTTCCCTGCTCAGGAAACGGGGCTTTTTGTTGCACAAACAAGTCGCTTTTACTTCAAGATCAGAAGGTTGGAACCAAGATGCGCAGCATGAAGCTGGCATTTGACCTTCATGTTCCCGGAAGCGGTGACGTACGTCAGGTCGACCATGGGGATACCAATATACTTGGTTTCCCCGGCCTCCACCGTAATTGCAACCTGCAACGAGGTGGGGCCGGCAAAGGCCGAATCAGCCGAAAGGCTGAACCCATGTACACCATCCAGTGCGTTGGTGACTTTGATCAGGACGGGCTGGCCTCTCCGACCTCCGGTTCCTTGGTTTCTCAGGTCCAGAATCGAGGTTCCCGGATACCAGGCTTTTTTCCCACCGATCATCAAGGCGGTGTATTCAAGGTCGACGTCGAGAGTTGTAAAAGGTTGACCAATGACAGATCCGGTTTCAAGATCTCCCACCACCGCTCCCCCGGCCTGAAACGCGAGAGCAACTGAAGAACCGGCTGCTACCAGAATGAGACTGAAAAGGACGGATAGAAGCACCTTGTGCATTGCCTACCTCCTCACTAGAAAAATGACGTTAATAAAAAGTGCCGCTAAAAAACCTCAAGGCCACTCACGTTTTCCATAGAACCTACTTGCTTGCACCATTTTCTTACGCGGTGAATGCGACTTATAGCACATGCCGCCAGAGGACGCAAGGCTGTTTTTGAGGGGAATATATCAGAATAGTGAAGGGCAAGAAAGTGGGAATTATGTACTTAACTTGACGACCCGGAGGGATGGAACGATGTTTGTAGAAAATTGGCCGAACGAACGACAAGAAAAAGGCCGACAGGAATCCCTCTTGCAGGCTGACCGCCTACCCACCAAGAGATGAAAAGAAAGAAAACGACCCTGGATTCCTGCCTTCGCAGGAATGACCGATGACAGCGATTTTCCTATCAAGGCAACCAGGAAGTCAGCCAACCGTTCCGGCCCCTTGCTCAACCCCGACAAAGCACGAAACGATTTGCTGTCTTCCGGACAGCAGGAAGTGGACCTGAGGCCACTCACCCGTTGACTTTTTCCTTGCATCGTACTCTTCCACGCAGGTAGAGTGGAAACGTGCCGAATGTTGAGTTCGTGGTACAGCCGCCATGAAATCCTTCCTTCCCGTTGCGCTGATTCTGTCTTTTTCCATCATCCTGCCGTATTCGGCCATTCTGCCTGAGGCCGCAGCCTTTTCTATCGCACAACCGGAAAACGGCAGCCCACACCCGTCGAACAAACCCGTTTCCGTCGTCCTCGACATGGGACTGGCAACGGGGATCACCAAAGTCCGGTTCTATTGGTACGAGGAACAGGAAGACATGCTCAAAGCATTCGTCGAGGAAAAGTTGGCCGGGATTGCCACTGCCCCGCCGTTCGGAGCGAAACTGCGTCCGCCTCAAGCAGCCACGGGTCTCTACCGCCTGCTGGCCGTGGCCGAACAGGAAAACCGGGAATCCGGTGATGAAGAATGGGCGGTCTTCGACGAAGTGCTCCTCAACATCCAACCACACGGTTCGTTGGAAGAAATCGATTTTCAGACGGACAAACCCTTGAAATTCGGGCGGGCGGGCGCCGTGCGGGTCTACGATCAACTGGACTTCCTGGGGAAAATCATCGACCTTCCCGTCGTGGGACGATATTCTGACGGTGCGACGCGGTCGATTCGCACCGCAGCCACCGGGACGACCTATCACGTGAACGATGAATCCGTGATCACCATCAACGAAAACGGGCAACTCCGGCTGGTGGGCAACGGCGCCGCAACCGTCACCGTCAAAAACAGCGGGGTCGAACGCGCGCTGGACGTTCTCGTGGAAGTCAATTCCGAACCGAATCAGCTACCCGTGGGGGACCCGGGTCCCACCCAAACCGTGTATTCGGGCGAGACGGTCGTCCTCAACGGCCTCAAAAGCTATGACCCGGAAGGAGGCTCCCTGCAATACTCCTGGGAGCAAATTCGAGGCAGCAAAATCGCCCTGCTCGATCCCGATTCGGCAAAGGCCCGCTTTTTTGCGCCGTTCGTAGTCGAACCCCGTCTCTTTCGCTTTTCCCTCAGGGTGACGGACGTCCAAGGGGCCGACAGCGTACCTGTCGTTGTCGATATCATGGTGGAACCATAGCATCACAGCACGATTTGCGCGTCTTTCGACTGTTCCCCCTTTCGGGCTTTCTCCAACAGCGCTTCTTCGACAAAAATGGGAGTGCCGAAATGAATCGCCAAGGCAATTCCATCTGAAGAACGACAATCAAACACTTTGGTTTGGCCGCCGACGGCCATCATCAACTCACCGAAATAGACCTGTTTCTTCAGGCTGATCCGAACCTCCACGACCGTCATGCCGTAGGACTGCAAAATGGTGTGCATGAGATCATGAGACAACGGGCGTGGAGATTTTTTCCCGGTCAGCGCCCCATGAATGGACCCCGCCACCGTCGGGTCCACGAAAATGGGGATCACCGAATCCCGTGCCGTCAATAACACCACGGGCCCTACTTCCGACCAGACGACTTTCACGTGTTCCACTTTGACTTGCCGGGGAGGAGAAAGGGATTGCGCCTGAACCTGAGCGGCGCCGACCATCAAATATCCGACAAGAAGAAACAGGAGATGTCGCATAACCGACTCCTTTAGGTTTTATCCCGCCACAAAAGGGTTATACTCCCGTTCCAGTCCGATCTGCGTAGCCGGGCCGTGTCCGGGAATGACACGAGTGGCGGGATCCAGGGAAAAGAGTCGTTCCCGGATGGAAGACTGGATGGCACGCGCGTCACCGCCCCACAAGTCCGTCCGTCCGATCCCGCCGCGAAACAGGGTATCGCCCGACAGGAGCAACTGCTGGCCGGCAACATAAAAACTGAGAGACCCGGGTGTGTGTCCCGGCGTATGCAACGCCTGTGCGGAGACGCTTCCGAATGCCACCGTCTCCCCATCCTGAATCCAACAATCCGGAGCCGGTGCGGGGATATACGGCACCCCAAAAGCCTGGCATTGAACGTCAAGCATCTTCCACAACGCCTCGTCATGAGGATGCAAACACAGCGGCGCCCGGGTGGCTTTTTGAATGTCACCGGAAGCCAGGAAATGATCGAAATGAGCGTGGGTGTGCAGGATCCGAACGACCGTCAGTCCGAGGCGCCGCACTTCGGCAAGCAGTTGCTCGGGATTCCCTCCCGGATCGACAATGACCGCCTCGCTGGATTCCGGATCCCCTAAAATGGAGCAATTACACCCGAGAGGGGGAACCGCAAACGTTTTGAGAATAACGTGCTGCACGAATCGTCTTCCCTTTGCCGATGCGTACCCGCCACCGGGGGATGATCGTGAGACTGCCCGGTCACAGGCCACCGGCGGATTTGCATTCTCCTTCGAAGACTCCTACAATCAAAATCAACGGAGGCGGGCTTTGCTGTGAATTGTAACATTTTCTCTCTGGAGAAAGCGCCCACGAGAAACTGGCACCCCGTTGTGAGGCTTGAGCGACCAGGCATGCCGACTCTTGGCTGGCATCTGATCCGGGTTTCCCTCATAAGCCTGGCATGGATCGTGTTGACCGGATGCCCTCCCGACAACACACCCCTGATCGAGGAAAACGAACGGCTAAAAAAACAAATCGTCAAACAAGAAAGTATGATGACGACCCTTCAAGAAGGGAACCGGGTCATGCAGGAACAGATCGATCGGCTCAATCAGGAACTTCGGGAGAACGAGGACGAATTTGCGAAACAACTCGAACGCGCGCAACAAACCGGCCAAGGCCTCTCCACTGAAAAACAAAACCTCCTTCAACAAGTCGCGGCCGTAACCGCCAAAAATCGGAAACTCCAGGCGGACGCGAAAAAACTGCGCAAGCGATTCGAACGCGCGCAACAGACCGGGCAGGGACTCTCCACCGAAAAGCAGGACCTGCTTCAACAAATCACGGCCTTAACGCAAGAAAACCGGCAACTCCAGGCGGACGGTCAAAAATTCAAAAACGATGCCCAATGGTTGCGCAAGCAACGAGAAATTGTGCGGCAAGCCCTGCAAGTCAACAACTATGAGGTGAAGGCACAAAAGCTGTCCCACAAATTGCCGGACGTGGCCAAAGCCGCTCTGCAGGCCTTGGCGAACAATGGATACACGTTGATGGCGAAGATGGAAACCGACCAAAAATCGGTGTTTGTCACGGAAAGAAAAACCTCACCTTCGCCCTCGCTTGAGGTGCCCGGTTACCGGAACCAGTACCTGATGGAAGTGCAAGCTCAACCCGACAACCAGACCATGCTCAGGGTCAAGGCCGAGTATGAAGAGATGACACCGGGGGGAACAATCATCGAAGTTGGCAAAGAAGAAGTCATGGAAATCGAACATCGGTTGATTCAGGCCATTCGGCAAATCCTCGATCATCCAAACGAAAAAGCCGCGCCCAAGGCCATCAACCCACAACCGGAAGACTCCGACGTGGAAGACTCTTGAACCCCTCGATTGCCTTGGCTGTCATTCCTGCGCAAGCAGGAATCCAGGATTGTTCTTTTCACGAACGCAGGAAAAAACAAAAACTCTGGATCCTCGATTACTAATGTCGAGGATGACCGATAGAAGCAAAGATCCTGGGTCCCCGCAGCGACAACAGGAAGAGCCCGTCAATTATTCCGGATCATTCCCATTGTCGGGAACTGTCGCAAATGGTCGATTATCATTCTGCGCGTCGCCGTCTATCCTTGGACATGACGCCCCTGGCGGAAGATGACATCAGGGCCGAGAGCGAAACGCAGCAGCCAGACTGTTCCCCGTCTTGAGGTAAGTATCGATCCCGGTAGCGGCCTTGCGGCCTTCTGAAATGGCCCAGACGATAAGCGAGGCGCCGCGCTTGGTATCACCGGCCGCAAAGATGCCCTCTTTGCTGGTCATGAAATTCCGGTCCACCGCCACGTTTCCCCGTGCGTCGTACTCCACGCCCAAGCTGTCCAGCAGTCCGTTCCTGACGGGTCCGGTGAAGCCCATGGCCAGGAGAACCAAATCGACCCCCATCTCGAATTCCGTTCCGGGGACCGGAATAAATTTTCCCCCGTCAAACGAAACGCGATGAGCGTGCAGTTTGCCGACGTGGCCATTGTCACCCGAGAACTTCGTGGTCGAGACGCTCCACTGCCGGTCGCAGCCTTCTTCATGGGCATGGGAGGAACGAAGCTGCATGGGCCACAGGGGCCACGGCGTGGATTCCGCACGATCAGGGGGCGGCTCCGGCAACAACTCGAACTGATGAACGTTTTTACACCCCTGGCGATGTGCCGTTCCCAAACAGTCGGACCCGGTGTCACCGCCACCGATAATCACCACCCGTTTATCCTTTGCGGTGATCTGTTCGACCGGCAGGTTATCCCCGGCATTCACTTTATTCTGTTGCGTGAGATACTCCATGGCAAAGTGGATCCCGTTCAGTTCACGACCGGGCACCGGCAAATCACGCGGGTATTCAGCTCCCAGGGCCAGACACACCGCGTCGAACTGCCAGGCCAGCACGTCTCCCGTGACGTCCACACCGACGTTCACGTTGGTTTCGAATTTCACGCCTTCCGCGATCATCTGGTCCAGCCGTCGGTCGATGACCCACTTTTCCATTTTGAAATCCGGAATGCCGTAGCGCAACAACCCGCCGATGCGGTCCGCTTTTTCGTACACGGTGACACTGTGCCCCGCCCTGGTTAATTGTTGAGCCGCGGCCAGGCCCGCGGGACCTGACCCGATAATCGCCACGGTCTTGCCCGTTTTGACCACCGGCAGGACCGGTTCAATCCAGCGTTCCTCAAACCCGCGATCGATGATGTTCCATTCAATGACCCGGATGGAGACGGGATCCGCATTGATCCCCAGCACGCAAGCCGATTCGCACGGCGCCGGGCACAGGCGGCCGGTAAATTCGGGGAAATTATTCGTCGAATGCAGCGCCTTGAGGGCATCCTTCCACCGTCCCCGATGCACCATGTCGTTCCATTCAGGAATCAGGTTGATCACCGGGCATCCGGTGTTGCCCTGACAAAACGGCACTCCGCAATCCATGCACCGCCCGCCCTGGTTGCGCAGTTTCTCTTCGACGAACGGTTCATACATCTCCTTCCAATCCAACACCCGCAACTCGACCGAACGCCGGGCCGGCGTTTCCCTCGCAAAATGCAGAAACCCGCGGGGATCAGCCATGGGTGACCGCCTCTTGTTCCAGAGCGTCTTTTTTCGCCGCTGCTTTGCGTTCCGCCAGGACCCGCTTGTAATCCAACGGCATCACCTTGACGAAGTTGGGAAGCATCATCGGCCAGGAGTCCACTATCATCCGGGCCTTGCGACTGCCCGTATGGCGCGCATGATTTTCGATCATGGTCTTCAGGGTTTGCACGTCCTCGGGCTCCACGACTTTCTCCAATTCCACCATCCCGAGATTGCACCGGGATTCAAATTTTCCGTCTTCATTCCAGACGTAGGCTTCACCACCCGACATCCCGGCGGCAAAGTTTCGACCGGTTTTGCCCAATACCACTACCACGCCCCCGGTCATGTACTCACACCCGTGATCCCCGGTGCCCTCGATCACCGTGCGGACGCCGCTGTTTCTCACTGCGAACCGTTCACCGGCCGTCCCATAAAAATAACACTCACCGCGAGTGGCCCCATACAGTGACGTGTTGCCGATCAGAATCGTGTTTTCGGGCTGAAACGTTACGCCTTGGGGCGGGGTCACGACGATCTTGCCACCCGAGAGCCCTTTCCCCAGGTAGTCGTTCGACTCGCCTTCGAGATAAAGCGTGATGCCCTTGCCCAAAAAGGCACCGAACGATTGGCCGGCGGACCCCTTGAAATTGACGGTAATGGTATCCACGGGCAATCCTTCTTCCCCGTATTTCCGCGCGATACGACTGGACAGGATCGTCCCGGTGGTCCGGTCGGTGTTATGGATCGGCAACTCCAGCGTCACCTTTTCCTGCCGTTCAATCGCCGGCTCACACAGTCGCACCAACTTCATATCCAGCACCTTATCCAACCCGTGATTCTGCGATTGAACGTTGTATGTCGCCACCTCGGATCCGACGTCCGGGCTCCACAGCAAAGCCGAGAGATCCAATCCGCTCGCCTTCCAATGGTCGATGGCTTTTTGCACTCTCAATTTGTCACTGCGGCCGATCATCTCCGGAAACGTTCGGAACCCGAGTTGCGCCATCAACCGTCGAACCTCTTCCGCCACGAAGAAGAAGAAATTCACCACGTGCTCCGGGTGGCCGGCGAATCGCCGGCGAAGTTCGGGGTCCTGGGTCGCGATCCCGACCGGACAGGTGTTGAGATGACATTTCCGCATCATGATGCAGCCTTCGACAATCAACGGCGCGGTGGAAAATCCGAATTCCTCGGCCCCGAGCAACGCCGCCACCACGACGTCGCGACCGGTTTTTATCTGTCCGTCGGTTTCCACTTTGATGCGTCCCCGCAGGTCGTTGAGGACAAGGGTTTGATGAGTCTCCGCCAAACCCAACTCCCAGGGAATACCGGCAGATTTGATCGACGACAAGGGAGACGCCCCCGTACCGCCTGAATCGCCACTGATCAACACCTTATCGGCATGCGCTTTGGAAACCCCCGCAGCCACCGTACCCACGCCGACTTCGGAGACCAGTTTCACGGACACATCCGCGTCGGGATTCGAATTTTTCAAATCAAAAATGAGTTGAGCCAGATCTTCGATCGAATAAATATCATGATGCGGCGGCGGGGAAATGAGTCCCACGCCGGGCGTAGAAAACCGCATCCTGGCAATGACTTCATCGACCTTATGACCGGGCAGTTGGCCCCCTTCCCCGGGTTTGGCTCCTTGCGCCATTTTGATTTGCAGTTCTTTCGCGTTGACCAGATAATTCGCCGTAACCCCAAACCGCCCGGAGGCCACCTGTTTGATATACGAATTCTTCGAATCGCCGTTCGGCAAAGGAATAAAGCGTTCCGCATCTTCCCCTCCCTCACCCGTGTTACTTTTGGCGCCGATCCGGTTCATCGCGATCGCGAGCGTTTCATGGGCTTCCTTACTGATGGCCCCATACGACATCGCGCCGGTGGTAAACCGCTTCACGATTTCCCGGGCGGGTTCCACTTCTTCCAACGGCAAGGGAGCCGGCAAACATTTGAAATCGAACAGACCGCGCAAATTCGACCGGCGTTGGGTTTCATCATTCACCAGTTGGGCATAGGCTTCGTAGGTCCCGGCATCGTTGGTACGGGTCGCATGCTGCAGCGTGTAGATGGTCTCCGGATTCCAATTATGATGTTCGCCCTGAATGCGGTAATGGATCTCGCTGCCGAAGTCCAACTGTCGAACGGGAGCCGGTTCATATGCCACCCGATGACGCCGCAGGGTTTCTTCGGCAATTTCCCGCATGCCCATCCCTTGAATGCGTGAAGGCGTCCCCGTGAAGTACCGATTCACGAGTTCATCATTCAGCCCGACGGCTTCGAAGATCTGCGCGCCGCAATAGGACTGCACCGTGGAAATGCCCATTTTCGAAAAGATCTTGAGCAGGCCCTTATTGATGGCCTTGATAAATTTTCCCGACGCGGTTTCCGCGTCAATGCCTTCCGGCAAATAGCCTTCGCGTTCCAGGTCCTTGTAGGTTTCAAACACGAGATACGGATTCACCACGCCGGCGCCGTATCCGATCAAACACGCAAAATGATGCGTGTCTCGCGGCTCGCCGGTCTCAAGAATCAAGCCGACTTCCGTTCGCGTGGCCTCACGCACCAGATGATGATGAACAGCGGAAATCCCCAATAGACTGGGAATCGCCGCCCATTCCTCATTTACCCCGCGATCACTCAAGATCAAAAATTTAAATCCCCGCTTAATGGCCCTGGACGCCTCCTGGCACAATTGATCGACGGCCGCTCCCAATCCCTCCGGACCGTCGGCCACTCGGAACAACAAGGGCAACGTCTTGCTGACGAAATGGGGATCTTCAATCTCCCGGATCTTTTGCAACTGCGCGTTCGTCAGAATCGGCTGCTGAACCTTAATCCTGCGACAGGCCTCCGGTATCTCGGCCGTCAGATTGGGCTTCGGTCCGATATTCGTGACCAGCGACATGACCAACTGTTCCCGAATGGGATCAATGGGGGGATTCGTCACCTGGGCAAAGAGCTGTTTGAAATACTTGGGCAACAGTTGCGGCCGGTTGGACAACACTGCCAAGGGAGTATCCGTTCCCATGGACGAAACGGGCTCTTCGCCGTTAATTCCCATCGGCGACAACACCATCTTGATTTCCTCGATGGTATAGCCGAAGACCTGTTGTCGTTGGCGGAGAGCCGAGTGATCCGGTTGCGGCACGCTCAACGGCTCCGGCAGCTCATCCAACGACACCCGATACTGGGTCACCCAGGAGCGGTAGGGCTTACGCCCGACCATTTCCGCCTTGATTTCTTCGTCGTCGATAATGCGGCCTTGCACCGTATCCACCAAGAACATGCGACCCGGTTGGAGGCGCCCTTTTTCACGAATGTTTTTCGCGTCGGCCGGCAAGACCCCGGCCTCGGACGCCAGGACCACCAGATCATCCGTCGTCACTTGATACCGGCAGGGCCGTAACCCGTTCCGGTCCAACGTCGCTCCGATCAGTTTGCCGTCCGTAAACGCCACGGCCGCCGGGCCGTCCCAGGGTTCCATCATCGCGGCGTGATATTCATAGAAGCCCCGCCGGTTTAAATCCATGTGAGGGTTCCCGACCCACGGTTCGGGAATCAGCATCATCATGGCATGAGGCAGGGACCTGCCGGCCATCACAAGGAATTCCACCGCATTGTCCAGGCACGCCGAATCGCTCTGTTCCTCATAGACAATGGGATAGAGTTTTTCGAGATCATCGCCGAACAGGTCGGACGCCAGGCGCCCTTGACGCGCCCGCATCCAATTGACGTTGCCGCGCAACGTGTTAATTTCGCCGTTGTGCACGACGTACCGGTAGGGGTGTGCCAACGACCACGTGGGGAAGGTATTCGTGCTGAAGCGGGAATGAACGAGCGCCAGAGCCGAGACCATGCTGGCATCAGCCAGATCCGGAAAAAAACAGCCGAGTTGCTCCGGCAACAGCATGCCTTTATAGACGATGGTGTTGGAAGACAGACTGCAGATATAGACCCGGCCGCGTTCCACCAACGCGGACTCGCGAATCGCCCGGGCAATCCGTTTCCGAACGACGTACAACTTCCGTTCGAACTGACCCTCGTTCAGAATATCGCGCGCAATGAAAAACTGCCGGATGTAGGGAAGGGTCCGTTGAGCCAGCGCACCGACGTATTCGAGCTTCACCGGGACGTCGCGCCATCCCAAAAACCGCAGTTCTTCTTCACGAATGATCGATTCAAAGAGGCCTTCACATTGCCGGCGAAGCGGTTCGTCCTGCGGCAGGAACACCATGCCTACCCCGTAGCCACCCGACTCGGGCAGGGGCAGGCCGACGTCCTGACAGGCGCGCCGGAAAAATTCATGAGAGATTTGCAGAAGGATTCCCGCGCCGTCACCGGTACACGGATCGCAACCCTGTGCCCCGCGATGGTACAAATTCCGCAATACGTTTAAAGACTTTTCGATGATATCGTGTGACTGATGCCCTTTGATGTTGACGACAAAACCAATGCCGCACCCGTCCTTCTCGAATCGCGGGTCATAGAGCCCCTGTTTGGGGGGCAGTCCGTATGGTGGGCCTTGACGACTCATAAACAATCAGGGGCACGTCTCACAACCGTCTCTCCACGAGTCGGGCATCTCATGCTTCCTCAACCTCGTCCCGCCGGTCATTTCGCCTGACTCATGAAAAGAAGAAGGAAATCCGAGGAGAGACAGAGACAACCCGGAAATCTACTGGATAGGGGAAAAAAGTGTCAAGGCAGACCCCGCAAAACCACGCATCCATTCTTGCAATCTCTCGTTCAACCATCAATGTAGGCGAACGCACAGGAGCACCTCAGGGCGAACACACAGGTTCGCCCCTACCGCCTTGACAAACACCGGACCCTGTTCATAGGATCACTGAAATGGGCAGTGGGCAACCAGTCATTCAAAGTTCCCTGACGATGGATGAGGTATGGGATCTTTATCGCCGGGACCTCGAAGAAATTGAATCGCACATTCGTCACAACCTCAATGCCGAAGCTCCGCTCATTAACGAAATTGCTGCCCACATTCTCGAGGGTGGCGGCAAACGCATTCGGCCTCTTCTGTTGAGTCTCTGTTACCGACTCACGGGCTCTATCCCCAAAAACGACCTGGTCCTCGGCAGTCTCATCGAGTTCATCCATACGGCGACCCTGCTCCATGACGACGTGCTGGATGAAGCGGCTCTTCGCCGGGGGCGACCGACGGCTCGACGCATTTGGGGCAATCGGGCCAGTATCCTGGCCGGAGACTATCTGTACTCACGGGCAATGCATCATATTGCCGCGTTCAAGAATCACGAAGTGAATGATGCCATGGCCTTGGCCTGCAAGAGATTGGCGGAAGGAGAAATTCTTCAACTGTGCGCCAATCGGCAACCGCTGTTATCCGAATCGGAGTATCTGCGGATCGTCGAGTACAAAACCGGCGCCTTGTTGGCGGCCGCGTGCAAGGTGGGCGGCCTGATGGGGGGAGTCTCTCCACTTCAAGCGGAAGAGTTGTATCAATTCGGATTAAACCTGGGTATTGCCTTTCAATTAGCCGACGACTGGCTCGATTACACGGCCAATGAAAAGAACCTTGGGAAAACCCTTGGACAAGACTTGATGCAGGGGATGGTCACCCTGCCACTGATCCACGTCCTGCCGTGTCTGCCGGCCGACGACCAGCGGACCCTTGTCGCCAAAATTGAACGCAACGCCGTTGAAGAAGGTGATCTGCTTCAACTCACGGCACACATGCACCAGCACGGGTCTCTGGGATACACCAGGACTCGTTCACGGGAATACATCGAGACCGCTCTCTTGAATCTCGCCACCTTTGAAGATTCCACTGCCAAGCGTGCCCTCATCGTCGTGGCCGATTATATGGTCAACCGCGACTGCTGAGCCCTTTCCATTCGCCTGCGGTTCATTCGGGACGGCACAGGGGCCGTCCCCTACAAGGACGTCGTGGCAAGCACAGCTTTGCCCCGGAGCACGGCCAGAAAGACGAGCCCGATGAGAATCCAGAGGATTTCACGGATCCGGCGGATCAAGGCAAAGGTGATCCCCGTCACCTCGCCGTACCCCAAGGCCATCAATAAAAAAAGATAGCCGCCTTCCTGGGCTCCCAGTCCCCCGGGAACAAACGACACACTTCCCTTGATCAGCACCGCGAGCGCGGCGATAGACAAAGACGACAGCCAGCCGACCTCCGCCCCCAGAAAATAGAGAATCGCATACACTTCAAACAGTTCCGTCAACCACGCAACAAAGTGGATACCCAGTGACAACAGGAACGTCCGGCGGCGCTGCCGGTAAAAGGTTCGAATCGTTTGATCCAATTCCAACAACTGCGGTCGATAGGCTTCCAGTCGTTGGGATCGAATCCTGCACGTTTCGGCCACCGTCAGCAACCCCATTCCAATTCCATAGCGCTGGAGAACGAGAAACAGGAAGACGCCAAAGCCAAGCAGGCCCAGGCTGACGAAAGCAAGCAGGACGTTGTACTCGCCCCCCCCTACGAGCCACAACGTCACGCCCAATCCCAACAACATGAAGAGGATCTGGGCAATGACCATGATGGTCTTGGCCGTGACCACGGATGCCAACCCTTCGACCATGGGGACGTCATAGCGTGTCAGCAGATACGCCTTCATGGGCTCACCGCCGAGCATAGCCGTCGGGGTCGTGACGTTAATGGCTTCCCCGGCCATCCTCACCATGAACAACCGGACAAACCCCACTCGTCTCGCCCACTTCCCCAGGGTCAGGGACCATCCGCAGGTATCGAGAAGATACACCGCCAGGAGCGGGGTGAGAATCACGCAGAAAGCGACAAAGCCGACGTGCTCCACCGTCTCCCATATCTGAGACGGGCCGATATGCCAGGTCAACCCGCCCAAGACCACAAGACCCGCGGCAAGAAACAATAGCCGAATCATGGGAAGCACTCGGCACGAAAAGGTGGGAGAAGGTGCAACGATTTTTTCAACGTGTCGATCCGATCGGGACGACCCGTCAGGAACCGGTCAGGATCGATGAAAGGAAAACACGCGATACAGGCTCCACGCCATCATGACCGCAAAAAAACTTGTCCCTGCCGCCACGAGCCATAAGAACCACGGCAGCACGCCAAAACAGGCAAATACCAGCACCATGACGGAAAAATCACGATTGGCCACGCGCTCAAGGATAAATTCGAAACGGGTTCTGTAGACTTGACGCAAGCGTCGCCAATTCAAGGCGTTGGCTTTCAGGGACTTGACCCGGTTCACAGCCCACAAAGAAAACCCGGTAGAGACAACCGCAATCGCCCCCAAGAGCAATGGAAGGTAGCCGGAGTACACGGGACCTTGCCGGTATGTCCCCCAGGCAATCCCCACAAACACAGCCATATGCACGATATTGTCCGATACGAGGTCCAACTCCTGTCCCAACCGGGATTCCGCAAAGGTAAGCCGCGCCACTTCTCCATCACAACAATCGATAATCACCGCGAGTTGAAACAGGAGAGCCCCCATGATACCCCACCGATACGAGCCCAAGGTAAAACACGCCGCACCCATGAGACCGGTCAACATCGATAAAAGGGTAATGGTATTGGGAGAGAATCCCAGTTTCATGAACAGCCGGCTCAACGGCTTGGATACCCGCCGATTCACGTAGCGATCAATGAACCCGTCCAAAGTGCCTTTCACGCTTTGCAAGGAACGAAACAGCGTCTGTTCGGCTTTATGGAGTCCACCGGGCCCTCGGACGTCCTGAAAGCCATGAGCCGAGGCAGACAGGGTCTGCACGACTCCTTCAGCAGACGCCTGTTCCAACGCCAACCGGATCGGACTCGTTTCCGGATTTCTCCATGCACCGGATATTCCTAACAATCGAGCCGGCAGGACGACCAGATCCGCGGCACGTGCGAGACCCATGCCTTCCGCAAACCACTCCAACCTGTCGCTCTGCTGGTCCCAAAAGACGACTCGAGGGACGTGCCCGCCCGTGTGAGGATCAGCCCGCATCACCACGCCGGGATTCGCGCGCCACCCTGATTCACCCGGCCGGCCGACCGCCACCACGGCCCGTCCCTCTTTCCCTTCTTCCCTGAGCGATTCGATCAACGATGACGAGAAGACCATGTGACAACCGAGAATGAGACACGACCCTTTCATCTCGGTCCCCAAGGTGGCCCACGTCTGAGGATCCGATGGAGGAAATTCCCGAATAGGCAGCCAGCGAATCGTCGCGTGAATACGATGATCGCCGTCAAGCAGCGAGCGAAGCGGTTGTTCTTCCCGGCCCACCAACGTCAGAATCTGTGAAATCCCGGCATGCTGAAGGGTGAAAACGGTTCGTTGAAAGAGCGTCATTCCACCGACTCGGGTCAACGCCCCGACGAAGGAATTATCGCCCCCGCCCACCAGGTCGAAGACGCCGGACGAGGCCAGGACGATCGCCGTATCGATGGTGCCGGTTTCGGATTGATTGAGTGTTCCGTCCATCGGTGTAGGATTCACTCAGCCTCCTCACCCCAGCCCTCTCCCGCCAAGGGAGAGGGAGCCGCCCAACCGGGGCAGGATGTCCCGTTCCGCTCGTTCCAGATCCTCGGGAAAGTCGATCTCGATCCACGGCAGGCCCCCGATCTTCTCGACCCCGACCGGGACATCACGGAAAAAATCTTCCAACGCGTCTTCGTATTCCATATCCAGCAGTCCCTGATTCACGCGCATCTCCACCGATCGCAACAATTGCGGCACGGCTCCACACTCCACGCGTAAAAACCCGACGCCTTCGCCCACCAGGTCATACTCGTCCGGTACGTGTTTGGATAATGCCACCACCCGTCCCTGTCGCATCACGACCATACACTCTTCCGTTTGTTGCGTTACCGTTTCATCCATCAACAGGACATTGGAATGCGAAGAGGTAACTAATCGAACAAGGATGGCTGGATCAAACAGGACATCGGCATCCATGATCACCACGTCATCATCCAACGCCCCGCGGGCCGCCCACAAAGAGCCGATGCTCCCCCGTTCGAATTCATGATTGACCAGGAACGTTACGTCCACGGTGGAGGGGTATGAAGCCACCGCCTCCCGAATGCATTCCTGTTTGTACCCGACCACCAAACAGATTCGGGGTACGCCCAGAGGCAACAGGGAATCGAAATAGTGATAGAGAAGCGGCTTTCCCCCGATTTCAATCAAACACTTGGGGCGATGCCGGGTCAGAACGTGCAGCCGCCTCCCGAGCCCCGCAGCCAGGATGACCGCTTTCATGTCACCCGGTACTCGTGCTTCAACACCTCTTCAAACGCACCCAGAAACCCTTCAACGTGCGTTTCCTGCAAGGCCCCCATGTTTGCCACGCGGAAGATCTCCGACTCCAAATGTCCCTGCCCGGCATAGATGACGTAACCACGCTCTTTCAGGCGGTCATGCAGCACGGCATACGTCAGTCCTTCGGGCAGATAAAAAGCCGTTAACGAATTCGACTGGTGCTCGGGGGGAAGCACGGTTCGCACTCCGAGGGTTGCCATGCGTTCCCGGATCAGAGCGGCCATCCGCCCGTACCGCTGGATTCGATTGGTCACCCCCTCTTCCAGAAGTTCCGACAAGGCTTCATCAAACGCGGCATAGACCTGAACGGCCGGCGTAAAGGGAATCGTGCCGTTTTCTTGAGCCATGTAATAATTGCCCAGGTTCAAATACCACGAGCGTTTGGGGTACTTCACCACGTTTTCCATAAAGCCTTTGCGAACCAGGACGAACGAGACTCCCGGAAATCCCTGAATGCACTTCCCGGCGGTCCCGGCCACCATGTACATGTGACGACCGGCAATATCCAAAGGTTCCCCGCCCAATCCACTGACGGAATCCACGATGAAGACGCCCCCACGGCTATCGACGAGTTCGGCAACCTCGGGCACGGGATTGACAAGCCCCAGCGTCGTTTCATGATGCACCATGATCACCCCATGCGCCGAGGGCTGTTGTTTCAGGGATCTCAGAATCGTTTCAGGGTCGGGCGGTGTGTCCCACTTGTACTTGATTTCGGCGATCCCAAGGCGTTGCGTCGCAATGATGGAAGAAATCCGTTCTCCGTACACCCCGTTATTGACGTGAATAAGCCGTTTCCCCGGAGGCAGACACGACATGATGGAAGCCTCGACGGCGGCGGTACCCGAGCCGGTCAGAAGGATCGCGGTGTAGTCCGATTCCGCACCCGGCACAAAAGCTCCCAGCAGCTTTCGACGAATGTTGCCGAGCAATTCCGAGCATTCGGATTCCCGATGACAGATATCCGGTCCCATCAAGGCGTTTCGCACGCGATCCGAGACGTTTACCGGACCTGGATTGAGCAGTATCATGAGCTTGCCGTCGTCCTTTGTTCTCTTGGTTATGACGGCCGTTTGGATGCGAATCGCAGGGACCAACGATCGTTGGTCCCTACCCGACCACGGCCGCACGAAACCGTTTCGTAATCTCAGGCGGATCCAGCGCGACTCGATCCGCGTCTTCTATCTGTTCGTTGACCTTGATGAGCAGGAAATGAGGGCCGTCGTTTGCAAGCATGTGTTTGAATTCATACAGAATATCTTCCCGTTCCCATACCCGTTCGACGGTGGCGTACCCGGCCGCCTTGGCGACGTGATCCAACCGAACGACTCGCGAATAGGACGGCTGATTGCCGGTCGTCCCATACACCTCATTATCGAACACGACGTGCGTCAGGTTTTTGGGGCGCAAGGCTCCGATCGTGGCTAACGTGCCCATCCCCATGAGTACGTTCCCGTCGCCGTCGAACACCACGACCTGCTGATCGGGTTTCGCCAAGGCCAGCCCCAACCCGATGGACGCGGCCACGCCCATCGACCCGATCATGTAAAACGTGCCCGGCCGGTCCCGGATCTTTTGGGCTTCCCGCGAAGGAAACCCATTACACACGATCACCGGTTCATCGGCAAGGAGGTCAAACAGCGCCTGCATCGCCTGAGCCCTACTCTGCATCACCCCTTCTTCAGGTCTCATATTCTCAAGCCTTCTCCCGTCACCCATCAAGGTTGAATCGTTTTCACCACGCCCTTTTTCAAGAACAACGCCACGGGGATCCGTTGCTCCATAAACGTCTGCGCGGTCCATCGCAGATCATCGACCAGGGTTTCCGAAGACAACGTTCTATATGGGATTCGGATCGTCTCCATCAACTGCGGCATGGTTTGCCCCATCACCAAATGTTCGGGCGCATCTTTCCCTTCGAATCCTCTCCAGGAAATAATCAGCAGGCACGGGATCCTGTAGATCAGGTGGAGCGACATGAGCACGTTCAGGGCGTTCCCCAACCCCGAATTCTGCATCAGGACCACAGGAATTTTTCCCCCCAAAAACGCCCCCGCGGCCATGGCCACCGCCTCGTCTTCACGAACCGACGGCGTATACAGGCGACGGTCGCTCAACACTTCGATGATCCCGCCCAGAATGGTATCCGGCACGCCGGTAAAGAAATCAAATCCGGTATCCTGGAGCGCCTTCACAAAATCATCACTGTCAATCACGGCCATGACGTCGTTTCTTGCCCCCTGCTGTCATTGGTATGAAAATAGCCCTCAATACCCCAAATCGGTCATTCCCGACATCTTTAATCGGGAATCCAGTGTCGTTTGTCTGCACGCACGAAGAAAAAGCAAAAACCCTGGATCCTCGTGTTCGCAAGGATGACAGAAAAAGCAATCGGGAGGCTTTATCTGTCAACGAATTGCTGAACACATACAGGGATGACAGAACAAAGACACAACACGGTTTAACGGGCACCCGGCACCCAATGTGACAATCCTGGGAAAATACCAGACGCCTCCCACGCTTCTCAACACGTTGATTGCTTTTCAAAACAGCGCTCACGATTGCAGAGATTCCGTATAGGAGGGTACACTTCCGCGCACGACTCCGTTCTATGGACAACCCATCACGAGGAGCGTGAAGTCTATGAAACGCGGACAAGAGGGGCGATATACGAAACGACACGCCGAAAGCGGGCTTGCCGCGCCGCTTCCCCTCTTGGAAACCTGGCCCAACCAATTTCCGGGATATGAGATCACGATCGAGATCCCGGAATACACCGCCATCTGTCCGAAAACCCAACTCCCGGACTTCGGCACGATCACGATTCGGTACATGCCGCAAAAAGCCTGCGTCGAACTCAAGTCGTTGAAACTCTACATCCACGCCTATCGCAACGTCGGCATCTTTTACGAAAACGCCGTCAACAGGATCCTTCAGGATTTCGTGAAAGCCTGCCGGCCCGAATGGGCCATCGTGACCGGTACCTTTACTGCGCGCGGAGGGCTCAGCAGCACCATTCGAGCGCAATACCCGCAAGAAAGACGCGGATCATGATAAGTTGACCATTTCCGACACACTGAGCACTTTGAACACAATAGCCCAGCGGGCAGGCAATGGGTATCACCTTCATCACAGCCAGTATTATCAATCCCGCGAATCCACGAAGAAAGACCCGTCTGGAGTTTTTGGTGGATTCGGGAACGATTTACTCCGTCGTCCCCAAAAAACGTCTGAAACGAATCGGCATCCAGCCGCACGGGACACGGATCTTCACGCTCGCCGACGGCACCCGGATGACCAGGGAAATCGGGGACGCGATCTTTTCCATCAACGGAGAGCGAGCGGCCTCCCCCGTCATTTTCGGCGAGGATCCTGTTCGGCATGGTCTCCCTCGAGGCCCTGGGGTTGATCCTCGACCCGATCCGGCGCGAACTCCGGCCCCTCCCCATGGTCCTCGGGTAAAGAGGACCAAATTGCCGCTTTGTTTCGATGGCACCTGCAATGACTCCGGCAACGCTTCATACGTACCATGGTGAATGGGCTGCTTGGCAAACAATTGAGGTATAATGAAACTGGTGAGAGTGTAGATGCGAGAAATTGCAACACTATTTACAATTGTGATACAAAGACCTTACGTATGGAGCGGTAAAAAGAAAAACTCGTCAGCACGAAACCTAGACGACCATCCACTTGTCCCACACCGTAACCTATTCCCGATCCTATGTGGCTCGTGCGATGCTCACGACCTCACCACAATAGCCTTAGAACTGGCAGGACACGAGACACACTCATAGGATGAACGGTTCATGAAGGCGGTAGAGACGGATACAAGAAACAAGCGGATAACACTTCAACGCAACTCTCAGCATCAGAGAGAGTTTGATACACCAGATGACTTAGGTGATAAAACGTTGTGGGACGCCTTCAATGACGTACACATACATCCAGAGGATTTAACACTGCTACGACCTGATTACGGCTTCATGGCACGTGTTCGAGACGGACATCGCATCCGCGACTACTTTCGCAAGGCTGTAGCACGCCTCGGCCTTGAAGGAAACAATTCGGTGTCTCGATCACGATGACAGGAAGCGACAAATCTCCTTCCTCCAGGAAAGCCCAGCCTGAAGCACAAGCAGACGCCAGTGCCGATCAGGATTTGATTCAGTTCGTTGATAGTCTGACAGACGAAAAGAGGCTTGAACTCATCAAAGTCCTGGAAGTGAGTCGGATTCACACGACTTTCTTAGGCCCTCTGCCACATCCGGATAATTTCGCGCAGTACGCAAGTATTTTACCAAACGCGGCAGATCGCATTTTGTCCATGGCGGAGAACGAACAAAAAATTCGCGCAGATGGGCAAGCCGGCATGCTCGCCAACGACCGCAAACGGATCAATGGATCAATCGCGATTGGCTTGTCTCTCATTGCTGTTGCCGGTCTTGCAACGTGGCTAGGTTATACAAGTATCGCTGTGCCTTTGGGACTCGTGGGAATGATCTCTGCATTGATCCGTTTCTTGACGTCTTGGCTTAATCGAGCATGAGCCCTCTGGCCATCATCCGGACGGAGCAGCCAGGCAGCCTCTTTTCTTTTATTCTGGTGGTGATACGTCCCCACACAAAAAATTGTATTGCCCCCTAATCGCTATTCTAATACCCTGTCTTGTAACATCCCCTAAATATACAAATTTAAGAAACTCTGGTTCAGGTGGATTGGGATTAATTCTGGTGCAGGCTTCCTTGGCTTTCCGAAGCACTTCTTCGTCCGGAAGGACTTTCACTGTCTCCGACGGCGCAATCAAGCCTGTCACAACTTTGACAATAGATACAGTGTTTCTCGTGCGATCAACGCCCGCTACCCGGACTCTTGTACCTATTGTCCAGCTCCACGTTATGACCCCGTCGGTTAGTATTGCAATACTGCACCTTAGTACGCAAAAAATGTTCCTCATTTCTCTTCTTCCTTCTGTAAAAAGCTAAGGTCGGTGTCGTCTTAACGGCCGTTGTAAAATTCACCGACGCGCATGACCACCGTTTCCATCTGCGCGTCGGTGAGTTCAGGATACACCGGCAGGGACAACACTTCCCGGGCCAGTTGCTCTGAAACCGGAAGGTCTCCCTTGGAGTAGCCGAGCGGTTGGTAACATTCCTGAAGATGTAACGGGACGGGGTAATACACTTTATGGCCGATCTCGTGTTCTTTCAAATAGGCCATCAGTTCGTCGCGCTTTTGCGCACGCAGGGTATACTGGTTAAAGACGTGGACGTTGTTCGGGTCCGCGGCCGGCAGCGCGACGTGCTCCAGTAACCCGGCTTGGGTAAAAAGCCGATCGTAGTTGGCCGCGTTCCGGGCTCGTTTTGCGTTCCAATCGTCCAGGTGTTGCAGCTTGACGCGCAAGACCGCCGCCTCAAGGGCATCCAGCCGGCTGTTGAGCCCGATATGGTCGTGATGGTAATCCGACCGGCTTCCATGGACTCGCAACGCGAGGAGCAGCTCCCGAAGATCTCCGTCATTCGTCACAATCAACCCTCCGTCACCCACGCCACCGAGATTTTTAGACGGGAAAAAGCTGAAGCATCCCGAATACCCGAAGGTCCCGGCGTTTTGACCGCGGCGACTGGCGCCTATGGATTGGCAGGCGTCTTCAATGACCTTGATGCCACGTCGGCAGGCCATTTCCATGATGCGTTCCATATCGGCACATTGCCCGAAAAGATGCACGGGGATGATGGCTTTCGTGCGGGGCGTGATCTTCTGCTCAATCTGCTCGGGATCAATCGTAAAGGTATCGGCCCGGACGTCCACGAAAACCGGCACCGCGTACAAACGCGATATACCGCCCGCCGTGGAAAAGAAGGTAAACGGCACGGTGATCACTTCATCGCCGGGTTTGACCCCCGCCGCCATCAAGGAGAGCAGTAAGGCATCGCTCCCCGATGCCACCCCCACGGCGTACCGGCACCCGAGATACCCGGCAATGGCCTTCTCGAAGGCCTCGACCCGTCGACCGAGCACGAAGCTCTGTTCATGGCAGACCTCCTCGATCGCCGACAGGACGTCCGAACGGATCTGCTGAAACTGTGCTTGTAAGTCCAATAAAGGAACCTTCACGAACCGCATCGCTCCTGTTATCATGGGTCAATCGCGGATCGCGTATTCAAACATACCTGACGGGAACGAGCAAGTCGGAAACGTCAACCGTTCTTGATACCCCGTTGTCTCCACGCTATCGGTGAACGCCGTGAACTATTGCAGCGCCTGCGGCGCACTCCTCATCATGAAAATCCCCGATGGGGATACGTTGCTTCGATCCGTCTGTGAACGCTGTCACACCGTTCACTATGAAAATCCGAAAATCGTGGTGGGCTGTCTTCCCGAATGGGAGGATCGAATCCTCCTGTGCAAGCGGGCCATCGAGCCGCGTTATGGCCTCTGGACGTTTCCCGCAGGATTCATGGAACAGGACGAAACCCTGGAAGAAGCCGCGGCTCGTGAGACCCTCGAAGAAGCCGAAGCCGAGGTGGAGATCGCTCAACTGTATGCGGTCTTCAGCATCCCTCACGTCAACCAGGTGTACGTCGTGTTTCGCGGAACCATGAAAAAGGCCGCGTTCGGCGCGGGGACGGAAAGCCTGGAAGTCGCTCTGTTTAAACGAGACGAGGTGCCGTGGTCGAAGCTGGCGTTTCGGGTGATTCACGAAATACTGGAGCGCTATTGCAAAGACGGCACACACGCTCCGGTTCACGTGGGAACCATCATCGACCCTCGACAACGGTAGGGATCAACGATCGTTGATCCCTACGAGGCCGCGTATACGATGACGCCGTACCGTAGGGCTTTCCCGATGGCGATCCACACCAACGCCGCCAGCCAATGCACGCGGAGCCACCCACCGACCAGACACAACGAGTCTCCCACTACGGGCACCCACGACAAGAGCAGAACCGGGCTCCCCCATTGTTGCAACCACCGGATAGATCGCTGATGCCGGGGTTGGGTGAACCGTGAGGCCGGATACCACCACCCGAAAAAACGTCCGACGGCCCACATGCTCATCCCGCCCAACGTATTCCCTGCAGAGGCCACTGCCAAGAGGACCCATGGATCATACTCACCCCTGACCGCCAATATCGCCAACACGACCTCGGACCCACCCGGCAGCAAGGTGGCGGCAAGAAAGGCGCTCAGAAACAAGGTCAGGAGGCCGGACCCTTCAAAGGTCATGACGCTGCGTCACTATCCTCCACCCAAAACACCGGATCCCCGACCACGATCTCGCCATCGTCCAACACCTCGCCAAACGCCCCACCGGCCCAGGCCCGGGACATGGCGGCTTGCAGTCCCGGCCAGGCTTCCTCCATGCGTTCACACGGCTTCGTTTCACCTAGGATGCGAATGCGACACGATCCGATACCGAGCACGCGCTTCCCGGAACGGGATAAGCTGAGGCCGCGGATCAACAAATTCGCCCGGCGCGCGGAAGGCGACAACCGGCCGTGGACTTCCGTCATCAACTCCGCCCAGATTTCCCGTTCAAGGATGGTGACCTGTCGCCTGCCGCCTTGATTCGCATTGCCGGTCAGTCCCTTTCCCGATTGCAAGGTGGCCTGCTCCACGAAATCCATGGGACCACGCTTCATGCGCTTGATCCAAATGGCTTCAAGCCGGCCTTCTGCTGCCCGCGTCTTCTTCGACACGATCCCGCCTCCGATTCCACCGAAATTCGTTTTGACTCTCCGATGCCGACGTTTTATAGTAAATTATGGTGCGACAGAATAGCCGACGCCAACCCAAAATCCAAACGGCCACAACAAGAGGCGTGCGGCCGCACGTCCTCCTGCTCGTGCTGGGAGGAAGCCTGTGCGGGCTCTGGTCCGGACAGGCCATGGCCGAACATCCCTCCCCGCTTCCCATGCCGTTTGAACTGGTCAAAGAATTAGTGGGGACTTGGCAGGGCAGCAAACAGGCGCTCGACGGGCAGGAAATCATCACCGTCGAATATTCATTAACAGCAAACGGCACCGCGGTTTTCGAACGCTTCTTCCCCGGCACGCCTAAGGAAATGATCTCGATCTATTCACAAGACGGGCACGAAATGGTCATGACGCATTACTGCCTGTTGGGTAACCAGCCACGCATGCGAACCAGCAGCCCGGTGACCGGCAATTCCATTACCCTATCCTATATCGACGGCACGGGCATGCGTTCCTTTCACGACAAGCACATGCACGAGCTCACCCTCACCTTTATCGACGACCGTCATATCAACCATGAATGGACGGTATTCGAAAACGGCCGAAAACAAGCCACCCATTCGTTTGCCTTTGCCCGACAATAAGTGCTCTTAAAGCCAAGGAGGGTTCGGCATGACGTTGAAGCGGTTCTTCACCGAAGCGCTCGAAGAACAACTCCGCCGCTGCTCCAGTGACACCGAGGCACCTTGGATGGTCGGGTTCGGCGCGCTCTCCGACCTTTCGGATGAAAACCGCCGCGTCCTTACCGTCATCGAGCAGGAATTCGAGACGCTCTCCCCCGAAGACCTGACATGATCCTCAACACCAATGCCTTCTCCGCGTGGGTGGAAGGGCTCGCGACGGATGTGCCGGCCATGCCCCGGGATGCCGTAGCCACGAATGCAAAGAGGCCGCTGTCGGGTTACGCTTCGCTAACCCGACCTACCCGCTCCAAGCTGGATGAGGCACGTTCACAGATCCAAGCTCTCCACCACCTGCCAATCTCGGGGGTTCGTGGAATCGGCTCGAATGAGTTGGAGTCGGGAGACGAGAAAGGTGTCCGGCAGGTCCGGGGGCAAGGTTGTGATGATCTCCCGTTTCATGCTTTCGGGAAACACCCCGTACAAGAGACTGACGTGCGGGTCAAAAGCACTCGTCGGTTGTTTGTCGAAGATTTCCGTAGCCCGGCGATGCGCTTCCAGGACCGGCGGAGACGGCTCGACCGGAAGAAAGAGACATCGAAAGTATAGCGATTCATAGGCCGGCTCCTTGAGCCGAATCTCGAAAGGATGCAGCGCACGCGCCAATTGTTTCGTGCGGTCGAGAAAAGGCTCCTCCTCGCCTTCGAGTCTGCCAAGCAGGGTGAGATGGGGGTCGAACGCCGGGCCGCGATAACGAGCGCTCAAGTCAGAGAGCACGCCGGCGAGCCGGTCATACGCCGTACCCGTCGGGACAAGCCAAAGATGGAACGTTCTCACGATACGACTGCTCGGACCGAGCTCGACGCGCGGTTACTCCACGGTCACGCTTTTCGCCAGGTTTCGGGGGCGATCCACGTCGATGTTGCGGAGCGTCGCGATATGATACGCCAAGAGTTGCAGCGCGGCCGTAAAGGGAATCGGCGAGAGCAGGGCGTGGGTGTTGGGAATCCTGAAGACGCAATCGGCCAGGGCTTCCAGTTCCTCTTCGCCCTCACTCACGAACGCGATAACCGGCGCGCTCCGCGCCTTGACTTCCATCAGATTGCTCACGGTTTTTTCGTACAACCGGTCCCGCGGAGCCAGCACCACCACCGGCATGTCTTCGTCGATCAGGGCAATGGGGCCGTGTTTCATTTCACCGGCCGCGTACCCTTCCGCGTGAATGTAGGAAATTTCCTTGAGCTTGAGCGCGCCTTCCAACGCAATCGGATAATTGATTCCACGTCCGAGATAGAGAAAGTTGTTCTTCCGGTGGAACCGTTTCGCCATCGCCACGAATTCGGCTTCTCGTTTGATGACGCGTTCCACGTGTCCGGGCAGGGCCATGAATTGATCCAGCCACCATTGCCCGTCTTCCACGCTCAAAACCCGGCGAACTCTCCCCACGTGTAAGGCCAGGAGATACAGGGCCATGACCTGGCCGGTGAAGGCTTTGGTCGAGGCCACGCTGATCTCCGGGCCGCAACGGGTATAAATCACGCCGTCGGATTCTCTGGCCAGCGTACTGCCGACCACGTTTACGATCGCCAGGACGTGCGCACCCAATCGTCTGGCCTCTCTGGCGGCAGCCAGCGTATCCGCGGTTTCTCCCGATTGAGAAAGGGCGATAAACACGTCTCCCTTCTGAACCATCGGGTTGCGATACCGGAACTCCGAGCCGATATCGACCTGGACGGGCTTGTGCACGAGTTCCTCAAACAGATATTTCCCAACCAGGCCGGCGTGCCAGGACGTTCCGCACGCGACGATCCAGATCGACCGGGCATCGCGTAACGCATCGGGCGTGATCGCCAAATCCGGCAAATCCGCTTCACCCGAGTCATAACTGTAGCGCCCCCGTAGCGTGTCGAGAATGGCTTGGGGTTGCTCATGAATTTCCTTGAGCATGAAGTGCGGGTACCCGCCTTTTTCCGCGGCTTCCGCGTTCCAGTCGATTCGGACCACTTCCCTGTCGACGAGTTGTCCCTCCGCACCGGTCACCGTCATGCCGAGCGGCGTCAACGTCCCGATGTCCCCGTCTTCCAAAAACGTCACGTTGCGGGTGTGGGTGAGTAACGGCGTCACGTCGGAGGCCAGAAAGGCGGCTTTCTCACTTTGTCCCAGCACCAGCGGACAACCCGACTTGGTCACCACCAGGGTCTCGGGTTCGTTTACACACATACCGGCAATGGCGTAGCTTCCGTGTAATTCCAGAACCGTCGCGCGAAACGCCTGCTCCAGGGAATGTCCCTCTTCCATATGAAACGCCAATAAATGTGCGATCACTTCGGTGTCCGTCTCGGATTCGAACCGGTACCCTGCCTGCTCCAAGCGCCGTTTGTGGGCCAGGTAATTTTCAATAATGCCGTTGTGCACGATGACCACGTTTCCGGAACGATGGGGATGGGCGTTCTGTTCGGAAGGCTTGCCGTGCGTGGCCCATCGCGTATGGCCGATCCCGACCGTCCCGGAGAGGCGTTCTTCTTTCAGTGCGTCTTCCAGGTGGAGCAATTTGCCCACGCTTCGACGGATCTCGATCCGGCCATGTTGCAACACGGCAATTCCCGCCGAATCATAGCCACGATACTCCAGTTGTCTCAGCCCCTGTATGAGCACGCCGGCGGCATTGTCGTCCCCGATGTATCCTATGATTCCACACATACGCTATTTTTCACCTTAATTGTATCATTTTTGCCTATTTATGTCACTTTTTATGATACATTTATCACCATAATGTATCTTTTTTGCACATCTTATGAAACACCAGCGTGGTCATCCTGCCAAACTCACCCCTCTTCTGTCATCCCTGTATGTGTTCAGTAATTCGTTGACAATGTCAGCCCTGTGCCGTTCTTCTTGTAGGTTCCTCCCCTTTGTAAGGGGAAGTTTAGGTGGGGTAGGGTCACATGCCCAGAGGATGCCGGCAACGACCACACCACGAGGCCTGCCACCCTGGCCCAGGCTCTACCCCGGATCAAGTCCGGGGCAAGCCTAATGCCCCCTCCCCCCTCCTTACAAAGGAGGGGAAGCAGAGGATTAGCTCTTATTCTGTCAACGAATGACTGAACATTTACAATCCCCGACGCCTGTCCTCGACGTTGGCAAGCGAGGCTCCAGCGGTTTTTCTTTTGTCTGTCATTCTCGATAATAAGACCCGGATCCCCGCTTACTGTCGCACGACTACCCCTTTGAACCTTTTTTTCTCCCGCGGGCAGAGGGGGTGGACTTCGGGGCGGTTGCTGACTTTTCCGAATAATAGGCGCGCCGCCGGACCGCCCACTCTTCCCGGGTGACCTGCGGGCTCCTCGATAACGCCAGCGCTTCCCCGGGAACATCTTGAGAAATCGTCGATCCCGCCCCCACGACCGCCCCCTTCCCCACCCTGACGGGCGCGATCAGTTGCGCGCCACTGCCGATGAACGCCTCATCCTCGATCATCGTGCGTTCCTTTCGGTATCCGTCATAATTGCAGGTGATCGTACCCGCCCCGATATTGACCCGTTTCCCCACGAACGTATCACCAAGATAGGTCAAATGATTCGACTTGGATCCGGCACCCAATTCCGTATTTTTCAATTCGACGAAATTACCGACTTTCGATTGTTTCCTGAGCATCGAACCGGGACGAACGTGCGCGAATGGCCCGACCATGGCCCGGTCTTCTATGATCGCACTGTCCACCAGGGAACTGTCCTGAATAGTGACGGCCTGCCCGACCACGCTGTTCGTCACACGGGAATGGGATCGAATGACGCAGTCGGCACCGATTTTCGTTTGACCTTCCAACGTCACGCCCGGATAGAGCACGGTATCCGTGCCGACCGTGACCATATCATCGATAAACGTGGTCCGGGGATCGAGCAGGGTTATCCCCTTCTCCAACCATCGCGTCCTGATGCGTTGCCGCATCGCCTGTTCGACAAAGGCGAGATGCTCCCGGGTATTGACCCCGACACACTCCGAAGAGTCGGCTGTCTTCAGACCCGCCACCCGGCGTCCTTCGGCCACGGCCAGACCTACGATATCGGTCAGATAATACTCGCCTTGAGCATTCTGCGCGTGAACCCGGGCCAAGGCCCGAAACAAAAACGACGTTTCGACTACGTAGGTTCCCACGTTCACTTCGTGGATGGCGCGCTCGACCCGGGTGGCGTCCGGTTCCTCCACCACCTTGACGACGCGCCCTGCGTTGCCTCTCACCACGCGCCCGTAGCCCCGGGGGTCGGACAAATCCGTGCTCAAGAGTGTCAGGGTGGCTTTTTCTCTTTCATGACGGGCCAACAACCGCTTCACGGTCGTCCGACGCAGCAACGGCGTATCCGCATTCACGATGAGGCAATGCTTGCTCGCGGCCTTTCCGTTTGGCATCAGGGCCGCTTTGGCTTGTTGCACCGCATGACCCGTCCCCAACTGCTCGGGTTGCAGGGCGATATCGAAGGGCTCGAATTCCGTTTTGGATTGTTCCAGATACGCCCGGACCCGTTCGGCCTGATGGCCGATGACCACGACTACGCGCGCGTCCGCGACGCGTCCGGCCAACGACACCATGTACCAGATCAGGGGCCGCCCGGCCACGGGGTGTAACACCTTGGCGGTTTTGGACCGCATGCGTTTTCCCCGGCCCGCTGCGATGACAATCGCGGAAAACTTTTTCATCGATTGTGCCTCATGGTGAGGCGTGCGGAAAAGGTGGAGGCTATCCCGTCCTGACTTCGACCTTCCGTTCGGGAAAGGATGAAGGCTCGCGAGTCGGATCGAAGGTCGGCACGTTCATGGTCTTCCCGGAAGAATAGAGCCCGCCCGAGACGATCAATTTCATGGCTTCTTCCACGCTCATGTCCACGGACACCACCTCCCGCTCCGGGACCAACAAGAAGTACCCGGACGTGGGATTCGGCGAGGTCGGAACGTACACGTGAACCAGGGGTTCCGGCGCCAGGGTTTGGACCTCGTCCCTGGTCTCCCCGGTCACAAAGGCCAAACAGTAGTTCCCGTCCTTTGGAAATTGAATCATCACCACTTTGTTATATTTTTTCCGCTGTTTGAACGACAGGATATCCATCATCGATTTGAGGGTCGCATAAATCCCCCGGACGACGGGCACCCGTTCCAGGAACTCTTCCCATCGTTTCACCAACCGGCCTCCGAGATAATTCGTCCCCATAAACCCCGCGAACAGAATCAGAAAGAGGAGCGTCAGGATCCCCAACCCGGGCACGTAGTAGTCTTTGGTCACCACTTCGGCCAACATGTTCCCCAGAATGCTGTCCACGGTGACAAAGAGAGTTTTGAGGACGAGCACCGTTCCCCAAATAGGCGTGACCACCAACAGGCCCGTCAGAAAATATCGCTTGAATGCCGTACTGGACATGGTGACTGGAATGTTACAAACATGGGGGCCTTCCTGCAACCCCTTTTCTTGCGAATATCAACGGGTTAGATTACGATGCGCCGTGGCAAGCAGCAGATCGCAAGAAACTTCGTCCGGGTCGAAACGTCCCCGTCGAAAGGGCCTCTTTATCACGTTCGAGGGGATCGAAGGGAGCGGAAAATCGACCCAATCCCGGGCCCTCGCCCAACATCTCCGGTCCGAGGGATTCCGGGTGATCGAAACACGTGAACCCGGCGGCACCCCCGTTGCCGAACACATTCGGAAGGTGTTTCTTCAACCCACACGCAAACGTCACTCGGTCGATCCTCTCGTTCCGGAATGCGAAGTCGCCTTGATCCTGGCGGCCCGCAGTCAACACGTCGCCAACCTGCTCCTGCCGGCCTTACAGCAAGGGGCGATTATCGTCTGCGACCGGTTTTCTGACTCGACGCTGGCGTACCAGGGATTCGGGAGGGGATTACCCTTGCGCGAACTCCGGTCACTCACCCGTTGGGCCGCAAAGGGCTTGACTCCGGACGTGACCTTTTTGTTTGATCTGCCCGTGTCCCAAGGATTGCGACGGCGACTGAACAGCACAGACGTGAATCGCCTGGATCATGAAACCGCGGCCTTCCATCAACGCGTGCGGAAAGGATTCCTGAGCCTGGCCACACAACCGTTGCGACGCATTCATACGATTAACGCCGGCCGGTCGGCCCAGGCGATTGCCCGGCAACTGATCACGTTGCTCAACCCCCTGCTCGAAGAGGGGCTGAAGACACGACGCCTTGCGGTCAAGCGGGCGTAAATCCCTATGCCGTTTGCAGACGTCATCGGTCAGGAAGGACCGAAAAAGAAAATCCGGACGGCGCTGGCCCGGCAGGCGATTGGTCATGCCTACCTCTTTTCGGGAGACGAAGGCATCGGCAAGCGCCTCATGGCCTTGCGGTTCGCTCAAGCCCTCTCCTGTGAAACCCCGCCCTCATCTTCCCAACCGGATTCCTGCGGCCGGTGTCGCGCCTGCCGGCAAATCCTCTCCGGAACCTATCCCGATCTCCTGGTCATCGAGCCCGAGCAGGAAAAAGCCAACCCGCAAATCAAAATCGATCAGGTCCGCGAAATCGAACGACACGTGATCTACCGGCCACTGTTGAGCGCACGGAAGATCTGTTTCATCGACGATGCCGAACGCCTGACCGCCAATGCCGCCAACGCGTTTTTGAAAACACTCGAAGATCCGCCTGAACACAGCCTGTTTATTCTGGTGACCAGCCAGCCCTTGCGGCTGTTGGCCACCGTGCGGTCCCGCTGTTTGACGCTGAGGTTCTCGCCCGCGACTCCCGAACAATTCGAAGGGGCTCTTGCCCTGAAGCAGGCCATGGGGAGCGAGGACGCCAGGTTTCTTTCTCAAGTGTGCGGAAACCGCATCGGCGTGGCCCTGCGCACGGAGCTGTCTCAACTGCGCAGCCGCCACGACCGGTTTTTTGAATTATGCCGATACGAGACCCTCGCCCATCCGACGGCCGTACTCCAACAAGCCGAAGAACTCTCGAAAGCCCAACCCTTCCCGGACGTGATCGACTGGCTCTCGCATGGACTGCGTGACGTGCTCCTGATGACCCTCGGGACCGGGCAGGACCTCCTCCTGCACCGATCTCGAATCCCGTTGCTTCAACAACTGGCCGGGTCGCTGACCCCGACGGATATCGTAGATCTCCTGGACTCCCTGCAAACGCTGGAGCAGGCCCCCACGCAGAATTTGAATCTCCAACTCTGCCTGGAAAATTTCCTGTTTCGCTTTCATCAAACCATGCACCGTGACGTCGCCTAAACAACATGGTATGTATTGTAACCGTGCGTCCCATAAGGGACGGCACAGGGGCCGTCCCCTACAAGGCATAGACATGCCTTATCGCACCAAAAAGCACTGAATGACCATGTCTAAGCCCTTCTATATCACCACCCCCATTTACTATGTGAACGACGTCCCGCACATCGGGCATGCGTATACCACCATCGCGGCGGACGTGCTGGCACGCTGGCACCGCCTCATTGGAGAAGAGGTCTTTTTTCTGACGGGCCTGGACGAACACGGCCAAAAGGTCCAACAAGCCGCGGCAAAAGCCGGGGTTTCACCGCAAGAGCATTGCGACGGGTTGACCCCGCAATTTCAAACCCTTTGGCAGAAGCTCGGCATTTCCAACGATGGGTTCATTCGCACCACGGATGCCCGACATCAAGCCGTGGTCCAACGATTCCTGCAGGAACTGTATGACAAGCAATTCATCTATCGTGCGGAATATACCGGCTGGTATTGCACGTTCGACGAACGCTTCTGGACGGAGAAGGACGTTGACAACGGCCGCTGCCCGGACTGTCAACGACCGGTCGAGCAACTCAGCGAAAGCAATTACTTCTTTCGCATGAGCCAATTCCAACAACGACTGTTTGACCATATCGAAGCCAATCCTTCTTTCATTCGCCCGGAATCCCGCCGCAACGAAGTGCTGGGCTTTTTGCAAAAACCGCTGGAAGACCTTTCGATTTCCCGTCCCAAATCCCGCTTATCCTGGGGCATTGAACTGCCCTTCGATGCGGACTATGTCACGTACGTGTGGTTCGACGCGCTGGTGAATTACATCTCGGGGCTGGAATACCTGCCTCCCCGGCCATCGCTCGATCGCTGGTGGCCTGCCACCGTACACCTGGTCGGCAAAGACATTTTGACAACGCACGCGGTGTACTGGTCCACCATGCTCATGGCACTGGAGATCCCCTTACCCCACACGATCTTCGCGCACGGCTGGTGGACGATGGATGGTGAAAAAATGTCCAAAAGCCGGGGCAACGTCGTTGACCCGTACGCTGTGATCGACCGATTCGGCGCTGATGCGTTTCGCTACTTTCTGCTCCGCGAAATCCCGTTCGGACAAGACGGAGACTTTTCGCACGAGTCCTTTATTGGCCGGATCAACGGCGAACTGGCCAATGGCCTGGGCAACTTGTTGAGCCGGACCGTGACCATGATCCAGCGGTGTTGTCCCGGCACCGCGCCGACCCCGGATCCTTCCGCGGTCACCGGACTCGAAACCGACCTGCAAGCCGCGGCTGAATCCCTCATTCAGAAAACGTTACCCCATCATTTCCAGCGAATCGAATTCAATCGCACACTCGAAGCGATCTGGGGACTGGTTCAACTCGGCAATCAATACATCGACAAAACCGCGCCCTGGGTGCTCGCCAAAAACCCTGACGACGCCAAACGACTCCAAACCGTGCTCTTTCACGCGGCGGAAACTCTCCGGTTCCTTTGCCTGGCCGCGTATCCCTTTATGCCGAATACCGCACGGGAAATGGCCCGGCAACTGGGGTTGCCCTATGATTTTTCCCAAGCGCTCCTCAAGGATCCCATCGCCTGGGGCGCCGGGGAATCCGGCGCCACCGTCGTCAAGGGAAAGGCCTTATTCCCTCGAGTCGACGCGCCCGCAACGCCATCCTCCGCACAGCCTCAACCGAAGTCATCCGCTTCTACCTCGAAAGCTGAAGACACCTTGATCGGCATACAGGACTTTCAAAGAGTCGAGTTAAAGGTCGCAAAAATCCTCACGGCCGAACGCATCCCCAAGTCAAGCAAACTCCTGAAACTCCAAGTGGACCTCGGCACCGAACAAAGACAGATCGTAGCGGGAATCGGGAAAAAATACGGTCCGGAAGACATCGTGGGAAAGACGATTGTGGTGGTGGCGAATCTCAAGCCGGCGAAACTGATGGGCGTGGAATCTCAGGGAATGGTTCTGGCCGCGGGGGATGAAGAAGTCCAAGGATTAGTCACGTTGCAGGAAGAGACCGAGATTGGAACGCGAGTGAAGTAGTCCTACAGCAAGCTCTCTTCGTTTTCTCTCCCTACAGCCCACGGGCCACGAGGTCATGGAGATGGATCATGCCAACGACCTCTTTTTGACGATTCAAGACCGGTAGCACGGAAATGGGTTTCTCCCGTTTTTCCATTTTCTCCAAGGCCGCATACGCGTTCTCGTCCTCAAACACACACTCCGGGTTCGCGTTCATGATGTCCTGAATCGTCATTCCAAACACGTCTTTTTGTGCCTCCAACACCCGACGAACGTCATAGTCGGTCACCAGGCCCACCAACCGTTGCGCATCATCAATGATAGACACGGCTCCTGCCCGTTGTCGGGTCATCTCCGTCAACATGAAACGCACGTCTCTCGCCCCATGCACCACCGGGTTGGCCTCACCGGAGCGCATGAGATCACCAACCGTGAGCAGCAACCGCTTCCCCAGTTGTCCCCCGGGATGATTGATGGCAAAATCACCAGGTTGAAAATCGCGTAATTTCATGAGCGCCACGGCCAAGGCATCGCCGACCACCAGTGCCGCGGTCGTGCTGCACGTCGGCGCCATGTTGAGCAGGCACGCTTCTTTCGCTATTGGCGTATGCAGGATCAAATCGGAATGCTTGGCCATCGTCGAATGCGGTTGGGCGGTGATCGCAATGACTTTCGCGCCGATTTTCCTGGCTACGGGGAGAATCGCGATCAATTCATCACTTTCCCCCGATTTCCCGAGGGCCAGCACGATATCCTCTTTCTTGATGATCCCGACGCCGCCATGCATGCCATCGGCACTGTGCAGGAACAAGGCCGGCGTCCCCGTGGACACCATCGTCGCCGCAATTTTCTGCGCGATGATGCCGGATTTTCCCACCCCCGTGACCACGACTTTCCCTTGACAGTCGAAGATCCATCGCACGGCTTCTTCATAGGCCGACCCCAGACTTGGCTTGAGCGCATTGATTGTCCGTACTTCCAACTCAATCACTCGCTGTATTTCAGCCATGATATCCATGATCAACTCTCCCGGTGATCTCCTTCCGTCATCCTCGACGCCTGTAACCGAGGATTCAGTGTCTTTGCTTTTGCCTTTGTCTTCATCTGTCATCCTCGACATCTTTAATCGAGGATCCAGTGTCTTTTTCCCTTCTCTTTACGGAGACAACGACCCTGCATTCCTGCTTTCGCAGGAATGCCCCTTCGGGGGGATAGGTATTTGCGTATCAAAAATATTTGGGATTGCCTTTTGGGTGCGTAACAAACAGAATATTTCAGCATATTCTCTGAATCGGAGTCAACGTGACTTCGGCTTTTAACCTTAAGTTTTTCTACGATATCGCCGATTCGGTCGATCGTGACGCTCAAGGACCATATGCCGTCGAAGCCGCGAAATGCCAACGCCCCCTCCTTCCGGATCCGAACCAAGCGAGCAATCAGGGACGTCTTTTCCAAGCTGGACTATACCGTACTTGGCGAAATTTATTGCGAGGAGGGCGGCGAGGCTTTTTGGAACGTCCATGGAAAAAAATGCCAGACAATGGGAATCACGATCGCCGAAGCGCTCAAACGGCGTCTTGCCCAAAAGGGAAGAAGCCTCTACGTGGGAGCAGGGGTGGCTGAACTTCCCATGCTGGTGCTGGAAACCCTTGTCATGAATCGGACCGTTCAGGCCTACAATCTTCGGGAACGGGAAGTGGGCATTCTCAACCAGGCGTGTCACAACCTGCCGTTTATCATTCACGCGGCCGGCGCCCAAAGCGCCTGTGGCACCTATGATCACGTCTGGATCGCCAGCGTGCTCAATGATCCTGAATGTTTTCCGGAAACCTCGGCTTTAGCGTACGGTCGGGCTGACCCCGTCCGCTTCGATCCCGTGGCCTTTCAACGGGAGCGAATACACATCCAGGAGCTGTTGGATGCGTGTTTGCCCAAACTCACACGTCCGGGACTCCTCTCCACTTCAATTGAAGAAGTGCCGTGGATGACGGATTGGCTCACTCGTCATCGGATCCCGTTTCACATCGAAGAACGACTCTACCCGACAGCCGTCGTCGGCGACCCGGTTTGCTTTATACGCCTTGAGCCGGCCAAGAGTTAGGGTAGGGTTCGTCGAACGCCAGGCATGGATGCGCGTTGGGTGGCGAACACCGCGTGCACCTGCTTCCCTTGTTTGAGAAGCTGTTCCCTCGCCCGGGTAAAAACCTGCTCAACGAACTTCCAATCGGTCGTGGTGACATTGTGGCCGTGGAATACTTCTGCCACACGCGATCCATCGGCCATCGACCGTGACGCGGCAGAATCCACCAGCGCCTCGAGCGTCTCTGATGTCCAACCCGTCTCGGGAAAAGCCTGCGTCAACGATGCGGCCTTCTTCGCGTTAAATTTTTCAGACAGCGCGGATACAAAAAAATCCCGGACGACGGGGTCAGGACTTTTGAGAAATACCGATTGAGACTGGATCAGGGCATGGATGAGTCGATCGGCTTCAGGGCTTGAATCCGGCGGTAACACTCCGGCCTCGTGAAAAGTGGCCAGGATCGCCATGATCGACCCGATATGAGAAGCCGGCGTCCGTTCGGATCGAATCGGACGAGCCGGGGAAGGTGGAATGAAAATCTCATTGAGCCGGCTATACGATCCTCCCGGTCGAGGGCCGCCGCTCAACACGTAGATGGATCCATCCACTGCCGCGGAGCCCAATCCATGGCGTGCCGTGGGCATGGGCGCCATCGTTTGCCAACGATTCAATTGCGCGCTATACCGTTCGTTCTCATGAAAGGTCCCTCCCCCGGATTCTCCCCCAAAAATGTAGATCCACCCGTTCACCACACTGGCGGCAATGCCACTCCTGGGCGTCGGCATGCCGGCCTTGGGAATCCATTGTTTCGACTTCGCATCATAGGCTTCTACCGTGGACAGGTTTTTCCGATAGTCCAATCGCACCCGGCCTCCGATCGCATAGAGAGTCTCGCCCATCGTGACCGCAGCCAGATGATCGCGGGGAGTGGGCAACGGCGCCACCGCGACCCATTGATCGAGGGCCGGTTCGTAGACCTCCACGGCCGAGGGATTCTCTTGGCCATCATAGCCACTGACGGCAAACAGCTTCCCCTGTAACGTCGTCACGGCCAAGCCCCCGCGAGCCGTAGGGAGCGGAGCCCGTTCCGTCCACGTTTCACCGGCCGGATCGAACCGAAACACTCGATCGGAAGGATCCCACAAAGAATCATCCGTCCTGGTAAACCCACCGACGACGTACAGGGCTCCATCGAGCACCGCGGCACCGGCGTGATGCAGCCCCACGGGAAGACGCGGCTTTGAGGACCAGCGATTGGTTGCCGGATCATACACTTCGACTTTGGTGCTCACGGACGATTGCCAGATCTTCCACGAACTCGGTCGTTCAAATCCTCCGACGACGTAAATCAAGCCATCCAAAGCAGCCACGGCCACCTCGGTTCTTGCCGTCGGTGCCGGAGTTCCGGTCATCCAATGGCCTGAACCGGTTTCGCCAGCCGCATGAGGCCCATCCTCGGCCGTGACCCGTGACACGGCCCCGCACGGTAAGAAAGAAAGCACCAGAATGAGGGTGTACAACCAAACACTCCTGCCGGGTGTTCGAGGTCGGTCACTTTTTCGAGTCGTCATCGCGCATCTCTCAAGCACGTTGCATGAAACGCCTGCGGGCGCTCTTCATCACTCCCCCCCTTGAGGGGGAGTCGCCAAGCGCTGGCTGAGACGGTGGGGGGATGGGGGGATCAGAGGCAGCCACTCCATCCCCCCCCTCTCCCCAGCCCTCTCCCTCAAGGGGAGAAGGAGTCCGACGTTAAGTTGAAACCCCACAAAACCCGCCACTATAATCACAACACGCCCAACGTTGTGTTCAACCCTCTCCACGAGGCAGCCGTGCTCGCAAAGGTCTTCAGTGCTGGACTGCTCGGATTAGATGCCCATTTGATCGAGGTCGAAGTCGATATCGGGGGCGGTCTCCCTCAATTTTCCATCGTGGGCCTGCCTGATGCAACTGTCCGGGAAAGCCGGGATCGAATCCGCGCGGCCCTTAAAAATATCGGCTTCGCCTTTCCTCCCAAAAAGATCACGATCAACCTGGCGCCCGCAGGCTTGAAAAAAGAGGGCGCAGGACTCGAATTGAGCATGGCCGTCGGCATATTGGTAGCCGAAGACATCATTGCCCAGAAAACGGCTCAACACTACGTGTTGGTGGGTGAATTGTCCCTGGATGGTCGAATCAAGCCCATCAAAGGGGGATTATCCATCGGGATGCTGTGCCAGAACCGTCATCCGCTGATTCTCCCCGACGAGAATGCCCGTGAGGCCGCAGTCATTGACCACGTCGAGGTGTATGGTGTCCATACGCTTCCCGAAGTCGTAGAACAGTTGACCGGGAAGCGGCACGTCGCCCCTCTCCTCGTCGATCGTCAATCGTTTTTCCAGTCCTGCAGTGCGCCGGAAGAAGACTTCGCCGAAGTCCGCGGTCAGTTTCACGCCAAACGCGCATTGGAAATCGCCGCAGCCGGCGGGCACAACGTCCTGCTGGTCGGACCACCGGGTTCCGGGAAAACCATGTTGGCCCAACGCCTTCCCGGGATCCTGCCTCGTCTCAGCGTGCAAGAGGCCCTGGAAACCACCCGGGTCCATAGCGTGGCCGGCACTTTGCCGGCGAACCAATCGCTGATCACCACCAGACCCTTTCGAGCCCCTCACCACAATGTCTCGGACGCAGGCCTCATTGGAGGCGGCACTATTCCCAGGCCGGGGGAAGTCTCTTTGGCGCACAACGGCGTGTTATTTCTGGATGAAATGCTGGAATTCAAACGGTCGGTCCTGGATGGATTACGACAGCCCCTTGAAGAGGGGACCGTGACCGTCACGCGGGTCAATGCGTCGCTTCAATATCCGGCGAGATTTATGTTGGTGGTCGCCATGAACCCCTGCCCGTGCGGGTATCATGGGGACCGGACGCGGGAATGTATTTGTAGCCCTCAACAAATCCGACGATATCGGGGTCGGCTTTCAGGCCCGCTCCGGGACCGGCTCGACATTCACGTGGAAGTGCCCGCGGTTCCTGTTTCGGATCTGGGGCACGATCAATCGGCTGAACGCTCGGACTCGATTCGGAAACGCGTGGCCGATGCCCGTCATATCCAAGCGAATCGGTATACAACCGACAGGCTGTTTACCAACGCCCAACTCAAACCCAGACATATGAAAACCCATTGTCGGGTCGACCAAGCCGGCAAGCAACTCCTGGATCAAGCTGTGACCCGCTTGGGACTTTCGGCCCGGGCCTATGGGCGAATACTTCGTGTTGCACGAACGATTGCGGATTTGGCAGACTCAGAGACTATCGAACCGTCGCATCTGGCCGAGGCCATACAATACCGGAACCTGGACCGCACAACCACGTAGGACTTGCATGGACATTCAAATCGGACCTCATCTGTACCGCAACAGCAACGGCACAATTGAAGTCGAAGGAGTACCGCAGCTCGATATCGAGCCGGGTCTCTCCGGCGGATTCCCGAAAGTCAATTTCGCGCTCTTTGAGAAGGGGAAAATGCCGGCAAAACTCACCAACAGCACGTTGGCGATTAATGAAGGTCAAGCCTATTCACTGGAAAAAAGTCCTTCGAGTCTGGTCATGCGACATCAGGACAGCGGGAAGGAAATCCTGCACATGACCCTTCAGGAAAACGGCCGGCTCGTGATCTCACACGGCGAGTTCTATACCTTGAAAGGGCACACCCTCATGATTACTCCCTCGGAATGGACCCTGGAACAAACAACGGTGCAGGAAGGGGAAACCGACCTTCAGGGGAAAGCCGTTCCCTTGGAATAGCTTGCCGTTTGGGGAGCAAGCCGATCAAATCTCCGCGGCAGAAGCCTTTTTCGACCCATCACAGTTCACACACGTTTGACTGCGAATCCCTTCACTGGCCATAGCCGGCCCCAAGGCAAGGTTACGGTCCAAGGCAACCACGTCCGCGCCTTGATACGTCCAGAGCCGCTCACAGCCGGGGCAAAAAAACCAAACCGTATACCCCGGCCAATCCCGGTCACGCGTTGCCATAATGATACCTGTTTGCGGTCCTTCGCATCTTTTCTTGGCATCCTTCGAAATGCGACGCCCTCTTTTCCTCCCCTTTATAAGGGGAGGTCAGATGGGGTAGAAGCGCATGTCCATAGGGAACGGCTCTCACAGGCATTGCCTCAACCTCTACCTCCCTCACTCCTCCTTGCAAAGGAGGGGAAGAAAACACAGAAATTGTCAACGAATTGGTGAACACATACGGAAATGACAGATTGGTGCGAGGCCTCACATTTTCATACTAACGACCGCTGAAGGACCTGATTGGTGTTATTCGGCTGCCAACACTTTGCCGATCGTGTGCGTCGCCCGTTCAACGTCCGCATGAGACACGTCCAAATGGGTGACTGCACGAAACAGATGATCGCCAATGGCATTCAACAAGACCCCGGCTTGCTTGAACGCTTGCAGGAGTTCTTGCGTCGAACGGTCGCTTCGCACGACCTCAAACACAACAATGTTCGTCTCGACGCGGTCAGGGTCCACGTATACCGTCGGAACCTGTTGCAGTTGCAGGGCGAAGCTTTTGGCGTTGTCGTGGTCTTCTTGAAGTCGGGTCACGTGGTGCTCCAAGGCATAGATGCCAGCGGCAGCGAGAATACCCGCTTGCCGCATGCCGCCGCCGAACATCTTCCGCAAGCGTCGGAGCCTGGTAATCCTGTCGTGGGTCGCCGTGATCAATGAGCCGACCGGAGCCCCCAACCCCTTGGACAAGCAGAACGACACGGTATCGAACGGCTGGGCAAACTCGGCGGCGGACACCCCGGAGGCCACCGCTGCATTGAACAATCGTGCGCCGTCCAAATGCAACGCAAGACCCTGATCTCCCGCCAACTTCGTGATCTCCCGGATCGTGGACAGGGAATAAACCGAGCCTCCTCCGAAATTGTGCGTTTGTTCCAGGCAGAGCAGCGTCGTCGGCGGATTATGGACGTCTTGAGGCCGAATGGCCGACAGAACACGGTCTGCCGTCAACAGACCCCGGTCTCCTTCAACACAGCATAATTGGACTTGCGACAAGGCCGAGGCCGATCCACCTTCATAACGAATAATATGAGCCGTGCCTTCCACGAGCACTTCGTCGCCCGGACGGGTATGGAGACGAAGGCACAGTTGATTCGCCATCACCCCGGTGGGCACAAACAAAGCCGCGTCTTTTCCCAACAATCGGGCAGCCTTGGCTTCCAGGGCATTGACCGTTGGATCTTCACCATAGACGTCATCGCCGACTTCGGCCTGAGCCATGGCTTTTCTCATGCCCGGAGTCGGCTTGGTGACGGTATCGCTTCGTAAATCAATCATCGTCGGCTCTCCGTTGAGCGATGCATTCACGCCCAACGTTCCTTTCTTTATTCTACGGCAGTCCCCCTGACGGGAACAAGAAGCCCGATTTTCGACAGGACTTGTTGAATCTCCTTGGCGGAAACGGGACCTGAACGGAGGACGGCCGGCTCCCCGACCACACTCAACAGGGTGGACGGCCGATTCCCCGGAGCCGGGCCGGCATCCAGAATCAGATCGACGTCACGACCCAATGCTGCGTCCACCGCCTCGGCGGTCAGGCAAGGGACTTGCCCGGACAGATTGGCACTCGTCCCGGTCAACGGACCCGTGAGTCGTAATAAGGACCGCAAGAACGCAGACGCGGGCTCGCGAATGCCGATGGTGCCGGTTCCGGCCGTCACCACAGGGGAAACCTTAGGTTGTGCGGGAACGACCACGGTCAACGGGCCGGGCCAGAATTCATCGATCATCGCGCGGACCCAGGATGGAACGGACCCGACCAGCGAATCGAACTGGCTCCGGTCGCCGATCAACACGAGCAGTGGTTTCCCGGAAGGCCGCCCTTTAGCCGCGACAACCCGGTCCAGGGCATGAGGAACCGATACCGATGCGGCCAAGGCATACGAGCTTTCCGTGCCGACGGCAAGCAGGCCGCCGCGACGAACAAGATCCACGATCGGGACAAAAAAAGAAGGAGAAGGATCGGAGGGAACTGGGAGGATCCTGGTCACGAGCATTGTTACTCGAATGGAAATTTCCTAGGTCAGCACCCGTGCGGCTATATCGGTTCGGAAATATTGCCCTTCAAACGTGATGCCCTTCCCCGCTTCATAGGCCCGGTCATGCGCCGCCCTGAGAGAAGACCCCCAGGCCGTCACCCCCAACACCCGGCCACCGGCCGTCACGACGTCTTGGCCGCTCCATGCCGTCCCCGCGTGAAACACCGCGACCCGGTCCCGGTCGGAAGCGTCCGGGAGCCCGTCGATCGGCAGGCCTTGTGCGTACTTGCCCGGGTACCCGCCCAAAGCCAGGACCACACACACTGCCGACTCCTCGGACCATTCGAGATGGACCTGATCCAACCGATGTTCCACCACCGCTTCCAGGACCTCGGCGAGGTCGGTTTTCAACAACGGCAACACGACTTGCGTCTCGGGATCTCCGAACCGCGCATTGAATTCCAGGACGTAGGGCGTGCCGTCCTTGACCATGAGGCCCGCGTACAAGACTCCGTAAAACGGACTGCCCACGCGTGACAGCCCTTCGATCGCCGGGTGCAACACGTTTCGCATAATCGCATAGCGTAACGCGGGCGTGGCCACCGGTGCCGGAGCGTAGGCCCCCATGCCGCCGGTATTGGGACCCGTGTCGCCTTCGCCCAGCCGCTTATGATCCTGGGCGGCCAGCATGGGCACCACGGTTTTCCCGTCGGCAAAGGCCATCAAAGTCAGTTCCTCGCCTTCGAGACATTCTTCAATAACCACCCGCTTGCCGGCGTCGCCGAACGCTCCATGCTCCAGCATGTTGACCACCGCGTCCTTGGCGTCCTGCGCGTTCCGGGCCACGACCACGCCTTTCCCCTGGGCCAACCCATCTGCCTTGACCACAATGGGGAGCGAGCAGCGTTCCAGGTAGTCCAGCGCGGTTTGGACGCTCTCGAACGTACGCGCCTCCGCCGTCGGAATCCGCTGGCGCATCATCAGGTTTTTGGCAAATGCTTTACTGGATTCGATCTTGGCGGCGTTCCTGGTGGGACCGAAGACCTTGAGTTTGCTTTCTCGAAACAGATCCGCAATGCCCAGCGCCAACGGCGCTTCGGGACCGACCACGGTAAGATCCACGACTTCCTGTTCGGCGAACGTTTTCAGACCCGACAGGTCCGTCGCCGCAATAGGCACACACGTGGCCTGTTGACTGATGCCCGCGTTCCCTGGCGCGCAATAAAGCTTGCTGACCCGAGGGCTCGAGGCGAGTTTCCAGACCAATGCATGCTCGCGCCCGCCACTGCCGATCACCAGAATCTTCATGCCGTTCAACGACCTTGAAATACGCCGCCATGCGCCCGATAGCGCAATAAATCACGGCTCAATGCCGGAAGTGGCGCATGCCCGTCATGATCATCGCCACGTCCTGTTCATCGGCAGCCTTGACCACCTCTTCGTCCCGGATACTGCCTCCCGGCTGGATGACCGCGGTCACGCCTGCCTTCACCGCCGCATCGAGCCCGTCCCGGAACGGGAAAAAGGCGTCCGAGGCCATGACGCACCCTTTGATCGGCAGATTGGCCTTGATCTCGGCCAATTTGACGGAATCGACGCGACTCATCTGGCCGGCCCCGACGCCCACGGTTTGTGTGGCATTGGCGAACACGATGGCGTTGGACTTCACGTGTTTGCAGACCTTCCACGCGAAGGCACAGGCCGCGTATTCGTCATCCGTGGGTTTTCGTCTGGTCGGAACCGCCAGGGTTTTCAGATTCGCAAGCGCGCCAAGGTCACGATCCTGCAGGATCAAGCCCCCGACGAGCTTTTTCAAATCAAAGCCCTCGCGGGTCCGGCTTTCGAGCGAACCAACCGTCAACAGCCGCAGGTCCCTTTTGCGTTGCAACTCGGCCAAGGCCTCGTCGGTAAACTCAGGCGCAACCAGGACTTCGACGAACGTTGAGGTCACTTCCCGTGCCATGTCCAGGTCCACGGGTCGGTTGCAGGCAATCACCCCGCCGAAGGCGGAAACCGGGTCGGTTTCCCTGGCCTTTCGATAGGCTTCGACCGGCGTCGCGCCAAGGGCCGCTCCACACGGGTTATTGTGTTTGATGATGACTACGGCCACGCCGGCGAATTCTTTCGCCAACTCCAAAGCCGAGTTGGCGTCCAGATAATTGTTATAGGACATGGCCTTGCCGTGCAGTTGGCGGCCCAGGGAAATCGAGGGTTCCGTACTGCCGATCTCCCGATAAAACGCTCCTTCCTGATGCGGGTTTTCGCCATATCGCAAGATTTCGGCCCGCTCATACGTCAGTGACAGGCGTGTTGGAAATTTGTCGGCACCATCGTCCTGCCGACCCAAATAATTTGCAATCAGGCCGTCATACCGTGAAGTGTGCCGGAACACTTTTCGGGCTAATTCACGACGAAGCGTCAACGGGACCGATCCCGACTGCAAGGCTTCCAACACGCGACCATAGTCGCCCGGATCGACCACCACCACGACGTCCGCATGATTCTTGGCAGCCGACCGGAGCATGGACGGACCGCCAATATCGATGTTTTCAATGGTGTCCTCGAAGGTACAGTCCGGTTTGGCAATGGTCGATTCGAACGGGTAGAGGTTGACGACCACGAGGTCGATGGGCTCAATCCCCTGCTCCTGCATTTGTCGGACGTCGTCGGCCCGATCCCGCCGGCCCAACAAACCCCCGTGAATCTTGGGATGCAGGGTTTTGACCCGCCCTCCCAGAATCTCCGGAGACCCGGTATGGGAAGAGACTTCCGTCACCGGCAGGCCGGCCGTGCGTATGGCGTTGGCCGTACCTCCCGTGGAGAGAATGGTGGCCCCGAGTTCGGCCAGTCCCCTGGCAAACTCCACAATGCCCGTCTTATCAGACACACTGATCAACGCATGGTTCAATTTGCCCATTGTTTGTTCCTCGATGGTCAATTCGACAGTGAATGAAAGGAAAAGAGAACGTGGAGATTGAGCTTACCAAATGCGTCTCGCCAGCATCAACGAAACTTCCACGGACAACTGCGAGGCAAACGGGCGAGGCTCAACCAAGGTTTCTTTCCCTCGGGGTGTACGTCAACGGCAGAATCAGTATATACTCAAGATAACTGCTTGATACGGCCAGGGGTGTCGACCAATGCCCTTTTCATTAATTGCGACCCTCATTATCGTTTTTTTCACCGTTGCCTTTTCACTTCAGAACGACCAAACGGTTTCCATCAACTTTTTCAAGTGGACGTTCGAAGGGTCACTCGTCCTGGTTTTACTCACCACCCTGTGCATGGGCATCGTGATTCACATCCTGGCTTCCATGCCGGCCCGCCTTAGGAAGTCCCAGGAAATCGCGGAACTCAATAAACGGGTGACCGAATTGGAAGGGACGCAACCATCCGACGTTTCCCATCCACCGCGTCACCATACACCCTATTCCGACTGACTGCCTCAGGAACAACGGCCCCTCACTGTGCAAGTCGGACATAGTTTACAAAATAAACCGGACACATGGTTTACATCGCCTGCGGGTGTCCCGGTTGATGCCACTACCGGGCTGGGGGGAAAGCAAAAACTCTGGATCCATCCCCGCAGTAGTAAGCGGGGATCCAGGTCTTATTGTCGAGGATTGTAAATGTTCA
>JAAXIB010000077.1:0-8128 GCA_012270585.1 Nitrospirales bacterium
GGGGGGGGGGGGGGGGGGGGCATCATGGTCTACAACGCCTGGCATCTCCCCGTCGGGGTCGGGACACCTTGCCCCTCTTTCTTTAAGGCGAGTGGCACCAAGTCTTACCAGATCATACGGGTGACTAGGACACATAGAACGGTAGAATATACGATGCAGAGCAGGCAATGTCAATATGGGCCGGCTCGTCGTTGCCGCTCCCGTTGGCCAAACCGGGCTCACCCATGGGTGAGGCTAGCCCGTTGGAGCATCCGAGAGACCGCCGGTGGTCATCGAGGACAGGCGTCGGGAATGACAAAAGGAGGTTATTTTCATACCAATGATAGATAAGGAAAGCGGGGATCCAGAGTCTTCTGCTTTTTCCCCCTCACACCAGCCCTCTCCCACCTTGGGGAGAGGGGGAAGCGGGCGTTGATTATTTTCATATCACTGACAGACAAGGCATGGCATTTCCTTGATTTTCTGCATGCAATCCTGCTACACATGTTGTCGTTCTTGCTTGAACAAAGTTACCGCCTCTCCCATCGCCATCTTTCCTTGTGCCGAGGTAGCTCAGTTGGCAGAGCACAGCCCTGAAAAGGCTGGTGTCGGCAGTTCGATTCTGCCCCTCGGCACCAATATTCTCAATCACTTTCCCCCTTCGCACGGTTCAGGTCGGCACCCGCATTGAGACGACCGGGCCATAGCCGCATCGATCACGGAGCGGAACAGTAACTGTCCCTCTTCATTGCCCAACACGGACTCGGCGCAGCGTTCCGGATGCGGCATGAGACCCAACACATTGCCCCCGGCATTGCGAATCCCGGCAATATTATCCAGGGAGCCGTTGGGATTGGCCTCCTCCGTTGCGGTGCCGTCTGCCCGGCAATACCGGAACACAATTTGGGCATTGGCCTGAAGTGCGGCCAGGGTCACGGGATCGGTATGATAATTGCCTTCGGCGTGGGCAATGGGAAGTCGCATGACGTGGCCGGATTCATAGCGCCGGGTAAACGGCGTCTCGGCATTTTCCACTTTCACCCAGACGTCTTCGCAAATAAACGCAAGGCCCATATTCGGCAGCATGGCTCCGGGCAACAACCCCGCCTCGAGCAGGATCTGAAAACCGTTGCAGATTCCCAGGACCAACCCGCCTGTCCGGGCGAAATCCTTGACGGCGTGCATAATGGGGGACAATTGCGCGATGGCTCCGGTGCGCAGATAATCCCCGTACGAGAATCCTCCGGGCAGGATAACGGCATCCAAGTTACCCAGGAAGGTTTCGCCATGCCAGATGAGCCTGACGTCCTGCCCCAGCGCATCCGCCAGGACGTGTGCACAATCGCGATCGCAATTGGAGCCGGGAAAGACGATGACGCCCCATTTCATGAGGGGGGCCGTGAGGGTTGGAGTTCCAGTTCGTACCGATATTCTTCAATGACCGTGTTGGCGAGCAGGGTTTCGCACATGGCTTTGAGTTGTTCTTCCGCCTGAGCGGGATCGTCCCGGTTCAATTCGATTTCCAAAAACCTGCCCACCCGAACGTCGGTGACATGGGAAAACCCCAAGGTCTCCAACGATTGCCGGATCGTGCGCCCCTGAGGATCCAGAATGCCCGATTTCAAGGTGACATGAACTTTTGCCCTGATCATGGACGAGTCTTGCTTTTCCGTGCGCGCGTCGTTTTCGGGGGAACGGCTTTTGAGCCAAAGACCCGGCGGTACACCTCGTCGAGATGACGAACGTACCATTCCGGCTCGAAGCAGGCTTTGATTTCGGCTGGTGTCAACGTCTTTGAGATCAACGGGTCCTGAGACACGAGATCGCAAAAGTCTCCCTGCCATTCCCAGGCTTCCATGGCGTTGCGTTGCACCGCTTCATATGCGGCTTTGCGTTCCATCCCGCGATCCACCAACGCCAACAACACGCGTTGGGAATACACCAACCCGCCCGTCAGGTTTAAATTCTTCAGCATCCGTTCCGGATACACCACCAGGTTTTTCAGGAGTTGGGTCAAACGCACGAGCATGTAATCGAGCAGAATCGTGCTGTCCGGAATAATAATACGCTCGACCGATGAGTGGCTGATGTCACGTTCGTGCCACAGCGCGACGTTTTCCAACGCGGCGAGACTGTTGGCTCGAATGACCCGGGCAAGGCCGCAGAGATTTTCGGATCCTACCGGATTCCGTTTGTGCGGCATCGCAGAGGACCCTTTTTGCCCGGCGCTGAAATATTCCTCGGCTTCCAGGACTTCGGTTCGTTGGAGATGGCGGATTTCAGTCGCCACCTTTTCAATGCTGGCGGCAATCAGGGCCAAGGTGCCCACAAACGCGGCGTGCCTGTCCCGTTGCACCACCTGATTCGAAACTGGAGCCGGTTTCAACCCCAACTTCGCACAGGTCATTTTTTCGGTCCGTGGCAGGAGGTGTGCAAACGTGCCCATGGCCCCGGACAGCTTGCCAACGGCCATATCCTCCCCCGCGGCGATCAGGCGCCGGCGTTGCCGGGTGAATTCCTCGAACCAGATGGCAAACTTGAAGCCCAGGGAAATGGGTTCGCCGTGGATGCCGTGCGACCGTCCCACCATCATGGTCTTCCGGTGCTCGAAGGCTTGATCCCGCAGCACCTTCAACAAGGCGTCCAGATCCTCCAGGATGATGCCCACCGCCTCGACCAATTGGATCGCCAACCCGGTGTCGAGCACGTCGGAGGACGTCAGCCCCACGTGCAGATGCCGGGCCGGGGGACCGGCCTGTTCGGCAACGGATTCCAAAAACGCAATCACGTCATGCTTGGTGATCCGTTCGATTTCCTCGATCCGGACCGGGTCGAGGACCACCTTTCGTTTGACCCGTCGCGCCACGCCTCCGGGAACTTCACCGGTTTCTTCACGTGCTTCACAAACCGCCAGTTCGACTTGCAGCCAGGTTTCATACTTCCGTTTCGGAGTCCAGACCGCCCCCATGCGGGGCAAGGTGTAGCGTTCAATCATCGATGCTCCATGGTCAATCCTTCTTCAGCCAACGCTTTTTCAAAATTCGGGTCAAGTTTCGCACACTCACGGGCCAAGCGTTCCCACTTCAAACGCGCAATTTTTTCTTGTACTGCCACTTCAACAGCCTGACTGCAGTTGGGAAATACGACCTCCGCACTAATCCGTCGATCCCTCGAAGCGCCTAGTGGGCGAGATTCAGGCATCGCCATTACCGAGTTTGGTTCGTTGCATGATGGCGCGATCAATCAGACCCTCGACGGTGGGGTCAACGTTACGCATTTGGATGCGTGTCATGAAAGCACGCGGCCCCATCTCCACGAACAGGCGTCCGAAGACTTCATCCGCGAAGCTGCTTGAGACCACCCCCACACCGTCAAAATCGAGAACAACCGGACGATGCTCACGCAGCAGATTCTCGATCATGCCTCGAATTCGCTTTCCGCCTTGGCGAGAGCCTGTATCGCGTTGTGCCTCATCTTTGATGCTGAAAATCAATTCGCCCTCCTCGTTCTCGAATTTGCGCTCAATGTAATCGCTGGGCGGATCGTGTAACCTACCCTTGAACTTAAGAGCCTTGCCAAGCAATTCAGGATCGCTGACATTGATTCCGCACCGGACTGACGTTCCGCAATAGGGGATGCGATTTCCACGACTCACGATTTCGCCTTCATTTTCCTTACAAAAAAGCGAACCCCCTAAGAAATTAATCTCGAATTGTCCACCTGAAAGAGTTGCGACCCGATAGCTCCCATAGAGCCCGTTACCGGCGTTTTGGCTTTTGTCTCTCGTGACACCTTCGCCGATCGCCTGTCGAATTGCTTGCGCATGATCGGATATGTTCATGCTGCCGGGAATACCGATGCCAGCATCGGCAACGACAAACTCCACTCGATTAGAAGTCTTATATGCTGTCGCTTGTACGAACCCGCCGACTGGTGATTGAGAGTGATTGACCACATTATCCATGATCTCCCCCAACGAACATTCAACGGCCTTCAAGGTTGCCTATCCGTTTCCAACTGACCCAGGATCAAGTTCATAACTTTGGCGAGAATCTCGTCTATGGCACTTGTCCCATCATCGCCAAAGCGAAGGGCGGGAACGTGGCGACCTTCATGTGGGGTTCGGTCATATTTGTCGGAATCGATATAATGCGCCCAATTGGTATTAAAAAAGAGTCTTTGCAAGTTGTCGTCTTGGGGCTCAATTAGTTGGAAACCGACACCTTTTTTACGGTAATCCGCAATAATTGGCATCAGCGGCAGCATCACTGCTTCCGCAATGCCGGCGCACATGGAAAAATCCAGTATGATATCAGACCATTTTCGAATCTCTATCATTTGATATAGCACAGAACATAAGCGGCGTAAGTCAACGCGATATACATTCCCCTTGACGTTAATCCGATTGCCGTTCTTTTCAATCCCGTCGTTCATTAAAACATCCCGGAGTTCTTCGATCATACCTGCCTGAAAGCTTATCTTAGCAGGCTAAACAACCAATTCACCAAAAACTGATGTTGGCTAAGCTTCTCTGTCAAGGAGACATGTGTCAAGTAGAGGTTTCAGCGGTCTTCATCAGGCATTCGTTCTGGGTTAAATCGCCGACTGCCTCATGCGGCCTTCCCTCCGTCCCGCCGTCCGCCAAGGCTCCATTTTCATCTCTTGGGGTGCAGACGGCAAGCCTGCATGAGGGATTCCTGCGAAAGCAGGAATCCAGGATCGTTCTCTTTGCAGGAAAAGACAAAGCAAAGACGCTGGATCCTCGATTACTAATGTCGAGGATGACAGAAAGGGACAAAGGCAAAAAGCAAAGACTCCGAATACCCGATTTCCTTATCTATCATTCCTGCGAAAGCAGGAATCCAGAGTCTTCTGTTTTTTCCCCTCACCCTGCTCTCTCCCAGAGGGAGAGGGGGAATCGGGAATGACCGATTCGGGTGTCGTTGGCTATTTTCATGCCAATGACAAATTATGTTTGTTTTGTATCAATGACACGTGGATTGAAGGAACAACCCCTAATTTAATGAGCAAGGGCATTGCGTTTGGGTTCGAGGCGCGCTTCGTGTTTGATGAATTGGTCCAACACGCCATTCACGAATCGCCTGGTCTCGTCGTCCGCAAAGTTTTTTGCCAATTCAAGGGCTTCATCCATCGTCACTTTCGCCGGCACGTCGGGAACCCAGAGCAGTTCATAGATCGCTTGCCGCAAAATATTCCGATCCACCACGGGCATGCGATCCACGGTCCAGTTTCGCGCATAGGCGGTAATCAGCTCATCGAGTTCAACCTGATGGGACCGAACACCGGTAACCAGTTGGGCCACGAACGTCCGTACCGACTCCGAGGCTTCCCGTTGCGCCCAGAATTGCTCCAGCCAGAATTCGGTGGATCCGTGAAAATCGCATTGAAAAAGAATCTGGAGAGCCAATTCACGCGCATCGTGCCGTGTATACCGCCGGCGAGGTTCAGGTGAAGAGTCTCCGGCTTGTGTCATATTCACGGACATCGGTCATTACCCGTGCCGGAAACCGGTCGGCTTCCGATCGATTTCGTGCAGTTCCTTCATCAGGGTTGCCATTTCAATGGCGGTACACGCGGCTTCCGCGCCCCGGTTGATTTCAGTGGTGCCCGCCCTGGCCAACGCCTCTTCCGCGGTATTGGTGGTCAGGACCCCGAAGATCACGGGAATACCCGTATCCAAAGAAGCTTGCGCAATGCCCCGGCTCATTTCCGCACTGATGAAATCGAAATGAGGGGTCTCGCCTCTGATGACGGCTCCCAAACAGATCACGGCATCGAACTGTTTGGACTGGGCCAACTGTTTTGCCACCAATGGGATTTCAAATGCCCCGGGAACACGAACGACGTGAAGATGGGTTTCCGGCGCTCCCTGCTTTTTCAGTGTCTCCAGCGCGGCGGCTTCCAGGCGGCTGGTGACAAATTCATTAAATTTGCTCACGACGATGCCGAATCGCAGTTCCCGGGCATTCAAATTTCCTTCAGTGGGTTTCATGGCAAAGCATGACAGGACATCTTCATGAATGCGGGGACGAGAACTCTCCCAATTTCCTTGAATCAAGTCGCGATTCCATAATCCCTCGACGGCTCGTCATATCAGGCCCCCGACGGGGTATTGACAACATTGCGGTTCGACAGCCAGACCCAGAAACTCAGCAGGATCGCGCTGCCTGAAACAAGGGTCATCAATGTGCCTGGCAGGAAGTTGGCGTAGCCGGCCATGTCAATGAAGAGGAAATATCCCGCATCGGCCATCCCCCCGATCAGCCCAGTAACCCAGATCGCCGTCATATTTGCCCGCCAGATGAAGACACCGCCAACGACGGTTGAGATGCCAAACCAGCCGAGGTTCCAGCCATGTTGCGACAAGATGCCGGAGAGCTCTACAGGGTAGTCAGCGACCAAACGGGCCGGATCGACCCTGTCGAGGATGTTGCCGATGGCCGTCTGCGAATCGACAGGGATCACGAAAAAAGCTGCGAGCATATGGACCAGGCCCCAGATCACCCAGAGGACGGCTGCGATCTTCAGCGCGGTGCGGTGCGTGGCGGTCATGATGCCCCTCCTTTTTCAAGAAGAATGACTCCTCGAAGTGGGTAAACTAGTCAGACTCCGGTTACACGTTGTTCAAGATATGGCCCAGTTTGCTTTTTTTGGTTCGAAGGTAATGGACGTTCGTTTCCTGGGGGTCGATTTCAATGGGAACACGCTCGACGACCGTCAGGCCGTATCCTTTAATTCCGACGATCTTTCGCGGATTATTGGTCATGAGACGGATTTGCCTGAGCCCCAAACTGACCAGGATTTGCGCGCCAATGCCGTAATCCCGCAAATCCGGTTTAAACCCCAGCTTGAGATTGGCCTCGACGGTGTCACTGCCCTGGTCCTGGAGATGGTAGGCCTTGATCTTGTTCAGCAGCCCGATGCCCCGCCCCTCCTGATTCAAATACAAGAGAACGCCTTTGCCTTCTTTCTCGATGATGGCCATGGCGCGGTGGAGTTGATCGCGACAATCGCATCGCAGGGAACCGAACACGTCCGACGTGAGACAGCCGGAATGCACGCGGACCAGCGTGGGGGACTCATCAATGCGGCCCTTGACCAGGGCCATATGCGTGCCGCTGTCCAGTTCGTTCTCGAAGACCCAGGCCTCGAAATTTCCGAATATGGTCGGCAATTCCGCGCTGACGGATTTCTTGACGAATGTCTCGCGTGACAGCCGGTATTGGATGAGATCCTTAATGGTAATGAGCTTGATGGAATGTCGCCTGGCAAATTTCACGAGGTCGGGCACCCGTGCCATGGTGCCGTCGTCATTCATGATTTCACAAATAACCCCGGCCGGATACCTGCCGGCCATACGCGCCAGATCCACGGAGCCCTCGGTTTGGCCGGCACGCTTGAGCACTCCGCCATTATGAGCCCGCAGGGGAAAAATGTGGCCCGGCCTGGTGAAATCGGAAGGTTTGCAGGAAAGATCGACGGCCATCCGGATCGTGGTCGCCCGGTCGGCAGCCGAAATCCCCGTGGTGACGTCCCGTGCGGCGTCGATGGACACGGTAAAGGCGGTGCCGAACGGCGCGGTATTGGCTGCGGTCTGGGGATGCAAATGGAGTTGGTCGGCCCGGTCGGTCGTAAGGGCCAGACAGATGAGACCTCGGGCGTGTGTGGCCATAAAATTGATGGCCTCCGGGGTGACGGATTCGGCCGCCATCACCAGGTCGCCCTCGTTTTCCCGATCTTCGTCGTCTACCAGGATCACGAATTTCCCGGCACGAATATCTTCAAGGGCCTCGTCGATGGTATTGAAAACAGGCGTCATATGGACAGTCCGCTTGTCGAGTTCGTCCGGATACAAACCCTGGATTCCTGCTTTCGCAGGAGTATCTGTGTTTGAAGTCAACCTTTTTTAGGAAGCCGGTACCCCCTCGGCGACCCACGGCGTCCCCCGCCGCCGTACCCGCTGATAAAACCGCCCTAGATCCGTGTCTGTGCGGATCACCGATAAGGCCGCCATGTAGAGGGCCCGCCGCACCAGGCCCAGGCCCCCGCGAATCGCCCGATACCCCCGGTACGTCCCACTGTCCGCCGCCCAGGGGCCCACACCCACCAAGGCCGTCAGGGCCTTCCC
>JAAXIB010000077.1:8179-8380 GCA_012270585.1 Nitrospirales bacterium
ATGGCCTGCTGGTACTCCTCCTCCAGGTGTTTCAACTCGTGGTCCAACCACGCCAGATGGCGCTGACAGGAGCGCTTGCCCCGCCCCTGTACCCCTTTCACTTCTTGGGTCCGTTGATCCAGCAGTTGTTGCCGCCGCCCCAAGAGCGCCCGTACTTCCTCACTCGCCGCCTCCCCGGGCAGTTCAAAGACTTCCCCATAG
>JAAXIB010000047.1 GCA_012270585.1 Nitrospirales bacterium
CCAAGGCGGCCCGGACACTCGTTTCGCCGGCGTTGGCAGGCAGGACCCCGAAACTAAGGACCAGCGCAGTGACGGCCATGCGAGGAGCGTGCCCGACTGCTCTTGCCATCATCGCCATCGCCAGCCTCCTCCCCAGGCGACGCGCCCAACGGACGTGTCACCCTACACAACGTGAAGCCCTCCAAGACGAAACCATTTGGGGAATGGTTTGAGTTTTCCTTGTAAAAGCATAGAGTATCGAAATATTAATGCTATCAGAAAAGCATTTTAAAAAAAAGCATAAAAATTCTACAGATCCCTTTCTCGTCCTTTATTCTCAACTCAAACGCCGATTGGTGTATGGCCGGGAATTTGTCGTCCCCCCAGCCCTCTCCCTCGGTAGGGAGAGGGTTTAGGAGAAGGCCTTGACACGAACCCGGGAGGCTGACACCATAGTAGCGAAATCTTTCAACGGCTGCCCATATCCATAATGGAGCGATTATCATGACGTCTTATACTTCAGGATCAATGAATCATGCCGAACATCACTCATCGGCAGAAAGTCCCACCATCGATGGGGCCCTGGGCTGGGAAGGGCACGTCAATCTCCCTCCGTCTCCAATGCTAACCAAACTGCTGCGTAACTGGTCTGAACTGCAAACAGGTTTGACTTTCGGTATGGTCTTTGTAGTTGGAGTTTTAGTCGGAGGCGTCCTGTTTGCTGCGTTAGGTTACGGGAAAAAGAACTCGAACACGTAACCACGGCACGAAGGTGCTCCGTTTCCCGGACTCTTGAATCGCAGTTTTTCTCGAAGAATGAAGGAAGGAGGAAGCCCTCGCCGGCGCGATCTTCAAAAAAAACGGTCTTTGAAAAACACTCGTTGCCACAGTCCGGCTTTGCGCAGACGAGGATCTCCGGGTGCCAAGGTGTGGCATTTCCCACGACGGGTTTCAACTTCAATGGTGTCATCCTCAAAGACCCGGAGCACCTTCCAGAATTTCCTGATCACGTAAGAATAGGTGTCACCGTGTCGAGCGGGGAAGACGTTCTCGGCTCGCAGGCTGGGATGGGTCGAGGTTTTCTCTTTCTGATAGACGACAAAATTACCGGCCTTTAATTTCATCGAGACCTCCTTCCCCGCGCGATGAACCGAGCTTCATCGTTGAACGGCATCTCAGCTTTATCATGCCACATCCTTCGTATTTTGCAAGGGTTATTCTTCGGTGAGGCACGTGGGGGCAGCATACCTCACGTGTGAAGTGTGTATGGAGCCGGCGAGTGGGATTGAACCACCGACCTGCTGATTACGAATCAGCTGCTCTACCACTGAGCTACGCCGGCCTTGGATAAAACGTGTCGTAAGTTTGGCGGGAGACGGCTGCTTCCAGCCCGAAGGTCATCTTATTTTCTGAAGCGAGTCGTGTCAACTTTGACAGCATTTTTCTTCTACGCTACCGTGACACGATGTCCTCTCCTGCTGGCAGATCTGCTCCGGCAACGATCCCCCATTTCTCGTTTGCTCAGCTCTGCTCTCTGATCAGGCTTTCGAATCAAACGGGAACCCTCCTGCTCATGCATCCGTGCCTGTGGGCATTGGTCCTGGCGTCAAAGGGCCGTCCCTCAGGCCTGCTGGTCGTCCTTTTTATTGCGGGATCGTTCGTCATGCGAAGTGCCGGTGTCATTATCAACGATTTGGCTGATCGTTCGTTCGACCGTCAGGTCACCAGGACCCAAACTCGTCCGCTGGCCAGTGGGGCTCTTCGCCCCTGGCACGCCGTTCTTTTACTCGGTGTCCTTCTTGCCGGAGCCGTGAGCCTTCTGTCTTTCTTGAATCCACTGGCCATACGGCTTGGCCCGATCGCATTGGTCCTGGCCGCGATCTATCCTTTCACAAAACGGTTCTTTCGTGTCCCTCAATTATTTCTCGGGCTGGCATTCGGTTGGGGAGCCGTCATGGCCTGGGCTGCCGTTCGCAATCAGCTCGATCCTGCGGTATGGCTGCTCTTTACCGCCACGATCTGCTGGGCCTTGGCCTACGATACCATTTATGCTCTCCAGGACGTTGAAGATGATGTTCGCATTGGCGTGAATTCATCGGCGATTCTCTTTGGTTCTCACGTGTGGATTGCCGTGGGAATCATCGAGACGGCCATGCTGGGGCTCTTGGCAATGGCGGGCTGGTTGGAGAATCTCAATATAGCGTTTTATGGCGGACTGGCCGGAGTCGCGGGATTCCTGAGCCAACAAATCCGGCGCCTTCGCGGCGAAGTGGCCCCCTCAGAGGCCTTTGCCATGTTCAAACAACACACGGCCATCGGACTTGTTATTCTGATCGGAATTTGGGTGGGAACACTGTAATGGCGCTGTCGGGTTACGCTACGCCAACCCCGGTCACGGTCAGGCCCCCTCACCCTGCCCTCTCCCACGATGGGGAGAGGGTTTCATAAAAGCGTTGACTCCGTTATTCCGGCGGGGGGATGGGCTTGTCTGGTTTGGGCGCCCGCAGGGTCTCGAGAAACGCGGTCACGGCTCGTGCGTCACCGTCGTCGAGGCCAAGGTTCGGCATGCGCGTGTGCTTCTTCATGCCTTGTGGGTAGCGGATCCAGCGATAGACCCACGTGTCGTTGAGACGGAACCCGGCACGGTCCAGGGCCGGTCCAACCAGGCCGCCGGTGTCGCCGACACTGTGACATCCGTTACACCCGTATTTGTTGAAGTATAGATTTTTCCCTTTATCCTGAAGGGCGACCCGTTCCTCGTCCGTCGTGGTCAGGTCCGGACGCGAGATCTGAGTCATTTTCGGGCGTTTCGAGAAATTTTCCAGGGCGGCCTTGGCGGCTTCAAACCGTTCCGCTACTTTTTCATAGGCCTCTTCTTCGGGAAGCACGATTTCCTCTTCTTCCTCTTCGTAGTCTTCTAGATCGTCTTCTTCGTCCTCCATATCCATATCTTCGTCATCTTCTTCGGCTTCTTCTTCTGCAGCGGCCATGGCGGCCTCCTCGGCTTCCTGCTTTGCCAGTGCTTCTTCCATGGCCTGTTTGGCTTGATCATGTTCCGCGCTGACGGCTTGAAACTGGGACTCCAACTCGGCTTTCCGACCATCGACGTCGAACGTCAACGACCCGCCGTGAAGCGTCCGGACGTATCCAACCACGGCCCACAGTTCGTCTTCGGAAAGGGTATATTTGAAGGTCGGCATCGTCGACACTGCGAAGTAATTTTCATCGTCGAGCACTTCCTGCAATGAGGTATCCCGCATGTCCCGAGAGATCGTATCGAAGATTTCCTGGTCGGAAAAGGTCGACATCGCCGCGGATTCCGAGAGGTCGCGAGGACGGGGATCCGGCATGCGTCCCCAATTAAAGCCTTCCTGCTGCCTTCCGTTTTCGCCGTGACAGTGCATGCAGTAATGACGATAGAGCTTCCGGCCTTTCGCCGTCCTTTCATCTTCAAACAAGGCACATCCGCTCGTCACTGCAAACAGAGCGACGACAACGACGGCGACCTTGCCCAGTACCTGCTGCATGCCTTGTTCTCCCTTCATGATTCGTTACCTCTCCGAATTTTTCTCACCAGGAAAAACTCAAAGCCGGCAGCAAGCGCAATACCCAACACGACGTATCCGTAAATGGAATTGTCCGGTGGCGGCTCGGCCCGTACGTACCACCACGATGAAACGGCTTTCTGTGAACCTCTTTCCTTGACCGCCCCATCCACGATTTCTCCGTCCCAAAACGCGAACGCCACGTTTCTCCATTCACCGGGCGTGATCTGCACGTCATGTTCATCACCCGTTTGGAGCGGCCGGGAAAACACGACGCGCCAGGTTCCTTCCTGCCATGCCCCCGTTGCCGAGACGTTCTGGTTTTCCTGTGCCCGAAGCGTTTTGAACCCCTTGGCGCTCATATCGGTAGCTTTGCCCTGCTCTTTTTTCCAGTACCAGATATTGACCTCCCCGCCTTCGACCTGGAGCATTTCCTGCCCATGGGCAAAGTGGGCCATCTTGTCGCCGACCATAAACTCGATCGCGGCGGCATCGGCCGCGTCTTCCGATTGGTCGGCATACTCCAGAAGAATCGCCATCTCCTGACCATTATGCATCCCGCGAACCTTGACGGACTTCACCGTGACTTCTTGAATACGGTCCGGCCAATGGACTTGGGGCGCCAATTTGAATTCCGCCGGCTGGAGCGCGTCCCACGCCGCGGCGTTCGGATCATTCGCAGGGATCGAGCCGTCCGTCAAATACAGACGAACTGCCACGCTTTCGGCTCCGCCTTCCGGGGGCGGGTCGCTTGCAAACGCGCAGGAAGCTCCGACTGCGGTCACGATAAGGACGAGACCGAGCAAGACGTTGAAGATCTGCTTATATCCCATTTTCCCGCTCCTTGGATCCTTTCCTTCTGCAAATCCCACGATCGTTGAACCCGGGCACAATCTCCTTCACCCGTTTCCGAGGTCCCTTATTCCTCCTCCTCCCAGGTCCGCGGAGACTGACCGGCACCGTCATACTCACCCATGATAATTTTCCAGATCCATTCGTCCGGCAATTCCACTTCCCATCGCGGCATGGCAGATTTCCAGGGCATCGCTTCGACCGGAAGCCCGACGCCGCCTTTTTTGATCCGCCAGAACAGGTAGGATTCCTGCAATTGGGCGATGGTGCCGGGATCGCTGAAATTCGCCGGAGGCGGATTGAAGCCCACCGCGGCCGGGCCTTTCCCGTCGAAATTGGCTCCATGACAGGGCGAACAAAACGCCGCATAGAGGCCTTTGCCCATCATGACGTTTTCCGGCGTCCTCGGGTACGGGTTGGCCAGCCCAACGAACTCGCCCGGAGGCGCGGGATGAATGGTCCGATTTTCCGCCGGCGGCATATCGCTCGGGGCGAGTCTGGTGTACGTTTGCCACCCGACCAGCAAGGGAAACAACACGAACACCAGAATACGCGCGGTGCCGGCAATACCCGTCTGCCCCGTGCCGGTGAGGAACCGCCCGATGGGGCCCATGAATTCGTCGAGACTACCCCCGCTCATGGTATAGAAAATCATCGCAGAGGCGAGGGTGAGCGCCAAGTACAGGAAAATCAGACTGGCCGGCAACGGCGCGGTGAACAACGGGAGTATGAATTTGAGAAAGACATACATTCCCACCAACAGGATGACCGTTTTCGCAAGGGGACCTTTCATATTTCACCCTTCTGGTTAATGTGCTCCTTCGGCCGCAAGGGAAGCGACCTCCACCTCGTTGTCCTTGCCGATATTCATCACGTCTTCGACCTTGATGCTGATGGGTTCTCCGCTCATTTTCTGGAGAAACGAGATGACCGAATAAATCTCCTGTTGCGACAAGGCAATCGGATTCTTGTGGATATAGGGCATGCGGGCCGGATATTCCTTGGGCAGGCCTTCATGTCTGAAATCCAGATAAATATAGGCTTGCGGCTCGGTGAGACTTTCATAGATGAACTCCGGCGCGAGTTTGGCCCCGATGCCCTTCAAATCCGGACACCTGGCCGCTTCGCTCGGGCCGATGGAATGGCACAGGGCGCACTGCCCTTTGCTGAAGAAAATCTTCTGGCCGATCGCGGCCAAGTCATCCGGCGTTTTGACCTCAGCGATATCAAACGTCTCGATGGCCGGGGGAAGAGAGGGCATCTGCGGCACGCCCAAGGCGATCAAGGTAAACGTCCCCAAGACGATCACCACGAAGCCGACCACCCTGAGGAATTTTCCCTTGATGAAGAGCAGGATGCAGATTCCGATTCCTACAACAATGAGACCGATCAATTGGAGTAATGCAACTTCACTCATGGGTCCTCGCTCCGGTTCGGGAATGCCGCATGCAGGCTTTGCGGCCTGCACGCCAAGGGAAGAAAATGACCTAGGTTGTCATCCTGAGCGAAGCGAAGGATCTGCTTTTCCAGACCTTCGATAATTGAGCGAGAGATTCCTCGCTTCGCTCGGAATGACAGCTTCTGCGTGGCGTTACCTGTTTTCATACCAATACCAGCATCAACGTTTTGTCACGCACAATCCCCCCGCGTGTTCAGGCTTTCTCCCGTGGCGATCCACCGGCCATAGCCGGTGTCACGCCCGCCGGGATCTTGGCCGGTTCGGGTTGATCCTGCTCCGGGATTTTCTTTCCCTTGTCACCCATCGTGGCCACCCAGAAGATAAACGCCACCAGCAAACAAAACACAAACGTATTGAGGGACATGAAGGCGGCCGCGTATCCCAACGCGGGAGAATAGGCGTATTCCGAGGTATCTCTCATCACGCCGTACACGTGCCAGTGCACCCGGGACGAGGATCGGGCATAGCCCATCAGGGACATCAACAGGATCACCATGACCGCATTGGACACCAACGAATAGCCGGCCCGGATCGGCATTTGCCCCCAGACCATTTCCGTCGTGGTTTTGGCGCTTCTCATCAGCACGGCCGTCAAGGGCGTGAAAGTCACCATCACAAACAGGACGATCAACACCTGGGCGACGGAGAAATAATTGATCCGGATAATGGCCGGTACGAAATACCCCCAAACCCCGAGCACGATGACCGCTATGCCCGCAAGCACCAACAAGGCACCCATCACCGCTTTGGCGATCTTTGCCCAACCCGCCGTTTCCTGCTTGCCGGCCCGCCAATACATGATGAAACTCATGAAGGTGACCAGGATCATGAGATTGGCGACCGTCATTTTTGCGGACATCACCCCGAACACCCCGAGCAGCGGGTGATGGGTTCCGCCCATCTTCCTGGCCTCCTCAAGGCTGGCCACCAGGGAATGGGGGGTCATCCAGACGCCCAGACACACCATGAGCACAATCAGCATGGCCAGGATCGGCCGCCTGTACGTTCGCTCGGAACCGGGAATCCGGTAGGTAATGCCCATCCAAAAATAGTAATTGGCTCCGAGGAACAGCACCCCGATGAGCATCGCCTGCAGGATAAAGAGCCAGGCCAGGAATCCTCCCATGAGGGTAATGCCCATTTGCTGGTTGTATTGGTAGATTTCCCGCATGAGCCAATACCCGGCGAAGGGAAGGGGGAGCATGCCGAACACGCCGATGAAGTTTCCGACGTATCCCATCCAGTCATAATGTTCGCGTTCCTCCTGGCTGGCCGCCAGCAGATACCGGATACCGGCATAGGCGCCGCAAATGAACCCGCCCAAGACGACGTTCGCAATGAGACGATGAATGTTGACCGGCCACCACGTGGGATTCCACGTAGCCGCCCATGCCCGATCGATCGCCGTGCCCTCCGCCACCACGACGGGGCTGGCCTGGAACGTCGCCCAGGCGTTCGGAACGATCATGATGAACAGGGCAAAGACGTTCAGGAGGAACCCCAAGAACAGGTGAAACGTCTTCCTGCTTCCCTGCATGGCGTCCCATCCGTACCAGTACAGGTACAGCGTGACGGTTTCCAACAGGAACAAAATACAATACACAATGAAGGACGGGAAAAAGATATCGGACAGATAGGCCATGAGCTTCGGGTACAGCCCGATCAGCAGAAAGAGCAGGATGCCCCCGAACAGGGCCGTTGTGGCATACGCGGATGTCAACAGCTTGGTGAATTCTTTGGCCAGTGTGTCGTACCGGGCTTCCTTGGTTTTCCATCCCACGATTTCGCAAACCCAGGCAAAAATCGGCACGCCCAACACGAACCCCGCCAGGAGCAAATGCTGCTGGGCCACGACCCAGACGACGTTTCGGCTTCCGAGTCCCGGAATGTCCCGGTACTCGACGGACATCGCCTGCGTCACCGCATCCTGGGCCCAGGCAACCGCCGGGAGGAGTACCAGCGCCCAAAAGACACTCCATCCGAAGAGAGACGAGGGTTTCACCGTTGGCACCCGGGACTTGAGCTTTTCAATTATGCCGTGGTTTTTCATGTGTGATCCCTCATTGAACCGGTTCATGGTTCCCTCAATAGTTGTGTGGCAACAGCGGCGCGACGGCCTGACAGGTCGTCCGCAAGATCATCAACTCCCGTGAGTACGCCCCATACTCATGAGGTTGTAACGGGCGCTTGAACGACGGTTGATTGCACGCCCCATCCAACACGCTATTGACCATCAGGTGCAGGTCGTCAAACGTCGGATTGCCCACGCACCCGCTCCCCGCCATCGCCAAGCCCAACGCCGCCAATCCTATGATCTTTCCCGCAAACATATCTGATCGTTAATGCGTATGATCGGCAGGGTCGTGCTCATGACCGGAGGAACCGGTGGCACCCGAAGCCATCGGCTTCTCTTGGGTTGCCAGCTTCTCGTTCGTCGCCGCCTGCTTCTCCGCTTTGGGCGCTTCCCCCACAGGATTGTCTTTCTCCAACTCTTTCAACGTGGCTTCGGCACGAGCGAGGACCTGCTCCGCGCTTTGGATGACCTTTTTGGGCTCGATCTTTGCTTCCACCTTTTTCACGTTCACGAATTCGTATTCTTCATGGGGATGCGGGGTGCTCACGGGCAGCAAGCCCCAAAACAAAAAGATCAGCACGACGCCGCTGCCCGTGAAGGCCGTCAGCAAGAGCGGTTGATCCCGCGGAATCCTGAGGAGATCCCATTTCGATACGATATCCTGGAACTCCCCGTCAACGGGCGCGGAAGCCCGAACAAAGCGTTGCGCCAGGGCGCCCAGGCCGAACAACCACCCGTACAGCAGGACGATCAGGAGGATGGTGACCGGCAAACCCCACATCACCAGTTCCAGGCTGATTTTTTCCGCGATGGGAATGGCCATGACGTTTGTTTCGACAAAATGCACCGTGGCCGCCACCGCGGATTGGGCGAGCGATTTGGCGCCACTCACGATCAAAACCAACAGGGGCAGATAGATCACGGAAAAGACCGCCCACAGCCCCCACAAGCGGAGCCCCGTCCCCTTCGGGGGGTCCACGCTCAACCGTTCGAGAAAAACGGTCCGGGAGCACAGGCCGAGCGCCCACACGTCGATGGGGATGGAGAGCACCAGCAACGCCTCAAAACCGGCACCTTCCCAGGGATGGACTCCGGCCGCCAACATGAGCAAGGCCAGGACCAGCTTCAGGGGAAACCCCGTCCAGAAGGTTGGCCAGACGACTAACAGACCGAGTTTGGCGTTCGACATCCTAATCCAGAAATTCCCTGTTGAGAATCGCGGACACGGTAAAAATCAAGATCACCGCCATAATGGCGATCCAGCCGATCAACGCAATCGGCCGTTTGAAAATATTCCGTTCCGGACTCCGGTCAAGAAACGGCAACGCCGCCAGGAACCCCAAAAACGCGCCGGGGATCGCCACCGCCCCCAAAAACTGGCCGAATTCTCCGGCAAAGATCTTCAATCGCAACATCTGGAAGAGAAACAGAAAATACCATTCCGGTTCCGGATGATAGTCCCCCGGGTCCGGTGTAGCCTCTTCCAACAACGTCACCGGCTCAATAAACGTCAACGTACAAATGATCAGGAAGACCGTGGCCATGGCCACGATATCTTTCCAGACCTGCCGGGGAAAGAAATAATCCGTCTTCGCCTTGATTTGTTCGGGGGTTCCGCGGAACGGACCGGCGGGCCCGGCTTTGCGAAACAGGAACAGATGAAGACCGGCCAGCCCCATTAACGCCGCCGGCAAGATCATCACGTGAATGACGAAAAACCGGCTCAGGGTCATTTGCCCCGGGGTCGGTCCCCCTTTCAAAAATCGACTCAGGAAATCTCCGACAACCGGGGTCTTATCCATGATCTCCACACCCACGACCGTGGCCCAATACGCCCGTTGGTCCCAGGGGAGCAAGTAGCCCGTAAAACCGAAGGCCATGACCAGTCCGAAGAGGGCCAGCCCGACCAGCCAAATCAGTTCTCTGGGTTTTTTATAGGCGCCCCACAAGAACACTTGGGACATATGGGCAAACACCATCACCACCATGGCCGAAGAGCCCCAGAAATGGTAACTCAGCAAAAACCATCCGTAGTCCACTTCATGAATGATGTATTGCGTGCTCGCGTAGGCATGATCGGTGCTGGGGACGTAGTAGAACATCAACAGAATCCCCGTCACCACCTGCATGATGAAGATGAACAGCAGACATGACCCGAACGCATAGGCCCATCGAGACCCGCCGGGAACGGGCTCGTTCAACATTTTGGCCTGGATGGTTTTCAGCCCGACTCGTTCATCGACGAAGTCGACGACTTTTTCAAACACGTTGGTGGGATTGCCGTTCATAGGGCGTTACAGAAGCCGGATCTGGCCTTTTACCCCGGCCTTGTATTCGACGTCGATGATTTGCACTTCCCCGGCGGCATTGACCTGCATCGGCAGGACGTCGAGCGGGCGCGGCGCCGGGCCGTCCAGCACCTTGCCCGCCTCGTCATAGATGCTCAAGTGGCAGGGACACAAAAAGACCCCGTCGGGAAAATTCTTCGTTCTGCGCCACTTGTACCCGCACCCCAAATGCGGGCATTTTCCGGAATACCCGATGTAGGGCGCCTTGGCTTTGTTCACCCACACCAGTTCTCCTTTATGGTCGTAAAACTTTTTATCTTTCCCGCCGTAGACGGCCTTTTGCACTTCAGGGGTTGCCTTCACCACCCAGATGTTTTTTTCGATCTGCTGCTCGGGCATAAAGGCTTCCTTAAACCCCCGCGTGAACTTGAACTGGTATCCGATGTTTTCCTTCCTGATTTTGCGAACGTTTCCGACGGAAAACCAGGAATTATCAAACGGCTTGTACATGGGTTTCATGATGTATTTTAAAACGGGGAAAACCAGGGGAAGGGTGATCAACGTTCCGATCGCATGCGTCATGTTCATGAAAAAGCTACGGCGGGGCACTCCCTGCTCAAGCCGGGGACTGGGCACGAGAATTTCGCCGGGCTCCACGTGGAGACGATCTTCCAGGTGGGCGATTTCCACGTCATGGTGCGTGACGTAGGCCTCGCGATCCAGGACCGGAAACGTCCTGAATTCCTCCAGCGACCCCCGTAGAATAATTTCTTCTTCATTCGGGATTTCCTGGACCTGGCCGATCGGAACCTGTCGATCCACGCCCCGGCCGCCCCCCTCCCTGACCACCACGTGACTGATCTCGAGGGAGAGAGGATCGACGATGACTTTGGAAATACTGCCGACTTCCCCGTCGGCACACCGGGCTTTTGCCTTGATTTTCGGTTGCATCAAACGTCCTGAAATGAGGCTATTTCATCTTGATGGGCTTCGGCGTGTTCACCGAGGTATCTTTCAACGTCGCCAAAAAGGCCACCAGCGCGTCGACCTCTTCGTCAAACATCAAGTCTTTATATTTGTCCGGCATTTTGCCTTTCTTGTACTGCTTGTCGAATCCTTCGGCCTTCCAACTCTTGGGGTCGAGAATTTTTTGCCGGAGGGCTTCAGGCGTCATGAGATTGCCGATGTTGTCCAACTCCGGCCCCCGCTTCTTTCCGCCTTTTCCAAAGAGTTTGTGACAGTTGTAACACTCCTGCAGTTCCCATTGCTCCTTGCCAAGCGCCACCAGGTCTCCCGCCGCGGCCGATGAGGCGGGGGTCGCAACGGCTTCCTCCACGACCTGAACGCCGCCCCCGAGGATTTTCAATTGTTGCTCGATCGAGACGGCCCGCTCGTTCAGGGCCTTTGCCCGCGCGATCAGTTCTTCGGCTTTCCCTTGCTGGGTCCTGGCTCGACGCGCTTTCAGGAGCTTTTCGATTTTTCCCTTTTCGATTTCGGGATCGTACTGAGGCAGGCTAGTCGCTCCGCCGATGTAGACTCCCGACAGCACCAGGTAGAACAACACCAGGCCAACGATGGCCTTGATGCCCTCAAGACGATGCAGGGAAGGCGCATCAAGCAGGATGAACACCGCGGCGCCGAGCATGGCATAAATAAAGAACATGATCTGGAAGACGAGCGGGAAGTGCGTGGCCTTGGCCACCGCCACCAGCACGATCCCCACGATGACGCCTATGACGCCTTTTTTGATGATGTTTCGGGTCAAACTTTGCTCAGCCATACTCGCTTTCCACCTCCGTTACTCCGCACCGGCAGGCACCGGAGCCCCCTGCGGGGCCTCTGCTTTTTGGCCGGTGTTTCTTAACGTCACGACAATGGCGAAACTCACGACGAGATAAAAGACCAGGGTGACACCCGTAATCCACCAGGCGGAATAGGCCAGCGTGGGCGTAAAGGCTTCCGAAGTAAAGTCCGGCACCAGGTTATACACGTGGAAGTATTTTCTCGTGAGGGATCGAACCGTCCCCATCAGGCCCATGGTCCAGATGGCACTGAACGCCAGGAAGATCAGGACGAATTGAGACGTGAAGTCGATCTTCCCCCAGATGATGGTTCCGCTCCTGATGGCCCGGTTGTAGAGAATGTAGTTCACGACGGTCAGAAAGACCAACGTAAACGCGGCCGCATTTTTCGCCGGCATCAGCGCCAATTCACTGGCCCAGGAGGGCAACTCCAACTCTTCGGTGGCCAAGCCCTGAGTCGCCACGAATCCGTGCGGCGTCATCCAGATGGCGTTGGCGACCACAATCATCAGGAATCCCACCTTGATCATGGTGAAACACGAAACGGTAAACCGCAGCCCCGGAAGCCTGCTCAGGATCGGCGGAAGAACGATCAGCGCCGCCAGGAAAATCAACGACTGCCATTCCGGCGGCGGGAACATTTTCCAGGCGACCCCCATGACCGCCGGAATGAGAATCACGGCGAGCATGACCATCCCGGAAATACGCACCTGCTCCACGCCCTGAATCCGCTTCATGCTCAGCCAGATGTAATAATTGCTGGCCAGGAAGATCAGGCCGACCATGGCTCCCTGCATTTCAAAAAACATCGACAGTTGGTCCGCCATCATGTACGGACAGATGGACGCATCGTAATCACACAGTTCATAGGCCAGGAGATACCCCATGAAGGGGAGAAACAGGAGCGCGCCCACGCCGATCATATTTCCCACGAACCCCATCCAATCGTAGTAAGAACGCTCTTCCTCCGTCTTGGCTCCCATGTACATATACGCGGCCAGCAGTCCCGCGATGAACCCGCCGAACGTCACGTTGCCGACCAACCGATGGAGATTCAGGGGCATCCAACTGTAATTGGCGATCTTGTCCCACAAGCCCGCGCTCTGGACGAATTGGATCAGGGAGACCCCTTCCGCGGATTTGGCAGGCGTGTTCATAAACGCCGTGGGACCGTCAATCACAAACAACGTGACCGTGCCCACGACGTTCAACAGGACCCCGATTGCAATATGCCGGGCTTTCTTTTCGCCCTTCAGGGAATCCCAGGAGTAAAAATACAGGTACAGCACAATGGTCTCGAGAATGAACAGGAGTGGATAGATCACGGCGAACACAAGGAAAAAATGTTTGATGAGCCAGGTGGTGAAATCGGGATACGTGGCCAGCAGGACAAAAATGAACAGCCCGCCGGTCAACGCGGTCATGCTGTACAGAATCACCGTGACCTTGGTGACTTCCTTGGCCAGCCGGTCATATTTCGGGTCCTGGTTCTTGTACCCCAGCCACTCCGACACCACGGCGAATATCGGGGCGCCCAGAATAAAGGCCGCGAACAGAATATGGAGTTGGGCCACGATCCACACCCCTATCCGGTTCCCGGTGTACGGGAACTCCACGGGTGGGGGAGCCGGGGCTTGGGCATAAGCGACGGCAAGCCCCCCGAACACAAGACCTAGCAAAATCACAAGGCTGCGGGTTACGGTTTTCAAGGGTCGTGGCCTCCTTCTGGTTTATGCCGCAAAGAACGTGGAACGCACCCCGATTACTGGGGAGTTCCTTCGGAAGATTCTCCTCCGGCCGTTTCTCCGTTTGGAGCGGCGGCTTCTTCAGCCGCGGGAGCCGCTTCCTCGGCCGCGGGGGCCGTTGCCTCTCCATTCGCGGGAGCGGCTTCTTCAGCCGCCGGGGCCGCTTCGCCTTCTGCCGCCTTACTCCTTTCAGCGGCCACCTCCTCAGCCGTCTTGGCCGTCCCCGTGGGAACCCATTTCTGCTCAGCGACACTATATTCCTGGCCTTTCAACCCAAAGGTCGACTCATAGGCGATCACTTTCCACCGATCGTCCTCGGAAAGCTTGGATTTCCAGGCTTTCATTTTGGTGCCTTTGACCCCTTCGGACACGCGCCAGAACCATTGGGAATCGGAGAACAACTTCATGTGTTCACCCTGACGGAAATCGCGGGCCCCGGCCTTGACGGGCTTTCCGTCCTTGCCATGACAACTGGCGCAATTCACGTCGATGTTTTCCTGACCGGTAAAGATCAATTTCCCCTGCTCGAGAATCTCCGGATTGTTCCAATAGCCGTCCGGCATGTGCTTGTCGGCGTATTCCGGCGGCGCCGGGGGCGGCGGAGCCGGCGGTTTGGCTTCCCCGCAGGCTGATAACGTCAATGCCATTGCCCCGACGGCAACGACACCCAACATGCTTGTGTATGTATCCTTCTCCATAACAACCCCCATCTTCGCTTTTATGTCATTAAACGATCTGAGCGCACAAAATCCAGCTCTGACTTCTTCCCCCGAGGAAACATTCTCCAAGCCTCACCAGGGGAATTCTTTCTCCATATAAAAAAATTTGGGACAGACTTTTCCCCTGACTTTCTTCCCCCTATCTGCCTATGCGGTAAGGATGACCGACGGTCATGTTCTCAAGCGCCATGGCCCCCTCGACGAGCCACAACGTGGTAACGGGGAGGGATCGCGTGTGACGGGCTGCCTAGAATCGAGTCCGGGACTTGCCACTTGGGAGAGCCTGTCCGGATAATCCGCTTTTCCTTTGGAGAGACCACACCTCAATCCTTACGCAACCGTTTTACAGACAGGAAAATTCTAGGCAAAAGGTCCGTGACTTCTAGCATATGGGGCTTTCCTCTGTCAATAATTTGTGCAAGATCCAATGGTTCCCTGCTTAAAAACGGCGGGAGGGGCAACGACGAGAATACCTGCCCCAACCTTTTTTATTGGGCCTTGATTTTCTCGGGATCTCTCCCTTCATAACTCCGGTTCGCTTCCTTCACCGCGGCACGTATAAAAGTTGTCAAGAATGAAGGAGACGTCAAATCGCTTGCACAACGGCTTCACTGACGTTGTCTTCATAAGAGACAAAACGGTATCATTTTTCCTAACATCGAACAGGACCTTTCACGCTTCAGTCATAACGACGCACAGGAGGAAACTGTATGGGACTGCGCCCTCAATATGTCGTGGACGCCAACGGAAAACGAAAAGGGGTACTGCTTGCCATCAAAGACTATCAGGAGTTACTTGAACGAGCACAAGACCTGATTGACGCCGAACTCATCGATGAGGCCCAGACTTCAGATCCTGTTCCCTGGTCGATAGCGAAAAACAAACACCAGAATCGTACGCGCAAGTAAGCCATACGCTTGAACTCTCGAGGCGTGCCGAAAAGGAAGTGCTGGCGCTCCCGAAACCTTTATTTATCAAAATTCAAGAAGTCCTGGATCAGCTAGTGGCCGCACCGCGTCCTAGGGGAGCAAGAAAACTTCAAGGCCGCCCCAATGATTGGAGGATACGAGTGGGGCAGTATCGGATACTCTATTCCATAGACGATTCCTGCCGCAGCATTCTGATTCACCGGATCACCGACCGCAAAGACTCGTACCGGCTTTAACCCTTTTGTACAGGGAAAACCTACGCCTTCACTCATTACCATGAGGGCTTCAACGCGGCGGCGACTTCTTTGTCGATTTACCCTGAGCCTTTTAACCCCCAGTTTCTTGTCGTTCTCAATGCCCACCGCTACCAGGCCTTACAAGGTGCACAGGCCGTGTCCGTGCACACATAGTGGCCTATATACACCGTGGTCGTCCCATGGACCGTCTTCTTCACCCGGCCCCCATCCCCATCACACACAAACCGGGTTGTCACCCCAGCCTTGACGATTCGTGTCGACCGGTTCCCCACATCCCAGGTGAGCATCCGCCCCACTCAGGTTGCCGTTGGCATCGTAACTGTAGGTGATCGTGGTCGTCTCGGTCCCGGTCGTGAGCCGGGTCCTGGTCACGGCATGCGGCCGCGTGCTATTGGTCCCGCTGGCGTTGTAGGTATACGTCCCTACCTTGGAATTGGTGAGCAGATTGCCAATCTGGTTGTAGGTATAACTGATGGTGCCGTACGCGCCCATGGCGGCATTCGTAGCCTTGGTCAGCCGGTCCAGCGCGTCGTAGCTAAAGGTCTGGGTGTCGTGTTCGGGGAGGAAGATCGCGAGCCGATCATGGCCACGCTCATAGGTCGGGTGCGCTGCCTGTTCGCTGGTCAGGCTGCTTCCACTCCAACACCTTGGCCATCAGAAACGCGCGCAATTCATCGATCAGGACCAAGTTCTCTTCTGTCGTCCAAAAATCAATGGCAATCCGACCGGAAAAGGCGTAGGTGAGGCAACTTGTCGTTTTGACACCGACTATATTATGGCATCTTGCCACGTCAAAGCTTAAGGGATCGTTGGGCGGTGGCATGCTCGCATCCGGGTATTGCCGCACCACATCCCAATGAACTTTGGCAGGCGAGAGATACATCCGATACCACCCGGTCTCACCAAAGGGCTCGATCACCCGGTCTTTGTAGGCCCTCCTGCCGTACCACATGTCACCGTGGAACCCCCACTCGGGGTCTTGATAGCGCGCCACCTCTTCGTCCGATAGCACCCCCAAGACCGCCGTAAAGTCTCCATTGGGTCGGAATCGGTAGGCGGGAAGGGCTTGGCTCACTTCTTCATTTGGGACCGTGAACCTGGTCATGGGAGAACTGCGATCAAGCCCGGGAGTGGCCTCCAGCATCCACTTCAACCAAAACGGGGTGGCCCCATACATCGAGTACCGCTCGGGGATATGAAACACGTAATCCCGCAACTGGACCTCGACCACGCCTTCCCCTCCCGAGTCCGCGTACCCCAGCCAGCCGATCCCACACACCACGGTCAGCACCAAGGTGACGGCTTTGAGTGAGATGGCGGGCTTCTGCATACACCCCTCGGTCTAGCTAGCGCATCGGATCGCAGCCTCGGCACCATAGAAAGCCCGTGTAATTGGCTTCTTCGACGGTTCCCGTGAACGGCGTGCCCGCAAACGCGCTGGGCGGTAAACCAAAGACGCGGAAGACCTCGTGGTGATACTCCGCGATAACTTCCAGATGCAGCAAGCCCCGCACTCCTGCTCTATCCCTATCTGTCGCGTCGATATGTTCTTGCATGAGCGCATTCGCGAGTTGGGCCATATTGACCGTGAGCCCAAGCCGCGCGGCGTGGAGCGCCACCCATTGATTCGCCACCCCGCCCAACACCTGTTTATAGATGACGCTCAACGCGGTCCCTGCTACCGGATCACCCGATTGAATGAGACGAGAGTGCCAAAACGCCTTGTATCTTCCCTGTTTCGCAAACGTACGCTGCTCATCCGTGATACTAAAGTCAGACCCGACCCCGACCGGCATAACGAAAGCAACCGAGGCAGGAGGAACCCAGAGGTCTAACCTCCAGGGGTCCCTTCCAAAGGGGTCGGGGAACCACAACGGCGGCAGGCGCGTACCCTGCACGAGGACCTCATCTAAGACCGGCACACCTGGAGTAGGGAAGTAGCCGGGCACTCCCAGGCCCCAGTCGTCCTCGGGCCAAGACCTCCAGTCGTCCCCAGGCCATGGCGGGTCGCCCCACCTCTGGCCCGTCGGATCCACATACCGCACCGGATTGTTGCGCGCATACGCATACCGGTTGAACGCTTGCGGATCCAGAACATTCGGCACAATCGGGTCCGGCGACACAAACCGCCCCAGCCCCTGCGCGTAATACCGCGTCTGATAGAAATACCACCCCGTGCTCGCGTCCCGCTCCTGCCCCGTATATTTATACGCCACGTCCGAGGTGCCCGTGTGGGTCTGAAGGCCCCCATATGGCAAATAGCTGTTGTGCTCTTCCGCCGTCCCGCTGCTATCCGTCAGCACGCTCGTCGAGCCCAAGTGATCCGCCTGAAAGTAGCTGGTGGCCCCATTGTTTACCTGCACCAGCGCCACCCGCTGAGCCCCCGCATAGATCAGCCGGGCACAGGCCGTGTCTTCGCACACATACAACTGGCCAATATACACCGTGGTCGTCCCATTGAC
>JAAXIB010000042.1 GCA_012270585.1 Nitrospirales bacterium
CGAATGACTGAACATTTACAATCCTGGCGAACACGAGGATCCAAGGTCGTTCTCTTTGCAAAGCGGAGGAAAAAGCAAAGACACTGGATCCTCGATAAAAGATGTCGAGGATGACAAAAAAGGACATTGCTTCGGAAAGGGAAATTCAAACTGAGACACTACTCTTATGCAGTCCTGACTTGCCATATATATGGTTTATCTGATATGGTTTAGCCATACATCGAACTGAGTCGAACCTGCCATGAAGACCACTCTCAATCTGGACGATCAGGTTTTACGTCACGCCAAGGAGCGCGCCGCACGAGACGGCGTCACGCTCACGCGATTCGTCGAGAATGCCCTGCGGGCAAAACTGATGGCCGTCCCTCGCAAGGGGCCTGGCTTCAAGCTCCGGATCAACGCCGTGAAAGGGAAGCGCCCGCCCAACGTCGACATCTCGGACCGGGATGCACTCTACGACGTGATTGATCGGGAATGATTGCCGTCGATACCAACGTCCTGATCTACGCTCACCGCCTCGAGACCGATCTCAATGCCGCGGCGACTGCCGAACTGGTCCGGTTGGCCGAAGGGACGGAGCCGTGGGCTCTGCCGGTTTTCTGCCTGATCGAGTTCATGCGCGTTGTCACGCATCGACGTGTCTTCAATCCTCCTTCCACGATTGCTCAAGCGATGGACTTCATCAACGGGATCGTGGCCGCTCCCACTTGCAGCATCGCACTACCGGGTGCCGATTTTCTCCGGCATCTCGAGACCACGGTGCGGAAGGCCGATGCGCGCGGCAACCTGATGTTCGATGCGCAGATCGCCGCTCTATGCCGAGAGCACGGTATTGCCGCAATTCTCACCAACGACCGCGACTTCGAGCGTTTTGACAGGCTGCAAGTTCGGTACCTGGATGAGGTATCCGGTCCTGGGGATAAGGGTTGAAGAGCAGCCGTACCCGCGAAGCCATTTTGTCATTTCACCCTGGCCCTCTCCCGGAAGGAGAGGGAAGAATGCCAAATGCAAAGACACTGGATCCCCGATCAGAGCCTGTCCTTGACGTTTGTAATCGAGGATCGAGAATGACAGGAGAGAAAGGCAGATTCCTCGCTTTGCTCGGTACTGCAGTTGTGCGGTCATCCTTGACCGCTATTTCCCTAAAGCATAGAATGGGCGGCATCAAGGGGGGCCTTGTCCGGGAAAGGTTTTTCTTCTGTCCGGATGCGTCCCCATGGAGTGACGAGCATGAGGATCGACTATAATAAGGGCGGGCTGATCAGCCCGCAGCTTTTGAAGCAGCGTCGCACGGAATCCCAGGGTGACGGCGGACCCGGGAAAAAGGTCATGCTGCTCTTCCCTCCGGATTGGTATCCCTCCGAGCCCTATCTGAGTCTTCCGACGTTGACGGCGTTCCTGCGCCGTGCCGGGCACGACGTGGTGCAAAAGGACGTCAACCTCGAGATGTACGATTGGTATTTCAGCGCGGACTTTCTCAAGCGTGTGTTGAAACGCGTACCCCAGCAACTGGATCGTTTGAAACGCCTGGCCCGGGACCGGGGGCTCTCGGAGGAAGAAACCGAGTTGCAGATGGCCTTGTGCGAATGTACCCGCACTCGAATGGCCGATTTGATCGAACAGGCGGAGCGCGCCAAAGCGATCATCCGTTCGCCGGATTTCTACGACGCGGCGAAACTCGAATGGGCCATGAACGTCTTTCGGGACGTAACGTCGACTATTTCGCTGGTCTATGCGCCAGCCCGCATTTGCATGCCGCCGATGGAAACGGACCTGTCGTACAAACTCTTCATGTCCTCGGAAGTCCTGGCCGCGGTCGAAGATACGCAGGTCAACGTCTATCGTGACGTGTTCGATCAAATCGTCAAGCCGGCCATTGTTGAAGAACGGCCGGACGTCATCGGCATCTCCATCGTGTTGCGGCAGCAACTGTTTTCGACCATGACCTTCTGCGCCATGATCAAGGAACAGTTTCCCGATATCCACGTGACCATCGGCGGCAATACCGTGACCCGGTTGCGCGACGTCCTGCCGGCCACTCCCAACCTGTTTGCGCTGTTCGACACCGCGGTGGTGTACGAAGGCGAAACGGCGTTCCTTCAATTGGTGGAAGCGATCGGGACCGGCCGGGATTTCAACGAAATTCCGAACCTCCTGTGGCGGGACGATTCGGGTATTCATACGTCGCCGGTCACCTCCGCCGAGAACATGGCGGACCTGCCGGCCCCGGATTTCGACGGGCTTCCGTTGGACCGGTACTTCGTGCCGGAACCCGTGCTGCCCTATCTCGCGACGCGGGGGTGTTATTGGGGCCGGTGCGAGTTTTGCGATCATGGAGAAGGGTATACGGCCGGTTACCGGACCAAGAAGATCCAGGAAATCATCGAGGAAGTCCGATTTCTCCGCGACAAGTATCACACGCGGCATTTTCACTTCACCGATGAATCCTACCCGCCGGCCCTCTTCCGAAAACTGACGCGTCAACTCAAGGAGCACCAATTAGGCATTGCGTGGACCACGCACATCCGCTTCGAGAAAAGCCTGTTGGACGACGAGGTGTGGCAGGATGCCGAGGATTCAGGGTGCAAGTTCCTTCACATGGGCTATGAATCCGGCAGCGAGCGCGTCCTGAAACTCATGGACAAGGCCACGACCACGGAGGTGATTCAACGAAGCCTGGAACTGTCCTCGAAACACGGGGTGTGGAACCACGTGATGGGATTTTTCGGGTTTCCGGGCGAGCGGTATGAGGACGCGAAGTTTTCCATGCAGTTCCTGGAGGACAACAAGGAGCACGTGCATTCCATCGGCTTCGGCACGTTCGATCTCAGCAAGCATACCCCGGTGGCCAAGGACCCGGAGCGGTGGGGCATTACGTTCTACAAGAACTCTGAATGGGACCTGGCCCTGGATTACTACTTCACCGTGAAAGAGGGGCTGGGCGTCGAAGACGCCGAACGGGTGTTTGAAGAGTTCGAGCGGAGTCATTACGCCGGCTGGGATTTGAAGATTTACATCCGCGAATACGTCTTCCTCTACGTAGCCCATTTCGGCACCAACCAACTGCCGGCTCTCCAATTCCGCGTCGCGCCGGAAGAGAATGCCGAGGCTTTGGCGAACGTCTGATGTCTTCTTCCCTCATCCACATCGATAACGCGGCGTCGAAAGCAAAGAGCGGCCGGAAGTTGAAGACCATGCTGCTCTTCCCGCCGGAGTGGGTTCCCACGGCTCCGTATCTGGCCTTGCCGAGTCTCACGGCCGTGCTTCGCGAAAACGGTCATGAAGTCGTGCAGCAGGACGTGAACATCGAAATGTACGAGTTGTTCTTCAGCGACATGTTCCTGATCTGGGTCAACGCGCGAATGGTCCAGCAACTCAAGGCGCTGGAAGCCAAGGAATCGCAAGAAGGGTTGAGCGATAAGGAGATCGACCAGAAAGCCTGTTTGCAGGAAGCCCTGGCCCTTGACGTGATGGACCTGGCCGCGAAGGCCGAGGAAGCGAAACGCATCAACCGCAGCGACGATTTCTACGACGCCGATAAACTCGAATGGGCGTTGAACGTGTTTCGCGACGTCATGCGGTACATCTCCGCGGCGTATTTTCCCGCGTCGCTGGTCTATTACCCCATGGAAAGCAATTTGGGCTACCGGCCCGGGGTTTCGAGCGAAGTCTTCGAGTGCTTGGACGACGAGCAGGTGAACGTGTATCGGGACGTGTGCCGGCAGTTGGTGCTGCCGTTGGTCAGCAAAGAACGGCCCGAGGTGGTCGGTGTCTCCATCGGCACGAAAATGCAACTGATCGCGGGATTCACCTTCTGCAAAATGATCAAGGAGGCCTTTCCGGATATTCACGTCACGGTCGGGGGAAACGTCATTACCCGGCTTCAGGAAGATTTGGCGAAACGGGAGCCGTTTTTCTCTTCCGTGTTTGATTCGGCCATTCTGTATGAGGGCGAGCACGCCCTGTTGTGGTTATTGGAAGCCCTGGTGGGCGATCGGACGTGGCAATCGGTTCCGAACCTGATGTACCGGGAACACGGGCACGTGCGGATCAATGCGGAGATCTATACGGAAAAGACCACGGCGCTGCCGTTACCCGATTTCAACGGGTTGCCCCTGGATTCCTATTTCGTGCCCACGCGCATCCTTCCGTACTTGGCGACCCGGGGCTGTTACTGGGGGCGGTGTACGTTCTGTGATCACGGGCAAGGGTACTTTGACCAGTATCGCGGCAAGTCGGCCCATGACGTGGTCCGGGAAGTCAAGGCCCTCAAGGGGGCGTATCAGGCCGACCATTTCCTTTTTGCCGATGAATCGTATCCGCCCGCGCTCTTCAAGAAGGTGTCCCAACTTCTCGTGGAAGAACAGGTGGACATCAAGTGGACCACGTTGATTCGCTTCGAGGAGACGCTCCAGGATCCTGAAATCTGGAAAGTCGCGGCGCAGTCCGGCTGTAAGACCCTGTACTACGGGATGGAGTCGGCCAATGAGCGCGTGTTGGAACTCATGGACAAGCATGCCCGGAAGAGCGTGATTGAAAATAATTTGCGGGAAGCCGCGAAGGTGGGGATTTGGAATCACGTGATGGCGTTTTACGGATTCCCGGGCGAAACCAGGGAGGAAGCCGAAGAGACGCGGCAGTTCCTGCTCGACAACAGCGCCGACATCCATTCGGTCGAGTTGTTTTACTTCGTGGCCTATCGCCATACGCCGATGGTCAGGCATCCTGAAAAATTCGGCATTACGATTCAGAAGCAGGACGAATACGACATGCCCCTGGATTATTATTACACGCTGAATGAACCGGGGAGCCTGAACTGTCTGGATGCCATGCAGTTGTGCGAGGAGTTTTACCAGAACGATTTCGAACCCTGGGCCGTGCGGATCAACGCTCGCGAGCAGATCTTCCTCTATATTTCACGGTTCGGCACGAACCGGTTGTCGCAAATTTATGCCACGCGGCACAGTCCTGCCGAAGCCGCGCCCGATACCGTGGCCGGATTGATTACGTGGCCCGTGGCCAAAGTGGACCCCGAAGGCGGAAAAGAGGGGGAACCGGGGATGACGCGGGTGGTCAGTCATTCGACCACGTAGAACACGGCCCGCCGTCAAACCGAAGAAGGCGCGTGACCGTGGCTTTCCAGATACTCCTTCAGCAGTTTGTACGCGGCCTGCACTTCCTTGGTCATCGCCTCTGCTTTCTTGTACATTTGCATATACTTGGTGGGATTGTTGGTCAGGTTCGCGTACCGATGAGGATGCCACGTGACCAGGAGTTCCTGGTACCGTTGGTGCAGGGTCGTGAGGTTGAGCGGCAGGGTGAGGTTAAAGAGTTCGAGAGCCTTGGCAACGGGCTCATCCGTATTTGCAGGTGGTGAAGGCATAATCGTGAAGCGGGTTCTTCAGCCTCGAAGTGTGGCAAACGCCTCGCGGCGGTGTCAATGAAGTTTTGCCTCCCCTCACTCCTCCTTACAAAGGAGGGGAATTCAAGGCCAACCGATGAGTGAACACGCACAAGGAGAACGGGGCTAGCAATGGGACGGGATCTGCCGGTCTTGGAGCCGACGCTGGTACTCCAGGGCAAAGGGTATCGGGAAGTGTTGATCCGCGAAATGGACGCGGGGAAAATCCCCTTGAGCCTGGGGAAGAAGTGCCCGGTCGAATGCTCCTTCTGCTACGAACTCGACCACTCCTACCGCGAGACCCAGGACCCGCCGAAAACCACGCAGGATGACTGGGAGTTCATCCTCAATTACATCAATGCCAAACCCACGGACCCTATGCAATTCTGGTGTTTGGGGGGCAACGAATACATGGAGTGGACCGATCTGTTCCTTCACCCCAAGGCCATGGAATGGATTGAAGACTTTCTGAAGCACACCGACAAAAACCTGCAATTTTTCACGGTGGGCTTCGTCCACGTGCCGAAGATTCACCGGCTGGCGGAACAATATCCCGGCCGGATCAATTTCGAACTGTCGGTCATTACCTTGAGCCAATACCGGCAGCAGATGATGCCGCATGCCCCGTCCGCGCGACACCTGATGAAAGTGCTGGACGGCCCCGCAGTATCGTCGGCCAATTTTTACGCGTTCGACGAACACACCATGTCCCAGGACGCGAAGGAAATTTCGAAAATTAATAAAAAATGCGTGTTGTGGATGGGTTGTCTCACGCCCGTGCGTGGCGTCAAAGAGGACACCGCCAATCTCATGCGTCAGGGCCGGAAGACGCTGGGCATTGAGGCCGAACGGATTTATGACGCCGGGTTGCCGAATTTGACCACGATCCACACCGAAGCCTACGTGACGGCGTTTCTCAATCGGAAGCGCATCGTAAGCGCGTTCGATTCCCTGGAACTGGAGAAAAAAGATACGGTCGTGATGGCCGGAAGCGTCCACAAGATCCTGAACATGTATCGAAAGAACCGCGCGCGCTTCCTGTTCGTACCGAATGCCACGCTGGGTGGTGATTCCGATTGCACCGTGCTGCTGACGTTTGAGGACATCCGTCAACGGTTGACCGATCAGAAGCGACTCCACGTCCCCAAATGCGTGATGGAATCGGGACGGGGGACGAATATGGATATCAAGGGCGTGACCTTGGAAGAATTCAAGAAAAAGACCGGGGTGACGGTCAAGGTCCTCCACAAAGTCGATACCAAATTCGCCAATTCCCGTTTATACCGGAACGGGACCCTGCAAAATTATGTCGAAGATTACGTTCGGAATCCCTGGGCTGCCGAGTATGAAGCCTTACCGTGCAGCGCGTAACGTGGTGAGACCCTCCGGCTCCATCGTGCGGCAAGAGACGGGTTCCCTCCGCGTATGACCACCCCCACCCGATCTCTGCAATTTTACAAGGCGGACGTGTTTGCGGAAGAGCCGTTCGGCGGCAATCCCGTTGCGGTGATTCCCGATGGGACGGATTTGACCGAGCGGGAATTTCAACAGATCGCCCGTGAAATGAACCTTTCGGAGACCGTCTTCGTGGTGCCGCCGACGGACCCGGCGGCGATTGCCAAACTCCGCATCTTCACTCCCACCCAGGAAATTCCGTTTGCCGGCCATCCGGTGATCGGCACCTTTTACGTGCTCAGTTCGTTACAGAAATTTTCCCTGCCGCAACCGGTGACGCGGTACCTGTTCGAATGCAACATCGGACTCTTTCCCGTGGAGTTGCACGTGGTGGACGGGCAGGTGGACGGCGTCATGATGTCCCAGCCGAAGCCGCAATTCCTGGGAACGGTCGATGGCATCCAGGACCTCTACGAAGTCAGCCGGGCTTTGGGGGTGAACAAGACCGCCATTGCGGAAACCCATCTGCCCATCGAAGTGGTGTCGACCGGCTTGCCGGTCGCCATCGTCCCGGTCCGGACCCTGACCGCGGTCAAGTCGATTCAAGCCGACCCGACGGGCATAAAGGACGTCTGCGAGAAACTCGGCGCCAACGGCATCATGGTCTTTACCACGGTGACCGTGGAAGAATGGGCGCACGTGCATACGCGCATGTTCGCGGCGCCCATCGGGATCTGGGAGGACCCGGCCACGGGCAGCGCCAGCGGAGCCCTTGGCGCGTATCTCGTCAAGAACGGAGTGGTGGACGTCGGCCCGACCACCGAAATGTTCATGGAACAGGGGTATGAAATCGACCGGCCCTCACGGATAACGGTCCAGGTGTTCTCCGATGACGACGCCATCCAAGAGGTCAAGGTGGGAGGACAAGCCGTGATGGTGGCGGAAGGGAAGCTCCTGTTTTAGGGGAAGGGAATTATCACATATGAACGCAACAATCCAATCAATAGTCATGTTGCTTGGACTGTTGGTGTCCCTGGATGTTTCTGCCGTTGAAACACCGGATACGAGTGGGAAGGAAAATCTGGCGTCTTGCGTCGAAAACGGACTTAGCCTTCGCGTAATGGAAGGCGATACGCTGTCGGAGATAGCACGTCGTGTCGTTTCACCAGAATTTCAGTCCTCCAAGGAGTTGGAACAGCATCTTTACGAGTGCAATCCTGATGCGTTTGGAGACAGTAGGGACGAATTGGCCACCGGCAAAATTTTGCACCTCCCCAGACCCAATGGCTCTGAACTCCTGACCGAACAGTTTCAGGAAAAGCCGCGTCCTCCGGAGATGATCATCCCGAACCCGACCGATGCAACCTTGGAAATAGATTCGCAGCCAACCGAAAATTCCGAAATTCCACGGTCCACGGACCAGGAGACAACAGGGGGTATCGCTAAATCCGAGTCCGCCGTCTTCTTCATTATTCTGGGTCTGATATGCTTCCTCGCGCTACTCCTCGTTGCGTTGATCGTGTACTTGTACAGATGGAGCAAAACTCTCCGTGTGGCACCTGTCGAATCCCCTACGTTCGTTCCTGCATCTTCCGATGTCGTTCAACAGAACGTGCTCACGCAAACGCTTGCGGAACTGCGCGCCTTGATAGCAGGAAGTATGGAGCAGATCGGTCGAGACAGCGCAAACAATGAAGAGAAGCTGGGCACTCTGCGAAACATTTACGTGACGCTACATGGGGCTCTCGATGAAAAGGATGCAGAGATTCGTCGGCTCAAAAAGGGCTACGACGCGCAGGTGTTCAGGAAATTTCTGATCCGCTTCATTCGTACAGATCTCGCTGTCAATGACTTCGTGCAGGATGTCGAAACCAAATCCGAAGCCCTTGCCTTGATCAAACGCCTGCTTGAGGATGCGCTTGACGAATGCGGGGTCGAGAGATTTTCTCCTGCAATCGGAGAAGACTATCGGCGAGTGGAGGGAGTCGCGGACAATCCAAAAAAGACATTATCCCATAACGTGGACGATCGCTACAAGATTGCTGAAGTTATCGAACAGGGCTACCGGATGAAAACTCCTGACGGATACGAGATCGTGTATCCCGCGAAGGTCCGCATATTCACCATGCAATGAGGGGTAACCACATGGGGTCGTTTATCGGCATTGACTTGGGAACAACGTTTTCTGCACTGGCGCGCATTGACGAGACTGGGCGGCCGGTCATCGTTCATAACAGCGACGGACAAAACCTCATGCCATCGTGCGTCGAAGTTGAAAATTCAGAAACTGTGCATGTGGGAAGTGAAGCCAGACAAGCATTTGGCCTTGGTAGCGAGAACGCCGCAGGCCGATTCAAGCGAAAAATGGGAACATCGGAAGTTTATAAGCTTGCAGGCCAACGATTCACTCCAACTGACTTGAGCGCTCTGGTTCTCCAAAAACTCGTCAACGACGCCTGTTTAACAATTGGCGATATTGAGGAGGTAGTTGTCACGATTCCAGCGAACTTCGCCAACGACGCCCGCGAAGCCACCTTGCAGGCAGCAAGAAAGGCTGGCTTGAACATTAAGTACATCATCAACGAGCCGACTGCTGCGGCATTGGGCTACTTGGATCGTGAAAATTTAAATCTTCAAGGTATTTACGCTGTGTACGACCTGGGAGGGGGAACGTTCGATATTTCAATAATTCGAGTCGAAAAGCACGAGGTGGAAGTGCTTTGCTCAAGCGGAGTCCATGATCTGGGTGGAATGGACTTTGACAAAAAGCTAAGGGAGATCGTTGCAAGAAAATATAAGGAGATTGCCACGGATGAATTGGAACCAGAAGACTACACCAACTTGGAAGCGGAGGGTGACAAAAAGTCATTGTCGGATCGAAATAAAATAACTACCAGAGTTAACCGGACGGCGATCGATATCACACGTCAGGAATTTGAGGAAGCCATTTCTTCCTTGGTTACTCAAGCAGAACTGCTTTGCGAGTCAACCATTGAGGAAGCAGGGTTGAAGGTCTCGAACATTCGTGAAGTTCTCTGCGCAGGTGGAAGCACAAGAGTCCCTATTGTGCGAGAAAGTATTAAGAGAATGTTTGGTAGAGATCCAATCTGTAGCGTCAACGTGGATGAAGTCGTTGCGCTGGGAGCCGCCTTGTATGCAGCTTACAAGGGTAACCGGTCGAAGTTGTCAGATGCACAGAAGGAACGCATTGATAGGCTGAATGTTTCAGAATGTGCTAACAAGTACTATGGCACAATTGCTTTAGAGAGAGACATGTCGGGACAACCCAAGGCAATGAATAGTATCCTGATCGAGAAAAACTCGAAAATTCCCTGTTCCGTTACTAAATCCTACTTCACAGGATATGAAAATCAAACCGCCGTGGCTTGTTCTGTGACGGAGTGTTCCGACAATGAAACAGATCCTCGATTCGTCACCATTCGGGCAAATGCCGAATTGGATCTTCCGCCAGGACGTCCTGCCGGACAGGAGATTGAAGTGACGTTCTCGTATGATGCAAACCAGATAATGCGGTGCTCTTTCGTTGATGTCGAAACGCAGGAAGAACGCAAGCTCGAATTACGTCTGGCGACATTGGAAGATTCCGTGGAAACAGACATCAACAAATTTACGGTGGAATGACGTGGAGGACTTGTTCGGAATTGTCCTGTTCTTCATTGTCATCTGGATTATCAGTCGATTAGCCAATTCATCTTCTCAACCCGTTCAGCCTGGTATACCTTTACATTTTGAAGTCAATCTGCAAGACACTCGCCGAGAAACCAACGATCATTCCTTCGTCGTGAAAGAGGTTCTGGCTATAGGGCTTCTCCCTGTAGTCAAGGCGATAAATCTGGGTATATACATCTCGGTCTTGGATGGAAATAGGCCTGTGCTTTGCCATATTGAAGCTTTTCAAGAGCCTGAATCTTCAGCCTATCAGGTACGGACGGAAATAGGGGTAGTGGGTCCCAATCAGGGTTTTGCTGAGTGGTCTCCGGTCGCAGGTATTATCCCTGAAATTCTTCATCCGCCATATAGTGGGTTGCGGCAGTTCAAAATGGTAATCAGACTGGTCGACTCGTCCAATCCACCACCGATTATGCTTGGATTCGTTAAGACACCCGAACATTCGGGGCTCATTTGGGAAAAAACGATCACTTTCACCCACAATTTTACCGAAAAGGGCTATCTGGAAATTGCTGAAGATCGGAAAACGGCAGTGACTCTTTTCCTCAAGATGGCAATGGCCGTAGCGATGTCCGATGGCAACCTTCACAAACAGGAAGGTTTCGCCATCCAAAAATCGGTCTTGCGGTTGCTGACTTCGTATTCCGGCGAAGAAAAACAAACAATGAAAAAACTCTGCAACCAGGCCCTGAAGGAAGGTTACATTGAATCCAGGCAAGGTACTCTCAATCTGGAGTCACTTGCCCGCAGCCTGAACGGTATCGGCAACCAGCAGTTCAAGTACGAAGCACTCCAATTTTGCACAGACGTCATGACGGCGGATGGTGTTGCGGACCCCAGTGAACTTGCTTTGTTGCACCGGATTGGTGATTTGCTTGGTCTCGGTATGCAGCAGATAAAGGGAATCATCGATAGGGGGCTCGTGAAACCGGGCATCGAGATCTCGGGTGCAGCCAATCCTGATGAAGTTCTCGGTATAGATCCCAGTTGGAACGGCGAGCGAATCAAGAAACATTTTCTGGCGGAATTCAGAAAGTGGAACGGCCGCTTGAACACGCTGCCCGAGGGTTGTGAGCGTGATAACGCGCAACGCATGCTCAACCTGATTGCCGAGGCTAGAAAGAAGCATGAATAATCAGTTGTACAGCGCTCGGGAACTCGCTGAAGCAATCCGTTTCTCCAGTGATGTAAGACGTCCCCAGGTTGCCGCGACCACCGCCGGCCTTGCTGCGATACGGAATCACTTCTACCAGAACGAGTTGCTCATATCCCAAGAGGTCACGCCCACTCTGTACGAACGGCTTCAAGCTGTTTATCAACGTCTTTTTATCCCGGAAGTATCGGTCGAGGCATTCGTGTACGCCTCCCCAGAGATGCAGGCTTCCTGCCTTTCTGATGAGACCAGCGAGTGCGTTGTCCGTTTTACTTCGAGACTGGTGGAGACCATGAGTCCCCAGGAATTTGAGTTTGTGGTTGGCCACGAGTTGGGACATTTTCTCCTGCAGCACGGCGAAGTCGAGCATGACCAGAAAAGTCTTGAGTCCTTCATGCAGATGCGCTCGCGGGAAATATCAGCAGATCGAACAGGACTTATTGCGTGCAATTCTCTGGACGCTGCTATCAGGGCTATGATGAAGTTGTTTTCAGGACTGACCGAGCAGCATCTGAACTTCGACGTCGGAACGTTCATTTCCCAACTAAAGAACAGTTCGTCCAATGCCAACGAGATAGCCTCTCATCCGTCAATGCTGGTTCGCTGCCGTGCTTTGCTTTGGTTCTCAATGAGCGGCTACTTTGGTGTGGATAAGAAACCTTCCCGTGAGACACTTGCAAAGATCGACGAAAGCATCGAGAAAGATTTACACAGGTATATAGATGGCCCGATCAGAAACAGAATTGAACGAGCAAAAGAGAACCTTTCCATGTGGAAGATGGCGCGTGAAATCACCGAGGACAAGATATTCGACAAAAATGAGCAAAGACGTTTCTCCGAGGTGTTCGGAGAAAAAACGCTGGCAAGCTTGAAGAACTTCCTGCAAGACATCCCTGGATCGCGAGTTCAAGAGGCGCTTGACGAACGTGTGCGGAGCGCCAGCGACGAACTTGAAGTACTTATCCCCTCTGCTTTTGCCGAAGAGGTAACTAAGATTGAATGCCGTGTGAAAGATTGGCTATTCCGTGCATGAGGCATGAGAATAACTGGAGATCTCGGGAAAGGCGGAAAGGATGCTCCTGTTTTAGGAGAAGCACGAGAAGAAGCCCATGAACGCCGTCACCTTCCATCGACACGGCGGCCCGGAACAGCTCACGTTTGAAGACGTTCCGCTCCCTGCTCTCAAGGCCGGTGAAGTTTTGGTTCGGGTCAAAGCCTGCGCGCTCAATCACCTGGACATTTGGATCCGTCAGGGGATACCCAATTACACGATCCCGCTTCCGCATATTTCCGGATGTGACGTGAGCGGCGTGGTGGAACGGATCGGGGAGGACGGAGACGCGCCTTATCCGATCGGACAACCCGTTGTCGTTGCCCCGGGCATCAGTTGCTGGCAGTGCGAATCCTGTCTGGCCGGGAAAGACAATTTCTGCCCGACGTATCATCTCCTGGGCGCCGGGGTGCACGGGGGCTATGCCGAATACGTCAAGGTTCCTGCCGGAAACCTTCTGCCGATGCCGTCCGGGTTGACCTTTGAACAGGCCGCGGCCTATCCCCTGGTGTCGGTGACGGCTTGGCACATGGTGAAAACCCTGGCCGACGTTCGACCCGGGGAAACCGTGCTGGTGATGGGAGCCGGGAGCGGCGTCGGCAGTATGGCGGTCCAACTCGCCCGTTTGCTTGAGGCACGGGTGATCAGCACGGTCGGGACCGATGACAAAATCGAAAAAGCCAAAGAGATCGGTTCGGAAACGGTGATCAATCATGCCAGGGAGGACGTGATCCAACGAGTCCACACGTTCACCGACGGCCGCGGCGTGGACGTGGTCATCGAGCATATCGGTCAGGCGGTATGGGACCAGTGCCTGCGATCGTTGGCGCGCGGGGGGCGGTTGGTTACCTGTGGTGCGACGTCCGGACCGGAGAATCTCTTGGATGCGCGATACGTCTATTCCCGCCAATTGACGATCCGGGGATCGTATATGGGCACCCGTGCCGAACTCGTGGAAGCCGGCCGGTTCATCGAGGCAAGGACCGTCCGTCCGGTCGTGGATTCGGTCTTCCCCTTGCCCGAAGCCCGCCAGGCACAGGAACGGATGCTGGCCCGCAAGATGTTCGGAAAAATCATCCTCGTGCCGTAGGCCCCCAACGCTGACTAGGAAAACGTGCCCCATTATGGTTATTGTAAGGGACGGCCTGTGTCGATATCTTTGAAGTAGGGACCAACGATCGTTGGTCCTATTTCCGCATTTCCCCGACAATATGCGGAAGTTCAGGAAGGATCAGGGTCTCCATGGCCAAACGCACCGCACCGCTCGAACCGGGAATCGAGAACAGCACTTTCCCCTGATACAGCCCGGCCGTGGCACGGCTCAGCATCGCGGGCGAGCCGATCTCCTTGTAGGACAGGTAACGAAAGAGTTCGCCGAAACCCGGCAATCGCTTTTCCAGGAGGCCATCGACGGCTTCAAACGTGGAGTCACGCCGGGAGATGCCGGTACCGCCGTTGACGATCAGGGCGTCGAGCCCCGGCCGCACGCCCAATTGTCGGACCAGTTCCCGGACTTCGACCGGCTCGTCTTTCACCACGTGATAGGCACCGATGCGATGACCGCCCTGCGTGAGTAACTCTCGAATGAGTTGCCCGCTTTTATCGGTTTCCGGTGTCCGCGTATCGCTGCACGTAATGATGCCGCACTCGATGGAAACGGGCCCGCGGGCCTTGTGTTCGGCAAGGGGGGGCTGATGCCCGGGTTCGTGCGCGTGAGGGTGGTGAGGCGAAGACATGATCGGAAGGGCACGGTTGACGCATCCCTAGGTCCAGATGGAATCGGGATTGCATTGAGCCACCGGCGTTCCTTTTTTGATGTGTTCATCCAGGATCAAGGGCACGTGTTCTTCTTTGACCTGGGAGTACCAGATGCCGTCCGGATACACGACCAGGGTCGGGCCTTGCTCACAGGGACCGAGGCAGGAGCTCGCGGTCACGAGCACTTCGCCTGGTTGAAACCCCCGTTCCACGAGACCCATGTTGAGATTCATCAGGATATCCTGAGAACCCGCTCCGCCACACGAGGGTTTCGGGTGGCCCGGCGGCCTGGTGTTGGTGCACACGACAATATGATATTTCGGCTTGGGCATGACGACTCCTTTCGGTATCAGTGCGTATGAGGGTTGGCTGAATATGATGGAGTGAACGAGGTCATTGAGGGGTTATTTCCGGGGTCGAAACAGTTCCCACGTTTCGAGACATTCTTCCGGCAGACCCCAGTGAGTGACTCCTTTCCTGACGAAATTCAGGTAGTCATCCTTGACGCGAAATTTGCCGATAGGATTGGCCGCGTGGGTGGTGACCAATTCTTTCTGATCGTCTTCCGTCATCACGGTCACTTCCAGGTGCCGGAACGCTCCTTCCGGGACCTCCCCATCAAAGGCATCCAAGATCTTCAGATCTTCGTCGGTGAGTTCAAAGACCGCCCCCCACACGCGTTCTCCCGGTGACGGCGTGATGCTGGCCAAGCCGCAGCGCCACTGTGAGGAAAAGCGCGGGAAGTGAATGGTGTGGTCCGGGAGGTAAGCCTTGAATAAAAACTTGTGTTCAGGCGCTCGTTTTTTCAACTGGTTCGGGTGAAGATTGTCGGCATAAATGAAGACTCGCATAGGGTATCGGCCTCGCTAAGGTAGCATGTGCAAACGTGTCCTTTTATCATACCGGTTCGCCGGCATGTCAAGATTGTGTTCTATGGGGCCGCCTGCCCAAAGGAGATAAAAAAACAGGATTGAGAGGGAACTGAATTTTCCTTGTGCAAGAGGCTAGGATCGTTGACGCAAAAAGGCCAAAATTTTTTCCAGCCCCATTTCAAGCAAGGTTCCCCCGGTTTCATACGACTGGTTTTCGTCGGCATGCCGGTCCGCCCAATCCAGGGCAACGGGGAGGGGAATCAAGCGCGCCGGGCCTCCGGTCAGCTTCGCCCACATCAGACTCAAGACCGTTGCGATACGAAACGGCACGGAGACAGGTTTGACGGCAGGATCCGTCATGTCCTGACAGAACTCAGCCGGGGATGTCACAAGGTATTCCCGGCATGCCGCGGGTCGGAAATCATAAATGCTGCACGCTTCATCTTCGAGAAAGATACATGGCAGGCGCTGGGCGTAATAGGCTTGGTTGACGGGCTCCATATCCTTGTCGGACAACTGTGTGCGGGTTTCGGATAATTGCACGAGCCGGCCGAGAAGGCCTGCCTTGCTTAAGGTGTCCTTAACAGTAACAAGACGCTGAAAATAGCGGTTTCGTTGGGATGCAGGCAATTGCTCGATCCGTTTCTTCAAAGTAAAGGCTTCCGGGGGAGAAACCGGGACCAGCACGCGGCAACAGGCACCACACCCTTTTCGACAGGAAATCGTTTGCCCTGCCTGTTGCACTTTCACTTCTTCGAGTTTGAGGGCTTGTTCCCCCAGCGACCGCATCAAGGGGACGATGTCGGACACCGGAATAAAACTTGTCGGCACTGAAATTTCGGCCTGGAGGTCGCCGGCAGGGGTGGGGAGGGAAAGACGAAAGGTATCAAGAGGTTTTGACGAACTCTGTTGCTTCGGCATGGGATACCCCCCCGAATAATCGGATTCTCACTATAGCGCGACGTTCCGGCTGGGGCAAGGCCGCTTGCCACGGTTCAGGGGTTTGGCTTATTCTGCGCGCGATGACGATCTTTCAAAAAATCCTGGACGGCGAGATTCCGTGTCATAAGGTCTATGAAGATGAGCACGTGCTGGCCTTCCTGGATATCTATCCCTTATCCCACGGCCATACCCTGGTCATCCCGAAAGAGCCGGCTGAAACGTTGGATCAACTGTCGGATGAATCCGCCGCGGCCATCGGTCGAGTGTTGCCGCGTCTGTGCCGTGCGGTGCGCAAGGCTACGGGAACCAGGCATTTCAACGTCCTGCAAAATAACGGCGCCCCGGCTCACCAGGCAGTGGGGCACGTGCATTTCCACATCATCCCGAAAGAAGGCGATGGATCAGGCTTGAGCATAGGGTGGAACGCCAAGTCTCTCGGGGAAGGGGCTGCGCTGGCCGCGCAAATTGCCGGCTGCCTGGAACCCTGACTGCGTTTAACGAATCCGCTCCTGGCGTGAGGACATTTCCACTTCTCCAATCGCGCATTGTGTTGTACGACGGATGAGCAATGTGTGTACACGAACAGACCGTTTATCTGAATAAAACGTCCGTTCATGGGGAATACATTGCTGTGAATGTTCACGCCCCTTATACTGGCCATAACCCTGTTCCTGGAAAACAGAAAAAATGACGGACACTGCCGTAAGCCTGATTGCGCACCCCATAGGGTTTATCACCGGCGCGATTCTCTACGCCATGATTCTGATCCTGGTGTTGCAGACGCCCCGGACGTCCTTCTCACGAAACGTGAATGGTACGCAGGTGACGCCCTTGAGGCGATTGTCGCTGTGGACCGCCATGTTGGGGTTGTTATGGAACGTGGGAGGATTGGCCTCGTTTCTCCTGCCAGCCGTCTCGCCTGCTTGGCTGAAACACGTGCTGCAAGTGGCGGCGCTGTCCGCCCTGGGGTTTCTGCCTGCCGTGGTGGTCCATTCATTTCTGCAATCCGGAATACGCCAACGGGTCAGGGGGAGCAGGTACTTCCTGCTTGCGGGAGCGTATACCTTAAGCGCCGGGGCAGCCGTACTCAATGTTTTGGCCGTTATGCCGGGGACGACCGTCATCGCGGCCGAGGCGATGAGCCTGCTGGCCCTGGGTTTTGTCCTGCTGCTGGTGGTCGTGTTGGTCGATACAGTCAGGCGGCAAGGGTGGGATCACCACGCGGGGGTTGTGACCCTGGCCGTGCTGGCCGCGGCTGCGATGCCGTTCAGCCACCATCAATCCGGCGAATACGTGTGGTGGGTTGAGTTGATCGGGCACCATGTGTCATTGCCATTGGCGTTAGCCATTTTGTATCAGGACTTTCGCTTTGCCTTCGGCGACATCTTTCTAAAACGGGCGCTTTCGCTCATTGGATTGGTGGGCATTGCAATGGGGCTGTACGTGGGGCTGGGGATCTCTTACTTCGCCCTGCGTTTGGAGCAGTCGAGCCCGTTCATGGACGGGACCCTTATCGGGTTATGGATCGCGACTGCGTTGCTCTATCCCTATTTATCTCGTGGGGTGTCGTGGGTTGTCGATACGGTGGTCTTACGGCGACCGGATTACGAAAAATTCCACGACCAGGTTGCGCAAGAAATCATGCAACGGGATACCCCGGAAGCCATCCTGGATCAATGTTGTGCGATGCTGAAACCCGTGCTTTCCACGGAGGCGATTGAATGGATTTCCACGCAGGAACGGGAGAGCGATGGTCCGCCGTATCGTTCCTCGTCGAGAAAGCCGATCGTGATGCGTGACGCGCCCGACGTGATTGTGGATATTCCAACGGTCGGTCCTCCCCACTATGGCATCAGGATCGGGCCGCTTCCTCATGGGCGGAGACTCTTATCCGATGACTTGTATCACCTGGAATCACTGGCGCATCTGGTTTCCCGCCGCATTACGACGGTACGGGTCACACACGAACGCTGTTTGCAAGCCCTGCGAGAACAGGAGATACAAAAGTTGGCGACCGAATCGGAACTGCGGGCGTTGCGCGCGCAATTACATCCCCATTTCCTTTTCAATGCCCTCACCACAATCGGCTATTTGATACAGACGTCCCCGGGAAAGGCCGTTGACACGCTTATCCGATTGACCGATCTCTTACGAAGCGTGTTGAAGGGGTTGGACAAAGAATTCTCGACCGTGGGACATGAAATGGATTTGGTCCAGGCCTACCTGGATATTGAACGAGCGCGTTTCGGAGACCGGTTGGCCGTACGGGTCGATATTCCGGAATCGGTACGTGCCGTGCCGATCCCCGCGTTGATCGTCCAACCATTGGTGGAGAATGCCGTCAAGCACGGCATTCAGCCTTCGGCGTCAGGGGGACGGGTCTGGATTTCGGCATGGATTGAAGAAGGGGGTGATGGCCGGGAACGGCACGTCCCGCCGCTGTTGCACCTTCAAGTATGGGATGCGGGGGGCGGAGCAGGATACGCCCGCAATGGGGGTGGCCAAGGCACCGGGCTTGGGCTGTCCAATATCAAACAACGGTTGTTACTGCACTATGATGAATGTGCAACCATAGACATCAAAAGTAGTCCGGAGCATGGAACGGTCGTGAACCTCCGGCTTCCCATGGACGGGTATGGCGTGGCACAGCCTTCAGCGTTTTCTCAGGGGGCACAACTGGTATGACCATGACGTTACGCGTGATTGTCGCTGATGATGAACGTCCGGCGCGTCAGTTTCTTGTGAGCACGCTACGCGCATTTGAAGACGTCGATATTGTCGGGGAAGCCCAAAGCGGCAAGGAAACCATGCGATTGATTGAGCACACGCAACCCGATCTGGCCTTACTCGATTTGCAAATGCCGGAAATGGATGGGCTGTCCATCGTCCGGTCCTTACGCCACGGGCGAATCCCGCTGGTGGCCTTTGTCACGGCGTTCGATGAGTACGCCGTAAGTGCCTTTGAAATTGAAGCGTTGGATTATCTGCTCAAACCCGTTGATCGAGACCGCCTCCGCAAAACAATCAATCGTGCTCATGAAAGACTCGAACGGGATGCCTTGGCAGAGCGGGAAAGTGACAAGCAGCCTGGACCGGCGGATCGTCTATTTCCGGCGCTTGCGGGACAGTATATCGATCGATTTCCGATTCGAAAACGGGACGATATTTATTTGTTACCCGTTCACCATATTGCCTCGGTGGTCTCGGAGGGGGAGTTGATGCACGTGACGACGCTTGGCAAGGAACGATATACGATGAACTATCGGTTGAAAACATTGGAGGCCAAGCTGGACCCCGGGCGGTTTCTTCGAGTCGGTCGCGGGGCTTTGGTCAACGTCGAGGCCATCAGGAAGATAACTCCCATGCCGGGAGGATCCTATCTTGTGACCTTGACGAATACGCAACAATTACGAGTGAGCCGCGGTCAGTCTCGATCACTCCGTGACCATCTCCTGCGCGTGTAATGCGTTGTTTGGTGGACATCCTTCTTCCTCCCTCGCCCCTGGAGGGAGAGGGCTGGGGTGAGGGGGAAATTTTTAACGAATGAGTGAGTAACGTGTGTCGTACTCGCTTCCGCGTGAGAGGAGAAAGATGAAGAAGATTTTCAGGATGAAGCATGTTCGCATGCTTCTCGTGATGGCGAGTGCCTTGCTGGCAATGAGCCCCCTGTCTGTGTGGAGCCAAGTCGATGATCCCACTCATGAGTTGGATCATTCGGAGGATGAACAGGTGGAGGTCCTGGAAACCGTGCACGTGCATGGATTCAGGCTGAACAAAGATCAACAGCTCGGTCCGGTCCCCAAGTACACCCCGTGGCCCACCATGCCGCCGGAGTTACAGGGACAGGAAGTCGATGACTGGATGAAAGCCCGCATCCTCGTCAGCAGGACGGCGGAGACCACGCTCGTGGTTCTCGTGCCCGCAAAAAATCGCCGAATCAACCTGGCTGGAGTACAAGCGCTCGAACAATGGACGTTCGATCCTCAAATGAACGGAGATGATCCCGTCGACGGAGAATTGACGGTCAGACTTCACTTCAAAACGCAGGAGAAATAGCGCCCGAACCAGTGAGACGGAATCCTTCATACAGTCTTACCCGCCTGCACTCCAAGGGATAAGAGGGTATGCCTGAGAGCCACTTTCGCATCAAGGGCCTCCTTCTGTCATCCCCGACAATAAGACTTGAATCTCCGATTTCCTTGTCTGTCATTGGTATGAAAATAACCTCCTTTTGTCATTCCTGATTCCCCCTCTCCCCATCGTGGGAGAGGGCTGGGGTGAGGGGAAAAAGCAAAGACTCTGGATCTTCGATTACTAATGTCGAGGACAGGCGTCGGGAACGACCAATTCGACGTACCGTGGCTATTTTCATGCCATGACAAATCTCCCGCGATATGAGAGAGATCGTTTTTTTCATACACGGAGAGCGCGAGCAGGATGTGCGGACGATATACCTTAACCTGCAAGCCCGAGGTCATCGCCGAAGAGTTTAAGCTCGAAGCAATCCCGGACTTTCGCTCTCGCTATAACGTGGCCCCTTCCCAATGGGTCGCCTGTGTAAGAGCGGCGCTCCATGTACGGAAACGTGAGGCGGTCACGATGCGGTGGGGCTTAATTCCATCGTGGGCCAGGGATCCCGCCATGGGGATGAACCTCATCAATGCCCGGGTGGAAACCGTCATGGAAAAGCCGTCGTTTCAAAAGCCGTTTCGAGAACGTCGCTGTCTGGTGCTGGCTGACGGCTACTATGAGTGGAAACGGGAGGGTACAAGAAAACAACCTTACTATATTCGGTTAAAAGATGAGCGTTCCTTTGCGTTTGCCGGGCTGTGGGATCGGTGGAACGACGGAGAGGGGAAGACCATAGAATCATGTGTTGTTCTCACCACGAAGTCCAGCGAACGCCTGGCCTCGATTCATGACCGGATGCCGGTCATTTTACATCCCGTGACGTATGAGCCTTGGCTCGATCCCGGGTTGCAGGATGCGACACGTCTTGTCACGTTCCTGACGCCTTACCCCGCAGACGCCATGCTCGCGATCCCGGTCAGCAGACGGGTGAATGATCCACGAGTGGATGACGCGCGGTGCATCGAATCCATAGAAGCCCCGGAGGAATGAAACGCAGGCGACAAAGAGAACCTTACCGGGTTGTCGGCCGGGTTGCGCGACCTGCTAATTTGATGAGAGCCCTTCGTGGAAACCATTTCGTCGCCAATGCCGCAAGTTTCCCTTGCCAGCTTATGGTGACCACGGGATTCTTGTTCGGTAAAGCGGCCAGGGAGGTGTGCGCCACCCGGGCAGCCGTTTGCATGGGAAGGAGGCTGGCTGGACGAAAGCCGGCGGAGGCATGAAAATCGGTCTCCGTTTGTCCGGGACAACAGGCCTGAACAAGAACGCCGGTCGGACGCACTTCCTCGGCCAACGCTTCTGAAAACGATACCAAAAACGCTTTGGTGGCGGCATATTCCGCGAAATACGGGATCGGGAGCATGCCGGCGATGGAGGCCACGTTGATAATGCTCCCGGACCCGCGCTCGATCATCCCCGGCAGGAACAACCGGATACTTTCCACGACGGTTTGAACGTGCACATGAAGCATCTCCTGGATGCGCGGCAGTGGGTGAGAGACGAATTCCCCGTACAAGCCGAAACCGGCGTTGTTGATCAGCATATCCGGGGTCTGCCGGTATCGTCGGCTTTCCACGAATAATTGCTGAGCGGCATCGGGTTGGGCCAGGTTGGCGATGAACACGTGGGCCTGGACGCGGTGGTTCGTCTCGAGTTCACGGGCGAGTTGCGTGAGTCGCGTCTCGTCACGGGAGACAAGCAAGAGGTCATAGTCCCGGCTTGCGAGGAGGCGGGCATATGCAGCCCCGATCCCTCGTGAGGCTCCGGTGAGAATGGCAAAAGGATTCACGTTTGTTGGACGACGGGATGGTCAGGGTTCGCCATGATCCTGCTGGCGGTTAAGGGGTGACGGCAGCGTTCCAACGTTCTCGCTGGGCGTGGGCGTGGGCGGCATCCTGATAGACCACGTGAATGATCATATTACCGAACGGGCGACGCACTACCTTCAACAGCACAAAGCCGTCCACAAACCCGATCACCAGTTCGTGGGCTTGCCCCTGTTGAAAAACCGTCTGTTCATGGGTGGTGGGCTGGTGATTGATGGGATATTGAGCGGCCAACACCTCAAAGACTTCCAGGAACCATTCCCGTGTATAGGTACCCATTTCAATGTCGATGTGACTCAAGGTGGCCGGCGTGGCCCCTGAGGGAGCGGCCGAGTCGGGTGCCCCATCGACGGGGCCATAGCCTAACGTGAAGTAGCGGTTTTTCCCCAGGATATCGTACAGGCATTCGGTCTGGCTCGAACAGTCTTCAAGCGCCTCGACTTCCGCGGGGGTCATGCCGAATTTCAAGGTCCCGAAGCCCTGAATCGTGGCGGCCTGAAGCGGGGCGGTCATGGCCAGCAGGCTCACGAGGCTGAGGGCCACGAGGCGTAGCAGCGTGGTCGTTCTCAAACGATTGGTCATGGATACAACTCCTTTGAAGGTGACAATAGACCTCATCATGCTCTGTATGACAAGGAAAAACAAGTATGCGAGGCGTTCAAGGAGTTTCCTGGCCGTGTTCCGTACGGTCGAGCGGCCGCGCCCCATGCTCCTGGGACGGGTGGCTCTACCCCACCTAAAGGGGAGGAAACAAACATGTCCCTGCTCCATAGCGGGGATCACGCGGCTACAAAGACAAAAGGGGAAACAGGCGCCCCCCTTACAGGAGGAGGAATTAAAGGGGGCGCCTGCTGGGCGTGTGGCTTCATCCTTCCTAGAACGTTTTATACTCAAGCCACTTGCCGTTCAGGGTGATCTTGCAACGATCTTCTCCCTGACTTCCCTTGACCTTTTCCATATCGAGCGAAAAATCAATGGCGCTCATGATGCCGTCTCCGAACATCTCATTGGCCATGTCCCGCAAGGCATCGCCATACACGCCAATCACCTCAAGCAATCGATACTTGAATGGATCACTCATGTTCGGAAAGTCCGAACGCACTGGAAACCGGCTCAGGCTGGCGGTGGATTCCTGATCCAGGTCCAACAGTTGCCCGACGGTCGCCGCCTGCTCCGGCGTCAACCGGTGATTGCCGGTTAAGGCGGCGGCCACGAAGGTCGGACTTTTTCCCACCGCTGCCGCGACCTCGGCAATCGTAATGTTTTTCTCCAGACGTTTGGCCTTGATGGCGGTCTTGGCGCAGGTCTCTTTCATGATGATGGCTCCTTTCTAGTGTGATACTGCGGTTATGGGCAGCCACACAGGGCCGTCCCTACTGGTTCGTCGCCTGATCGCGGAAGTTGATCTCGACGGGGCCTGACCGTTCCGTGTGCTCCCCGCTCTCATCCGCTTGTCCGTGCGAGGCATGGCGGACGAGAAAATGAATGATATGGTTTCGAATCTTGTAATAATGTTCGTCTTCAATAATCGTTTCCCGTGACCGCGGTCGGGGAATGGTCACGTCCACAATCTCCGCGATCCGTGCTGAAGGACCGTTGGTCATGAGCATGATACGGTCGGAAAGCAGGATGGCCTCATCCACGTCATGCGTGACCATGAAGACCGTGTTGCGGGTGGCATTCCACATCTGCACCAATTCCTCTTGAATCACGCCCCTGGTCAACGCATCGATTTGCGCAAACGGTTCATCCAGCAAGAGGACCTTCGGCTCAATGGAAAACGCGCGAGCCAGTCCGACCCGTTGTTTCATCCCCCCGGACAGGGCCGTGGGCTTTTTGGTTTCGGCTCCTTGCAGGCCCACCAGCGTGATGTATTTTTGCACGTGCGCTTTGATCTCCTGCGAACTCCAGGTGGGATACGCCGAACGGACGGCCAGGGCGACGTTCTCGAAGACCGTCATCCACGGCATCAACGCGAAACTTTGAAACACCACCATCCGATCCAGTCCCGGCCCCGTGACTTCCTGTCCGTTCAGGATGGCTCCGCCTTCGGTCGGTGTTTCCAATCCGGCGATGATGTTGAGTAGCGTGCTTTTCCCGCATCCGGAATGGCCGATCACGGTAACGAATTCCCCCTTGTTGATCTTGACCGTGACGTCTTCGAAGATGCAAACCTTGCCGTTCCCGGAGTGACTCGGGAAATGTTTGCTCAGATGATCGATAGAGAGAAAAGACATGACGTTACTCCCGATAGGTGACCAAACCGGCCAATTTGTTAAATCCCGAATCCAAGAGGACCCCGACGGTCCCCACCACCAAAATGGCGAAGATGACGCCGGCAATATCCAGGTTGTTCCATTCAATCCAACTCAGGTAGCCCACGCCCAGTTCCCCCAGCAGCATCTCCGCCGGCACCACGGCGACCAGCGCACTCCCGAACGAAATGCGGAGGCCGTTCACGATGGTCGGCGCGGCTCCGGGAAGGATCACCGTGTAAAGCCGCTTGAACCACGACAGTTGAAGGATGGCGGCGACCTGCAAATACTCCTTCCGAAGGGAATTCACGCCGAAGGCGGTGGTGGCGAGGGTCGGCCAGATCGCGGCCATGAACACCACCAGGATCGCCGTCCATTTCGGATCCTTGACCGTGTACAGAAGCAAAGGCATCCAGGCTAACGGCGAGATGGGCTTCAGGATTTGAATGAACGGGTTCAGCGCGCGAAACAACATCTGGTTTAATCCCAAAATAATCCCCACAAGAATCGCCACCCCGGAGGCGACCAGGAACCCCACGGAAAACCGTGAGACCGTATAGCCCACCAAAAAGGCGATCCCATGATCGTTGGTCCCTTTAATCACAAAGGCTTCATTCAATTCGATCCAGGCTTTCTCCGCAACCGTCATGGGACCCGGCACCCCTTTCACCTTTTCTTTTTCCGGATTCCAGACGTACCGGCCGTCGTCGGTTTGCACGATATCGCCGTTGAACTCCAGGACCAGCAATTCCTCTTCCGTCTTGCCCGTGGGGTCGAACGGAGGACTGATGGTGGCGACGTGCCACACGAACAAAAAGATCCCGAGAAAAAACACGGAGATGAAAAACGGATGTTGTGTGGATTTGATGCCCATCGTCATTCCCGTCTGTGCTCACTCATGCGTTGATAATTTTCCCCCTCACCCCAGCCCTCTCCCGTCAGGGGAGAGGGAGTCTCTTTCGTTCCCCTCCTATGGTGTAGGGACAGGCCCCCGTGCCTGTCCGTGGAGAGCAGAGCGTCTTTTCCAGCTACGCCATGCTGTGAATCGGAAAACTCTTCACGTAGAGTTCCGGCTTCAGGGGATCGAACGTCTTGCCCATAATGACGTGCGACGTCATGGTCTTGGCATGCGTGGGATAGCCCAGCCCTTTGGATACCTTGTCGCATTCCGCCGCGAGATAGACCTGCTCCGCGACCTTTTGATAATTCACGTTCCCTTTCAAATGGCCCCACCGTTTCATTTGGGTCAGGATCCAGATAGCCATGGAATGCCAGGGATACGGGTCGAAATCGATACGACTCGGGACCCTCTTGATCCCGCCCAATCCATCGGCAAACGTCCCGGTCAGCACCTGTTCCAGGACGATTCTCGGCTGGTTCAGGTAATTCGCCGGGGCAATGGCCTTGGCGATTTCTTTCCGGTTGGCCGGGTTCGACGCGTAATGGGTGGCATCGACGATCGCCCGGAACAACGCGAGGAACGTGTTCGGATACGTCGTCGCGAACTCCTGTGAGATCGCAAACGCGCAGCACGGGTGTTTGTCCCAGATGTCCTTCGAGAGCTTGTAAATAAACCCGACGTTCTCGTACACCGCGCGTTGGTTAAAAGGATCAGGGGCCAGATAGCCGTCCACGTTTCCGGCCTTCAGGTTGGCAACCATTTCCGGGGGCGGCACCACGCGGATCTGCACGTCCTTGTCCGGATGCACGCCGCCGTCGGCCAGGAAGTAGCGCAACAGGTAATTGTGCATGGAATAATCAAAGGGCACGCAAAAGCGAAACCCTTTCATATCCGCGGCCGTTTTCACGCCTTTATGTTTGTTGTGCAGGGTGATGGCTTGTCCGTTGATATTCTCCACGGCCGGCATATAGAACGGGACCTGGGGCGAGCCCGCGCCCAGGGTAATGGCCAAAGGCATGGGCGAGAGCATGTGCGCGGCATCCACGTCTTTGTTGATCGCCCAATCCCGGACCATGGCCCACCCCGCCGCCCGTTTGACTTTGGCGTTCAGGCCGTGCTTGCTGTAGAACCCCATGGGTTCGGCCATGATGATGGGCGTGGCACAGGTGATGGGAATAAACCCGATCCCGAGATCCGTTTTTTCCGGTTTGCCCACGGGGTCTGCGGCCAGTGCCTGCAATTGGGAAAGAGGCAGAAACTCGCTGATCAGGCCGACCAGCGCCGCGCTTCCGACGCCGGCCAGCACTTGTCGTCGAGTCGGACCGCTGGCCCGCAGCACGGCTTTCGTCACTGCGACCTCGAGGGTCTTGGACAGGTATTCTTCAGAGGTGAGGGGTTGCTCCCGATGAACAACATCGGGGGCTGCGACTTCCGATGAAACCGGATTATAACGGTGGTTGTGAGCGATATGTGCCATGACTCCTCCTCTACTCCCCCCCATACATCAGAGTGTAATGATAATGTGAATGAGCGACTCCGTTTTTCCGCGAATAAAAAAACGCCAGGCCAAGAGTTTTGTAAAACTCTCAAGCCTGGCGTCATTGCCAGAACGATGTTGACTTCTCTGTCAGATTACAAGTCTTCTGCCGACACCATAGTGTCTCTATAAAAAGAGGTGAGCAAAAACAATGCCAGCTTCTTTTACATAACCAACTATTGAATATTATTGAAGTTTGACGGAATGGACGTCGCGCATCTTTGTCAGAGTCATGACATCTTTGTCCGAAGCCGACAATTTTGTTAGGTTTGTATTAGACTCCCTCTCTCCCACTGCCCCTCCTGTCATCCTCGACATTTGTAATCGAGGATCCAGGGTTTTTGCTTTTTTCCTCGTTCGCGAAGATAAAGCGTAGGCAGGTCGGGCCAGCGTAGCGTAACCCGATAGCGTGGCTATTTTTGTATCAACGACAAATGGAAAGAATGGTGCCGAAGGCGGGATTTGAACCCGCACACCCCCAGGGGGCGCTAGACCCTGAATCTAGTGCGTCTGCCAGTTTCGCCACTTCGGCATGGAGTTTGTCTTGAACGGAGTGAAGGAACTCGCAATTATCAGCTTTTGCCCGGATAGGCGTCAAGCCGCACAACCCCGCTGTGCTGTCGCGGTGCCTTCTGTTCCTTCTTTTGTATTTGTAGCCGCGCCATCTTATGACGCTGTTTTCTTTCTTTTCATTTTGTCATTGTCTGTCATCCCCGACTCCGATCGGGGATCCAGTGTCTTTAACCTCGCAAACGAAAAAAGAAAAGGGGCTGTCCTAGCTAAGCAAAACGTTTAGGATGGCCAGATGTATATCCGGCGCACTCGGTTAAGTCCCCATAAACAAGGCGCTCTCCTGAAGCTGTTCGTCGCCGGGGCCACGGCGCGGGCAGCCGCAGAGATCATTGGGGGCCATCGCAACACGGCGGCTGCGCAAGCTCATCGCGGGCAAATTGCCGAGCTAGCGCTTGTCGGGGAAAGTCGAGGCCGACGAGAGTTATTTCGGCGGGATTCGCAAGGGCCGACGCGGATGCGGAGCCGCAGGCAAAGGCGTCGTCTTCGG
>JAAXIB010000022.1 GCA_012270585.1 Nitrospirales bacterium
GCGAACGCAGGAATCCAGGGGCGTTCCATCTTCACGGACGAAGGAAAAAGCAAAACCCCTGGATCCTCGATTAAGAATGTCGAGGATGACAGAAAAAGACCGAAGGAAAAGCAAAACCCCTGACGCCCCGGGTGCCTTGTCGTTCGTTCAGCCAATTTTCTACAAACATCGTTCCACCATCCGAGTCGTCAAGTTCTCTACATAATTCTCAATACATAAATCCCAAAGTTTGCAACCCCCTTGACGGCTTTTTATAATCCGAATTTTGCTCTTGTAACCAATGGACCAATCCTCCTTTCCGGAAACGCTCCGGGCTCAACTGGCCGTTCGATTGAGTCCCGACAGTGCGCACAAAGTCGCGACGGCTCTTTTTGAAGCGGGTGGGGCCGAACACGTCTCTGAATTATTGAACGAACTCCAAGAGCGTTCCGCGAAACTCGCGGGGCAAGCCATGGAAGCGTTCCCCGAGATGGTGGAACGGTGCGGTCCCGAGCCGGTCGTCCCATGGTTGGACGTGGCCGTGACCCTGGCCGGGCAATCGGGCGCGATCACCTTGAAATACCTGAAAGAGAGCCCACGTCTTTTGGGGATCCTGGATGCCGTGGCGCTTCGTCAAGCGGTGCTCGAGACGACGCTGGAACTCGCGGACAGCGACTCGGAGTTTGCGGCCAACTGCGCGTTTGAATTCTTTCGAAAGGCTCCGGAACTGTTGCTCGCGGATTCACAAACCGACCTGGCCCGGTGGGCGGAAATCGGCCGGGAACTCACGGATTGGAATCACGTGTTGGGCATCGAATTCATCCGGGAATGTCCGAGGGTGGCGGAAGTGCTGACCCTGGAAGACGTGCGGCCGTGGGTGGCCTTCGGCATGAAGCTGATTACCCAAAACAGTTTGGGAAAACCGGATTACGTGGGGATTCTGGAATTCTTTCGCACAAGCCCGGGCCTGCTGGGCGAAATTCCGGATGCGGACCTGCACCCGAAAATCGTGAGCGTGGGCTCGACCCTGGCGGATCAGTCGCCTGAAACGGCCCTGACCTTCTTGGCTGAAGTGCCGGGGCTGATGGCGCTTCTACCGTCGGCGGAACGACGCATGAAAGTCCTCCAATACGGCGGGTTGCTGACCGACCGGGATGCCGGCGTGACGATGGAATATTTTCGCCGGGCGCCGGAGGTGATTCGGTTGTGTCACGCCGCGGAAGGCCGGGACGAGGCTTTTGAAACGTGGTTCCGCGGCGGAATGGAAATATTGGATTACAGCGTGGAGGGTGCTCGCGCGTATTTTGCTCTGGAAACCTCGAAGGCGTTGAGCGCGATCGAACAGGCGGCCAATCACGTGTCTCTTCGACAGGTGGCACGCTCGCTGAAGCTGCTGGGCCACATGATCTGCGGTCAACCCGTGCAGATTGAATCCCTGGCCGACTCGACCCAGCGGCCGCGTCTGGAGATGAAAGCCGAAGGGCCTACCGTCTATTTGCCGTCGCTCATGAACCGGTTTGCGGTGAAGGGCCGGAACGTTCGCAGCTATACCGTCACGTTGGCGCATGAGGTGGGGCACGTGGAGTTTGGAACCTATCGCATCGAGTTGCCGTTCCTTCGGACCCTGGCGCGACGGGTGGCGGATCGCTATCGACTCGACGCGAATGTTTCGGGCGTCCACTGTCTCACGGACTTCTTTGCCCTCTATCCTCAAACAGGGGTGATCCGGGACCTGTGGACCATCATCGAAGACGCTCGCGTGGAGTTTTTGTTGCAGCAGGAGTATCCGGGCCTGCGGGATGATCTGGCCGACGTGGCCCGGGAGTCGATCAAGACCCGGTCCTTGCTCCACGGCATGACGGCCAGGGAGATGGTGCTGGATCAGTTGCTGCTCCTGTTTACGCAAGGAGCGGAGGGCCCGCGGATTCCGGAGAATCTTCAGCAGGTCGTGGACCAATGTTGGGACGTGGCGCGGACGATCCAGTCCCCTGATGCGACGAACGAGCGTTCCATCGAACTGGCTGACAGGATCTACCAGGGATTGGATGAAATGATCGGCAGCGTGGAAGCCATGGTTCGGGATGAAGCGGATTCGACACCCGAGGAGGAGGAGTTGGGCCCGGGCCCTCGTGCGGCGGAAGAAACCGCGGGGGGCTATCGAGGTATTACGAATTGGGCCTATCGGGGTGACATGAATCCGGATTTCGTCCGTGGAGGAGTGGCGGAATCGGACGAGAGCCCGGACGCTCCGGAACAGTCTGGGCCGGATCTGGAAAACACCGGCGCACCTTCTCTCTCTCCGGTGCGCCGAACCGAAGAAATGGAAACACGGGAAGCCCATCAGGACGAGGCCGGTGATTCGGTCTCGCAACGCCCGGTCCTTGACGAGTATCTCCACGTGAAAGGCGCAGGCGATGGGCTGCTGCCCGGTCCATCCGGTCAGGAACAGGCGTACGTGTACCCGGAATGGGACGGTGGGATCCAGGACTACCGGCTCAAATGGTGCCGGGTGGTCGAGCGTCCGGGCGAGGAGGCCGGTCAGGATTTTGCCCAACGGGTCCTGGAAAAACATGCCCCGGCCATCCGGGTCTTGCGGCGCTATTTTGAAACCATGCGGCCCACGGGCTTGCAGCGGGTCCATGGCTATGACCACGGCGAGCACGTGGATTTGGATGCCGCGATTCGTCACGTGGCGGATCGGCGGGCGGGGATCGACCCCTCCGACCGGATCTACGACCGGCGGGACAAACGCGAACGTCAGGTTGCCGTGGCGTTTTTGGTTGATATGAGTGGCTCGACGGGCAGGCAATTGGAAACGGGACAGCGTCGCGTGATCGACGTGGAGAAGGAAGGGTTGATCGTGCTCACCGAGGCCTTGGAAGCCATCGGGGACCAATATGCGTTATACGGCTTTTCCGGCCAGGGTCGGCATCAGGTGGATTTCATGGTGCTGAAGGATTTCAGCGACACCCGGCGCTATCAAACCGGCCAGCGCATTGCGGCCATGACGCCGCTGCAGCAGAATCGTGACGGTGCCGCGATCCGGCATGCCGTCCAAAAACTGCTGCGTTGTCCGGCCCGGCACCGATTGCTCGTCCTGTTGAGTGACGGGCGTCCCCTTGACGGGGATTATGGAGAGGAATATGCCCTGGAGGATACCCGCATGGCGCTGCGAGAGGCGCGGCAGCAGGGGATCAGTCCCTTTTGCCTGACCATCGACCAACAGGCGAGCGACTATCTGAAACGCATGTACGGCGACGTTCAATACCTGGTCCTGGATGACATCCTGACCTTGCCTGAACGATTGCCGCGCGTGTATCAACGATTGACGGGACGGTCGTGACGCCTCTTTCCGGCGTGTGTTCCTTCTTCTGTGGCGGCGCCATCCCCCAGATCGGAGCCCGTCCCCGGATAGAGTCCGGGGTAAGCTCTCGGTTCGATCAGGGATTGAGGGCAGGTGTGCGCGGGCGGATGAGAGCTGGGATGTATTATTCTTTTTCTGTCATCCCTGTATGTGTTCAGCAATTCGTTGACAGATAAAGCCTCCCGATTGCTTTTTCTGTCATCCTTGCGAACGCGAGGATCCAGGGTCTTTGTTTTGGATTTGTTGACATGTCAACCGCCAATAAAGACACTGGATTCCCGCTAAAAACTGCGGGAATGACAGAGAGAAGACGGCGGGAATGGTCAACGAACGAGTGAATGCAGACCTGGTCATGTGATGAGTGATGCCTCCCCAGAACGAACGGTTCCGCCCTGGCTGTACAAGCTGTTTACCGGACACCAGTATCCGTACGTCCGTCGCCTGGCCAAATTTGAGAAAAAAGATCGGAAGCGCGGCGAAATGAGTTCCGAGCCGTCTCCCGAAGAGATTGATGCCAAATTCTGGGAAGTGTATCCTCGATCCTCCGCCAGAATCCTGCAGGAAGTGAAGCAGGGCATGATCGTGAGCTTCACGGAATTGGGGTCCTATCCCCCCGGTGGCTATCAGGAACTGGTGGACACGCCGGAAGAGTTCCTGGCCCGGGAATATGGAAGAAAAAAGATCAAGGTGAATTTTTACGACGGAGAGAATTTCGTCTGCACCATCAATTTCAAGGTCGGGGGATGGGCCAGTCACGACGACGACTAGGGATCGGAACGCCAGCCGGCAAAGTGCTCAGGGTGCCTTCGCGTTCATGGAGTCGGAACAACAATCTAACGCCGGGTGAGTTATGAGTCGACAGAAAATTACCATCGTCGGGGCAGGCAACGTCGGGGGATCCGTGGCGCAGCGACTGGCCGAAAAGAGCGGGTACGAGATCATCCTGGTGGATATAGTGGAAGGCCTGCCGCAAGGCAAGGCCTTGGATTTGGCGCAAGCCGGCGCGGTGTGCGGCTATGACTCGCCGATACGCGGGACTGACCGGTACGAGGATACAGTGGATTCCGACGTGGTGGTGGTGACTTCCGGGATTGCCCGGAAGCCCGGCATGAGCCGGTCCGAATTACTGGAGACCAACATCAAGATCGTTCGATCCGTCGTACAGGAAGTGGCCACCCGTTCTCCCGCGGCCGTTCTGGTCATCGTGGCCAATCCGTTGGATGCCATGACGTACGTCGCCTATCGGGTGAGCGGATTTCCCAAACAGCGAGTCGTGGGCATGGCCGGGATTTTGGACTCCGCCCGGTTCTGCACGTTTATCGCCCAGGAGTTGAACGTCTCGGTCGATAATGTCCAGGCCATGGTGCTGGGGGGGCATGGGGATGCGATGGTGCCGCTGATTCGCTATACGACGGTGGCCGGTCGCCCCGTGGATCAATGGATGTCGCAAGAGCGGCTCGATGCCCTGGTGAAACGGACGCGCGCCGGGGGCGGTGAAATCGTCAGTCTCCTCAAGACGGGGAGTGCCTACTACGCACCGGCGGCGTCGGTGGTCGAAATGGTCGAAGCCATTGTCCGGGATGATAACAAAGTCCTTCCCTGTGCGGCGCTGTGTGAAGGCGAGTACGGCCTGAAAGGGACGTTTATGGGGGTGCCGATACGATTGGGGAAAAACGGCGTCGAAGAAATTCTCGAATATGAACTGACGCCCGACGAAAAAGCCGCGTTCGAGGTGTCGGCCCAGGGCGTCAGAGAATTATGCCAAGAGGTCGATAAGATCCTCGGTTTGTAATCCGCTACGATACCTACCGCAATGGCAGCATTGAGTGACGGTCATGTGAATTGCTGTCCCTTGGCAGCATTTCTGAATCCTGTATCTGGCCGCTCACGCCATTCCGAAGCATCAGCCAATTTCTGTGCATGATCTTTCTGTTCATCTCTATCTTCACCCGCGAGTTCAGGCAGAACGATGTCTGCATGATATGGATTATCATATTCTGGCTTTGGGGTTGCAATGACGTGCCGCCCTTTGTCGCTGGCCTTTTCAGCCGTCACGACGGCCCATCCATAGAACGTGGCGTTGCGAGCAATGGCTCTTTTATCGGCGTTTGCAGTCGCTTTATCCGATGGAGCAAGAGTAAGCCTGTCAACGGAAATCTTTGTATTGCCCTCCTCCACCAGAAAGACATTAAAAGGAGCTCTTGTTCGTTGAGCCCGTCGAGCGTGTTTTCTTGAATATATGTCTCGCCCGAGTTCTTCCTCTGGTGCAATGTTGCTAGGAACTTTCACTAAGAGAGATCGCTTTAATGTTCCAGATCAACCAAAGCTTCATGCACGAAACCGTCAGGAAGCATCTCGGTGGTGGAATACCGGGCACGACGATGGTAGCCGTTCAAATTGACCAAGCACAGCGCACCCCCCTCCGAATCGCACAGCAGAATGACTGACCGTCCTTGCCCATCAGGCGCATCGATGGCAATCTCGCCGTCTGGAGTGGGATAGACTTCGAAACGACGAGGTGAAATCCCATACATTTCTGTCAGCAGCCGTTCCGCGTTTTCCAAGGTAATATCGGAAGGCTGTGGAAATCCTTCTTCACGAGCCTCGTCCCTTGCTTCACGAAGGTCGCGCAAGGCCTCGTTCAGTTCGGAACTGTAGGCCTCTGCAATTCGATCTACCAGAGTTCCGATGCCGGAACTCAGCGTATTGAAGTAGAGGCTCTTGATCAGATTAAGTTTGCGATCGAGTTGGACAATCTCAAGACTCGATGGAATCGATAATGCTTTTGCATCTTCTGCAACGCTATCAACTATAGCTAAAAACACTGCTCCTATCGTCTGACTACTTCTTGAAGCATCTCTCACCGAGAGAGGTTGCCAATCACGTGCAACTGTCCAGTGTGTTTCTATCCACTGTTTTTCCTTTGACTCGTCTCTCCCGCTGCTCAAATTTCTCCAATCTTCTGACCCGCTAACGCTTTCAGACGATGTATCGACATCAGATGCCAAAAATGGAATGCCAAGCAATGCCCTTGGTCCGTGTGGATCGAAAGTTGTTCTTATGGAAGTTGTCATGAGTCGATATTCCGAAAAGTAAACTTCGCTACAAGCGCACCAAAATCGGATAAGTCTTCTTTCCATGATGCTAGAATAGTTGACACAAATTCAACACGTTTTTGCGGATTCATTGCCGGTATGTCCCTGTGAATATTTGCCTGAAACAGAATTCCAGGGATTTCGACATTATCTTTTGTTCGCTTTTTTGCTTCAATGATTTCCAAAACAATCATCCTGCTCTCATATTTGTATATTGTTTTTAAATGAATCTCTGGGTGAACGTCTTTGTATGACATCCATACACCCTTGTCGAGCAAAGCCGTTGACACTTTTTCCGGTCTCGCTGCAGGTGAAATTCTGCAACTTTTTGGGTTGATGCCAACAGCGTTGTATGGGACGTGTGGCACCTTCTGCAGGTAACGTTGCGCTATTTCCGGGCACATGACACCTTCTATTGTCAATGGGTCTTGGATTTGCTCGAATATTACCCTGTTTGGGTCCGCTTTCACAGACAGACCACCCTCGAACATCACTTGTGAAAATGCTGGAGTTGTAATGGGATTGCCCTGAACCTGCAAGTCGGCACCTACAATTTCGTTGTAGCGCAAAAAGTCTGGATTTAGGATTGATGGATTGTTCGAATTCGCCACAAAAACAACGGAGAATCCGACGAGTTCGACACAGGCGCTCGTGTCGTTGCCACTTATATTTTGTGCCATCCTAGACGTTACATTGTGTGCTTGTATGTGTGGGCCTCTTCTGCATCTGTGCCTTGCCGATATTGACTATCATATAGAGCCCGCTATCCATATGCAACGTTTGACGGTCTTAACTGTGTGTTACATTCCAGTTTTTTCGATGGTCGATGCAAATGTTCTTGGCAGATCGGTCACAAATCAAATTTCGCCTACGGCAATTTTTCAGCCAGGACTTTCTCCGTTTGTTTCCTGGGGCACTCAATATTTTTTATGTGTCGGCTCTATTGTGAGCTTGCTTCAATTCGTCAAGTGTAGCTCCGAATAATTGTGGAGTCGGAATAGACTCGAAATCGCCAAAGTCAAGAGACGGGTATTGACGCCATTCGGACATACGGTTGTGTGCAGCAGCATATAGCGTCACCCCGAATGTGGTGGGCTTGGCCATGCCAAAATGTACGGGAGCAGTCGCCAGGGTGTCCCATTTGTATTCATACACTAACCCCTGCTTATACAAACCATTGAAATCGATATCGACATTGATCTGGTATGTTTCCATCAATTCTGTAGCTGAGAGCCAAATCGAATGAGCTTGAATCTCGTCGCCTTGCGCGACGTTTATCTTAGCTTGTTTTGTTACCAGCATTTTGTTAAAGACGTTATAGATCAAGTAGTGAAGGCGAAGTTGTGAGGAGGATAGAGATCTAATAGCGCTGGAGTATTGAATATTTGAATCGTCTTTGCCGTCTTCGCTACGGGATGAGGCGAGAATCCCACCGAAATATTCTGCACACACTTCGTCATTTGTGAGTGCTCCATTCCATAGGACATCTTGGGCTACACGCAAGTTGGCCTGCTTGCCGTCATCTGGATTCTTGAGTTTACGATAGGCAGAAGCGAGCAACTTTTCCCAGCCCACCTTGTACAGGTCCTTAAGGTCTCTGCCCAGTTCCTCAGCGGCTGGGCCCAAAACTTTTTTAAGCGCCAGCGCTCCTATGATAAGACCGACATCTGACATGCTATCTTCTCCTTAAAAAAGCGTAGGTTATCAGAATGTGAACACGTCTTCGATCGTGCCGCTGAGCATTGATAACGAGATAAGGCTGGCCTGCAAAAAGTCAAATCGCGTGAGCAGACTCAGCCTTGTAGTCTCCGACGCGAGCCCGAATCCTATCTCTGAGTTGTATGCGCAGGTCTTCCGGAGTTTCCCAAAGGATGTGGTGATATTGTCGGGTATCAAAGTTGAGTTCTCCCTCTAGATCTTTCTGGCATGAATATATGACATCAAGCCCAAGACCATAGGCAAAGCCTGCTTCGTAGTACACGCCCCCACGAACACCTGTCTTCTTATCATGCGTGAAGTCAGCCACCACGAAGCGGGAGCGGCGAATTTCGGCAATAATCTCATCGTCAATCTTGTTCACGTCCAATTTCTTGTCGATCCGCAAAGGCTTGTACCCGCACTCTTTGATTGCCTTTTTGATGCCGTCCTCATAGGCCGAATCCATTGAGTCATTAAACCACATCGCAACAAAGCATTGGGACGAATCTCTCTTGGTCGACTGCTCTGCTACATGCTGATAACCAGGAATCGTTATCGTATAGCATTCCGTTCCATTTTTTTCTTTATCTAGCCATTGCATGGTTGTCAGGTACTTTGCAAAAAAGTGAATTTCGTCCCATGATGTTGATTCGGACCAAGCTAAGGCTTCCAAATTTTTTGGTGGAGGGTCTAGAAGCTGGAATGATTCTCCAACGAGATGCTTTGTCTTGACCAAGTATCGAAGGAGTCTCTCGGCTCGGGCATACACGGGAAGAGGATCTGCAATTTTGGCTTTCTCAACGAGGTCGGACGTGACCAGTGGCGTACGATCACCCGCGCTCCGCGATTCGAGGAGAAAGGTGGTCAGTTTGGCTTTGTCTTTCTCATCCAAGGCACCAACATCTTGCATGGCTTCGGCTGAAATTTCATAGTCCCCACCAATACGCGGAGAACCCTCGACAACAAAAGCATCTCTGTCATCGCAACATATTATGCACGTTACGGTATCGCCCCAAATGGGGCAGAACTGCTTTTTGGCTCCCATGTCTTGCTTGGCCCTTCCTGACTTGTTTTTCGGTGTCTATTCTTTCGGTGAGTCGTGTTACGAAAGCGGGAAGTCCTTTGGAGTTGTCACGGCTTCCAGTATTTGTCGATGCGCTGCATCTGGTCGATGGTGAAGCGCAGAACGTTGACCATTTTCTGAACGTTTTCGATTTCGTCGAGGGATAGGGACCGGCCTTTGCGGGCCTTGAGGTATTGGTTGAGCACTTGGTAGCCGCCAATATGGAAGTCCCACACGTCCTGCGGCACGGCAGTGAAATACTGTGTCTTGTTGATGCTTAGTCGTTGGCTTTGGGCGCTGTAGGTAGGTTTTTCGATCTTGAAGTTCCCTGGGCTAATATCCACCTTCAACTTTTGCGGTACGGATTGAAGCAAGTGTGCCTGCATCAACTCCCAACCGAGGGTGGATAATGCCTCGAACGTCTTGCTGTTGTCCACGAAAGGGATGCGCGGGAAATCGAGTTTCAGAAATTCGAGATATTTGCCTCGGTATCTTGGGCTGTGCAGCACGGCGTAGACATAGCCAAGGATGGCTTCCGGGCCGTAGTGGTGCTGGTACTTTTCGTCTACGAACCGACGGAATTCTTTGCTAAGATTCTCAATGCGCTCTTTGCCTTGAAAAGGCCCATCTTCCTCGAAAAGTTTGCCTTTGTTTTTTGGTTCTTCTTCTGGCGGCGGGAAGAGGTAAAGAGGAAAAACAGAGGAGCCGTCCTTGATTTCAATGAAAACTGCAGGAGTGGGATCGTCACTCATCAGAACGTGTTTCCACTCAGCAGCCTTGGTTTGTCGCATGACATTGAGGCACAAGTTTTTGCGCCACGCGACATGATTAATGAGTTCACGTCGCGGGCGATCCATAAATTCATAGCCAAAGAGGCACCATCTTTTATCAAAAGGTCTGTATGAACACTGGATGATGCCTTGTGACGGAGCAATCGTTCTCTTAAGTGACTTACGGGCTTTGGGAATCCATCCCTTTGGCTTATCGCGAAGATGGTATTTTTCTTGCAGTTCTTGATCGGTTATGCCGTCATCAAGCATGTCTCTAATGCGTCGCTCAATATCGCTTTTTTCGTAGGCAATAGCGAAGTTATCCCGATGGGTTTGAAAGCCCAAAACGTTTTCTGAAAAAATCTGCGTAACCTGCCAGCTCTTTTCGTATTTCTCTCGCAATTTCTCATCCTGTGGAATGAAGAGATAAAAGGGCGTGGAAGGATTTAATTCCTGCCATTCCATGGATTCCTTTTCGACTTCAAGCAGCGCTACATATTTCACCTTGCGTGTTCCCCATAGATCAGCATGACACACGGCTCTTGACAGTCCTCTCTTTTTCACTAACAGAGAAATAGCCACTCCCTGTTCAATGTCGAATACGTTTTCATCTTTTCCACCTTCAGGCGTCCTCTCTTGCTTTTTTGTATTGCCGTGCAGGTCGAGTACGTATATCCGGTTGAAGGTCTGTAGCAAGGATTGGCGCATTCCCCGAAAAGTCGGATTGTCAAGAAAAGAATGATTGGTAATGATGCCGACAATGCCTTCTTCCACTTGATCCATTTTCCATTGAGCGAAGCGGATGAATTTCACGTAGTCATCTTGTAGCCACTTTGGGTTTCTCTCGCCCAGTGGCTGATCGTCCACGAACTTATACGATTTGATTAAGTTTGTAATCCAGTCTCCAGTATTTTTGGAATGACCAGAGTAGGGTGGGTTTCCGGCAATTACGAGAATAGGGTTGTCCTTGACGGTCTGTGCAGCGGCCACCTCCTCCGACAAGACAGGCAATAGGTAGTTGGCCTGTGGCTCAATGGGTTCTAGCGTGTTGGTGAGATAGATATTCAGCCGCTCATCGTGCTGCATGTGGTAACCCTTGTCGCGCAGAAATTGAGACAGTTTCATGTGCGCGACAGTGTACGGGGCAATAAGATATTCAAAGCCGTTTAGATTTTTTAGAACGTGCTCTTTCACGATCAGGTCGCGGATACCTTCGGGGACCGTCTCGAATATCTTGTTCAATATTTCCAGTAGAAAGGTTCCCGTGCCAGTAGCAAAATCGAGCACGGTCACGCGTTTGTAGTCGGCCAGTCCGTCGTCGATCCCAAAGGTGTCTTTCAGAATGTCGTCTACTGCACGGACTATGAAGTTCACGACTGGTCGTGGGGTGTAATAGACTCCACGTGCCTTGCGGGTATCCTTGTCATAGTCTTTCAGGAAGTTCTCATAAAAATACACATACGGATCTTTGTCGAACAGCAGACGTTCTTCCTCCGTGCGAGGGAACAACGTGCCTTGTCGTTTGGTGAAGGCGAGGGTTTCCTGAATAGCTCCTAAGTCCAGTGTATTCAAAATGCTTAGTATCTCTTCTACTAGCCAATTGATCCTTCGGTATTCCCTCCGCTTTAACTCTCCTAGGAACCCCACCAATTCGATGATTAATTCAAAATTACTGGGAATATATTGATTGGCGTTTTCCAATGTCACATCTGTTCGCTCTCCAGCGGTCAGTTTTGCCAGGAATAGACCATAGCCCAGCGTTTGCGCGAAGGCGTCCGCGAATTCTTTTAACTCCAGCTTATGGAATACATCTTTTTGGAACGCCGCGTACAGGCCGTGAAGCTTGCCTTGCCGGTGTTCTCTTGCTTGGCGTTCCAGTTCTTCCAGAAGGAAATCGCGCAGGTCGTGACAGCGTATAGCCAAGGCGTATGCTAGTTTTTTCGCTTCTGCCAGCTTCTGCGGAGGCGTGGATAGAAATCTGGCGATCAGTTCGGCAACCTTGTCCGCTTTGTCCTTGTCCAGCTTCGTCCGGTGATAGCCCACGTCGCTGATGTAGCAAAGCGTCTCTCTTTTTGCGATAGAGTCATCTTTCAGCCAAATCCATTCCAAATAGTTGGTAAGGATGATATTGCCCGATAGTTTTTTGTATTTTGCGATCTGATCGGATTTCAGAACAGCATCTAAGTTTTCGCCGACCTTCTTAGTTTCCACATAGCCGACAATTGCTTCATGTAGCTTGACCTTGAAATCTGGTGCGCCTAGTTTGGTCTTATCCCGCTTCGGTTCGGGGATGATTTTGAGGGGCGGGTTTCTGTCCTCGGCGAGGGCGTCAAGTAGGTTGTGAAGCGGTGTTCGTAAGGTGTATTCAGTGGCGTCGGAGAGATCAATCTCTTTGATGGCTTTGAAGTAGTCGACAAACGAATCGTCACGTCTTCTTTTCATGGTCCAGTTCAGAGACGGTTACGTTTTCAAAATCATTTCAATTTGTATAAGCTGCACTGACCCTCCCCCAATGAAGGACCACATCGAACGTGAAGACGTGCATTATAGCTGCCGGAGTGATTGTGGGGAAGAGGGAGAAGAGGAGATCATGGAAGAGGCACGAGCAACAGACTGGCGCCTGGAAACCACCAACGAGAACAACCAAGTCGTGGCCGCCCACACCCACTTGTTCTACTGCATCCTAGATTTCGCCAACACCGCGATCCTCATTGAAAGGGAGATCAGGTGCCACGGCCTCCGCGACGACAGTCAGGACGTTGTGCCAAGGAGTAATGGCCGAACCCATCATGATATGTGGGGGTCCATGAAGTCGGTTTCCCATTTCAATCTCGGCATAGCCTTAGAGTTGATGCTCAAGCTCCTCCTAAAACTCAACGACAAGGACTACGAAAACATTCATGGGCTGGCCAAACTTTTCAAAAAACTCCCATCGTCCGTCCAAGAGCGGCTTGAGTCCACATATCAAGACAGCCGAAGTGTGCTCCCAGGTGGGTATGAACTGGTTGCGTTTATCACGAAATCGTCCTCGCCACCGCAGTCTCCTTTGAACCATGACCTCGCAACCCTGAAAGACTTTTTTGATTATTTTGATGGGGATGTCAGACTTTCGACCAAGCGGTACTCACACGAACTGATCGAGCGGGAAGAGTGGCGTCATTACCTCAAGGACCTCTCCGTATTCATTGAATTGATTGATCGGGTGATGGGGGATCTTGGACAATACGTCACTCCTGAGGATGGAACAGAAAGCGGGGGAACAGGGACGGAGGAATAGGGGAACGAGTCGACCTAACGAGGAGAAGGCACAGGAGAAGAAAGCAGGGGGCTCTCGCGGTAGAAAGCTGTTACAAAAGGTCGCTCAGGGAAATTCACGAAAACTCGAAACGACCCATCACTACTGCAATTTTTCAGCCAGCACCTTCTCCGTTTGTTTCCTGCGGTACTCTTCCAGGTTTTTTTTGACGGTCGCATCTTCGAGAGCCAGGATTGCGGCCGCGAATAAGGCGGCGTTTGCCGCCCCGGCTTCGCCGATGGCCAGAGTGGCGACGGGAATGCCCTTGGGCATTTGCACGATAGAGAGCAGAGAATCGAGGCCTTGCAGAGCTTTGGATTGCATGGGCACGCCGAGAACCGGCAGGGTCGTCTTCGCCGCAATCACCCCGGGCAGGTGCGCTGCCCCACCGGCACCTGCGATCATGACGCGGAGTCCTCGTGACTCGGCTTGACTCACGTATTCGAATAAGGCGTCAGGGGCACGATGCGCGGAAATCACACGACATTCATTGGCAATGCCGAGCTGCGTCAGCGTCTCGCTGGCCAGTCGCATGACCTCCCAATCGCTTTTACTGCCCATAACAATGCCGACTAAAGGCGTATCATTTGCTGAAGCCACAAGCGTTCCTCCTTAATCGAAATGGGAGTGTAAAGTGGGAGAGCATTCCTCCATAACAGGACGAGAGTGTACTCACTCGTCATCCCATTTACAATCCTACAATCGGGCGAAGCGCAGACGCGGGTTTCTCCATGTGAAAAACAGGGAGCGGCTTGCTTCTTGTTCGTCGAAGGGGTCTGATAGAGTATAACTCATTGATGTTCAAAGGTTTTTGGTGTCCATCTGCCGGAGAACGGCTTGACGGAATGAGTCAGAGCCTGTAAATGTTCGATCATTCGTTGGTAGGATATGGGGCCGACCACACAGGAATTGTCATTCCGAGCAAAGCGAGGAATCTCCTTGCTGTCATCCCCGACCCGATCGGGGATCCAGGGTTTTTTCTTCGTCCGTAAAGAGAAAGACACTGGATTCCCGATTACTAATGTCGGGAATGACGGAAGGAGGCAGTGAAAATGATCAACAAATGCGTGAACACATACAAGGACAACCTGGGCACGTTGCCCGGAGGGTGGTATTATTTATGACGGAAGAGTTCCCCCTTCGATTACTGACTCCGCTCGATGGTGAGCCGTGGGATATTGACGGCTACGTCAAACGGGGCGGGTATGAGGCGTGGCAACAAGTGGTTCGAGACGCCGATCCTGACCGGGTGATCGATGAGTTGAAACGGGCGGGTCTGCGCGGCCGGGGCGGAGCCGGGTTTCCCACGGGATTGAAATGGGATAAGGTGGTGCACCATCGGGAGCAGGAGCGCTATTTCGTCTGCAACGCCGGCGAGCACGAGCCGGGCACCTTCAAGGACCGGTACCTGGTCCAACATTACCCGCATCAGTTGATTGAGGGGTGCCTGATCGCCGCCTTCACCATCGGCGCGCGGGAAGCGTACATTTATCTGAATGCCGAATTTGTGGAGGCGCGGGCGAGTTTGGACAAGGCCTTGGATCAAGCCCGGGCGCGCGGGTTTTTGGGTCGAAACGCGCTGGGTGCCGGGGTTGACCTCGACTTGGAGATTTTCGACGGGCATGGCAGTTACGTTGCCGGTGAAGAGACCGCGATGTTGGAGTCCATGCAGGGCCGCCCGGCGCAACCAAAGGAAAAGCCGCCGTTTTACCCCACCGAGTTCGGACTGCATGGCAAGCCGACCCTGGTGAACAACGTCGAAACCCTCTCCCACGTGCCGCACCTGCTGCGCCACGGGGCGCAATGGTTTGCGGAAGTGGGCGCGGAAAAGAGTCCGGGAACGATGCTCTTTTCGCTGAGCGGAGCCGTGAACCGGCCGGGTGTCTATGAATTGCCTTTGGGCACGCCCCTGCGTCATTTGATCGAAGAATGCGGAGGCGGCGTTCCCCATGGCCGGGCGATCAAGGCGATCTTTCCGGGTGGACCGTCCTTTGCCATGGTGGGGCCGGACGCGTTGGATCTGCACATGGATTTCGATGCCTTGAAAAAGGCCGGGACCGGGCTCGGGTCCGCGGGCGTGATCGTCGTGGATGATGCCACCTGCATGGTGGGACAGACGCTCAAGCTCTCCACGTTTTTTCGGGAAGAGAGTTGCGGGCAATGTCCGCCCTGCCGGATCGGGACCGAGCATCTGGAAGAATTGGTGGCGAAAATCGAGGATGGCACCGGGGCGCAGGAAGATCTGGACAAACTTCTGCAGATCTGCGGGTTCGTCAAAGGCACGGGCTACTGCACGCTGGTGACGGGCGCGGCCGTCCTGGTCCAAAACAGTCTTCGCCTGTTCCGGCACGAATTTGAGGAACACGTCGCCAAACGCGCGTGTCCGTTTAATCCGACCGCGACGGAACCGGCGGTTGCCGTGGGGTAATGTCGGATGCCACGTGTTACCTTTATCCATCCCGAAGGCACAAGCGGTGAGGTTCCGGAGAACGTCTCCCTGCTCGATGCCGCCGAACAGATGGGCTTTCCGCTCAACCATGATTGCGGGGGGAGTGCTTCGTGTTCGACCTGCCGGGTCGAAGTCATCATGGGGGGAGAACATTTGTCCGAAATAGATTTTGAAGAGCAGGACCTGCTCGATCGCGAAGCGTTGACCGAACCCTATCATCGTCTGGGTTGCCAAGCCATGGTTTTGGGAGACGTGGTGGTCCAGGTGCCCGAAGAAAAATGGGCGTCCACGGCTGCCGATCAGCTGGACGCCTCGAATGCCGCCGAGAGTTGACGCGGCTTGGAACAGGTCGATCCCGATGAAGGAAAAAATCTGCGTGACCCGTCAATATCGGTTCTGCGCGGCGCACCGGTTGCATACGGACGCCTTGTCCGACGACGTCAATCGAAAAGTCTACGATAAGTGCAACAACCCGAACGGACATGGTCATGACTACACCGTGTTCGTCACGGTCACCGGCGACTTGGATTCGCAAACCGGCGACGTGACGGACGTCCCGGCCCTGGACCGGCTGGTGAACCGGAAAATCGTGGAACGCTTCGATCACCGTCATCTGAATCACGACCCGGCGTTTCAGCAGCTCGTGACCACCGGCGAAAATCTCGTCAAGTTTATCTGGGACGAATTGGTGAACGACGTCCCGAAGGGACGATTGGAAAAAATCGGGCTGATTGAAACGCGTGACAATTATTTCGAATACCAAGAATCCGTTTTGCCTGAACGCCAGTCAGCCTGAGCGAGTGTCTTTCGAGATCCCATGAACAAGCCTCAGACTCTCAAGACCCCAACGCGACAACGCGCGCGGGCAACAAAGGCCGCCCCGGACTTCGACGTCAACCCCGCCGCCGGCAAAGCGGTACAGCCGCTGATTACGCAACTCTTGAAAGTGCTTGGCGAAGATCCCAAGCGTGTCGGGTTGGAGAAAACGCCCGAGCGCATGGCCCAGGCGCTTGCGTTTCTGACGAAAGGGTACGATCAGGACATCACGGAGATCATCAACGGGGCCCTGTTCCCGCTCGAATATGACGAGATGGTCATTGTCCGCGATATAGATTTTTACAGCTTATGCGAACATCACCTGCTTCCGTTTTTCGGAAAGTGTCACGTGGGGTATATCCCGAATAAACGGGTCGTCGGCCTCAGCAAACTGCCGAGGATCGTCGAAGTGCTGAGCCGGCGGCTTCAGGTGCAGGAACGCCTGACCGTGGAAATCGCCGAGACCCTCAAGACGGCGCTGAACCCCTTGGGGGTGGGGGTCGTCATCGAAGCGCAGCACCTGTGCATGATGATGCGCGGCGTCGAAAAGCAAAATGCCATAGCCGTTACGAGTCACATGCTGGGCGGGTTTCGCAGGCAGCAACAAACCCGTGATGAATTTTTGAAACTCATCGGTCGACCCGTCTGAGCGTGGGCCGGGGCCGCTTGGCCACTCCCTCTCCCCGACGTGGGAGAGGGCTGGGGTGAGGGGGCACGCAGGCCCGCCCCTACAAACCCGAATTCTCCAACGACGTCAAAAAAGTCAGAAGCGCGGCGTTGAAGGCGCCAGGGTTTTCCAGGTTCGAGAGATGCCCGGCCCGGGGAATGCGCACAAAGGTGGAGCCGGGGACCTGTTTGGCCATACTTTCCACTTCCTCGGGTGGTGAGGCGAGGTCCTCTTCGCCGACGATCACCAACGTCGGAACGGAAATGGTACTCAACAGCGGGGTGGAATCCGGTCGTTCTTCCATGGCCATGAGATCGCCCACGATTCCGGAAACCTGGTTGCCGGTGATGATTGCGCGCAAATGATCCCGTAAGTCTGCGCGGTGTTCCCAAGAAGCGGGACTCAATAATTTGGGCAACATGAGGTCGGCGATGGCCGATACCCCCCGTCGATACGCGATCTGGGCCATGGAGAATCGAGCGGCCTTGGCTTCAGGCGTATCGGCCGTCGTCCGGGTATCGGCCAGCACGAGGGCTTGAAAAAGCGCCGGATGCTTTCGATACAACGCGAAGAGAATATACCCGCCCATGGACAGTCCCACGAACGTCGCCCGCGCAATACCCAGATGCGCCAGCAGGCCGTGGACGTCCTCCGCAAACCGGTCCAGAGTATAGCGCCACATCGGCGCATCGGATTCTCCATGCCCGCGCAGGTCGATTGTGACGACACGATACCGATCCGATAGTCCGGCGACCTGCGGAACCCACATCGTCCGATTGAGCGGAAACGCGTGGAGAAAAACAACCGGAGGCCCTTGGCCCTCATCTGAATAGGCCAGACTGATGTCGTTAATCTGAATCTTCATTTGATAAAAAAAAAGAGAGCGACCCTGGATTTCTGCGTTCGCAGGAGTATCTGTGTTTGAAGGCAACCTTTTTTTAGGAAGCCAGCGCCCCCTCGGGGACCCACGGCGTCCCCCGCCGCGC
>JAAXIB010000060.1 GCA_012270585.1 Nitrospirales bacterium
GGGGGGGCCGGGGCCTGGTGCGCCGGGCTCTCTACATGGCGGCTTTGTAGGTGACCCGCACGAACCCGGACTTGGGCCGGTTTAATAAGCGGTTACTGGGGCTGGGGAACCCCGCCAAAGTGGCGTTGGTAGCGGTGATGCGGAAGCTGCTGTTGCGACTGCATGCGATTGCGCGGCGGGGGACGCCGTGGGTCCCCGAGGGGGTGCCGGCTTCCTAAAAAAGGGTTGACTTCAAACACAGATACTCCTGCGAACGCAGGAATCCAGAGTCGTTCTCTTCGTAAAGAGAAGGGGAAAACCCCCTGGATCCTCGATTAAGGATGTCGAGGATGACAGAAAATTACAGACGTCGAGGATGACAAGAAAAAACGAAAGGCCAAGCCTCCGGCAACCCTTTATCGTTGTAGAGGTGGCCTCTCGCCCCTTTGTGCAGGGATCACGCCGTGTTGGTGGGCGCGCCGTTGCAACGGCTTCAAATTGACATTTCCCCCACGTGGTCCTTATGATACTATCCCTTCATAGAGAAAGGGGGCAGGGTGACGATGAAGGTGATTCTTCAAGAAAATATTGACAGTTTGGGGTATATGGGAGACGTGCTCGACGTGGCTGACGGATATGCGCGGAATTTCTTGCTCCCCCGTCAAAAAGCCCTGGAGGCCAATCCCCGTAACGTGAAGGCCTTGGAGCATGCCAAACGAGTGACAGCTCAAAAGGCGAAGAAGGTTGAACAGGACATCCAGGAACAGGCGACGAAATTGTCCAGGGTCTCGCTTACGTTTCCGGTCCAGGCCGGCAAGGATGACAAGCTGTTCGGATCCATCACCGCGAAGGATCTGGAAACCGGGTTGTTGGCCGAAGGATTTGCCGTGGATCGCCGAAAGATTCAATTGGCGAATCCCCTGAAAGAGTTGGGCACGTTTACCGTCGGCATCAAGTTGCATCGAGACATTATCGCGAATGTGTCCGTTTGCCTTGTCAAACAGGGGGGAGAGGCCGAGGCCCGGGTTGATGAAGCTGCGACCGACGATGCCGTTCCTCCCCCGAAGTCCCAGGACGAGTAATGGGCTACGTCGTCGGGACCCTGAAAGCGGTCAAACAAGAGGATCCTGAGGTCTACGCGGCTTTTCGCGCCGAAGAAAAACGACAACGCGACAAGCTGGTGCTGATCGCTTCGGAAAATTATGCGAGCCCTGCCGTCCTGGCCGCGCAGGGGTCGTTGATGACCAACAAATATGCGGAAGGCTATCCACGGCGGCGCTATTATGGCGGTTGCCAGTACGTGGATGCGGTCGAAGAGTTGGCCATTGCGCGGGCCAAGCAGTTGTTTGGCTGTGAGCACGTCAACGTTCAGCCGCATTCGGGTTCCACCGCCAACATGGCGGCCTACCTTGCGGTCTTGAAACCCGGTGATACCATCCTGGGTATGGCTCTCTCGCAGGGGGGCCATTTGACCCACGGCAGCAAGGTCAATTTTTCAGGAAAGCTGTTGCAGGCCTTTTCCTACGGAGTCGATCGCGAAACCGAGTTGATCGATTACGAGGCGGTGCAGCAAAAGACGGAAGAAGTTCGCCCGCGTATGATCGTCGTCGGGGCGAGCGCCTATTCGAAAGTTATCGACTTCCCGCGGTTTCAGGAGATTGCGAAATCCGTGGGGGCCTATCTGTTGGTCGATATCGCGCATATCGCGGGCTTGGTGGCGACGGGGCTACACCCCAGCCCGGTTCCCTATGCCGATTTTGTCACCACCACCACCCACAAGACCTTGCGTGGGCCTCGCGCCGGCATGGTGATGTGTAAAGAAGAACACGCGAAAGCCGTGGATAAGATCGTCTTTCCCGGGCTGCAAGGCGGGCCGCTCATGCACGTGATTGCGGCCAAGGCCGTGGCGTTCAAGGAAGCCCTGAACCAGAGTTTTATCGCCTATCAACAACGAATCCTGGACAATGCCAGGGCCTTGGCGGATGGGTTCCTCGCACGGGGCTATCATGTGGTGTCCGGTGGAACGGATACCCATCTGTTCCTGCTGAATCTCAATTCCAAAGGGGTGACGGGTAAAGCAGCCGAGGAGGCGCTCGACGCCTCGGGCATCATCGTCAATAAAAATGCCGTACCGTATGACGAACGACCGCCGGCGGTAGCCAGTGGCATTCGAATCGGGACGCCCATCGTGTCGACGCGGGGGATGGGGGTGCCCGAGATGTCGCAGATCGTGGCGTGGATGGACGAGGTGTTGCAACGTCCCACGAACAAACGAGTTCAGAGCCGGGTTCGCAAGGAAGTCAAGGCGCTGTGCGCCCGCTTCCCGGTCTTTTCGGACTCGTAACCCGCTTCTTTCATTTCAAAGCCTGTCCCGGGCATAGCGAAGGAACCAATGAGGAATCCGCCGTTACGCACCAGTCTTCCGGGCGGTGACACGGCTTTTCTTTCTTTGGGAACGCGCGGAGGTGTTCCAGACCCGGCATGAAGTGTCCGTTCTGTAATCGACTCGACGACAAAGTGATTGATTCTCGCACGGCTCGAGAGGGTGAGGTGATTCGCCGGCGCAGGGAATGCTTCGGATGTCGTCGCCGCTACACGACCTATGAACGGATTGAGGAAAATCTACCCACGATCGTCAAAAAAGATAACCGGCGGGAAACGTTCGACCGCGCCAAAGTCATGGTCGGTCTGAAAAAGGCATGTGAAAAGCGGCCGATCAGCAGCGCCGCACTCGAAGCCGCGGTGGACCGGATTGAAAAACGTCTGCAGGATTTGGGCGAATCGGAGATCCAGGCCATGGTGATCGGAGAAGAAGTCATGCGGGAACTCCACGAGTTGGATCAAGTCGCCTACGTGCGGTTCGCTTCCGTGTATCGCGAGTTCAAGGATATTGACCAATTTATGGAAACGATCAAATCCCTTGCGCAGGATCGGGGAGCGACCTGATGTGCAACGACGTTTCGCTCCACTTCCTTCGACAAGCTCAGAACAAGCATGCAGGCTTCAGAGTATTCCTCCCCTTTGTAAGGGGAGGTCAGGTGGGGTAGAGGCATTCATGCCAGCCGCTAGCCGTTCCGTTCAACAAGCCGGATCTCCCCGGGCACCGGCCGCGGTTCCCAGACGGAAGTCCAAACCGGCACCCAAATCGGGGCGCCGTCGAGCGGCTCCTGCCACACGGGTGGCGATTCTGGGAGGGGGCCGCGGCGGGCGGGCCTTGTTGGAGATTTTTGCGCAGGACCCGCTGGCCCGTATCGTCGGCCTGGGGGAGACCAAACCGAGAACGCTCGGCACCAAGCTTGCCCGGAAGTTGGGGGTTCCGGTTACACAGGACTACCGTGAAATTTTGAACATGAAAGAGGTGGACCTGATTATTGACGTGACCGGCAGTCCCGAAGTCGAGCGGGCGTTGCAGAAAATTCGAAAACCGAGCGTGGCGATCATCGGCGGCGCAAGTGCCAAGTTCATGTGGCAGTTGATCGACGCGCGGATTCGGGCCACGACGGAAATCGAAAAGACCCTGAACCGGTACCAGTCCTTGTTCCGTCGGTACGTAAAAGAGGAGGCCGAGAGCGCGGTTGATGAGGAACGGACGCGCATCGCCTGTGAAATCCACGATGGGTTGGTCCAAACGCTGGTGGGCGTGAATTTTAAAATGGAACGGTGCGGGAATCTGATTCAGGAGGAACCGACCAAGTGCTTTGCCCTGCTGAGTGAGGCAAAGCACCAGTTGAAACACGGCATTCAGGAAGCGCGACAAGTGGTGTTCAACTTGCGACCCGGTCAATACGAGAAGTTGGATCTGCTGTCGGCGCTGACCAATTATCTCGATTCGTATAAAAAGCAAAATCGTGTCCAGGTCACCTTCTCCCATACGGGGAGCGACACCCGCTTGCCGCCTAAGACGAAAGTCTTTGTCTTCCGGATCATCCAGGAAGCCCTGCAAAATTCATCCAAGCACGCCAAGGCGTCGAAAGTCCTCGTGCAATTGAACATTCAACCGCCTCACCTCTCCGCCGTCATTCGCGACAATGGGAGCGGGTTTGACGTGCAGGCCGTTTTTCAGAACCCCGATAAGTGGGATCACTTCGGATTGCGCGGGATGAAAGAGCGGGCCAAGTTGCTCAACGGCGAAGTTTTGTGGGAGTCCCGCAAAGAAGAAGGGACGACGGTCTCGGTCTCGATACCGCTGGCCAGAAAGGATAGCGCACGAAATGGCAAAAAAAATTAAGGTGTTGATTGCGGATGACCATCGTGTCGTACGTGAGGGCCTGTCCGCTATTCTCGAGACTAAAGAAGAAATCCAGATTGTCGGAGAAGCGAAGGATGGCGGCGAAGCCGTGGAAAAGGCCAGGCACTTGCTGCCCGACGTGATCGTCATGGATGTGAGTATGCCGGGCATGACGGGTGTGGAAGCTACGCGGGTCATCAAACGGGAACTGCCGCATATCGGGATTATTGCCCTGACGATGTATGAAGACCATCAATATATTTTCGATCTGGTCAGGGCCGGGGCCACGGGCTATCTCCTCAAAGACTCGGATTCCACGGAAATCGTCGCGGCCATTCGTGCCATTTCCCGTGGGGAATCGCTGATCCATCCGTCGGTCGCGAGCAAGATTTTAGCCGAATTTTCGTTGCTGGCCGAAGGCAAAGGCAAAAAGAAGTCCTTACTGGAACACGATCTCACGGAGCGCGAGATTACGGTCCTGCGATTGGTGGCGGATGGGAAGACCAACAAGGAAATTGCCAACGTGTTGGATCTCAGCGAGAAAACCGTGAAAAATCACGTCCGCAACATCTTCCACAAGCTCCACGTCTATGATCGCACGCAAGCCGCGATTTTAGCCATCCGAAAAGGCATCATCGAACTCGAACCACACCCCTGACCGTTCATCCCGCCCGTCGGGATGCGCAGCCAAGGCTGTTTTTTCCCCGGGCAAGAGAGAGGGGAGCCATGCAACATCCGTTTGCGCAATTTTGGTGTTGCTTGCGACGCCGTTCCGGTTAGTGCTACCATTCTTCACAGCAAAAGGAGAGCGTGGCATGGCCAATGTGACGTTATTAGTGTCTTCGACGTGTTCAGCCTGTCCTTCCGCCAAGAGCCTGTGGAAGCAACTGCGGGTGAAGCACAGCTTCAGTTACCGGGAAATTGATATCAGTACCCCCGATGGTCAGGAACTGGCCGACCGCCACGCGGTGCGGGCCGTTCCTGCCACGATTATCAATGGACGACTTACCTTCGTCGGCGTGCCCTCGCGGCAAAGCGCGGAAAAAGCGTTGAGTCAACGTCGGGGTTAACCTTCGTCATAGGTCCTCCCAATGAACACCTCCCTTCCATTTGGGATGGATGAAGAGGATCTGGATCTTGAGCTTCCGATCCTGCCGCCCCGGCAATCCTCCTCCCCCCCCGACTGTCCGTTTTGTGGAGAGCCGATGACCTTTATCGATGCGGAATGGGGCTGTGCGGATTGTAACGGGGAACTGATCGGTCCGGAAACAGGGTAGGGAGGTTCGTGCCCCCTTCCCGTGACACGTATCCCTGAGCGTCGCTGCTCTTCTTCAGCCTGCCATGCTGCACGTCGTTACGGGTCTCTTTCATCCGGATCTGGAACAAGCCTTAGCCTCCGACCTGCGCTCGTTCACCGCCCCGCCCTCGCCGCCATGCCTGATTCTTGTTCCTTCTGAAAGTTTACGTACGCACCTCAGGTGGACCTTCTGTATTGAGCAGCGCCGGCCGCTTTTCAACGTTCATCTCCTGACGTTCCACCAGTTGGCAGTGCGGGTGCTCGAAGAACAGGGCCGGCAGGTGGCGGACCAACTTCGATGCGAGTCCTTTTTTCGGGAATGGGTGCATCAGCGGCTGCGCAAAGGAGGAGCGGATCTCGCCGGGCTCAACGAACTCGCCTCGATGCCCGGCGGCTGGGCGGCACTCTGGGCCACGCTGAAGGATCTCAAGGACGCGAGAGTGGATGCCGGTGCGGTGTTGGAGGCGTTCAGCCAAAGCCCGTTCTCAACGGATCGCAGGCTGCAAGCGGTCATCCGCTTGTACCAGGCGTGGTGTGACGACCAGGGCCGTCATTCGTTGTATGACCATGACGACGTCGCGGTATTGGCGCTCGACCTGGCCTCCGCTTCATCGTGGCTTCGTCAACAGGCCCATATCTTTTACTATGGATTTTACGATCTGACCCAAGGGCAACTTGATCTCTTTCGAACGGTCGTCAGGCAGTACCCTGCCACGTTGTATTTCCCGTTACTCGATCAACATCCGGCCTTTTGTTTCGCCCAGCAGTTCTTCGATCAACACGTCCGCGGGCTCGCGGCCGGACCAATCCAACACAAGGTTGAGACCGCATCTCCGTTTCGAGACTTGTTCGATCCTTCCCGGGCGTTCCGGTCCCCCAAGTCCGTCGTGCCCAGCAAGCCGACCGCAGACGGTCCTGACGCGAGCGTGGCCGGCGCGTGGCGAAACGGGAATCGAGGCACAGGGGCAAACGAAGGGTTCTGTCGTCTTGTCACGGTCTCCGGCGCGAACGACGAGATTGAAGTGGTGGCCAAAGAGATCCTGGCCCTGGTGCACGACCGGCGGGTTCCTTTTCATGACATCGGAGTGGTTGGGCGGACGTTGGGCGGATATGAAGACGTGCTGCCTCGCGTCTTTTCGGCACATGGCATTCCTTTTCAGTCGACCTTGCGACGGTCCTTGAGCCAATATCCGTTTCCCCAAGCCTTGCTGCGCCTCCTCGCGCTTCGTCTTCCCGATCCTGACCGGAACGCCACCTTTGACGTGTTGCATTCTCCGTTCGTGAATTGGCAGACCGTCTGCCCCGACCTCACGACCCCGCGTCCCGACGTATGGGAGCAGTTGGTCCGGCAGGTCGGGATCGAACATGGCCTGCGGGAACGGGAGAGACTGGCTCTGTTTTTTGAAACCGGAGCCTCGATGCCGCACAAGCGAAGACAGGGTGAGTCCACGATTGCCGGTGAAGAAGTTCGGAACCTCTGGCACGTGCTGGATCGATTAAACGGCCTTCTTGATGCTTTCCCGGAAGAGGAGAGTTGGGAAGTTTTCACGGACTTGGCCCTGGCTCTCATGGATTGCGTACTGACGAGTCCGTCATCGGACCAGGACGCGCACGCGTCCCGGGGAGAGGATGGCCGGGTGGAGGGGACGGTGGAGTTCTCGCGCGTGTATCAGGCGGTGCAGGAGTGTTTGGCGGAGATCCGGGCACTCACGGACGTCAGCGGGCCGGTTCAGTATGCGGAGTTTCTTGCGACGCTCAAGAGGTTCATGGAAGAACGGTTCCTGTGGAATCCCTCTCAACCGGAAAACGGGGTGCGGGTCATCGATGCCATGGCAGCCAGGGGCCTGTCCTTTCGCTTCCTGTTCGTGATCGGGCTCACGGATCACGTTTTTCCCCGACATATTCGAGAGGACGGGTTTTTCCGGGATTCGGCGCGCCGGTTTTTGGACGTGCACCTGGGGTTCAAAATCCAGGAAAAGATCAGGGGGTATGATGAGGAAAAAATACTGTTCTATCTGTTACTGCACGCGGCACGGGAGGAGGTCATGCTGGTGGTGCAACGGTCGGACGAGGAGGGCCGGGCGACCATCCCGTCCTGGTACCTTCAGGAAGTGGAACGCTGCATGCCCGGTCTTTCTCCCGTGGAAGTACCCAGATCCGTCCTTCACAAGCCCCAGGCGGCTCCGTACGCCGATGAGGCGCGATGGACGCCGCGCGAGCGGCTCATACGACATGTGTTGCACCGTCATAAGCCGGTCCGGTCAACCGCGTGGGAACCGGCGTGGTGGCAGATAGTGCAAAAAGGTCTTGCGGCACTCCGCGTTCAGGAGAGCGAACGGCCGCACCTGAACGCCTACGACGGCCTGACCGGGCCCCTTCCGGAGTATTGGAAGTCTCTGGTCCTGTCGGCGACCAGCCTCCAACGCTATGCAATTTGCCCTTTTCAATATTTCGTACAGGACGTCCTGGGTCTCCGCATACCGAGGACAACGTCCTTGAGTCAGGGGGTGAGTGCGTTGGAGGTGGGCACGCTGCTTCACGGGATTTTAAAGGAATGGTACGGTCGGTTAGCGCAAAACGGGTGGTTTGCGCAGGCGGCTCCGGCTGCTTTCAAGCCGCTTGGCATCCTGAAGCAGGTGGCGGAGTCCGTGTTCCGGGAGTTTGAACGGCAGAACGCGGTCGGGCCTGCGTTGTTATGGGAGATGCGCCAGGAACAGATCATGGAGATTCTCGAACGGATCCTTGAGCAGGATAGGAGGGAACTGGGTGACGAATGGCTTCCGGTTCTGTTTGAAGTCCCCCTGAAAAGGGAGATGCCGGTGAAGGTAGCCAAAGGGACGACGTCGCTTCCCATCTCCGGTCAACTCGACCGGGTGGATTGGTCGCCTTCCAGGCGCCGGTATCGAATCATCGATTATAAATTTACCGGGAGCAGCGTCATGACGGATCAGGAATTGGTCAGGGCGGTCGTGCGGGGGACTCGCCTGCAACCGCTGCTCTATATGGAATTGGCCGGACAAGGGATCCCGCCGTTGTTGGAGCAAACGCCCACTGGAGAGGGCGGCCCCTGTGTCGCCCCGCCAGCCTGTGAAGGCGTGTGGTTTTACGTCGTGGCCCCGCGGGATCTTCCGGAAGAACAGGGGTTTGCGTCCGTGGCCTTTTCGGCAACCACACGGGACAGCGTCGCTCCTCAACTGGACACGGTGATGGCGACGCTGGTCGAAGGGATTCAGCAAGGCAAGTTTTTCATCGTTCCGGGGCAACATTGCGAGTGGTGTGACGTGCGGCCGGTGTGCCATCGTACGCATCCGTCAAGCGCCCGGCGCGCACGTGAGGATTACAAGCAGATCCAAGCGTATCGAAACATGCGGCGCCAGCAGCCCCCGAAACCGTCTCCTAAGACTTCCCCAAGGGACGATGGCTCGTGATAGCGGCAAAGTCGTGAAAGAAGACGTTCATCTGCCGGATAGCCACGCGCGTCATGGGGCCGTCACGGCGTCAGGGACCAACGTCGTGGTGACGGCGGGGGCGGGTACGGGCAAGACCTCGCTGCTCATCGATCGTATTCTCCACCTGTTGACCCGGCGCCACCACCGGCTGGCATTGACGCAGATCGTTGCGGTCACCTTTACCAACAAGGCAGCCAGTGAATTGAAACTGCGAGTGCGCCATCGGTTGCGACTCATGAAGGATCTGGTCATGGGCGTCCATGATGGGGATCAAGCCCATGATTACGAAATCCTGTCGATCCGGATGCTTCAGGAATCCTCAGGCCTGACCGATGAGGAATTGGCGGCGGTCAGCGACGAAGCCATGCGGGAGGTGGAACGGGCACACATTGAAACCCTTCACAGTTTCGCAGGTCATCTCTTACGGCTCTATCCCGTGGAAGCCGGTGTCGATCCTTCGTTTCAGGAAGACGACGGCACACGATTTCAGGAGCATTTCAATCACGAGTGGGATCAGTGGGTGCGGCGCGAATTGGATGCGGGCGGACGTCGGCATGACGCTTGGAGGCAGATGCTGGCGCGCTACAGCCTGGATGACGTGAAGCAACTCGCGCAGGCGTTGACGGATGAATTGATCCCATTGCCCGGGGTTCCCACCCTGCAACCGGAAATCACGCCGCACCTGCGAACGTGGCTGGCGACGTTACGCGGGCGCGGTTGCCGGTTGCAGGAAACGTATCAAGGGACCCTGAAGATCAATCGTCTGCTCGATGGCGCCTTAGCGTTGTTGGCAGGTTTGGACACGGAAAGAACGCCGCGGGCTGAAGACGCGGGTGAGAGCCCTGCTGCCACGGTGCTTCACCAGACGATTCCCCCGAAGACGAAGGATTGGATCGATGAAGACCATGAAGATGCCAAGGGTCTGATCAAGGTCGTCCAGGCGATTGAACAGTCGGGCTCGGACTCGTTATGGAACGCCGTGCAGCTTCTGTCTCCGTTCGTCGTCCGGTGCCGGACCTCGTTCGTAGAGAAGGGGCTGGTGTCGTTTAACGGATTACTCGCGCGGGCCCGGGCTCTGCTTCGAGACCATCCGCACGTGCGGGCCGAATTGAAGGAACAGTATCAGGCGATCATCGTCGATGAATTTCAGGACACCGATCCGATCCAATACGAGTTAATCCTGTTTCTGGCCGAGGCCAAGGGCGCCGAAGCCCGGGAATGGCATCACGTGCAACCGGCGCCGGGGAAATTGTTTATTGTGGGTGATCCCAAGCAATCCATTTATGCGTTTCGACGTGCGGATATCGAAGCCTATGATACTGTCGTCCGGAACCATGTCCTGGCGGCCCAGGGGGAGCAATATTCCTTGCAGGGAAACTTTCGAGCCCATGACCAGGTGTTGGATCCGGTGAACCGCTGTTGCGGCAATCTGTTTCCGTCAACCTCCGTCGAAGGCGTGCAACCGCACTACGAACCTCTGATTCCCGTGCAGTCGGACTCGCGTCCCTTGCCCCACGAGCGGGTGCAGCTTCGCGTCGTCGCTCTTGCGCAGGAGAACGCGGATGCGGAAACGGCCAGTCGCGCGGAAGCGGACGCCCTGGCGCGCTGGTTGCGAGAGGAAGTCCTGGAGAAAGAACACCTGCTCCTGGGCGGTCGTCCGGTGCCGATCCAGCCGCGCCACGTTGCAGTTCTGTTTCGAACGCTCGACCATCTGCGAATCTGTCTTGAAGCCTTCCGGCGGCACCAACTGCCTTGCCTCGCCGAAGGGGAAAGACACTTTTACGAACGTCAGGAGGTGATCGATTGCAGCCACGTGTTGCGCGCCCTGACGGACCCTCGTGATGAGCTGGCTGCGGTTGGGGTGCTGCGGTCTCCATACGGCGGCTGCTCCGACGCGGAGATCGAGTCGATCGTGCAACGAGGGTTCCTGGATGATTGGACGCACGAGTCGTCCCTCACACGTCTGCCGCCGATTTTTTCGATCCTGTGTTCGTTGCGAACGGAGATACAATCACTTCCGGTTCCTGAGGCCATCCACCACGTGTTCCACAAACTGCCCCTGGCGGAATTGGCAGCGACCTCCCTCGATGGCGAACATGCCTTGGCAAACGTGCTCAAACTTCGGGATATCATGCTCGAACTGGCCGTGAGATCAGGGTTGACGCTTCGGGGAATTGTTCGCCAGGTGAGAGAATGGGTGGACGATCCACCCGCAATGGGAGAACGGGCTATTGTCGAAGAAGGGCTCATGTCCCAAGGCCCGGGTGGAGCGATCCGGTTGTTGAGCATCCACAAGGCCAAAGGGTTGGAATTCCCCATGGTGATCGTAGCGGGTCTGCACCGGGAGGTCGATCGGCGAAGAACGCGGGTTTGGACCTCTCACGACTGGCTGACCGATACCGTGGGCCTTCGGCTCGGCCAGGCTGCCGACCTCGGAGGAATTTATATCGAAATGAAATTAGCCGAACGACAGCGGGCCGAACAGGTGCGGTTGCTCTACGTCGCCATGACGCGCGCGCAACGGCGTCTCGTGTTGTCGGCGGCGCTTCACGGGAAAGGGGCGATCAAAAAGGGGACCTTTCTGTCGTTGATCACGAATGGCCTCGATCTGGATTTGCCGGCAATGGCCGAGGCGGCAAAAGAGCAGTTACAATGCGACCATCTTGTCGAGAACGTGGCCGTGACGACGACCGTTGTGCCGGCTCCTCAGCCCACGAAGAAGGCCCGGCCCGTTCAACGCACGTGGAAAAAGACCATGCCGGATCGTGCGGGTCACCAACGTCGATGGGATACATGGATGCGGCGAATGGAGATGGCCCGGAAGACACCGCTGTTCCTCTCCGCGACACAGACGATGGGGGACCCGTCATTGCCGGCGATCCCCATCGTTCCAGGGGAGCCCTCCGTGAAATCCCCGGGAAAATCTGTAGCCCCACCGCGCAAGAAGACGGCGTCACAGCCGCGGACATCCGCTCGAAGCGCGGTCATAGGAACGCTTGCCCATCGCGTGTTGTACGGTTGGGATTTTTCCTCTGAGCCGGACGCAGTGCCGGTGTGGATCGAAGATTGCTGCCGGACGTATCTTCCAAAGAAATGGGTCTCGGAGGCGGACAGCATGCGTGCGGAATTGCAGGAACTCTTCACGCATTTTGTCGAGTCCGAACCCTATGCCGTACTCCGGGAGGCAGAAATTCTGGGAAGAGAAATTCCCTTTGCCGTTCCCTGGGAGAGTGAAGGGGCGGATACGGAGCGCACCCCGGGCATACCGTCGTGTGTGATGGAGGGGGTGATCGACGTCATGTATCGCCGGGGTCAACAGATTTGGATCGCCGACTATAAGACGCATCAGGTAGAAGAACACTCCTTGGCGCAAGTGGTTCAGGAATACCGGGCCCAAATGGAGATCTATCGTCGAGCGGCAACCTTGGCCTGGGGACAGGGGCCTGTCCGGGCCCAACTCATTTTTTTACGGAGTGGACTCAGCGTCGAGGTTTGAGTAGGATAGGCAAACACGGTACAGGGAATCTCTCCGTTCAAACACGTGAGGAAAGGAGAACGTTCATGCCACTGAGTCGTAGGGACAGGTCCCCGGGCTTGTCCGTGAAAATGAGATGTCTGATATGCAGTCTCGTCTTTCTCGGAGCCTGTAGCAGCACGGGGAAAGCGAAAGTCACGGCCTTGAATGCCCCGAGTGGGAGCAACCCAGAGGCGGTGTCGGCCGTGAAGGCAGGCAACCAGGCATTTGCCGCCGGGCAGTGGGCGATGGCCAAGCAGCATTACGAAAAAGCCATCAGCATCCAGAAGACCTTGGCGGAGGCACATTACAATCTGGCCTTGACCTTGGATCGCTTGGGACAGCGAAAGCAAGCCGAGGCGCACTATACCGAAGCCGCAAATTTTGCTCCAGGACATCCGGTCATTTGGAACTCACGGATCTACCGCCGGTATGGTGACGTGGCACCGACGGGAGGGGGCGGTACCTTACCCGGAATGCCGGGTCTTGGAGGGCTTGGAGGAATCGGCGGCGGCGGAAGGCCGGGCGGTGCCCCACCCGGAGGATTTTAGCCGACCGCTGGGCTGGTGTTTTGTCAGGTATTATTTCCCTCGGGGTGCGCGTTCGCGGTTTGACTGCGTTCTATAGCCCACCGCCAGCATTGTGAGCCCGAGGAGTATCATGGGAATACTTAAGAGTTGCCCCATGGTCATGGGACCCAACACAAACCCCAGATGGGCGTCCGGTTCTCGAAACAATTCGACGAAACTTCGAGAGATGCCGTACCCGGCGATAAAACTCCAAAAGACCGTGCCGGGGGGCGTGGTCTTCTTTCCCAGGAACCAGAGAAGCCCGAACAGGACTATACCCTCCAGAGCCGCCTCGTATAATTGTGAGGGATGGCGACAGGTCGATCCGCCCGTCGGGAAGACCATGCACCATGCGACCTCCGTGGGTCGTCCGTATAACTCCCCGTTGATGAAATTCCCCAGGCGCCCCAAGCCCAACCCGATCGGAGCGGCCTGCGCCGCCAGGTCCGCAATCGTGTAGGCCGCGAATCCTTTTTTATAACAGAACAGCCCAAGCGCGAGACATGTGCCGAGTAACCCGCCGTGGAAGGACATCCCGCCTTCCCACACGGCCAAAATTTTCAGGGGGTTCTGCAGGTAGTACGCCGTATTGTAAAAAAGAGTATAGCCCAACCTCCCCCCGAGAAACACGCCAAACGCGGCATACACGATCAAGTCGGACAACTGGGTCGTGCGTAACGGGACGTTTCGGCTCGCGGCCCGATGCTTAATGAGAAAATACGCCGCCAGCAGCCCCAGCAGATACATCAGCCCGTACCAACGAAATTGCAGCGGCCCCAATCGAAAAAAGACCGGATCAATCTCGGGGAAGGAGAGGGAAATCCACAATGGAGGAACGAAAGAGTTCAAAACGGATATCCAGTCGAAAGTCCGGATACCAGCCCGGACCAATACAAGGTGCGAAGTCATCCTAGGGAGGAGTTGCCGGTTTTTCAAGGGAAGCCACTCCGCAGGCCGAGCGTCCCTTTCAGGCATTTGCCTCCGTGGTTGATGGCGGGGTAGAGTTTGCGCCAGCACTCACGCTGCGAACGGAGGATCAAAAAATGAGCGACGAAGCTGCAACGCACGAGACTCCGGGAAGCCCGGCGGCCCAGGATGCCGTGTTGCCCGGCGTCAAGCATATTATTGCGGTGGCGAGTGGGAAAGGCGGAGTCGGCAAATCCACGGTTTCCGCCAATTTATCCGTGGCATTGGCACAGACCGGCGTGAAAGTCGGGCTGATGGATGCGGATATTTATGGCCCGAATATTCCCATGATGATGGGAGGGCCCGAGCCCCCGGAGAAAGAAGGCGACAAAATCAAACCGGCTGAAGCGCATGGCGTGAAGGTCATGTCCATGGGGTTCTTTGTGCCGGAAGAAACCGCCATCGTGTGGCGAGGCCCCATGGTGCATACTGCCATCCAGCAGTTCTTTCGTGACGTGCTGTGGGGAGAGTTGGAGTACCTGTTGGTGGATTTACCTCCCGGGACGGGGGATGCCCAGCTCAGTCTCTCCCAAATCGTACCGCTGACCGGTGTCGTCACGGTGACCACGCCCCAGGAAGTGGCATTGTACGATGTACGCAAGGGCCTGATGATGTTCAAGAAAGTAAACGTCCCCCTCTTGGGCGTGATCGAAAACATGAGTTTCTTCGTCTGCGGGCATTGCGGAGAACGAACGGAGATATTCTCGTTTGCGGGCGGCGAGCGCGCGGCGCAAAAATTCGACATTCCCTTCCTGGGTCGCATTCCCTTGGACCCTGCAATCCGCGAGGGTGGCGATGCGGGCAGGCCTATCGTCGCGGCGGTTCCGGATTCTCCGCTTACCCTGGCGTTTCAGGGTGCTGCAGAGGCGTTACAGAAACGCGTGAGGGAGCTAACGATTGAAGCCACGGGGGCAACCCTGAGTGAGATGGTGAAGAAGTTGAAAGAACCCATGGAGTGACGTAAGGCGCAAGCCCAATTCACCCTCTCCTGGAGAGAGAAGGCCGGTCGGTCCCATTTACCCTCTCCCCTGGCGGGAGAGGGCTGGGGTGAGGGGGGAGAAGAGCTAGTGTTAACCGGTGGAGGATTCCAATGGCAGAGATGGTCAAAGTTGCGAATACGGATGAGTTGGAGCCCGGGCAAGGCATGGTCGCTGAAGTCAGGGGCAAAGAAATTGCCCTCTTTAACGTTGACGGAACGTTTTATGCCTTGAACAATACCTGTGTGCATCGCGGGGGGCCGTTGGGTGAGGGAGAGTTGGACGGCGAAGTGGTCACCTGTCCCTGGCACGGTTGGGAATACAACGTGACGACCGGGGCCTGTCTTACGAATCCGTCCGCATGTGTGGCCCGATTTCCCGTGGTGATGGAAGGGAACGAAGTCAAGGTCGACCTCGAACCGGCTTCCCCGGTTTGAGTTCGAATACCCTCTTCCCCGCGGGAGAGGGTCGGGGGTGAGGGGGAAAAAGCCAGAAGACTCTGGATCCTCGATTACAGACGTCGAGGACAGGCGTCGGATTGTAAATGCTCAGTCATTCGTTGACAAAATACGGAGCCGCCCATAAAAGCCAGCAGAGCCGTGCGTTTCCTCCCCTTTGTAAGGGGAGGAAAGGTGGGGTAGAGCCACCCGTCCCAAGAGCATGGGGAGTGGCCGGCCTGGCCCCCGCCTCTACTCCGGATCAAGTCCGGGGCAAGTCTAATGCCCCCTCGCCCCTCCTTACAAAGTGTACTGTCCC
>JAAXIB010000037.1 GCA_012270585.1 Nitrospirales bacterium
GTCAATGGGACGACCACGGTGTATATAGGCCAGCTCTATGTGTGCGAAGACACGGCCTGTGCCCGGCTGATCTATGCGGGGGCTCAGCGGGTGGCGCTGGTGCAGGTAAACAATGGGGCCACCAGCTACTTTCAGGCGGATCACTTGGGCTCGACGAGCGTGCTGACGGATAGCAGCGGGACGGCGGAAGAGCACAACAGCTATTTGCCATATGGGGGCCTTCAGACCCACACGGGCACCTCGGACGTGGCGTATAAATATACGGGGCAAGAGCGGGACGCGAGCGCGGATCTGTACTTCTACCAAGCGCGGTACTACGACCCGGTGCTGGGGCGATTTTTGTCGCCGGATACGTATGTCCAGAATCCCTTGGACCCACAGACCTTGAATCGGTATGCATATGCCCGGAATAATCCCATATTGTATACGGATCCCAGCGGCCACTGGTTTTGGGTAGCCGTCTTTGGGGTAGTCATTGGCGGGGTGTCGGCGGGAATCGCCAGTGATTGGGATATTGGGGCGGTCCTGACCGGCGCGGTCATTGGTGGGGTTACAGGGGGCGTGGGGGCCAAGGTGGGTGGGCTTGTGGGCGCGACGGTGGGGAAAAGTTATGGTGCCTTAGCGGGGTTCGGGGCGGGAGGACTCGCGGGCGGGGCAGCGGCTGGGGCGACGAGTGGCATCTTATACCGACTGGCGGGGCATAAGGTGAATATTGGGCTGGCGATTGCGGCCGGTGCCGGTGGAGGGCTGACCGGCGGGATTCTCGGGTTTGGTGTCGCGGACCTGCTGAATCATGCCGCGACCGGGTTCTTTGCGGCCGCCGCCGCTGGGGGCGCGGTGTCGTCGACCATTGCCGGTGCTGATCCTGGAGTCGGCACCCTCTATGCTATTGCTGCGGCCGGGCTCGCCTATAGCTTTCCCAGCGTCCGGGCGCAGTTGGCGAAATTGCAGGATTATTTGGATAACAAGGCAAGACAGACGGGTGCGGCGATGGCTCAAGGAAAGGGGGACGTGGTTGCGGCAGGAAATAAACGGGGTTATGGCCTTTATAGACCTAAGTGGCATAGACCTGTTGTCGGCCGAGATGGGAACCTAGTGGTACCTACTAAAGGGATAATTGGTACAGTGATAGATGATTTTGTTCCGGGCGGGCATACGTTTGGCACGAATCACGACGCTTTTGTGGGGTATATGGTTGAGACAAGAGGGGTCCCCGATATTGTGGCCAATCTTCCCTCTATGCCGCCAGTCTATCTCTATTCGCTAACTCAAGAAGTCCTGAATGCAGGCATTGCCTATGTGAATTCACTGTTTGGAATGGACTTTGACATCCTCTTTACGCACATTCACCCAAAGAAGTGAAGAGCCCATGAAACCTCTCCTAGTGATCTATTCTGTCTTGTTAACGTTACAGGGTTGCCACCTAATGGCAAAATTTGAAGATATCAGCACCGACCAAACCTACCAGGGGTTAGTTCATCAAGTCCTAAAATCCAAACAGGAATTCTATATCTATGGCATAACTGTGGATCCGAATTACAAAAAGAAAGTTGACTACTATGTTATTATTAAGCCGCCAGGTATTGGCGGGCGGGAAGTGCTTTCTGAGGAAACGCTACCAAAAGGAACGCTGATGAGAATAGAAAAAGTTACCCGCTGTACGAACTGTTTATTGGATCACTATATTAACTTAGTGGTGTCGTTCTTGAATGACAACCAATATGGAGATATTCCGGTCAAACTCCGACATTTGGGGACTGATGAGGTGCTTGAGATTAGAAATAGTGTTGCTTCAGTGAAGCCCAATCTATTTGAAACTCTGCCATCTGAGCTTGAGTGATCCTTCAGGCGAGGCTGGCGAGGCTCGCAGTCGGTTCTGTAGCTCAACAGACGCAACAGAGTCCTGGGGCTCGCGGAGGGAGCCATTCAAAAACCTTCCTTCAGCTGCTAGCTTGACAGGTGGTCATGCAGGGGTAACGGTTGATGGCCCTGATGGAGAAAGACCAACTTATCGTTTCTTCACCTTCTTCTCGTGCTATGCCGGACTGAAAGGGAGGGCCTGTCCTAGACTGCGACGCAAGCCACAAGCAGTCGGCAACGGGATGCCGCTCACAAACTGATAGCTCCTAGCCTGAGCGTTGAAGAACGGGCGCGGGAACTCGGATTGGGCTGGCGATTGCGGCCGGTGCCGGTGGGGGCTGACCGGCGGGATTCTTGGGTTTGGTGTCGGGGGCCTGCTGAAGAATGCCACGGCCGGGTTCGTTGCGGGCGCCGCCGGTGCTGATCCGGGGGTCGGTACCCTCTATGCGATTGCCGCAGCCGGACTCGCCTACAGTTTCCCCAGTGTGCGGGCAGACTTGGCGAAGCTTCAGGAGTATTTGGATAGGAAAGATCAAATTAATACGGGTGCGCTGAGACAAGAGCAAGGGACGAAAGCATTTGAAGGCCAACTATCAGCTAGAAACCGTGGAGGACCCATAAGAAATTTTGCAGATGGTATTGGCGCATTACCCGACCAGCTTCTATATCACATAAGACAAGGAGTAAGAGTTCGGGCTGAAATCAATTTTATGAACGCAGTGGGCGAGCTTCAATCTCAAGTCCCGATAGGACAAAGTCGAATAGCGATTATCGGAATAAATCCGGTGACGGGAAATGTACCATTTGCCATGTTTGACACAGGTCCTAGTATTACTAACTACGGAACTTTGTCCATTAAAATCCAGATCCAAGGGGCACGCCCATCCGTGCCACTCCCTCAGTTAGATCCTTTATTAGAACGTCTTGAGAAGCAGTGGCTGGGACAACAGGGCTGATGTGGTATTGGTCCTCCTGTAAGATAACGTGTCGCTACCGCATCATTTTGAATGTGTTCCTTATTCTTTGTTCTCAACTTGCAGATATGGCCTCGGGAGGCTCAGGGATTGCTCATTCTTCTACATCTGCACAAACAGTTATTGCCAAAAATGTAGATGCTTTACAATTAGATCGTATCGATCTTGCTCCAGTGGACGAACTTCTCCTTCGTGCGGCAACCAAGCTTGAGGAGTGGGACCATTTCGAAGCCCTTGAATTGGCAACAAAGGCCATCGAATTGCAACCACGAAGTCCCCATGGATATGCGTTGCAGGCAACGATTTTTGCCCGTATGGGACAGGTACCTGAAGCGATACAAGATTTAACAAAAGCTATTGAATTTGATCAGAAAACTGGGGAGCATTACCGAAGGCGCGGAGCCGGGCATATTAAAATCGGAGACTACCAAGCAGCCATCAGTGATTTAACGATGGCCATACAATTGGGTGAAAATGATCTCACCGTCTTTCGTGACCGAGGGTATGCTTTTGAACAATCAGGCCGTTATGCTAAAGCCCTCCGAGAATATTCAGAAATCCTCAAAATTTCTCCCTCTGATTATCTTGGGCTACTTAGTCGAGGGTGGGTTTACCGTTGTTTAGGCGAACCTCAAAATGCCATTCGGGACTTTGACAAAATCTTAGAGGAGAACCCTTTGGACAAAGAAGCTCGACTACAACGGGTTAGTGCTTTTATTGAAGCGGAACAATTTGAGCAGGCATTTCAGGATATCGACTTTCTTTTTAAGAAGGGCTATCAGGATGACCAAATCTATCTGGACTTAGCATTTCTCCATTTTCAAAACGACGAGATCGAAAAAGCATTATGGAAAAACGAGAAAGCTCTAAACAGTGGCGAGCAAGACATCCAAGTGTTAGCCATGTTTCAAAAGGGATTATTTTTGCTCAAACAAGGCAGCGCGGAGAAAGGGAGACAAGCCTATAGGAAGGGGATAGAACAGGCAAGGACTCTAGGAAGGTTTTTAAGTTTGAAGGACAGCATGATGGACTTGACCAGTTTAAGCGCTAGTGAGGATGGAGTAGAAGAGATAAAACGAGAGATTCTTAAAGATTTGACTCAGGTCCAACAGGATTTGAGTGCTGAATTTGCTCCTGCTTCGAATGTATGCAAGAAATCGGTCAGTTGAGAGCTAAGTGGTGTTCTCACGGAAAACAGGTCTACTTCGAGTGTGCGTGTTCTGCTCCGAAGAGCCAGGCTGACTCATTATGAAGCAGAGACGATTCAGCGAAGCCTAGGTCAGTGGAGTTTTAAAAGAAGCTGATGCCAGGGCAAGAAAGAAGATCATTCCCGGAAAGATGGGCTTACCGAGCAGACGTTTGACCGTGGGCGCTCTAAGTACGTGTATGGGGCCACCACTTTGGCACTCGGGTTGAGGGTGAGGCAGGTGTTGGCCGACGCGCCAACTTGGATCAGGCGACCCGGAAGAAACTCCTGGTAAAAAACCGGGAAGGCCCGTGGCATGGCGCCAAGCGGTTCCCCATCTGATCATGCTGAGGCTGGTGAGGCAGAGGCGGTGTTTCCCCGCTATGGGGCCAAGCCTTTACATGAGTTGCCGAAACGGGAGGCCCAAGTCGTGAGCGCGAAGAAGACGTATCATCTGTATCGCAAAGAGCTCATGCGGAGCCGGTGCCATCTGCGCAACAGCCTTCCCGCTCGCGACCAGATCCCGCGCCCGAGTCTGGACGGCCCGAATCGAATTAGCGCTGGGCTTCCTGGCGGATCAGTGGGCCACAGGACGGCGGGTACGTATTCTGAATGTCGGGGACGAGTCCAGCCGCGAAGGGCTCGACTAACTCGTGGACTTACGATTGCCGGGGAGCGAGTCAGTCGGCTCTGGGAACGCCTGGCCGGCGAGCGGGCTCGTCCCCAGTCATTGTGGGGGATAACGAACCGGAGTTCACGAGTAAGGCGTTGTTTATGTGGGTCCAGCGCATGGGGGCACCTGTGCTTCATTCAGTCGGGGAAACCCTGCCAGAATACCTTCGAGGAGAGTTTTAACGGCAAATTTCTGGATGCCTGCCCGAATGCACAGTGGCTTGTCGATCTTGCTGAGGCGCAGCGGCGCCTTGAAGTGTGGCGTCTCCCCTCTAACACCATCCGACCCCACAGTTCGCTGGGTGGTTCTCAGGCCCGAACAGTTTCGGCTGGCGGGTGAACGAGGTGCGGGCCAAGCCGGGCGCTTAGCGAGCTTGGACAAAACGACAAATGGCCCACTTTTCCCAGCCAGTCTGGGGGCTATAACTCGGTAATTTCCTCACTTTCGCCATGGATCTAAATTGGGGAAGGGTAGGAAGCCTAGGATTGTCCTATGGGCTCTGGCGTTAGGTTGGCAGGGCCCTTTTTTTTGTGACTATTTTCCGTGAGAGATCGGGTATATGGGCAATCTGGTGGTCATCGGGTCCCAGTGGGGGGATGAGGGCAAGGGGAAAATCGTTGATATTCTGGCCCGGGAGGCGGATGTCATCGTGCGATTCCAGGGTGGCTCCAATGCCGGGCATACGGTCGTCACGAAAAAGGGCACGTTTGTGTTTCATTTGATTCCATCCGGGATCCTGTCCCGGGGGAAACAATGTGTGTTGGGGAATGGAGTGGTGATCGACCCCGGGGCCTTGATTCAAGAACTGGATCAATTGGCTGCCAAAGGGATCAAGGTGGGGCGGAATTTTGCCATCAGCCAGCGCGCGCATCTGATCATGCCGTATCATAAAGCAATCGACAAAGCCGCGGAAAAAGCCAAGGGCGCTCGTCGGATCGGGACGACCGGCAAGGGGATCGGCCCGGCTTACGTGGATAAAATGGCGCGCATCGGGATTCGGATGGGAGACCTGCTCGATCCCGAAGGGTTTCGGGAAAAAGTGGGAAGTAATCTGGCGGAAATCAATAGTTTCCTTCGGCACGTCTACGGCGTGCGCGTATTTCAGGCCGATCGCATTTGTGAAGAATACCTGGCCTACGCCCAGCGGCTGTCGCCGTACATGACCGATGATTTCTTGCTCATCCACAAGGCCGTGGAGAGCGGGCGGTTCGTTCTTTTTGAAGGGGCCCAAGGGACGCACCTCGACGTGGACCTGGGGACGTATCCTTTTGTGACGTCGTCCAATGCGTGCGCGGGGGGCGCCTGTACCGGGGGCGGCGTGGGACCGACGAGAATCGACGCGGTGTTGGGCGTCACCAAAGCCTATACCACGCGCGTGGGCAGCGGGCCGTTCCCCACGGAGTTATCCGATGCCGTGGGCAGTGGGTTGCAGGAGCGAGGACAGGAATTCGGCGCGACCACGGGACGGGCGCGTCGGTGTGGCTGGTTGGACGCGGTCCTGTTACGTTACGCAGTGCGGGTCAACGGCTGCACCTCCTTGGCGGTGACGAAACTGGACGTGTTGGATGGGGTGCCGGAACTCAAGATTGCGGTCGGGTATCGCCATCAGGGCAAGCTGTATCGCGAGATGCCCGCGGACCCACGGGTCCTCACGCAGTGTGACCCCGTGTATGACGTGCTCCCCGGCTGGGCGGGGACGACCACCGGAGCGACGGCTTATAAAGCCTTGCCCGCTGAGGCCAAGCGATATTTGCGGCGCATTGAAGATCTGACGTCGTGCCCGATCGATATCGTCTCGACGGGTTCGCATCGAGAACATACGATCATGCTGAAAAACCCCATGTCGCAGACGCGCCATCGGGTCAAACTCTCCAAGGTCAGTGCCTGATCAGCAACGGCTGATCCGTGAAAACTCTGCCGTTTGACAACCATGAGAGTGGTTGCTAGCATCCGATTCCGGTGAGCCGCTAGCTCAGTTGGCAGAGCATCGCCCTTTTAAGGCGAGGGCCCTCGGTTCGAGCCCGAGGCGGCTCACCACTTATCAATAGATGACAAGTGTCCGAGGAGTCCGTCGCAGACGCAAAAAATATTCCTCGCCCTTCAGAGGATGGAGGGGCGTAGTCCGAAGAAAAGAACTTGTCCCTGACGGAAGGGGACATGGCTTGCCTTCGGTCATGGAGAAATGATAAGGTCTTGACAGTAGAGTGGGCGAGAGCCCACTTTTTTTTGCGTTGCCGTTCTCCAAGAGAGCATTCCAGAAAGCGTGGAATTGCGGATATGAACGGGCTGGGGAGCCAAGTCCATCGCATTGCCGAGCCGATTGCCAAGGCCCTTCGCCTTGAAATTGTCGAAGTCGAGTGCCACGGGAAGGGAGCCAAGACAATCGTTCGGGTGATCGTGGAGAAAGAGGGCGGTGTCGGGATTCAGGATTGTGAACAGTTTCACCATTCACTCGGGCGAGCGCTTGACGTGGCTGATCCCGTCCCCCACGCGTATCGTCTTGAGGTGTCTTCCCCGGGTCTTGATCGTCCGTTGAGACAGCGAAAGGATTATGATCAGGCGGTTGGACGGAACATTCGAGTCAAAGTCCATGACCCCGTTCATGGGAATGGAACGTTAGTCGGTCAGTTGACTGAGGTCGATGACCGGGGGATTACTCTGCAGGTACCGGTTCGAAAATCGCGGACGCATCGACAGGTGGCTCTTGAGTGGGATGCCATTGCCCAAGCCAAACGCGAAGTTGAATGGTAACGGAGGGAGCGAAGGAGGGTGACGCGGTCGGGTCGGAGCCGATTGCGGGTCAGCAAGAAGAGGGGCGGCTATGAAGCGTGAACTGATGGCAGTCATTGAGCAAGTGGGACGCGAAAAAGGCATTGATAAACATCGGGTGCTTGCGGCCGTGGAGTCTGCGCTGCTGACCGCGGCGAAGAAACGGTATGGCAACAACGAAAATATTCAGGTCCAAATCGACCCTGAAACGGGCGACATATCCATCGTGTCCCTGAAGACCATTGCGGAGCAGATTACCGACGCCAATGCCCAGATTTCCTTGGAGGAGGCGCGGGCAATTGATGGCGAGGCCGAATTGGGCGATGAAATCGGCTCGCTCATCGACGTCGAGGAATTCGGGAGAATCGCGGCGCAGGCTGCGAAACAGGTGATTTGTCAAAAAGTCCGGGAAGCCACGTGGGAAGCGGTCGAGCGGGAATATTCGAAGCGAGAGGGAGAATTGGTTCACGGCATCATCCTCGGACAAGAGCGTCGGAATTATCTGGTGGAGATCGGAAAGACCGAAGCCGTGTTGCCCGTCCATGAGCAGATTCCCCGTGAGGTCCACCGGCGAGGCGATCGGGTTCGGGCGTTGCTGTTGGAAGTGCGCCGGACGCCAAAAGACGTTCAGGTGATCCTGTCCCGAGCACATCCACAGTTCGTGGTCAAACTCTTTCAACTGGAGGTGCCGGAGGTCACGGAAAAAATTCTGGAGATTAAAGGGGTGGTGCGCGAACCCGGGGATCGGACCAAGATCGCGGTGTTCTCCAGGGATAAAGCCGTTGATCCGGTTGGCGCCTGTGTGGGGATTAAGGGGTCCCGCGTCCAGGCCATTGTGCGGGAACTCAAGGGAGAAAAGATCGACATCATCCCGTGGACCACGGACCCGCGCGTGTTTATCGGCGAAGCGTTGAATCCGGCCTCCATTGAGAAAGTGGGCATTGACGAGGAGAAAAAAGCGGCTCTGGTCGTGGTGGCGGACTCGCAATTGTCGTTGGCCATTGGGAAAAACGGGCAGAACGTCCGGCTTGCCGCCAAATTGACCGGGTGGAAAATCGATATCATCAGCGTGAGCGAATATGAAAAAGAAAAGCTCGAGCGGGAACGGGAAATAAAAGCCGCATTGGCGGAGGAAACCGCCGCGCAACTTGAACAGGAGGCCGGAACGGAGAGTCAGCCGTCGGAACCCGCAAGTGACGGGAAGACAGATAAAGACCTCGATGTCACGTCAGGAGAGACGGTTGAATCCCGGGAAGCTTCCTCGTAAGAATTGTGAATCACGATGAGAGTGTATGAATTAGCCAAGAAGCTGGGCAAGGAAAGTCGGATCCTCATTGCTGAATTGGGAAAGCTGGGCATTGCGGTTTCCTCCCATAGCAATGCTTTGAGCGAGGAGGATGTGCAGAAAGCCTTGAAGGCGCTTTCGGGAAAGGCGGATCTGCAGAAGACGCGGAAGAAGGCAACCGGTTCACTCAAACCTGGCAAAACCGCAAAGAAACCCTCCGGCTCCCCCGCAAAGGCACGCTGGCAGGCCGCGCGTGAAAAGGAAAAGGCTGCGGAAGAAGAGGTTCGCAAACCTGAGAAAAAGCACATTTTAATCAAACGACGAAAAGAAGAAGTCCCCCCGTCTCCCGAAAACGAGACCTTGACGAAAGAAGAGCCTCCGGGAGACGGCATCATGGTTCCCAGGAGCGAACTGCCGAAACCGGTGGCCGTGGACGACGTGCCGCCCGAAGTCGCGGCCATGACTCAGGCTTTGGCTGCCGAATCGACGCTCCCTGACGCCTTGCCGTCAATCGAAGAAAAGGTTTCGCCCGTTACGGCCGGTGCGCCGGTCACGACGCATCCTGAAAAAACGGTTGAGGAGCACAAGAAGGCCAAAGAAGAGGAGAAATCGAAAAAAAATCGGAAAGGTGTGAAACCGCGCGATGAAGACCTCTTTGCCGAGATCTATGAAGATGCGGCTCGCTGGCAGGACCTTCGTCCCCTTCCCACCCTGAGACGGGAAGAACGATTGCGGCACGTCCCGTCGGCTACGCCGACTGAAATCACGAAACCCAGAAGGAAGACCGTCAAACTGTCATCGGGCATTACGGTGAAGGACTTTGCGGAACACTTGGGGATCCGGACAGCGGATGTGATTCGTAAGTTAATGGAAATGGGCGTCGGCCTCACGCTGAATCAACCCATGGATCTGGATGCCGGTGTGCTGATTGCCGAGGGGCTTGGGATTCAGGTCGAGATCCAGACGGAAAAGGCTGGTGAGGCACTGTTGGAAGAAATACTTGAGCCGACGACCGAGTCACAATTCGTGCCCCGGGCTCCGGTGGTCACCATTATGGGGCACGTGGATCATGGAAAAACGTCTTTACTCGATGCGATTCGCCAAACCAAGGTGACGCAACAGGAAGCGGGAGGCATTACGCAACATATCGGAGCTTACTCCGTGCAGGTCGGGGAAAAAAGTGTGACGTTTCTGGATACCCCCGGCCACGAAGCGTTTACGGCCATGCGGGCACGCGGGGCACAAGTTACCGATATCGTGGTCCTGGTGGTCGCTGCGGACGACGGCGTCATGCCGCAAACCCTTGAGGCCGCCAATCATGCCCAAGCCGCCAACGTCCCCATCGTGGTGGCTGTCAACAAGATCGATAAACCCGGAGCCAATCCGGATCGAGTCAAGCAGGGCCTGTCTGAACAGGGCCTCGTTCCGGAAGCCTGGGGCGGACAGACCATCTACGTGGAAGTGTCGGCGAAAGAAAAGCAGGGGTTGGAGACGTTATTGGAGATGTTGCTGCTTCAAGCCGAGGTCATGGAGTTGAGGACGGACGTGACCCAACCCACGAAGGGGGTCGTGTTGGAGGCCAAATTGGACCGTGGTCGTGGTCCCGTGGCCACCGTCTTGGTCCAAAGCGGGACGTTGAACGTCGGCGCCGCGTACGTGGTAGGCGCAACCAGTGGTCGCGTACGGGCGCTGGTGTCGCACGATGGAAAGAAAGTCCGTGAGGCCGGGCCCTCCACCCCCGTCGAGGTGATAGGCTTGTTGGGGTTGCCGGCGGCAGGCGATCAATTAGTGGTCGTCAAAGATGAGCGGGTGGCCCGGGAGATTGCCGGGTCCCGACAACAGAAATTGCGCACGGCTGAGCTTGGGACCGGTCCGAGCCGGCTCACGTTGGACGAGCTGTTTGCACAAGGCCAGGAGGCGGACAAGAAAGAATTGGCGTTGTTGGTGAAAGCGGATGCTCAAGGGTCGGTCGGGGCCTTGTGCGAATCCATAGCAAAAATCTCCTCCGATACCGTCAAGGTGCAGATTATTCATCGGGGCGTGGGGGGCGTCACCGAATCGGACGTATTGCTGGCATCCGCGTCGAAGGCGCTGGTGGTTGGATTTCACATTCGTCCGGACCCCAAGGCAACAGCGCTCGCCGAACGAGAGGGCGTTGAGATTCGACTCCATACCATAATTTATAATGCGATTGCAGACGTCAAAGCCGCCGCCGAGGGATTGCTGGAGCCGACTCTCACCGAGCGCGTGTTGGGACGCGCAGAGGTTCGACAGGTCTTTACGATCCCCAAAGTCGGCGCGATTGCAGGCTGTTACGTCACGAACGGGCATATTGCCCGCGCGAGCGAGGGGATTCGCCTGCTGCGGGACAGCGTGATCGTCTATGAAGGCAAATTGGGTTCGTTGCGGCGCTTTAAAGATGACGTCCGGGAAGTGCAGCAAGGGTATGAGTGCGGGATTGCCATTGAAAACTTCAATGATATTAAAGCCGGCGACGTGATTGAAGCGTACGTCTTTGATAGGAAGACGGCGAAATTGTAACCCCCCATCGACGGTGTGGCCGCACTGAGTGGTGGGTGTTGCGCGTCGTGCTGAAAACCGATGGTAGTTGGGGTCTGTCGGATAGAATTGCATTTTCCCGAAGGACATTCACTGAAATCGAAGCGTCAAATTCTGTCCAGCCTCAAAGCGCGTCTGTGCAGGACGTTCAAAGTGTCGGTGGCCGAGCTTGACGATCATGATCTCTGGCAACGCTCCGTGTTGGGCATTGCCTGTATCGCGAATGAATCGAGTCACGTGAATCGGGTTCTCGATCAATCGATCAATATGATTCGGGCCACCCCAACGTTGGAGTTGCTCAATTTTCGCATCGAACTGTTGTAGGGTGGGAAGAAGCGCGAGTGTCGTGTCGAAGCCGGCGTATAAACGATCGGTCAGGGTGGCTGATCAAATCAGAATGGAGGTCGCGGACATTCTTGCCAGAAAATGCAAGGATCCGCGGCTCCAATTCGTGACGGTGACCGACGTTGAGATGAATAACGACCTGAGGAAAGCCCGGGTCTACGTGTCCTTGTTGGGGAACCAGGTCGAGGAGAAAGCCGTCGGAAAGATTCTTGAAAATGCGTCCGGGTTTGTTCGGTTGGAATTGGGGCGGCGCTTGGAGTTGCGCTATACACCGGAGGTGACATTCTGGTTCGACTCGAGCGGCTCGCGAGCGGAACAGATCGACCGGATCCTTGACGCCGTGCTCCCTGGTGACGAGTCGGGGTGCGAGGGGAATGGTTGGGGCGAATCCGGGGACGAGGGCAAGGTATGATGGCCGAATGGGTTGATGGTCTGCCTCCCGGTCATGTGACACCGGCTGTGCCGGACGGTGTGCTGAACGTCTCGAAGCCTGCCGGGTGGACGTCGCACGACGTTGTGGCCAAAGTTCGCCGTCTTCTGCAGATCCGTAAAGTGGGACACGCCGGCACCTTGGACCCCGAAGCCACCGGCGTCCTTCCCGTCCTGCTGGGGAAAGGCACGAGACTCTCGGCCTTTCTTCTGCATTGGGATAAGGAATATGAAGCCGTCTTGCGTCTGGGGCAGGAGACGACGACCCAGGACGCCACGGGCACCATTGTACGTGACTGTTCCGTCCAAGAGTTTCGTCCCGAGACCATTCACGCGGCGGTTGCGCAATTTCAAGGTGAACAACGGCAAATACCGCCCATGTATTCGGCGGTCAAAATGGCGGGACAACCGCTGTACAAAGCGGCCCGTGCAGGCAAAACCCTTGACCGCCAGGCGCGTCCCATCACTATTTACCACATTGAGGTCAGGGCACTGGCTTTGCCCTACGTCACGCTGTGGGTTCGCTGTTCCAAAGGGACGTACATTCGCACCTTATGTGCGGATATCGGCCAGGTATTGGGCGTGGGGGGGCATCTGAGCCAATTAACCCGAATGCGCGTTGGACCGTTTCACCTCGACCGGGCGTGGCCACTTGGTGACATCGGACGCGGCGATGACCTGTTCGAACACCCGGGGGCGTTTCTGAATCTCGATGAGGCCTTGGCTCATCTTCCGGCGGTGGTCGTGAGTCCCGCCATGGTGGGGAAGGTTTTGAATGGCGCGCCCGTTTCGGACGCTGCCCTTTGGTCGGAGGATCATCGGGAGAACCCCATGGAAACGTTGATTCGGGTCAAAGACGACATGGGACGGTTGCTGGCCCTCGGCAAATGGGCTCCGTCGATGGTGGATGTGCCGAGACATCAATTACAGATGGTCAAAGTGTTTGGAGAGACGTCTTGAGCGCAACTCGCTCACGCCTTTTCATGAAACAAGTATGAAATAAATAAGGAAGAAGGAGGCTGGCATGACAGCGGTCAAGGAAGCAAAATCCGAAATCGTGCAGCGACATCGCGCACATGAACGGGATACGGGTTCGTCAGAGGTGCAGGTTGCCTTGTTGACGAACCGCATCAACTATTTAACCGACCATTTGCGTACGCATAAAAAAGACCATCATTCGCGACATGGGTTGTTGAAAATGGTGAGCCTTCGACGACGCTTGTTGGATTATTTGCATCGAAAAGATGTCGGGCGCTATCGCGCCCTGCTTGGGAAATTAGGGCTGCGGAAATAACCACCCTGCTCAACGGGGGATGTCATGAAGGCAAGAAGGAGAGAGGTACATGGTGCAAGCAGTTGAATTGGAGATAGCGGGACGCACGATGCGGTTGGAGACGGGTCGGATGGCCAAGCTGGCCGATGGAGCCGTGTTGGCCTCCTATGGGGAGACCGTGGTCCTGGCGACGGCGGTGGCGTCCAAAACGTTGAAGCCGGATACGGATTTTTTGCCGCTCACGGTAAATTATCAGGAAAAGGCCTATTCGGCCGGGAAAATTCCAGGAGGGTATTTCAAGCGGGAAGGGGCTCCGTCGGAAAAAGAAACCCTGACGAGCCGGCTCATTGACCGGCCGATTCGCCCCTTGATTCCGGAGCGATTTTATTATGAGACACAAGTCATTGCGTCGGTGCTTTCGGTGGACCAATCAATGACCTCGGAAGTGGTGGGAATCACCGCTGCCTCAGCCGCACTCGCGATCTCGGATATTCCCTTCGGCGGCCCGTTGGCCGGCGTCAAAATCGGACGCGTGAACGGTCAATTCGTGGTCAACCCCAGCATGCAGGAACTCCAGAACAGCGAACTCGATTTGGTTGTCGCAGGCACCGAGGACGCGATCCTGATGGTGGAAGCCGGGGCGAACGGACTGCCCGAGTCCGTGTTCCTTGATGCGTTGGCGTTGGCCCATTCGGAAATCAGGAAGCTTGTTGGGAAAATCGTCGAGTTACAGGCGGCGGCTGGACGGACCAAGCGGGTGGTGCCGGTTGAGCCGGTCGACGAGGAATTGGAACAACGGGTCCGCGAATTGGTGGCCGGTCCGATTCGGGAAGCCGTACTCATCGCCAACAAGACCGACCGGCAGGAGCGACTGGATCAGGTCCTGGCCGAGGCGGTCGATAAGCTGGGCGATGAGGATCCGGTGCGCTGTCGGCACGTCAAAGAGGTCTATCATGACGTGGAATACCGTGAAGTCCGCGAGACGATTCTGGACAAGCACATCCGAGCCGATGGTCGGGGTCCTTCCGATATTCGGCCCATTACGTGCGAAACGAGTCTGTTGCCGCGTACGCATGGCTCCGCCCTGTTCACGAGAGGGGAAACCCAGAGCCTGGCCGTGGTCACGCTGGGGACCTCTGACGATGAGCAACGCATCGATGCGCTGGAAGGGGAGTATTTCCGCAACTTCATGCTCCATTATAATTTTCCGCCGTTCAGCGTAGGGGAAGCCCGGCCGTTGCGCTCGCCTGGGCGGCGCGAAGTCGGGCATGGGAAACTTGCGGAGCGGGCGTTGAAGTCGGTGCTGCCGGACAGGGAGGAATTTCCCTATACCATTCGCATTGTCTCGGACATTTTGGAATCCAATGGCTCCTCCTCCATGGCCACGGTGTGCGGAGGTACCTTGGCCATGATGGATGCCGGGGTGCCCATTAAGGAACCGGTGGCGGGTATTGCCATGGGGCTCATCAAAGACGGCGATCGGGTCCTGATTTTATCGGATATTCTGGGACTCGAAGATCATCTGGGAGACATGGATTTTAAAGTGACGGGGACACGAACGGGCGTCACCGCGCTCCAGATGGATATCAAAATCGAGGGGATCACGATTGATTTGATGCGGCAGGCACTTGAACAGGCCCGGGCCGGACGACTCCACATTTTGGAAAAAATGCAGGAGTCGCTCTCATCCCCTCGGGAGTCCCTGGCACCTCATGCCCCTCGCATTTTTACGCTTCAGATCAAACCGGACAAGATTCGGGACGTCATCGGACCAGGCGGGAAAGTCATTCGCGGCATCATTGCGGAATGCGGGGTCAAGGTCAACGTCGACGATTCGGGTTTGGTGACGATCGCGTCAGTGGACGAAACGTCGGCCCAACAGGCGATTGACATGATCAACCGGTTGACGGAGGAAGCGACCGTGGGAAAAACCTACCTGGGGACCGTCCGGAAGATCGTCGATTTTGGCGCCTTTGTCGAGATTTTACCCAACGTCGATGGCTTGGTGCATATTTCACAATTGGCCGAGCATCGAGTTAAATCCGTGGCCGATGAACTGGCGGAAGGCGAACAGGTCCTGGTCAAGGTTTTGGAAATCGACAAGCAGGGTAAAATTCGTCTAAGCCGCAAAGAGGCGTTAATGGAGTCGGAACAGCCCCCTGCCGCCTCCTAGAGAGAGGGCTTGTTTGACCAGCCGGTGACGGGTATCCCGGCAGACTATTCTTTCAATCTTGGATAGCCGGACAATGACCTGGACGCGGAAGATCGTCCTCGATAACGGTGTTCGCCTGGTAATGGAACGCATGCCGTCGCTCAAGTCCGTCGCCCTGAGCGTCTGGGAAAATGTCGGCACCAGGGATGAGGGGCCCCGGCAAAGAGGTTTTGCCCACTTTCTTGAACATATGATGTTCAAAGGCACTCGCCGTCGGTCCGCGACGCGGATTTCTCACGAAATCGATAGTCTGGGCGGAGAGATGAATGCCTTTACCATGCATGAAACCACCACGCTGTACATCAAAGTATTGGATCAACAAATCGGGCAGGCAATCGACTTGTTGGCCGACGTCTTCTATCACTCCCGTTTTGATCGCAAGGAAATCGAACGGGAAAAACAGGTCGTGTTGGAGGAGATCCGAACGGTTCGAGACGACCCCGAAGACTTTGTGCAGGAACTGCATGCCAGGCAGGTGTTACGGGGGCATCCCCTGGGCCGGTCGATCCTGGGTGATCGGGCCACCATGAAACGCGTTCAGAGACGCGATCTTCTCCATTACCTGGATCAACACTATCGTCCGGAGAAGACCGTGATTGCGGTGGCGGGGAATTTTGAGGTGAAGAAGGTCGAGGCCTTGGTCAAGGCCGCCTTTGGAAAGTGGAACCCCGTCGGGAGTGAGGGGAATGGGGGGCAACGGCAGAAGCCGCCCCACGTTCGGGGAGGGATCATGGTGCATCGGAAGCGATTGGAGCAGGTTCATCTCTGCATGGGATTTAAGGGACTGCCCATGGCCCATCCGGCCCGATACGCGGCCCATACGCTCAACGTCCTTCTTGGGGGAGGGATGAGTTCCCGACTCTTTCAGGAAATTCGGGAGAAACGCGGTCTGGCGTATACGATTTATTCCCAATTGTCGAGCTTCTCAGATGGCGGGGTGTTGACCATTTATGCGGCGAGCGCGGCCAAAGAGGCGCCCTCGGTGGTGGGCGTGGTGTGTCGGGAAATCAAGAAATTTCGGAAACGCGGGCCTCTTCCCCAAGAATTGGAGCGAACCAAAAACCAATTGAAAGGGACCTTGATGCTGGGGTTGGAAGGGACCTATGGGCGAATGAACAAGTTGGCCAAAGATGAACTCGCGCAGGGGCGATACGTGTCCCTCCGGGAACTCGTGTCTGAAATTGATCGCGTTTCCGTGCAGGACGTTCAAGAAATATGTTGGGATCTTTTGGATTTCGGCTCGATGTCCGTGACGGCGTTGGGACCCGTGAACCCGGAAACTTTTCAGGAAAAAATTTTTGCGCAGGCTTGAAAACCCGGAAATTTTCCCTGGAAAGACTCTTGACAACTTGCAACGGGATGAGTAGCATGGGCCACTCTGATTAAAAGCGGGAAGGTCGTGAGGATCGAATCGGCCTTTCAGGCGTTGAGAAAAAAGGAGAAGTGCTTTTTCGTTGCAATTGAAGAGTTTTTTGGTTAAAAAGTACAAGTCGTTATTTTTATTATGTCATCCTAAGTAAAGGAGGGGGAAATGAAGAAGTCATTTTTCCGTGGGGGCGTTGTGGGAGTGCTCGCTGCAGGTCTGATGCTCGTTGGGTTCATCGGTCTGGCAGATGCCCAAAAGGGCCCCTGTTCCAGCAACAAGAAATGTAGCGGTGATCCAAATGAAGTAGCCACTATCGGAGACATGGCCCTCAAAGGGACCGCACCCGCAAGCTTGAAGGGTCGCGTGTATGCCCACTGGGCCGACAATCCGGCCGGAGAGATTCTCTTTGGCATTCAATATTGGAACACCAGCAACCCCGGCGAAACCGGTGATCCCCTTGGGCGTGCTTCCGATGACCGGGACGTGGCCATTCCTGATCCGCTGTTTGTCTGCTGCGCATGGGGGTATCAAGGTGGTGAGGAGCGCAACAGTCCATATGCAGGATGGTACAACCCGCAAACCACGGTGCGGTTGCGGGTGAAAGATTCCGCATTGATGAAGCAGTTGACCGACGCGTCGCAAAATTTGGTGGCCATGGAAGTGCAACTCGACGGCAACACAGTCACGGGCTTCAAAGTCCTTGCTGCCGAATAATAACTGCCGAATTTGGTGTTTATACCAACTGGAAAGGGATTCATTCATTTTAAGAGTTCTTATTTTTGGCGCTTAATTGAGGAGGAAGGAATCATGAAAATTTGGAAATCAGGGTTAGCCGTTTTAACTGCCTTGATCGTGGTGGGTTGCATGGCCTCCAGTGCGCTTGCCATTGAAGCATTCCAAGAACGGTTTGAGTGGGGAGATCTCAGCAAAGCGACCACCCTGCACGGTCGAGTGGCTGTCACCGATCCGTACGACAAAGCCGCTTGGGTGAATATCGCGGTGTTTGGGGGCAATGCCGAGAGTGGGTATTATTGGCAGAAATATTTTCCCGGAAAGAATTTGAAAGTCTACGCGGCCGATGATGGCGTGTGGAAGAAACTCGTGGCTCTGGGCAAAGGCTCGCACAGCCAAGCAGTGATGAGTGGGACCGAGGCTTCCAAATACACCCTGGTTGAACTCGTGATTCAGGAAACCGAGCAGAATCATCGGGTCGTGTCCTCGGTCAAAGAGGTTCCTGAAGTGGCCGGCACGCCGGACAAACCCAGAAGCATTCATAGCTTGCGGGCAATCGGCGTCGTGGATTCCATTGACAACAACCATTGGGCACAAAACAAAAAGATGCAGTATGACGTGATGGTTCCGGGCGTGGGCCCGATTTCCGGGTTTATTCCCTACTCCAACCAAAAGCCCCATACGTCCAAGGGGACAAAGGAAGGAAAATTCGGGGGATTGTTGCAATAAAAAGAGGCTTTCGCCAAGCAAAAGGGCAGGACCTTTTCGAGGTCCTGCCCTTTTTTTTTATTGGTCATCAAGACGTTTTTGAATGTCCGCCAGTCGGTTTAACGCTTCAAGTGGAGTCATGGAGAACAGGTCCAATTGTTTGATTTCCTCAACCAGGGGATGGGGTTGGGGTGACGAGAAACTCTCGTGCTCAAGGTCCCGTTGATGGATTCGGTTGCTCATTCTCTCGGAAGACGCCTCTTGTTCCAGTTGCGCCAACACTTCTTCTGCTCGCGCGATGAGAGCTGAGGGTAAGCCGGCAAGTTTTCCAACATGGATTCCATAACTGCGAGCGGCCTTCCCGGGTTTGATTTTTCTTAAAAAGATGACCTGATCTTTTTCCTCTTTCACCGCAACGGTGAGGTTTTGAACGCCTTCCCGAAACTTTTCCAGATCCGTCATTTCATGATAATGGGTGGCAAAGAGGGTTCTCGCTCCGAGTACCCGCCGGTCTTGAATATGTTCGGCGATCGCCCAAGCCAGGCTTAAGCCATCGTAGGTGCTGGTTCCCCGCCCTATTTCATCGAGAAGGATAAGACTGCGAGACGTGGCCCCACGCAAAATTTTGGCGGTTTCCAACATTTCCACCATAAATGTGCTCAACCCCAACGCCAAATTATCGGAGGCTCCCACACGGGTAAACATTCGATCGATGATCCCGATTTTCGCTTCGGTGGCAGGAACAAAACAGCCCATATGGGCCATGAGCACAATCAGCCCGGTTTGTCGCAAAAACGTGCTTTTCCCCGCCATGTTCGGGCCGGTCAGCAACAACAATCGATGGGCGTCGAAGTCCAGGTAGGAGTCATTGGGGATAAATCCTTCCGGCAAGTCGAATTGCTCAACAACCGGATGGCGACCATTTTTTATGAAGATGATGCCTCCGTCGTGCATGTCAGGTTTGACGTAGCGGTTTCTGGAAGCCACCTCTGCAAAATTCGAGAGAACGTCGAGCAGGGCCACGTGTTTGGCCATTTTTTGAATGCGGAAAACGTGGCGGGAAAGCGTTTGCAGCATCGCGTGAAAACGTTCTTGCTCGGCGCGTCGTAACTTCTCATTGGTCCCGGACAGTTGGGCCTCAATCCGTTCAAGGTCTTCAGTCGTATACCGTTCGGCATTGACCAGTGTTTGTTTCCGTCGAAAATACTCCGGCACGCGAGACAGGTTGGCTTTCGTGACTTCAAAATAGTATCCAGAAACCTGATTGTATTTGATTCTGAGCGAGTCAATACCACTCTGCTCTCGTTCGCGTTGTTCCAGATCGGTCAACCATTGCACGCCATTACGGGTCATTTTTCGCAGCTCATCAATGGAGGGATCAACGCCGTCCTGAAAGATGGGTCCTTCTTTGACGGAAGTCGACGCATTGGGATCAATGGAGTCCTCGATGAGCGCGGTGATGTCCGAAAGGGCATCCCAGCGCTGCAAGATGGAGTTGAGCAGAGGATCGCTCATGCCGTCGAAGAGCAGAAAAAGCCGTGGGAGAATTTGTAGAGATTCTTTTAAACGAAGAACCTCCCGCGGAGTTGCCGTTCCCAGCACCACGCGGCTGCTTAATCGTTCAAGATCGTGCAGGTCTTTTAAGAAAGAACGAACGTGCAGGCGAAGCTTCAGGTTTTCCATGAAAGTGGACACCGCATTGAGCCGGCGTTGAATGGCTTCGTTGTCAATCAGGGGCCGAACGATCCATTGACGTAAAAGCCGGCTTCCCATTGCCGTCACCGTGTGATCGAGAACCGACAGCAAGGTGGAATGTTTTTGATCGGGATTCAACGCCTGGACCAGTTCCAAGTTGCGCATGGTCATGGCATCTAGGTGCATCTCCCGAGTGGGTTCAAGGAGTTCCGGTTTTTGAATATGGTGGTGCTCCAGGGTCGGTTGGGTATGCTTCAGATAACGCAGAATGCATCCACCCGCTTGGATCCCGGGCCCTGCGGGAGAGAGACCCAACTCGTCCACGTGGTCTATTTCGAAATGAGCCCGGAGAATATCCTGTGAAGCGTGCAATTCGAAATAGGCGGAAGGTTGTTCCGTCACGCGAGGTAGCCGCAGGGGGGCTAAGAGCCGGTCGAGGGCGATCGCTTCCGTTTTTTCCGGGATAATCACTTCTTGAGGGCCAAGGCGAATGAGTTCGTCCAGCATCGAGTCCTGCTCGGCAAATTCCGCAATGAGAAATTGTCCGGTTGAAAGGTCAACCGAGGCGAGTCCAAAGCAGCAACGCGAATGGGCCGGATCGGGTTGAACGGATAAGGTCGCCAGGAAGTTGGCCGCTTTGGCGTCCAGCAACTCATCGTCGAAAATCGTGCCGGGGGTATAGAGTCGTACGACCTCCCGTCTGACCAGTCCCTTGGCCGGTTTGGGGTCTTCGACCTGCTCGCAGAGCGCAACGGTTTTCCCGGCTTTCAGCAACTTGGCAAGATAGCTTGTGGCCGCGTGATAGGGCACCCCGCAGAGGGGAACGGGGTTGGGACTATTCTTGTCCCTGGTCGTCAGGGCGATATTGAGCAGGGCGGCGGCCTCTTTCGCGTCCTCGAAAAACATTTCATAGAAGTCACCCACGCGAAAAAAGACAATCGTATTCGGGTAGTGTCGTTTGATATCCCAATATTGTTTCAGTAGTGGCTTCAGTTCTGATTGACCCATGAGGAAGCTACCTTGAGTCCGACATGACCGCCCGAAGAAGACCATGGCTTCGTGGCCCGATAGCTTGAACCTGAACGCGACGGGCGTTTTTTCCCGTATGGAGAAAGTGAATCGAAAGATAGTCATCGGGCAACCACGCGTCGGGCATCCGGTCGGCCCATTCAATGAGGACAACGAAGTCGCCGTTCAAATACTCGGCCAATCCCGTGTCAGCCAACTCCTCCGATTGTTTCAGTCGATACAAGTCGACGTGGGCAAGCGTCAGGGGCCCGAAGTATTCCTGAATCAAGGTAAAAGTCGGACTGCTGACCACGTGGGGATCGAGTCCTGTACCCAGGGCGACGCCGCGGACAAATGTGGTTTTCCCGGATCCCAACTCACCGACGAGCGCGATGACCTCACCCTTCTGAAGACGGCGGCCGATGGTTGAGCCGAAGTTCTCGGTTTGCGACGGTGACGCCAGGGCAAGGGTCCAGGGCTCTGTCTGTTCAATGGCCATATGGTCCGGGAACGGCTTCACGGTGGGGGGTGCCGGCATGCAGCACCTGGGTGATGGCCTGAGGCAGGTAGGCAACAAGGTCACCGGCCATCAAACTCGGAAATCCGTATGCCTGTGCCGCGAGGTCGCCTGCCAATCCGTGCAGGTAGACGCCGCTTTGGGCCGCCTCCCACGGTGGGACCCCTTGCGCAAGCAACCCGGCTAGGATGCCGGTGAGCACGTCTCCCGTTCCGGCAGTGGCCATGCCGGGGTTTCCGGTCGGCGTAACGGCAGTCGCTCCATGAGGATGGGCTATAATCGTTCGTGCTCCCTTCAGCACCACGATGCTCGAATGGGTGCGGGCAAAGTCCTGGGCAATCCCTAAACGATTGCGGTTCACGGTTGCCGCCGTCGATTCACCAAGCAGCCGAGCCATTTCTCCGGGGTGGGGAGTCACGATCGGGGATCGTGGACATGAACGGAGGAGACTCGTATGGCCAGCCAAGGCATTCAGCGCGTCGGCATCGATGACGAGCGGGAGGTCGCATTGAGCGATGAGCGTTCGAATTACTCCGGCGGTTTCAGCGTGCGTCGAAAGTCCCGGTCCAATGCCGATCGCATTGCGGGATTGAACAAAGGATTGAAGTCGGGGCAGGGCTCGTCGGGACAGCGTGTGGTCAGCGGTTTCAGGGAGCGGCAAGGTCATGACTTCCGGAATGCCTGAAGCGACACCGGCCTGCACACTGGCCGGCGTTGCCACGGTGACGAGCCCGGCGCCTGCTCTAAGGGCCGCCTTGGCGGCCAAGGCGGCGGCTCCGCTTTTCCCGGACGACCCGGCAATGATCCCGGCGTGACCAAACGTCCCCTTGTGTGCCGAAGCCGGGCGCTTGGGCAGCCACGGTCGAATCGTGGAGGGAGTCAACAGCTCAATGGGAAGATGAAGGTCTTCGACGTACTGACACGGAATTCCGATATCGACGCAATGAAGGCGACCGACGTGATCGATGCCCGCTCCCAGAAAGAGCCCGAGCTTGGGATTCCCCATCGTGATGGTCAGGTTGGCTTGAACCGCCGTCCCTAACGTGGCTCCGGTATCCGCATCGATGCCGGAAGGAATATCCACCGCAACGGTAGGAACCTCCGAGGTATTCATGGCGTGAATGGCCTCATGGTACAGGCCGGTGATCGGTGAAGACGTTCCGGTTCCCAGGAGCGCGTCGACGAGAACGCGGCTGTGCCGGACCAACTCGTGGATGGAGTCCGGAGAGGGGACGCTCAAGACGTTCGACCGACCGGCGCTTTTGACGAACCGTTGATACATCAGTTTGGCGTCACCCTTGAGATCCCGGGTGTGCGCAAGAAGGCAGACCCGAACAACGCTGCGTTTTTGACGCAGGAGTCTTGCGACGACGAACCCATCCCCCCCGTTGTTGCCTTTCCCGCAGAAGATCGTCACCCTTTTCCCCTTCAGAGCACCGAAGGTTTCTTCCATGGCCGACACCACGCCGGCTCCTGCCCGCTCCATCAACGTCTTTCCGGGCACGCCGGCCTCCTGGATCGTGCGACGGTCGAGTTCTCGCATCTGGTGGGCGGTGACGATTTTCATGGCGAACCAAGCACGAACGCGCCGGGCATCTAGCCGGGAAGCGATGCAGGGATTAAGGCCCGCATTTCCCTGACCGCCCGCTCGAGGCCGACGAGAACCGCGCGGGCAATAATGCTGTGCCCGATGTTGAATTCCACGATTTCGGTGATTCCGGTCAGGCGTTCGATATTGTGATACGTCAACCCATGGCCGGCATTCACCTCCAGCCCCAATTGCTGCGCGAGGCGTGCTCCCTGCAGAAGGGCTTCGACTTCTTTCCGGATCTCTCGATGATGGCGGTTGTTGGCATACGTGCCGGTGTGCAGTTCGACGGCATCGGCGCCCACTTTGTGCGCGGCGCGGATTTGACTCCGGTCCGGGTCGATGAACAAACTGACCGGAATCTGCGCGTCGTGGAAGAGGCGAATCAAGGTGGTGAGCCGCCTCCGATGTTCCGTTACCGCAAGCCCGCCTTCGGTGGTGAGTTCCTGTCGCCGTTCAGGGACCAGCGTGACTTTATCGGGCCGGACGCGCAACGCAACCTTCGCGGTCGCGTCGTCCGCAGCCATTTCCAGATTCAAAGCGGAAGGGACGATATCCCGAAGCAGATCCAAGTCCCGTTCCTGGATGTGGCGACGATCTTCACGGAGATGGACGACCAAGCCGTCCGCGCCGCCCAAGTCCGCCAGTACCGCTGCGGCAATGGGATCCGGCTCATGCCCGCCTCGGGCCTGCCGGAGCGTGGCGACATGGTCGATATTGACGCCGAGTCGGGCCATGGCAACCTTTCTGATCAGGTGGGGAGCGAGGACATGCTACCTGGCATTATGGCAAAACGGGCAAGGGGTAGCAATGAACCATGCTTGATCGCTTCGGAGAGGGCGCGTTCCTGAACGGCCAAGAAAAAAGCTGGAAAAACAAAGCCTTTCATTGACTGGTCGTCTGGCCTCTATTACAATGGCAGGTTATTATTATGACGCGTCATCGCGGGCCGTTTTCCTGTAAACCGGCTGTGTTCTGCTGACCCATGCAAAATTTCTTTCGCATTCAACGGCTTCCACCCTACGTCTTCAGCCAAGTCCAGGAACTCAAAATTCAGGCACGGCAGCGTGGTGAGGATATCATCGACTTTGGGATGGGGAATCCCGATCAAGCGACCCCTCCCCACATCGTCGAGAAATTGGTCGAAGCCGCCCGGAAAGGGAAAAATCACAGGTATTCGGCGTCTCGTGGCATTACGAGGTTACGCCATGCCATCAGTACGTGGTACGGCCAACACTATAACGTGGATATTGATCCCGAGACCGAAGCCATCGTGACGTTGGGCGTCAAAGAGGGACTCTCGCATCTGGTGCTCGCGATGTTGAGACCGGGCGACGTGGTGCTGACGCCCACCCCGACGTATCCCATTCATATGTACAGCGTGATTATTGCGGGCGGGGAAGTGCGCGGCGTCGAGCTTCGCCCCACTGACGATTTCTTTGAAAACCTCACGAGAGCCTATCGACAAAGCCAACCCAGACCCAAAGCCCTGATCATGAGCTTTCCCCACAACCCGACCACGAGCGTGGTGGATTTGGAGTTTTTTAAAAAGGTGGTGTCGTTTGCGCGTGAACACGAGCTCTACGTCATTCATGACCTGGCCTATGCGGACATTGTGTTCGACGGCTATCGAGCACCGAGTTTGTTACAGGTGCCGGAAGCGAAAGAAATCGGCGTGGAATTTTACTCGTTGTCCAAGAGCTACAACATGCCGGGGTGGCGGGTCGGCTTCTGCGTGGGCAACAGGGACATCATTGCGGCCTTGACCAAGATCAAAAGTTATTTGGATTACGGGATGTTTCAGCCTATCCAGATTTCCAGTATCATCGCGCTGACGGGGCCGCAGGATTGCGTGCAGTCCATTGTGAAACAATATGAAAGCCGGCGGAACGCGTTAGTCTCCGGCCTGAATCGTATCGGTTGGCGTGTCGATTATCCGCGAGCCACGATGTTTGTCTGGGCTCGCATTCCCGCAGCTTACGCGGGAATGGGCTCGCTCGAGTTCTCAAAGTTTCTTCTTCGCGAAGGGAAAGTAGCGGTGTCGCCGGGGATCGGATTCGGAGAAGGCGGCGATGAATACGTCCGATTCGCGTTGGTGGAAAATGAACATCGAGCCCATCAAGCCATTCGGGGCATCAAGGCCGTGTTAAAACTGGACAATCAACCATGAACAGTGAAATCGGAGTAGGCCTGATCGGATTCGGCACCGTCGGGTCAGGGGCCGCGAAAATCCTTCTCAACCAGGCCGAGTTGATTGCGCGACGGGTGGGCGTACCCCTGCGCTTGAAACGCATCGTGGATCTTGACGTAACGTCGGATCGTGGCGTGGTGTTTCCCCAAGGCATTCTCAGCACGGATCTTCCCGGCCTTCTGAATGATGAATCCATCCGGATCGTGATTGAAACAGTCGGGGGATATGATTTTGCGAAACGCGTCATTCTTGAAGCCATCGCCAAAGGGAAACACGTCGTCACCGCCAATAAGGCATTGTTGGCGGTTCATGGGGAGGACATGTTTGCCGCCGCTCATCGCGCGGGCGTGGACGTGGGCTTCGAGGCCAGCGTGGGTGGAGGGATTCCGATTCTTCGATCATTGACCGAAGGCCTTGCGGCGAATCATTATGTGTCCCTGGCCGGCATCATGAACGGCACCTCCAACTATATTTTGACCCAGATGAAACGCGAGGGACGGGAGTTTCAGGATGCCCTGGTGCAGGCGCAGGCCGCCGGCTACGCGGAGGCTGATCCGACGTTCGACATCGAAGGAATCGATTCCGCGCACAAATTGGCCATCATGGTGAGCCTGGCCTATGGAACGCCTGTCAACGTCAAGGAGATTTATACCGAAGGTATTCAACGCTTGACGGCCTTGGACATTCGCTACGCGTCGGAGTTGGGAATGACGGTGAAACTGCTGGGGGTGGCGAAATGCTGTGAAGGCGGAATCGAAGCACGCGTGCATCCCACCATGATTGACAATGCGGCGCCGTTGGCCCAAGTACATGGAGTCTATAACGCCATTCACGTTGTGGGCGACGCCGTGGGTGACGTCATGTTTTACGGGCAGGGGGCAGGGTCGTTGCCCACGGGGAGTGCGGTCGTGAGTGACGTGATCGACATTGCGCGCAACGTTCGCATGCACGCTTGTGGGCGCGTGCCGCCGACCTCGTTTCAAATGGATGGCAGGGTGCCGATCCGGATTCGCCCGATGGAAGAATTGACCACCCGCTATTACCTGCGCTGCATGGTGCCGGATCGGCCCGGAGTCCTTTCCAGGATTGCAGGCGTACTCGGCAATGATGCCATCAGTATTGCCTCCGTGTTGCAGCAGGGCCGGCAGGAAGGCCAAACGGTTCCGGTCGTGGTCATGACGCATCGCGCGTCGGAACGCTCGGTACAAACTGCGATCCGGGAAATCAATCACCTGCCATCGCTTGTGGCGGAGCCCGTGACGGTCATCCGGGTAGAGGAGTAGGGCCCCCCCCCCGTGGCGGCCCGCTAACGCAGAGGATCAAGAAGCATCGTTCGGTGAGGGAACGTGATGATGCCTTGGCGCGGGGTCATAGAAGAATTCAGGAAGTTTCTTCCGGTCACGGAACGGACGCCGGTGGTCACTCTGTGTGAAGGCAACACGCCCCTGATTCAAGCCAGCCGGTTGGCCAGACGAATCTGTCCACACGTCGATCTGTATCTCAAGGTGGAAGGGGCCAACCCCACTGCTTCGTTTAAAGATCGCGGGATGACCCTGGCGGTATCCAAGGCGTTGGAAAAACGCGTTCGTGCGGTCATGTGCGCCTCCACCGGCAATACGTCGGCGTCGGCCGCAGCCTATGGCGGGAGAGCGGGTTTGCCGGTGTACGTGCTGGTGCCGGCGGGCAAGGTGGCGTTGGGAAAACTGGCTCAGGCCATGGCGCATGGGGCCATCGTGATTCAAATCGAGGGCAATTTCGATCAGGCGCTGGCTATCGTCAAGGATCTATGTGCGAACGAGGAATTCGAACTCGTCAACTCGTTGAACCCCTATCGCCTGGAAGGACAAAAAACCGCGGCCTTGGAAGTCTGTGATCAGTTGGGCCGCGCTCCCTCGTACCATTGTCTGCCGGTGGGTAACGCCGGGAATATCTCGGCGTATTGGAAAGGATACAAGGAATACCGGACAGCGGGCCAGATCGCGCACTGCCCGAAAATGATGGGCTTTCAGGCCCAGGGGGCGGCGCCGATCGTGCGAGGCCACGTGATTGAACACCCTCAGACGGTGGCGACGGCCATTCGTATCGGCAATCCTGCGAGTTGGAAGCTCGCCGTGCAGGCCGTGGAGGAATCCGCCGGAGCGATCCAGATGGTGACGGATGAAGAAATTCTTGAAGCGTATCAGGCGCTCGCCAATGAAGAAGGGGTCTTCTGTGAGCCCGCGTCGGCTGCCTCGGTGGCCGGATTGACCAAGTGCAGCCAAGCCGGATTGTTCCCTGAAGGGGCCACGGTCGTCTGCACGTTGACCGGCCATGGCCTGAAGGATCCGGATATCGCCGTTGAAATCTCACCAAAAACCCTGACGGTCAAAGCCACACGGGAAGACGTGCTGGCGTTGCTGAGATAACTCCGTAGGGGACATGTGGCGTCATGAGGCATGTCCTTTCCTCCGTAGGAGACGGCCCCCGTGCCGTCCCGAATGGACGACAAAGAGTTGCAGCAGGAGCCAGAGATCATGGCCTGTGTAGCAGCAGCCCTGATCGCCTGTCTGCCGACAGGCGGGCGGTCCGCGACATGTCTCGTGCGGCCTAAGGGAAGACTTTTTCAGCGAGGTGACACCTGATGGCGCTGTTAGTCGAAAAATTCGGCGGGACGTCCGTCGGAAACATTGAACGAATCCACCGGATTGCCGAACTGATAGAGCAGACCTATCGAGTGGGCAACCAGGTCGTGGTGGTCGTGTCCGCCATGAGTGGGGAGACGGATCGGCTGTTGCGGCTGGCCCATGAAATCACCCCGCAACCGGATGACCGGGAACTCGACATGTTGTTATCGTCCGGAGAGCGTGTGACCATTGCCCTGCTGGCGATGAAACTGAGGAGCCGCGGTATCAATGCGCGTTCATTTACCGGGCGCCAGGTCGGGATTGTGACCAACAGTTCGCATACGCGGGCTCGCATTGAGAAAGTGATGGCCGATCCCGTGAAGCAGGCTCTTGCGCAAGGGGTTCTTCCCATTGTAGCAGGGTTTCAAGGCGTCAACGAACGCTCGGAAGTCACCACGCTCGGACGAGGGGGATCGGATCTGACGGCCGTGGCGTTGGCCGCAACGTTGAAAGCCGACCGGTGCGTCATCTTTACCGACGTGGACGGCGTCTACACCACGGACCCCAACGTGGTTCCCTCGGCCAGGCGGATTTCGAAGCTGTCCTATGAAGAAATGCTGGAACTGGCGAGTTTGGGGGCGAAAGTCCTCCAGGCGCGTTCCGTGGAATTTGCAGCGAAATACAGGGTTCCGGTACAAGTAAAATCGAGTTTCCGGGAAGGAGAAGGTACCCTTGTGACGCATGAAGACGTTGATATGGAACAGGCGGTGGTGTCCGGAGTCACGGGCGACCGGAACCAGGCCAAGATCACCGTGGTGGGCGTTCCGGATAAACCGGGCATTGCGGCGAACCTCTTCGGCGTCGTGGCGGAACACGCCATCGTGGTGGATATGATTATTCAAAACGTGAGCTACCAGGATGCGTTGACGGATATTTCCTTTACGGTGCCACGGAGCGATCTGGCCCGTGCGATGGCCTTGGTCACGCAAACGGCCGCCGAAATCGACGCAGGGGCCGTCGAAGTCAAGGGAGAAATTGCCAAGGTGTCGCTGGTGGGAGTCGGCATGCGGTCCCATTCGGGAGTGGCGTCACGAATGTTCCAAACGCTCGCACGCGAACAAATCAACATCATGATGATCAGCACGTCCGAAATCAAGATTTCCTGTGTCTTGGATGAACGCGACGTGGACAGAGCCGTCCGGGCTCTCCATGAGGAATTCGGACTGGACAAGGCGCCTGAAAACACCGAAGCGCCGTGAAGAGGCCTTGAAAAAGAAAACGTGATTCGAGTATGTACGCAGAAACATCCCTCCGCCTGATGCGGGCGATGCCGGGCTGATGGGGACTGGGAGCATGATGACGAATCCTTTGGAAATTTACGATACCACGCTTCGAGACGGCGCGCAGGCCGAAGACGTGAGTTTTTCGGTTGACGACAAGGTTCGCATCGCGCAGAAACTCGATGAGTTGGGCATCCATTTCATCGAGGGAGGCTGGCCCGGGGCCAATCCCCGGGATATCGAGTTCTTTCAGGCCATCCGGGCGATTCCGCTGCAACACGCAAGAATCGTGGCATTCGGCTCGACCCGCAAGGCCAATCAATCAGCCGAGACCGATGCCAATCTCCAGGCGCTCCTGGCCGCGGAAACCAAAATCATCACCCTGTTCGGGAAGAGCTGGACGTTCCACGTGACGGAGGCGTTGGGCACTGCGTTGGAAACCAATCTTGAACTGATCGGGGATTCCATTGCGTACTTGCGCGCCCACGGGAAACAGGTCTTTTACGACGCGGAACACTTCTTCGACGGGTTTAAGGCCGATCCCGCCTATGCCATGCAGACGATCCAAGCGGCAGCCGAGGGCGGTGCCGAACGAATCATTCTCTGTGACACCAACGGCGGCACCATGCCGTGGGAAGTCCAAGCCATTTGGGCGCAGGTGAAGCCGGCGTGCCGGGTGCCCCTGGGCATTCATGCGCATAATGACGCGGAAATGGCGGTGGCGAATACCTTGGTGGCCGTTCAGCAGGGCGCGCGACAAGTGCAGGGGACCATCAACGGGATCGGGGAGCGGTGCGGGAACGTCAATCTCTGTTCCGTGCTGGCCAATCTCGAGTTGAAGATGAAGACCGGAGTGTTGGGAGGCGAGCGGATACGGCAACTCCGGAACGTCTCCAATTTCGTTTCTGAAATTGCGAACCTGCTGCCGAATAAACGGCAGCCCTACGTCGGGGACGCGGCGTTTGCCCATAAGGGGGGAGTCCACATCCACGCCGTGCAGAAAAATGCCCAAACGTATGAGCATATTGCTCCGGAATCGGTGGGCAACCGGCAACGGGTGCTGATTTCTGACAATACCGGCCGGAGTGGGGTGGTCCAGAAGGTGGAAAGTTTGGGTTTCAGCCTCTCCAAGGACCATCCGCATCTTCAGGAACTGCTGGCCCGACTCAAGAGCCTGGAACGGGACGGGTACCAGTATGAAGGGGCTGAAGGATCATTCGAGTTGCTGGTCCGGGAAGCGATGGGAACGCATCGCCCCTCGTTTGAATTGTTGGGCTTGCGGGTCATCGTCGAGAAACGACACGCCGATGAGGTGCCGATTACGGAAGCCACGATCAAGGTGAAGGTCGATCAGACCGTGGAACAGACCGCGGCGGAAGGTGACGGGCCCGTCAATGCGCTGGATAATGCCTTACGGAAAGCCCTTGAAAAATTTTACCCCGAACTCCGCGAAGTCCAGTTGTTGGACTACAAGGTGCGCGTGTTGGCGGGCAGTCATGGAACCGGGTCAAGGGTCAGGGTGCTGATTGAATCCGGCGACCATAAAAGTACCTGGGGCACGGTGGGCGTGTCGGAGAATATTATCGAAGCCAGTTGGCAAGCCCTGGCGGACAGCATCGAGTACAAGCTGCTGAAAAGCGAGTCCGGTGAGCAAGTTGAATCAAGTAAGGGTTAATACCTGTTGTCGTTCTTGACAATCGGGTGTCCGCTCGATACGTTGCAGGGCCGGACTCCCTCGAGCAAGAAGATTCCGGGGTGGGCTATGCGTAAAGCCGACATTGCCAATCGCATCTGTGAACAAGTAGGCGTTTCCAAAACCGAAGCCATGGAGTTGGTGGAGTACGTCTTGCATTGCATGAAAGAGGTGCTGCGCAAGGGCGAGGCGGTGAAAATTGCGGGATTCGGAAATTTTATGGTGCGAAGCAAAGGAGAGCGTAAGGGGCGGAATCCTCGAACCGGTGAAGAAATTGCCATCACCCCTCGAAGGGTGGTCACCTTTCGTGCGAGTCAAATTTTCAAACGAGACGTGAATTCATAGGGCCAACCTCGTGCATCGGCCGGCAGGAGGCCGTCGTACTCGTGGCGAGTAAATTCCCGGACAAGGCGTTTTACAAGATTGGCGAAGTCAGCACGATCACGAAATTACCGGCTTCCGTGCTGCGTTTCTGGGAATCCGAGTTCAGTTTCCTGCGCCCCAGAAAGAGTCAGGGCCGGCACCGGGTGTATGATAAACAGACGATCGAAGTCGTCCTGGAAATCAAACGGATGCTCTATGAGGAAGGCTATACCATCACGGGTCTCAAACGATACTGGCGTCGTCGGCGAGGTCGGGAGAGCCCAGCCGTGCCGGGTGGGCAGGTCCAGCAAATCAAAGCAGAACTCCAGGACATCCTGAATATCTTGAATGCCTCGGGACGTCAGAAGACCGGAACCTCCCCGCAGTAAACCGAAAAGATGTTCAGCCTTCCTCCAGTGATGGAATCATTGTCGGGGCGTGGCGCAGCCCGGTAGCGCACTCGCTTGGGGTGCGAGAGGTCGGCCGTTCAAATCGGCTCGCCCCGACCATGACCATTGCCCTTCTCATCAGTTAGGCAGTCATCTCTCCTTCGTGACAAAAGCGCTGACGTAGATCAACATCCCGGGTCAGGGGAAGAACGTGGGATTCGTTCCTTCTCAGGCTTGCGACAAGCGGGAATCAGGCTTGAAGATCATCCTCTTCTTCGATGAGATCTTCGCTCTCCGGCATGCCATAGGCCACAAATTTGGCATAGGACAGATAGATGCTGCTGCTGTCTTTCATGGCCTTTGTCCCGGCGGTCATGCGTTCGAGTTTTCGGGCATCCGCGCCCTCCGCGGATTGGAGGGAAATCAGATAGTGATTGAGGACCTCGTTATAGCGTTGCATGGACCGTTCAACGTCCAAGTAGGCCTGCATTAACTGGTCGTTCATGAGTTACCTCCCGGATGTAGCGGCTCACCTTACACAAGGCTCCCGTCATGGTCAACATCTGCAGGGGTTCGCCACTCTTCAATGACAAGAGTCGGGGACAGGCTTTGGCACGCGGGTTAACGGACGAGCGTTTCCCCCTCCCCTTTGTAAGGGGAATTATAAAGAATAGTGGACAATGACAGTCCTTCAAAGAAAAATGCCTTGATGGGCCGCATCTCATGCGGCCGGGAAAAGACTATTCAGTGTAATTCCCTTACAAAGGAGGGGAATCGGGCGATCATGAACTGGGGACTCCCCGTATGGGCTTGGCTGCTGACCACACCCATGATGGTGGGGCTGTGGCTGGGCTACCGCTGGGTGTACCGGAACGCGTCGTTGGCGGACGTGGGGTTTTGTGTGGGATTCGGCCTGGTGGCCATCGGCTTCGGTCTGGCGACCACTGGTGACATCAGTCATCGATTGGTGGTCGCCGCCATGGCAACGGGATACGCGGTTCGCCTCGCGGCGTACCTTGCGGCCAACCGGGTCCGTGGCGCCAAAGAAGATCAACGGTACCGGTCGCTTCGAGGAAGATTGGGTAATCGGGCGGAGTGGTATTTTTTTGTGTATTTCGTCGGACAAGCCGTTGCCATCGCCGTCTTCTCGATTCCCTTGTTGGTTTTGATGTCCAATCCCGACCCCGCTTGGCAGGTATGGGAAGTCCTGGGGGTGATCGTCTGGGCAATTGGGGTAGGAGGAGAAACCGTGGCGGATGACCAATTGAATCGGTTTCGGCGAGACCCCGGCAATAAAGGCAAAACCTGTCGACGGGGACTGTGGCGATATTCCCGGCACCCCAATTACTTCTTTGAAGGCGTGCACTGGTGTGCCTACGTGGTGATGGGCATCGGATTGTCCGGCTGGTGGCTGACGCTGGTGGGCCCGGTCGTCATGATCGGCGCCTTGCTCAAGGTGACGGGCATCCCCATGGCCGAAGCCCAGGCCTTAGCCAGCCGGGGCGAGGACTACCGGGAGTACCAACGGACCACCAATGCGTTCATCCCATGGTTTCCCAGGGACTGACCTGCCTCAAACACCATTCTGTCATTCCTGTATGTGTTCAGCAATTCGTTGACATGCTCCCCGCCTCCTTCTGTCATTCCCGATCCCCGATTACAAATGTCGGGGACAGGCTATTTTTAATCGGGAATCCAGAGTCTTTTCTTGTCCTCCGCTTTGCGAGGAGAACGACCCTGGATCCTCGCGTTCGCAAGGATGACAGAAAAAACAATCGGGAGACTTTGTCCGTCAACGAATGACTGAACATTTACAATTCCCGACGCTTGTCATCGGGAATCCAGGGTCTTTGCTTTTCCTCAATTCGCGAGGATACGGGACGGCACGCAGGCCGTCCCCTACGGGATCATGGGGGTGTGGGTATTCTGGTAGGAGCAGGCCTGTGTGCCGGCCCTTTGCGCTAGTCGCCTTCGGGCTCGGTGCTGCCGTGTTGGTGGGTCACGGCATCTTCTTCAAAGAGTTCAGCCATTTCCTCGGCAATCATGTCGTCTTCGTGAGGCACCGACACCACGTGAATTTCCTTTTTGGCTTTGGGCTCGCCCGTGTTCGGAGTCGGTTCCTGGGGCGGGGTGGAGGGCTCGGAATCGCTCATGGGAGTTACTCGAAGACTTCCAGAAATGACCGTTCGGTGAAGGAATGCCCGCAATGCCGGCAAGCCACGAAATAGAGTGACTCCCGCACGGACATGACGATGCGAAAGTCGAGCGTGACTCCCCGATTGCTGCAAACGGGACAGGGGATTTCTTTGAGCCAATATTGCACGTCGGGCTGGATTCGGAGATAAAACTCCATATCCGTGTAGACCGGGAAGTGATAGTAGCAGTCCAGGCAGATCCCCTTCCATTCCCCGTCTTCCTTCATGGACCGGCTGTCGATGCCGAACCGGCTTTTTTTGCACACGGCGCATTTGGCCTGGCTGAGCCGGTTCTGAACGTATTGGACATCGAGACTGGACATGACATGCTTTCCGGTGAAGGACGCTCTATGGCTGTGTCAACAGTATAGAAGCCGCAGAGGGTTCGCGCAACCGCCGTCGGGGTGGCGTATGTGATCACGGCTTCGTTGACAGAACCAGGGACTGCCTCCACGATAGCGGTCATTGATACGAAAATAAAAAATTGTTCATAAAAATCAAGAAGTCAGAAATTAGACATTCTGGAGACCGGAACGCCCCATTTTCATCCCTTGGGGCGCAGGCGGCCACGCCTGCATGAGGGATTGGTATGAAAATAGCACCTTCTGTCATTCCCGACGCTTGTCCTCGACGTTTGTAATCGAGGATCTAAATCGGGAATCCAGTGTCTTTTGTCTTCACGGACGAAAAAACCTCTGGATCCTTATTGATCCCTGGATCCCCGATCGAGTCGGGGACAAGCGTCGAGGATGACAGATTGGAGAGAGACGCCTGGAGAATTGCGATGCCGGAACTTCCCGAAGCCGAAGTGGTTCGACGACAACTACAGGCGGCCGTGGTCGGGTCCACGATCGATCATATCTGGATCGGACGCGACGATATCATCCGAGAAGGCATCGAGTCCCTCTCCTGGTATGCCGGCGCTCGCGTCGCGGAGGTGCAGCGGCATGGCAAGAGCGTCGTCCTGGTCTGCGAGCGAGGCGCCGGGAAACGGGTGGTGGTGACGGAACTCGGCATGACGGGCCTGTTGCTCTTCGCGCGGGAATCGGTTCCGAACGCGAAGCACGTGCATATGATCATGAGGCTGGCACACGGGCCGCAACCGGCGCTGTGGTATTGGAACGCCCGTCGATTCGGCAGGCTGTTTCTCCTGGATCAGAAGGCCTGGAGCGTGTATCGCCAACGCCGCTTTGGCCGTGATCCGTTTGCGATGGCCGGTGCGGAGTTTGTGGACCTGATCAAATCCTGCCGTGGTCGGGTCAAGGCCGTGTTGTTGAACCAACACCGGATCGCCGGCATCGGGAACATCTACGCCAATGAGGTGCTGTTTCGATCCGGCATCCATCCTCACGCTCGCGGGTGCCGGTTGTCGAAGCCAAGAATCCGCACGTTGTTTGAAACCATGCAACGCGTGCTGGAGGAAGCGATCCTCATGGGCGGCTCGTCGGTTCGCAGTTTTGTCGCGCCGGATGGGACCCGAGGACGATTCCAAAGCCGGCACCTGGTGTATCAAAAAAAAGACGCGCCCTGTCCGAACGGATGTGGGACCATGATTCGAGGCCTCATGGATGAACGCTCGTCGTTTGTGTGCCCGGCCTGCCAGAAGCGGTAAGCGAAAGGCGCATACCTTTTTCTTGTGGGTCTGCGCCCCCTTTGTTAGAATACGGGAACGTGTCTCCTTTGGACCAACACCTGAAAAAAGTCTCACTGCGTGAAGGGGTCGATCTATCCAACCTGTTCGGCCCGAGAGACTTGCATCTCCGGTTGATCGAAGACGGCCTGCACGTGCGCGTGTCGGCCCGCGGCAACGAGGTGACCCTGGAAGGGCCGCCTGAAGCGGTCGGGCGGGCCGAGGGGCTTCTGTACGAGTTGGCCGAACGCACGATCGGCCGGCGTCAGATACGATCGGAAGACGTCACCCGCGCCCTCAAGGCGGCGGAAACCGACCAACCCGAAACGTCTTCCTTCTTGGACACGGCTCACGTTCTCACTCCCAAAGGGTGGGTGGTTCCGAAGACCCCCTCGCAGCAGATGTATCTCGAGGCCATCCGGCAACATGACCTGGTGATGGGCATTGGTCCGGCGGGAACGGGGAAGACGTACATGGCCATGGCCATGGCGCTTGCGGCGCTGACGAAAAAGGAAGTGCAACGGATCGTCCTGGCTCGTCCGGCCGTGGAAGCCGGTGAGCGATTGGGCTTTCTCCCGGGCGACATGTTCGCCAAGGTGCATCCGTACCTGCGGCCTTTGTATGACGCCTTGTATGCCATGATGGACATGGAACGGGCGAATCGCCTGATCGAACGCGGGGACATCGAAATGGCTCCCCTGGCGTTTATGCGGGGTCGGACCCTGAACGATGCGTTCGTCATTCTGGACGAGGCCCAGAATGCCACGGCGGAACAGATGAAGATGTTTCTCACGCGGTTGGGCTTCAATTCCAAAGCCGTGGTGACGGGGGATATTACGCAGGTCGATTTGCCGCCGGACCGTCCCTCGGGCTTGATTCAGGTTTCTGAAATCCTGCGAAACGTGGACGGGATCAAATTCGTGTATTTCCATGATCGCGACGTGGTCCGGCATCGATTGGTGCAGGATATTATCAAGGCCTACAACCAGCATGGAAACGGAACGGGCAAAGGTGCGGCTTCCGCAAGAGCCGATGAATGAACGGGATTGCCCCTCCATGAATCCGGGCGAACGGTCTGTTCCTCGGACCCCGTAGTGATTCGTGTCCGTCAGTATTCAGTGTCGCTTGAAAAGTGTTTCGGTTCGCCGGGGGACGTTGCGTCGCGTCACCGGGAGACTCTTGCGTCTTCTTGACGAGGCGGAGGCCGAAGTCTGTATCGGGCTGGTCGGCGACACGAAGATGCGACGGTTGAACCGGACGTATCGGCATCAGGATCGAACCACGGACGTGCTGGCGTTTGCGTATCGGGAAGCCCGGACCGGCGTGTCTGCCCTGCTCGGAGACGTCGTGATTTCGGTGCCCACGGCCAGGCGCCAGGCCAAAGCGTTCAGCCATTCCTTGGACGAAGAGATCCTGCGCTTGCTGATTCACGGCGTGCTGCATCTGGTCGGCTACGACCATGAGCGGAGCAGGCAACAGGCCCGGCATATGCACCAAAAGGAAACGGAGCTTTTTGAAACATTCACCCCTGTGCCGTCATTGGTGGTTGAATCCTGATGCGTCAGCAAAAAAATGTCTTGGTTCGCTCATTCGTTGACATCCAGGGTCGGTATCCGGGCGAATGCAGGAAAAAAGGAAAAAACCCTGGATCCTCGATTAAGATCCTCGATTACAAACGTCGAGGACAGGCGTCGAGGATGACAGAAGGAGCAAAGGCACTGGATCCCCGATTGCCTTTGCTGTCATTCCTGCGAAAGCAGGAATCCAGGGTCGTTGCCTTGCGAACGAAGGAAAAAGAAAAACCCCTGGATCCTCGATTAAGATCCTCGATTACAAACGTCGAGGACAAACGTCGAGGACAAACGTCGAGGATGACAGCAATGAGCGAACACAGACAAGGATCATGAACCCATGGGCTGGCTTGATCGACTGAAAGAAGGGCTCGGAAAAACGCGAAAGGGCGTCCAGCGTTCGCTGATGCAATTGATGGGACGTGGCCTCGACCCCGAGGTGTTGGAGGAAGTCGAAGCATCGTTGTTGGGAGCGGACGTCGGCGTTCGTACGGCGGATCGTTTGATCGAACGGCTTCGGGCCACGGCAGGGGGAGATCCCCGGGAATCGATTCAGGAGTTGAAGCGGGCGATGGCGGACATCCTTGCGTCCGTGGAATCCAAGCCAATTGACGAACTCATCCGAACGGGTCCCAAGCCCTTCGTGATTTTGGCCGTGGGCGTCAATGGCGTGGGGAAAACCACGAGCATGGCGAAATTGGCCGGTCGGCTGCGCAAGCAAGGGTTGACCCCGCTCCTCGTCGCGGCGGATACCTTCCGGGCCGCGGCCATCGAACAGTTGGAGGTGTGGGGCAAGCGAATCGGGGCCGACGTGATCAAACACCGGCAAGGAGCGGACCCGTCGGCCGTGGTGTTTGACGGGCTTGCCGCTGCCAAAGCCAGGGGCGTGGACGTCATGTTGATCGACACGGCCGGCCGGTTGCATACGAAAGTCAATTTGATGGATGAGCTGAAAAAAATGAAACGGGTGCTCGATCGTGAATGTCCCGGGGCTCCGCATGAAGTGTTGCTCACGCTTGACGGCACCATCGGGCAAAATGCAGTGGCTCAGGCCAGACAATTTCACGAAGCCGTGGGTGTCACGGGGTTGGCCCTCACGAAGCTGGACGGCACGGCCAAAGGCGGGGTCGTGGTGGCCATTGCCGAGGAATTGGCCATTCCGGTGCGCCTGATCGGAATCGGCGAAAAGGAAGAAGACTTGCAGGACTTTCACGCGCAAGCCTTTGCCGAGGCTCTCTTGGAGGTTCATCCCTCATGAGAGCAGGCGTGACGATTGCAGGAGTATGGGGCATCAGCCTGCTCATGAGCCTGACCGTACAGGCTGCGGACGTCACCATTCGGCATCACGATTTGCACGTTGAACTCCGGCCCGGGAGTCACACGATCATTGCCCGCGATACGATCCAATTGACCGGTCGTCCTGATGCCGGCCAGGTACTTCACGTGCGATTGAACCCGGATTTGGAAATTGAAGAAATTTTGTTGGCGGACGGCCCGTTACTCATTTGGGAAGAGGACTTGCCATCTGCCAAAAACAAAGCATCCGGAGGGACACGCACCATCGAAATCCGGCTGCCGGAGGCATCCTCTCCACCCGATACACTGAGTATATCCTATCGCGGTCGCATTCAGGATGCGCCCATGGCTACGCCGGGCCTACGGTTTGTGCGGCCGGACAGGACCTTGGGCTATATCGGTGAAGAGGGCGTCTATTTGACCTCGGAAACCTCCTGGTACCCTGAGATAACCGGGTCGTTCGCCACGTTTCGCGTCACGGCCATCGTGCCGGCGGGGTGGAGAACGGTCACGCATGGTCAGGAAGTCTTGTTTACGGAAGGGAAGACCACGGTGACGTCCGAATGGAACGCGCGCGCCCGGACCGAAGCCCTGACGTTGGCTGCGAATCGATTCGTGAAACGGACATCTTGGTGGAAGGGCATCGAAATCGCGGTGTACGTCTTTCCCGAAGACGCGCACGTCGCCGAGCAGTACGTGGAAGCCACGATGCGCTATCTCGATTGGTACACGAAACTGCTCGGCCCCTATCCCTTTCCCAAGTTCGCGGTCGTGGAAAATTTCTTTCCTAGCGGCATCGGGCTGCCGTCCTTCACGTTGCTGGGCAGCGGGATCATGAAGCGAGGCTATACTCAACCCTATTCCTTGGGGCATGAGGTCGTGCATTCGTGGATCGGGAACTCGGTGCATAATCATTTCGAAACGGGCAATTGGGTGGAGGGACTGACGACCTATCTCGCAAACTATTACTACGACGAACAGACGGAGGGTGAGGACACGGCGCGCGCGCATCGCAAACGGATGCTCATGGAATACAACTTGTACGTGCAGCCGGCCGACGACTATCCGGTGGTGAATTTTCATCATAAGGAGAACCGCGTAGATAACGCGATCGGATATCAGAAGACCGCCATGGTGTTTCACATGTTGCGGCGCGAACTCGGCGACCGGAACTTTTTCCGGGCGATTCGAGCGATGATAGCCGGCTATTCGGGCGGGTATGCCGATTGGCCCCAACTCCAGCGGGCGTTTGAAGACGCATCGGGCAAGGAGTTGTCCTGGTTCTTCGACCAATGGGTGCGCGGAAGAGGGGCGCCGCACCTCCGCATTGCGCAAGCCCACGTCGAACCCGATCCTCGAACAGGCTATTGGGTAACCCTGACAGTGAAGCAAAAGGGCACGGCCTGTCGCTTGATCGTTCCGGTGGTGGTGCAGTTGGAACAGGGAGAGTATCGCACCGGGGTGGATATTCGAGGAAACGCACAAACCATGGCCCTGTGGGTCCCGGCCAAGCCCGTGCGGGTGCAACTCGATCCGGCGCATGAGACCTTTCGACGGCTCGACCGCCAAGCCATGAGTCCGCTACTCAATGCATGGGTTACGGACCAACGTCGAGCAGTGTTGTTGGCTTCGACCACGCCCGAATCCGAGCGGCAGAGCTTGAAGCCGGCGATAGACCGGATCCGATCGCAAAATGACGACACGGCCTGGTTGGATGAACGGACCGTCTCGGTCGGGGCGCAATCGGTGTTGGCCATGGGCCATCCCCAAACCAATCCATGGGTCGGCAGGATCCTGGAATGGTGCGGTCCTCGGGTCAAGCTGGGTGAAGAGAGCATCACGATTCAGGAGACCACGTACTCGGGTGATCACGTGGCCGTGCTGGTGAGTTGTCCCAATCCCACCCATCCCGGACACGTGGGCACGGTCTTCTTCGGATTCTCCCCAAAAGCCGTTCACGGGCTGTCCCGGTTGTTGTTTTTTTATGGATGGGATAGTTATCTTGTGTTTGAAAACAGAAGGGTCACGGTGCGCGGCTCCTTCGATCCACCAATGGAGGATCTGGCAGTTGCGTTACACGAGGACCAATTTCAATGAATGTGGAGGGAGGCCTGTTCCCCGCCTGTGTTTGTAGGGACAAGCCCCCGTGCCTGTCCGTAGTGAGGGAAAGGCATTCCTTCCTGGTTCCCCTCCTTTGTATGGAGGGGTGAGGGGAGGTAGAGAAGCTGGTCACGTTCTCTACCCCACCTGTCCTCCCCTTACAAAGGGGAGGGAAAAGCATGTGTCTTATGCGGCCTGAGGGAGGCTATGCCGAATCAATCAATGAGAAAAACTGGGACATGGTTGTGCATGGGCATGGTGGCGCTGTCTTGTCCTATCATGGCAGCAGGAACGCCGGCCTGGGCCGACGACTCGCCGCCCGGTTCCGTCAAGGTCGAACGGCATTTGCGCAACGTCCGGCAACTGACCGCAGGCGGCAAAAATGCCGAAGCCTATTTTTCCTTTGACGGGTCGCGCCTGATTTTTCAATCCACCAAAGATCCGGCCAGCCAAACCCTCGGCGCGTGCTATCAGATGTACGTGATGGATTTGGACGGTGAAAATATCTATCGGGTGAGTACGGGGTACGGTGCCACGACCTGCGGATACTTTTTCCCGGGAGGGCGACGGGTTCTGTATTCCTCGACCCATTTGGCCGGTTTGCAATGTCCGCCCAAGCCGGAGCGGGGCCCAAAATATCGCTGGGTCCTGGATGACTATGAAATTTTTTCCGTGCGCCTGGATGGCCGTGAACTCCATCGTCTCACGTTCTCGCCAGGATACGATGCGGAAGCGACCGTCTCGCCCAATGGGAAAAAAATCGTGTTTACATCGGTGCGGGACGGCGATATTGACCTGTATTCCATGAATATCGACGGAACCGGTCTCAAACGGCTCACCCATGACGTCGGCTACGACGGCGGGGCGTTCTACTCTCCGGACAGCAAGCGGGTCGTGTACCGGGCGCAACACCCCCAAACACCGGAGGAACGTGGAGCCTATCAGGAGTTACTGAGCCGGAATCTGGTGGAGCCGGGGAATCTGGAACTCTTCGTCATGAACGCCGACGGGTCAGGGAAGCGACAGGTGACAAAAAACGGCGCCTCCAACTTTGCGCCGTTTTTCCATCCCGACGGCCGACGGATTATTTTTTCGTCGAGTGGGCGGAAGGCCGCACAAGCAAAAGGCCGCCCGTCGTTCCATCTCTATCTTGTGAACGACGACGGCACGGGGTTGGACCAAATCACCGTTGAAGGACGCTTTAACAGCTTTCCGATGTTCTCTCCCGACGGCAAATTGCTGGTGTGGGTCTCCGACCGTAACGCCAAGGAGCCAGGCGAATACAACGTATTTCTCGCCGAGTGGGTTCCCTGACCCCCCTTTCTGTCATCCCCGACTCAATTGAGGATCCAGTGTCTTTCCCCCTCTCCCTTTGGGAGAGGGTTGGGGTGAGGGCGGAGCGGGTACGGGTTGGAGGAACTGTCATCCAGAGCCTCACGAGGAATCTGCTTTTTCCCAATCTGTCATCCTCGATAATAAGACTTGGATCCCCGCTTACTACTGCGGGGATGGATCCAGTGTCTTTCCTTTTGCCTTTCCTCCTGCTGTCATCCTCGACGCCTGTCCTCGACGTTTGTAATCGAGGATCCAGGATCTTTGTT
>JAAXIB010000049.1 GCA_012270585.1 Nitrospirales bacterium
TCGTCGGCCTCGACTTTCCCCGACAATCGCTAGCTCGGCAATTTCTTGCGCAGCCGCAGGTAGACCCCAGCCGCCGTGTTGCGATGGCCCCCAATGATCTCTGCGGCTGCCCGCGCCGTGGCCCCGGCGACGAATAGCTTCAGGAGAGCGCCTTGTTTATGGGGACTTAACCGAGTGCGCCGGATATACATCTGGCCATCCTAAACGTTTTGCTTAGCTAAGACAGCCCCTAAAGTTTTCATAAATCGTTTGAATAACAAATTGAAGTAACGGCTAAGGTTTTGAGGTTCATGGAACTCGCCACTGCAATGAAAGTCAATCGACTGAGCGACGTCGTATGGGAAATTCCCGCAACGGAGAAATCCGGCATGCTGGTTCCTGCCAGAATTTATGGGACGGAAAAGATTCTCGGTGCAATGGATGCCGGCGTGTTTGAGCAAGTGACGAACGTGGCGTGTTTGCCCGGCATTCAACGTTATGCCCTGTGTATGCCAGACGGACATTGGGGCTATGGTTTTCCCATCGGAGGCGTGGCGGCCTTCGACCTGGAGCGGGGCGTTATTTCTCCGGGAGGCGTAGGCTATGATATCAATTGCGGCATGCGGCTGATCCGTACGGATTTGACGTTGGCCGACGTGAAGCCGCGACTGGATGCCCTCATGACGGAATTGTTCCGCACGGTCCCTGCCGGCGTCGGGGCAAAAGGTTTCGTGCCCCTGTCCCGCCGGACCTTTCAGGAAGTGATGCGGAACGGAGCAAGATGGTGCGTGGAACAAGGGTATGGATGGCACAGTGATCTTATCCATACCGAAGAGGAGGGATGTCTGAGAGGGGCCGACCCTGAACACGTTTCTGAACAGGCCTGCCAGCGGGGAATGGGGCAATTGGGGACGCTGGGGTCGGGGAATCATTACCTCGAAGTCCAGGTGGTCCGAAATGACCGCGTATACGATCGACGCGCAGCCGAACAATTCGGCATTCATGGAGATGACCAGATTGTGATCATGGTTCATTGTGGGTCCCGAGGCCTTGGCCATCAGGTCGGCACCGACTACGTGCGGATCTTTGAAAAGGCCATGAAACGCTATGGCATTGCCGTTAAGGATCGACAATTGGCCTGTGCCCCGTATCAGTCGCTGGAGGGGCAGAATTACTTTTCGGCTATGAACTGTGCGGCCAATACGGCCTTTGCCAACCGGCAGGTGATTGCTCATCAGATTCGTGAAGCCTTTCGTACGGTGTTCCGGCAATCCCCGGAAAGGCTCGGCATGGACCAAGTTTATGACGTAGCCCATAATATCGCCAAAGTGGAACGTTATGAAAACACGCAACTCATGGTTCATCGGAAAGGCGCGACCCGGGCGTTTGGTCCGGGGTCCCCCGACGTACCGGAACCATTTCGTACGGTCGGTCAACCGGTGATCTGCGGCGGTTCCATGGAAACCGGTTCGTACCTGCTGGTGGGGACGGTGCAGGCCAATGCGGAGTCTTTCGGATCCACGATGCACGGCGCCGGCCGAACCATGTCTCGGGCGCAGGCAAAGCGCATGGTCCGCGGGGCGGCCCTTCAGCAGACCATGGCCGAACGGGGTATCCTGGTAAAAGCGGTTTCAATGTCGGGATTGGCCGAAGAAGCAGGAATCGCGTATAAAAATATTTCGGAGGTCGTGGAGTCGGTGGATACTGCAGGGATTACCAGAAAAGTGGCTGAACTATTACCGATCGGGAACATCAAAGGGTAAGAAACTCGACGTGTCTCAAGAAATCGATAACAGGTGTTGGAAATGATTCCCACTGTGGAATGGAAAGAGGGAGTCATACGGCTCCTCGATCAAAGTCAGTTGCCCGGCCACACCGAACTTCTCGAGTGCAAAGACGTTGAAGCCGTGACATCCGCCATTCAAGGGCTGAAGGTGCGAGGGGCTCCTGCCATTGGCGTAACCGCAGCCATGGGGGTTGCATTGGGAGCGCAGTCTGTCTTCGAGACCGATGTCCCGACGTTTGAACAAAAGGTCCTGGCCATTTGCGATCAATTAGCTGCGACTCGACCCACGGCCGTAAATCTTTTTTGGGCGATTGCGCGCATGAAGGGCGTTGTACGGAAAAATCGTGACTGCCCGGTATCTGAGATCCAAGCTCGACTCGTCCAGGAAGCGTTGGCGATTCAACGGGAAGATATTGTGACGTGTAAGGCCATGGGCCAAAAAGGAGCTTACCTCATCAAGGATGGGCACAACGTCTTAACGCACTGTAATGCAGGGGCCCTGGCAACCGCCGGCTATGGCACGGCCTTGGGCGTGGTCAGGGCGGCGTCGGAGCAGGGGAAAAAAGTGCACGTTTTTGTGAATGAAACCCGACCCGTCCTTCAAGGGGCCCGGTTGACGGCGTGGGAATTGATGGAAGACGGCATTCCCGTAACCCTTATCACGGACAGCATGGCCGGAGCCGTCATGCAGCAAGGCAAAATCGATCTGTGTGTGGTAGGAGCCGACAGGATTGCCGCCAACGGAGACGTGGCGAATAAAATCGGGACGTATGCCGTCGCGGTCCTTGCCAAGGCCCATCACATCCCCTTTTACGTTGCGGCACCCTCTTCCACCATTGACGTTTCAACGCCGTCCGGTTCCGCCATTCCTATTGAAGAACGCCCCGGTCATGAAGTGACCACCATCAATGGGGAGGCATGGATTGCCCCAAAGGGCGTGGCCGTCTTTAATCCGGCCTTTGACGTGACTCCTGCCGAATATATCACCGGGATCATTACGGAGCGGGGACTCGTGACCCCGGACCGGATTGCAGAAACGTTTAAGGGGTGAAGGGAAAACGGGCCTTGCCTATGGCAATCTCTGGGGCTCCAGGTAGAACATGAGAAGCGAAATTCCAAGGCAACCACGGTCCGGATGTCTTATTTATGACTCCCATTGTCGTCTTTGCGTGGCAGTGAAGCGGACATTAGAGCAGCGTTCCGCACATATTCAATTTGTCCCCTATGAAAGCCGAAAGGCTGCCGAATCTCTGGGAAAAAGCTATCAGACCGACCGTCAGCCTCCCATGGCTTATTGGGTCGATGAGCAGGGAGCGGTTGTTGGTGGGCTGGAAGCGTTTCTTCCGTTTCTTCATGGCCTGACGGGCAGAAAAATCTTCATGTTTTTCTGGAGATTTCGTTCATGTCGTCAGATCATGATGGCCCTCTACGAATTTGTGGCCAAGCATCGCTATCGTTGGTTTGGCACGACTGAGAAATCCCGGTGAACGGTCCAAACCCGTTTAGTTCGGGGCAATCTCAGGAGGCTTCCTGGGGAAGACGGAACTTGAGTGTCTGTCCTTGGACGTCGATCTTTTCCAGGAATTCCTCGAAGCCCTCCGCGAGCACTTCTCCGATAAGTTTTTCCAGATCCCTTTTAGCAAAGAACACCTCATTATCCGTTCCGCCGACCCCAACGGCAATCCGTACGGTACTGTCGTCTGCGGCGTTCCGGACCGTAAAGGCCATGATTGTGTCAACTTCGAGGAAGGTGGAAAGAGATTTATCGGCAACCTGCACAGTAAACTTTTGGATGGCAGGCTCAATCTTGACATCGGCGGATCCGGTCCCATTGGCCGGGGAGGTGGAAAATCCTGCTTGATTCAAGAAGTCGACGAAAGAACTCGTAACGCGTTGACTGAGAGTGCCGTCCATCACGTCAAAATACGTTGCGCCTCTTCCCCCGCGTGTTCGCATACCCAAGTGCTCGGATGACTGTCGTTGGTCATCAAATGGAGAAACCGCAACCGTCAGGGGAGAGTCTTTGGCATCAACTTCGGACTCGACGTGCTGGATACGTAATTTGACAATTTCTCCGGTCCCTTGACATCCGGAAATGAACAAAACGGCCAAGAGAAATCCTGCGAGACACAATGGTTTCATGAGGCGATACTCCTTTTTTCTATGGGGTTCAACAAATGGTGAGGCACATCTCATGAATGCCTGCTTCATAACGATACCGGCACTCAAATTCCCACTAGACGTTTATGCAATAACACTATGACAAGCCGACAAGAAAATACAAGCGTTATCTTGCGCAATGCGGCATTACCTGTCGCATTTGACTTTCATGACGGTTCCTTGCCACTATGGGGTGATCTTCTCTTATCCCCCTATTTTCCCTCATGTGGAATCGAAATTTTCTCTTTCGAGCTCATGAAGCCGTCCCGCTACCTGAAACGGAGAATGACGTGTTTCATGAAACGGATCCGGCGCTGGACAGCTCGGGCTTAACCATGGACAAATATATTTCGGTCTGGCTCCAAGGGGAAGGAGAAAACGATGAACCCTCGGCCTACACCAACGTCTACGTCCGGACCGCCACGCTCGATCCCGTCAAAAAGGTCGGGTTTTTACAACCCTTGCAAGGCCGTTCCCACCAGATCAGACAAATACTCTCTCCGGAGCAGAAAGCATTTTTAAGGGATTGGCTCAAAAACACGAACCCTGCGGCATGGGAAGAAGCCGACGAGCATTTTCAAAAGATCTTTGAATCCGAGTAGGCATTTTCCCCTGAGAGATGTGCTCCTAAGCCGTTCGTTTTGCTTCTTTCACCTCGTTTCATATGGATATTCACGTTGACGTCGTTGTGGTCGGTGCCGGAGGTGGAGGAGCGATCCTGGGTCTTTGGCTCGCCAGGAAAGGGGTTCGGACCCTCGTGTTTGAACAAGCCTCGGGCCCTCCTCACGGCATACGCGGAGAAATTCTTCAGCCAAACGGGCAAAAGATTTTGGACGATCTGGGTCTATTGGATCAACTGCCACAAAATGCGGTACAGCCCGTTCGGCATTTTCATTTTCGGCAAATTGGTGGGAACCGGTTGTGTTCGATTGACTACGACGAATTGCCTGCTCCCTACAATCGAGCCCTCGTCACCTTACCGCACGTCGCTCATCGGACGGTGCTGGAAGCCTTGGAAAAACAGAATCCCGGCGGCTTGTGGTACAATGCGTCTTTCACCAATGTCTTGAAAAAAGACAGAAAAATCATTGGAGTGGAAGCAGACTTACAGGGCAAGCCCATAGGCATTTCAGCCAAGCTGGTCGTCGGGGCCGATGGGCCAAACTCCAACGTCCGTAAAGCGCTCGACATTCCAACCAAGCTGCACCGGTATCCCGAAAGCTATCTTGTCGCCGTTTTGGACTGCCCTGAGAGATTGGATGAAGCACAGTATTTTCTCGGGAAAAAAGAAATTCTGGGTCTGTTCCCGGCCGCAAAAGAGAAAATCTATCTCGTCTACCTGATCGACGCGGAATCTCGAAATGCGCTACACGCATCCGGGGTCGAACCTCTTCAAAAACGCTGGTCCGCCATTTATCCTGAGCTGTCGGCCACGTTTCAAGGGTTCACAAGCTGGGAGCAATCAACAGTGATGCCCACGGGGCGAACCCGCGTGCGAACGTGGGTCACCGATGGGGCCGTACTGATCGGAGATGCCGCCCATGGGATGAATCCGCATGCCTCTCAAGGGCGTATGCAGGCCATGGTCGATGCCACGGTATTGGCGGATTTGATCCCTGCGTGTTTGGCAGAAGACAATTTTGGAGAACCCCGCTTGAAAGTGTATGAACGGCAGCGTCGCCCCAAAGTCGAAATATTGCAACGGCTTGCCGATGAAGAGGCATTTTTTTGGAATACGGGAAATCCCCTGCTCGCGTGGCTGCGCAACCGGGTCTTTTCCACCATTGATCAAAACCGGCGGCTTAAGTATCAAGTCCTGACTGCGACTGCCGGGCTTCGTGAGACTCCGCCCTTCGGGATATTGGATCGCTTCCTGGCCCTGGGCCTGGTGCCGGATCCCCGCGCCGACCGACTACCGCCTCATGCCCAGTCGTAAAACCAATTCTTCCCACGACACGTTACGTGCAAGGTCGTAAGCATGGCTACCAATCCGCCCTGGTCACAGCTTCAGGAAGACACGCATACCCCACTACGAGGCTTTCTTCGTACCATAAAGAAACACGAGTCTCTAACAGCCGAAGCCATCCTTGTCTATGGAAGTGCGGCACGCGGTGAGTTTCTGCAAGGATACTCCAACATCAACGTATTGATCGTGCTTGAACGGATCACGCAACCCCTTCTTCAACAGTGGAGCGGCATTCAAAAGCAGTGGGCCAGGGAAGGAATCGTGGCCCCTTTGTTTCTCACGTATACGGATCTCCAACAATCCTCAGACGTGTTTCCGTTGGAATTTCTGGACATCAAGGAATGCCACGTTCTGCTTGAAGGACGTGATCCGTTTCCTGAATTACACGTCAGTTCCACGCACCTGTTTCTCCAATGCCGGCAGGAAGTGCACGCGAACATTCTGCGGGTTCGTCAAGGCTACGTCGAAGGATGGGGGAGGGTTGAAGCGATTCAAACCTTGTTGCCCCTCTCATTAACCTCGCTTCTGCCGTGTCTTCGTGGACTGTCTCGCCTGCTGGACCGTCCTGCGAACATGAAAGCCCCGGAAATGTTGCATGAACTGAACGCCACGTTGGACGTGGACCCTTCGGTATTTCTCGAAGTCTGGCGCTTGAAGCGCGGTCTCAGTACACCTGGAAAACATGAACTGCCCAAGCTGTTGGAACGATACCTTGCAGGTTTGGGGCAACTAGTAGACAAGGTCGACTCGATGAAACAGGAGGGACGATTTCAATAAACAGGACCCAGCGTCCTATAATTAGGCAGAATTGCTTGTCAAACAATGGTTAGGGGCAAGGGAGGAGAACAGCTATGAGGTTTGGAGGGAATTATGTAGATAACTTGACGACTCGGAGGGTGGAACGATGACCTGGCCAAATGGAGCAGACATTGCACCTGAAACGCTATATGAAAAAATTGCTGGTTGATAAGATACTGTGGCGTTCAGCCCCTATGCTTTTACTCTTTGTCCTGTTTGTCTGGGTATCTCCCGGTTCGACCAGCGCCGCCGGAGGGGAAAAGAACCCCGTTTTCCCGACGCCGCTCGGCTACGTCAGCGATTACGCGGAGTTGATTGAACCCGACTGGCAAAGCCGAATCCGTGGAGTCTGCAAAGAACTGGAAGATCGGACGGGTATCGAAATGATCGTCGTGACAATTGCGACAGCCGGCCCTCATTCGCATGCACGGGAATACGCGGAAGAATTGTATAAAGAATGGCACATTGGTGTGGCGCAGCAGGAGCGGGGCATGTTGTTGCTCGCTTCATTGAAGGAGCGACAAGCCGTGGTGGTACTCGGACGGAATCTGCTCCCGGTTATCGGAAAGCCACAGTTGGATGAATTGTCCGCGCAATATCTCATCCCCATGTTCGAAAATGCCAGGTATGGAGAATCCTTGTATCGTACGGCAGTAGGCTTGGCTTCAACTGCGGGTAGTGCGATCCAAGTGGCCGGAGAACCAAAACGTTCTTCGAGTGTCGGATTTTGGATGAACGTAGCCGCAGCGTTGGCCATGTTGTTTGCCCTCTGGCGTTTTACCAGACCGGAACGGCGACACCCGTTTCAACGTTGGCGACGGGGCGGGTATTGGAGTACCGGCCAAGGTGGATTCGGAGGGAACTTCGGAGGATTTGGCGGGAGCACGAGAGGGCAGGGGTTGTCGTAACGCGTGCGTGAAGGTTTGGCCCGGTATCAACAATCATCCAAATCGCGTAGGGAACAACGATCGTTGTTCCCTACCGGATCGTCTGCGAGTACGGATAACCCGCATCTGTCATAACAGTCGCCTGTCTACAGCGGCTTATGGTTTTCAAAGGTCATGGTCCGCGTCACCGTGGCGCCTTTTGCATAGGAGATAATGCGGCGGGTCGCGGGCAGGTCCGCATTGCCCACCCTGACGTGAGAATCCGAGAAGCTTTCCACGTTTGCCAGCGAGCCATCCTTGGGCGAGTAGTAATACACGGTATAGCGGGTCGTGAGATATTTCTCGTCCTGCGTCAACGTACTGTCTTCGACGTTAATCGTAAAGGCCACGTGCGGCATCTTCCTGTTAATCTGGGTGATGCGGTCATCTTTGATACGATAGGTGGAGCCCATGGAATCACCCAAACCGATCCGTGGCCCCTGGGGATGATTTTCTTCGCCCTCAAACGATAAATTGTATTTTCCATCGGATTCCTCGAAGTTTCGCGGCCCTCGATGCGCGGCGATCATCGAAATTTGACCTTGAGCCCATTGTTGAAGCTCTTCATTCGGAAGAGACACTTCGACTTCTTTTGAGGACTTGACCGTGACTTTCCCCGTGGTTTCTTCTCCATTCACGTTGATACGAAGATCGGCTTCGAATCCGCCAAAGTTATCGGGCCACCGTGAAGTTTTTGTAAACGCACGTCGTAACAGCTCGCGAGCCTTGGAGTCATCGGTGGTTTCGGTTTTGGCTTCTTCACGTGCATACGTTTCCATTGTTACGCTCCCTCCCCTTGAGAAAAACCGGACATGGATAGATAGAAAACGCTCATTGCCGTATCATAAGAAAATCACCTGAACAGGACAACTGTTGCTCACAGCCAAGCCGCCTTGGCCTGTCGCAAGCAAATCCCATCAGGCATGGCGTGAAAGTTGTCTTTCCCTTATGATACAAAGTTATTCTCACGGACACATCCTTCGACCAGGCAGCCTACGACAAAACCATTCGCACGAAAATAAAGGACCCGTTTTATGAAAAGAGCACACAAGCATGCCAATAATCGACCGTCTATGGCCGACCGGGCCGATTTCCATGCCTTGTACGAAAAAAGCGTGCAAAGCCCTGACTATGACGTTCCATTTTTTGCCGAGTACTTTGAAAACTATACGGGCCGTTCTTTGCGCTTGCTGCGTGAAGACTTCTGCGGTACGGCTGCGATGTCTGCATATTTCGTGACCCAACACCCCGAAAACCGCGCCGTCGGTGTTGATCTGGATTGGCCGACGCTCAATTGGGGTATAAAACATAACGTGGCGCCCTTGACCGTGGATCAGCAAAGCCGTCTGACGCTCATCCATGGAAATGTTTTGGACCATCATCCTTCACAAGTTCAACTGGCAATGGCTTTGAATTTCAGCTACATGGTCTTCAAGGATCGCCCCACGCTCCTGCAATATTTCAAAAGAGCGAAACAATCGCTCCAGTCCGGCGGCATGTTTATATTGGACATTTGGGGAGGCAGCGAAAGCCAGGTATTGCAGGAAGAGTCCCGTGAAATCGACAACTCCGCGGATGACGGCATTGGCGATTTTACGTTCATTTGGGATCAGGACACCTTCGACCCCGCCACCTACTTGTGCACGATGCGCATGCATTTTACCTTTCAGGACGGCAGTGAAATGCGCAATGCCTTCGTCTATGACTGGCGCATGTGGACCATGCCCGAAGTCATGGAATTAATGAACGAGGCCGGATTCCGGGACGTGCATTTCCTGTGGGAAGGCACCAACCGAAAAACCAACGAAGGGACCGGTACCTATCACCGCGTGAAAAAAGGTGAAGCCGATTTGGCGTGGGTCGCGTATATCGCAGGCCTCAATCCGAATTCGGATTGACGGCATTTTCCTCTCTACGGTTTCCGGCTTTACCGTAGATCGAACACACCATTAAAGTTTTACTTTAATTTCACATGCAGCATTTACCGACTGACATAACACCGCAGGTCATTCAACGGCACGGCCTGACGGAAGAGGAATTTGAGCAGATCCTCAAACACCTGGGGCGTGAACCGAACCTGACGGAACTCGGAATCTTTTCGGTGATGTGGAGTGAGCATTGTTCGTACAAAAGCTCACGGGTACATTTGAAGCGATTTCCCACTGAAGGAAAGCGGGTAGTCCAGGGCCCGGGAGAGAATGCCGGAGCCGTGGATATCGGTGATGGACTCTCCGCCGTCTTCAAAATGGAGTCACATAATCATCCTTCATTTATCGAACCCTTTCAGGGCGCCGCGACCGGAGTCGGTGGCATCCTGCGCGACATTTTCACGATGGGCGCACGGCCGATCGCATTGCTGGATTCCCTGCGGTTCGGCGAATTGGACCTTCCGAAGAATCGGCATTTGTTGAAAGGCGTGATTTCCGGTATCTCCTGGTACGGAAACTGTATTGGAGTTCCCACGGTCGGCGGTGAAATTGCCTTTAACGATATCTACGCCAAGAACCCTTTGGTAAATGTCTTTTGTCTGGGCATTGTGAAAACCGATCAATTGCTTCGAGGCCATGCCGGCGGTGTGGGCAACCCGGTATTGTACATCGGCGCAAAAACCGGTCGTGACGGCATCCACGGTGCCACCATGGCTTCGGACAGTTTCGACGATGCTTCGGAACAGAGGCGACCAAACGTACAGGTCGGCGATCCTTTTCTGGAAAAATTACTCCTGGAAGCCTGCCTGGAATTTCTGGACCAACGTCTTCTGGTCGGCATTCAGGACATGGGCGCGGCCGGTCTCACGAGTTCATCATGTGAAATGGCCTCGCGGGCCGGAACGGGTATCGATCTGGAATTAGCCGACGTGCCGCGCCGCGAGCCGAATATGACTCCCTATGAGTTGATGCTTTCGGAATCCCAGGAACGCATGTTACTTGTGGCGGATGCCGGAAAAGAAGATCGGGTGATTGCCATTTGCCGAAAATGGGGGATTGACGCGGCGGTGATCGGGAAGGTCACGGATGACGGTTTCATCCGTATCAAGGAGCAGGGAACCGTGGTGGCGGAAATTCCCGCCCGGGCACTGGTCGATGAGAGTCCGAAATATGAGCGCCCGGCCAAGCCCCCTGAGTACCAGGAACTCCTGCAATCCTTGACAGTTGAAAATCTGCCCGATGTCCAGGATGCCGGGAACGTCCTGCTCCAATTACTGGATTCACCGACGATTGCCGGCAAGGCCTGGGTCTATCGACAATACGACCACATGGTGGGCATCAATACCATCGTCCGACCGGGTTCGGATGCGGCCGTGGTCCGTATCAAAAACACGAACAAGGCCTTGGCCGTGACAACGGACGGCAACAGCCGGTACTGCCTCTTGAATCCATACGTGGGCGGCACCCTGGCCGTGGCGGAAGCAGCCCGGAATCTGGTGTGTTCGGGCGCCCGACCCATTGGGGTGACGGATTGCCTGAATTTCGGAAATCCCGAGCGACAGGACATCATGTGGCAGTTCGTGTTGGTCGTCGAAGGCATTGCCGATGCCTGTCGGACCTTTGGCATCCCCGTTGTCAGCGGTAACGTCAGCCTGTATAACGAAACCAACGGACTGTCCATTTATCCGACGCCCATTATCGGCATGGTCGGGATCATCGAACCGGCCGATTGCGTGATCACTCAATGGTTTAAAAATTCCGGAGATCGGGTTATTCTTTTGGGGGAGACCGTGGAAGATTTGGGTGGAACCGAATATCTGAAAATCGTACATTATCGGGAGCAAGGGGCTCCTCCATGGATCAAACTCGAGGCGGAAAAAGCCTTGCACGATTGCGTGCTCCAATTGATAGTGGAAGGCTTGGTGCAATCGGCGCACGATTGTTCGGACGGTGGCTTGGCCGTGACGTTGGCGGAATGTTGCTTTTCACCTCAGACGGCCCAAGGCAGACCGTTGGGCGCGACGATTCAACTTGATGCAAACGGGCTGCGGAGGGATGCCTTGCTCTTTGGTGAAAGTCCGTCACGAATCATTCTATCGGTCACGCCCGGACATGCCGAGCACGTGCTGGCCACTGCCCGGGAACATGAGGTGCCCGCGCAAGATATCGGCACGGTCGGCGACGACCGTTTGATCATCCACCTCAACGAGCAACCAACGATCGACATGCCGGTTGCCGCATTATTCGAACAATGGAGCCGAAGCCTGGAATCCAAACTGTCAGCGTGAGTGGAACACCGGAGTGGTCGTCCTGACTTATCTTTCCCTCTCCCCTTGAGGGAGAGGGTTGGGGTGAGGGGAAAATTGTCAACAAATGAGCGAACACAGACAGGAATCCCTCATGCAGGCTTGCCGCCTGCACCCCAAGAGATGAAAATGGGGACATTGTATCAATCTGTCATCCTCGACATTAGTAATCGAGGATCCAGGGGTTTTTCCTTTCTCTTTACAAGGACAACGACCCTGGATTCCTGCTTTCGCAGGAATGACAGAAAGAGAAATCGAGGATCCAGGGGGATTGGCTTTTGCCTTTGTCCTTATCTGTCATCCTCGACGCTTGTCCTCGACGTTGGTAATCGAGGATCTAAATCGAGGATCCGGGGTCTTTTCTGTTCCTTCGCTTTACGAAAAGAACGACTCTGGATTCCTGCTTTCGCAGGAATGACAGCTTCGGATGTTTCGGGCTATTTTCATACTGACGACGGACAGGGATGCTCAAACGTTTTGAGATATGAATAATTCCTCAAAAAGAACTCACGCGCCTTTGCACCTGGTTGCCCCTGACAAATTTCAGGACGAGTGTGCGGTGTTCGGCATTTACGGGCATCGGGAAGCCGCGAATTTTACCTACCTGGGGTTGTATGCGTTACAGCATCGCGGGCAGGAAGGTTCCGGAATCGTCTCGTCGGATGATCGGCACTTTTACATGGAAAAAGGCATAGGCTTGGTCTCGGACATTTTCACAAAAAAAGAAATTCGCCGCCTGCGCGGGAACAAAGCCATCGGGCACAATCGGTACTCCACCGCCGGAGACAGCCACCTTCGCAACGTCCAACCGCTTACCGTCAATTTCGCATTTGGAAACCTGGCCGTGGCGCACAACGGCAATCTCACCAATGCCTGGATGCTTCGCAGCGAACTCGAAGCCTATGGCGCCATTTTTCAATCCGATTCCGATACGGAAGTCATTATTCATCTTATCGCCCATTCCAAAGGAGATACACTACTCGAACGATTGACCGAAGCGCTCTCTCTGGTCCGAGGGGCCTATTCACTGGTGCTGTTGACCGATCACGACCTGATCGCCGTACGGGACCCCTATGGGTTCCGGCCATTGTGTTTGGGAAAATTCAAAGACGCCTGGGTGGTTGCGTCAGAAACCTGTGCGTTCGATCTCATGGGAGGTGAGTTTGTACGCGAAGTCGAGCCCGGAGAACTCATCGTCATCAACGACGATGGGATGACCTCGCATCACCCGTTTCTTCTGCCCGAACGTCCTGCAAAATGCGTCTTTGAATACGTTTATTTTGCGAGGCCGGATTCCAAAATATTCGGCGACCATGCCGTCTATCCCATTCGAAAAGCCCTGGGCCGGCAACTGGCCAAGGAAGCTCACGTGCCCGCCGACGTGGTCATCCCCGTCCCGGACTCCGGTGTGCCGGCGGCCTTGGGGTATGCGGAAGGGTCGGGGATTCCGTTTGAAATCGGGCTTACTCGCAACCATTACATCGGCCGGACGTTTATCGAACCCGAACAATCCATCCGGCACTTTGGCGTGAAGTTGAAATTAAACGTGGTGCCCGACGTGCTGAAAGGCCGCCGCGTGGTGGTGGTGGACGATTCAATCGTGCGTGGTACGACAAGCCGAAAAATCATCAAAATGATCCGTAACGCCGGGGTCAAGGAAGTACACGTGCGCATCAGCTCTCCGCCGACGATCGCTCCATGCTTTTACGGCATTGACACGCCCACCCAAAGGGAACTGATCGGCTCGAGTCATTCCATCGAGGAAATCCGCAAATACATCACCGCCGACAGCCTCCAATACCTGAGTTTGGAGGGCATGCTGACCGCCGCCCCGGGTCGAAACGACCACTACTGCCATGCCTGCTTCACCGAACAATATCCCATCTCCTTCACCAAAGCCGAAGAACGACAACTCGGCCTGTTTGACGTAAACGCTTCCAAATAACTTCCCTCTCCCCAAGGTGGGAGAGGGTTGGGCATTGATTGCCCGCCTGAAAAATCGTGTGTTAAGATTTTCATAACGGATATGTCTTGCCCGCATTGACCGCTTCTTAGCAAAGTGGAGGGTGTCATGAAACGCCAAATCTTTTTATTTGCGGTTGCGTGTTCCCTGGCCATGGTGACGATGGTCTGGGCCGGTGGGTTTTTTAAAGTCGGCGAACCGGCTCCGCCGTTCTCGCTTACCTCGGTTACGGGAGATCCCGTTTCGCTGAAAGACTTCCAAGGCAAAGTCGTGGTGCTTGGTCTGTTTCATATTTGCGAACCATGTTTGATTCAAGGCACGAATCTGCAAAAAGTGTATGAGGCCACGCGCGGAAAAAACGTCGCGGTGATCGGCGTGAACTCCTCGGGCGATTCACAGGCCGACGTCCTGGAATTTCTCAGCGTCTTTCCCGTGAAAATCACCTATCCCTATCTCACGGACCCGGACCAGATTACCGATAAACTGTATGGAGGGGGACGCTTTATTCCGAACGTGTACATTCTTGACCAGAACGGTGTAATCCGGTGGCAACGCGTCGGCAACATGGATTTGGCGGATCATGCGGCGATCCTGGATGAAGTGAATAAACTATTGGGGACATCCTCCGGATCGACCGCCTTATGAGATTTTGCCGCACGCCGTTTCTCGGAATCTTGCCGGACAACGACCCTGGCCGTGGCGACCGTCCGGAATTTCCATGCGCAGAGCTCCCATTCGAGCGAAAGGATTCAAGAAGAGATGGATGAGTTTGAAGAGGGGAAAGCGAAATTCCTTGAACTGGTGAGGGGTATTGAAAGCACGGTCGAAGTGGTCATTCCGATCACGCCTTCAAATGGCCGGTTTTTGATTTCCCTGACCAAGGGCGCCAATCGAAAATTTATCATGGTACCGGAAGACGATATTCTCGACCTGCCTTCGGAAGAGGACATTCTGTCCAAAACGACTGCCATGTTACAGGAGGCGATTGCCGAGCTATGAAGCCGATTCTGCCCGGGATAGCCACGTGGGCGTGGTTTTCCGAAGAAAAACAGCTTAATTTCAACGGCCACCTGTTGGACGTGGGCGAGCATCGAATTCTGGTCGATCCTCCGCCCCTTTCGGATACCGATTTAACCAAACTGACCAATGCGGGTCAGGTCGATTACATTCTTCTCACCAACCGGGATCATGAGCGTGAAAGCGCGACATACAAAGACGCATTGAAAACTCGCGTGTACGTTCCGCAGGCCGATGCCCCGGAAATGTCGGTGACTCCCGACAAGACCTTTGTCGACGGAGAATTGCTGCCCGGCGGGATCTGGGTCATACACCTCTCCAATCAAAAGTCACCCGGCGAATCGGCACTGTTTCTCCAACAAGGGCGAGGCATTCTGATTGTCGGCGACGCCTTGCTGGGCAAGCCTGAAGGGTCGGTGAGTATGCTGCCTGCCGAGAAGTATGCCGATCCCATCAAGGCACGTGAGGGCTTGCGCCGCTTGCTCAAGTACAATTTTGATTCGCTCCTGGTCGGAGACGGGACCCCTATTCTGACCGGTGCCAAGGCCGTTGTGGCGCAGGCGTTGGCATAAACGGAAGTCGTGACCTGACTGCTGTAAAAACAGCCTCTTATCTGTCATTGATATGAAAATAGCTAAGACACCCCCGA
>JAAXIB010000088.1:0-2364 GCA_012270585.1 Nitrospirales bacterium
GACATCCAGAACCTGCCCGACAGCGGTCACCTCTACGCGGCGCACGTCATCCACGACATCTGGCGCATGACGGGCGGCCGCGCGATAGTCGTCACCGACGTCGGCCAGCACCAGATGTGGGAGGCGCAGTACTACCACCACGACGAGCCGCGCACGCTCATCACCTCCGGCGGCCTCGGCACGATGGGCTTCGCGCTGCCCGCCGCGGTCGGCGCCAAGCTCGCCCGCCCGGAGGCCGAGGTGTGGGTGGTGGCGGGCGACGGCGGGTTCCAGATGACGATGGCGGAGCTCGCGACCATCGCCCAGGAGAAGATCAAGATCAACGTCGCGGTCATCAACAACGGCTACCTCGGGATGGTCCGCCAGTGGCAGGAGTTCTTCTACGAGCGCCGCTACGCCGCCACGCCGCTCCTCAGCCCCGACTTCGCCAAGCTGGCCGAGTGCTTCGGCCTGCGCGGCGAGACGGTGCGGACGCGCGCCGAGGTCGAGCCCGCCGTCGAGCGCGCCCGCGGCGACGAGCGGACCGTCGTCATCGACTTCCAGGTCGAGCAGGAGGACACCGTCTACCCGATGGTCCCGGCCGGTGCCGACCTCCATGACATGATCCGCCGGCCCAGCCCGGCGCCCATCGTCGAGACGGCGCGCGATGCGTGACCCGCGACACGCAGCCGCCCTTCGTTCCCGCGGCGGGCAGGCGCGACGGGCAGGCGGCCCGCGGCCGGCCGGTGGATTCTTCGCGGCCGGGCCGGGTACCGGTTGGCGGATCGAGCGGGGCAGAGGTCGCCGATGACGGCAGGTCCGCTGCGGCGCCACACGTTCGTCGTCTACGTCGAGGACAAGCCGGGAGTCCTGAACCGCGTCGCCTCGCTGTTCCGCCGCCGCGCGTTCAACATCGAGTCGCTCACCGTCGGGCACTCCGAAACGCCCGAGGCCTCGCGGATGACGATTGTCGTCCGCACCGACGCCATCGGTGCGCGGCGGCTCGAGGCCAACCTCTACAAGCTGGTGAACGTGGTCCGGGTACAGGACATCACGGTGGGCCCGGCCGTCTTCCGCGAGCTGGCCATGGTCAAGGTGACGGCCACGGCGGAGACGCGCACGCACGTCATGCAGCTCGTGGACGTCTTCCGCGCCCGCGTCGTCGACGTCGCGCCCGACGCCGTCGTCATCGAGACCACCGGCACGGAGGACAAGATCGACGGCCTCGTCGAGGTGCTGCGGCCGTACGGGATCCTGGAGCTCGTGCGTACCGGCCGCGTCGGGATGATGCGCGGAGCGCGCAGCGTCATGATCGACCCCGACCCGTCCGAGCCGATCGCGCCGGACCCGCGCGAGGATGACGGAAGATCGGACGACGCCGACGAGACGGGCGAGGGCGACGACCCCAACATCTCCTACTCGGTGTAGACTCTCCCGGCCTCAGGGCTTCGGGCCGCGGTTTCGGGCCGCCCCGTGCCGCGGCCCCCGGCTGCCGCCCCGGGCATGACCTTGGGCGGAGCCGATGCGGGATCCGGTCCGGCACCGCGGCCCGATTCGATCTGGATACCGCACGGCTGCCGGGCGCCGCCCGCCGCCGCGAACACACCCGAAGGAAACACAGACAAATGGCCACCATCCACTACGACAATGCGGCGGACCTCGGACTCATTCAGGCGAAGAAGGTCGCCGTCTTCGGGTACGGATCGCAGGGGCATGCCCACGCGCTCAACCTGCGGGACAGCGGCGTTGCGGTGCAGGTGGCCCTCCACGCCGGCAGCCGCTCGCGGGCGCGAGCCGAAGCCGAGGGCCTGACCGTCGTTCCGGGGGGCGACGCCGCGGCCTGGGCGGACGTGATCATGATCCTGGCCCCGGATACCAGGCAGGCCGGCATCTACACGGAGCAGATCGCGCCGCACCTGGGCGCGGGCAAGATGCTGATGTTCGCGCACGGCTTCAACATCCGCTTCCAGACCATCCAGCCGCCCGCCGACGTCGACGTAACGCTGATCGCCCCGAAGGCGCCCGGTCACCGGGTGCGCGAGGTCTACCTCGAGGGGGGTGGCACGCCGGCCCTGATCGCCGTCGAGCAGGACGCTACCGGACAGGCGAAGGCACTGGCCCTCTCCTACGCCAAGGCGCTCGGCCTCACGCGGGCCGGGGTCATCGAGACGACGTTCGCGGAAGAGACCGAGACCGATCTCTTCGGCGAGCAGACCGTCCTGTGCGGCGGCGTCAGCGCCCTGGTCAAGGCCGGCTTCGACACCCTCGTGAAGGCCGGCTACCAGCCGGAGGTCGCCTACTTCGAGTGCATGCACGAGCTGAAGCTGATCGTCGACCTCTTCTACCGGGGCGGGCTCAACTACATGCGCTACTCGGTGAGCGACA
>JAAXIB010000088.1:2418-147018 GCA_012270585.1 Nitrospirales bacterium
GCTACTCGGTGAGCGACACCGCCGAGCACGGCGACTACACGGGCGGCCCCCGCGTCGTCACCGACGAGACCCGCGCCGCGATGCGGCAGATCCTGGCCGAGATCCAGGACGGCACCTACGCCCGCAACTGGATCGCCGAGGACAAGGCAGGGCGGCCCTGGTTCATGGCCCAGCGGAAGCAGGAGCAGGCCCACCCGATCGAGAAGGTCGGCGCGGAGCTGCGCGCGATGATGCCGTTCCTCGACGCCGTGACCCTCAAGGAGCAGGTGTAGGGGCCGCCCGCAGGACGAGCACCAGCAGCATCGGCCAGCCGACGTAGCGCTCGGCGCGCGGATAGCGCCGCGCGAACCCTGCGTCGGGGGCGTGCTCGCCGACCGCGAGCGGAACGAAATCCGCGGCGGTCGCCGCCATGACGACCTCGCCGAAGTGGTGGTGGACGCTTCCGGGAGCGACGATCGCGCCGGTGTCGGGGTCCGTGAAGCGCGCCCGGCTGTCGCGGAGGAACATCGCCGGGTGCCTCGCGGAGACGACCGCCCGGCCGGACGGGCGCAGCACCCGCCGTACCTCGGTGAAGAACGCTCCGAGATCCCGGAGGTGCTCGAGGACGAGGCCGCTCACCGCGGCGTCGAACGACGCATCGCCGAGCGGCAACGGCTCGTGCAGATCGTGAACGAGGAAGCGGACCGTGGCCGCCGCGACCTTGCGCCGCGCCCGCGCGAGCATCCCGGCCGAGAAGTCCAGCGCCGTGACGCGCGCCCCCGCCTCCGCAAGCCAGGCGGTGTGCCGGCCCGTGCCACAGCCGAGATCGACGACGTCGAGACTGCGCACGTCCCCGAGGGCAGCCCGGACGCACGGTTCCTCGAGCGCCGGCAGCGGGTTCGCGTCGTGGTCGTAGACGAGCGCCCACCGATCGTAACCGTTGCGCACGCCCGACAGCGGGTCCGGCCGGCCGGCCTCGGTCACGGTCGAATCCTCCGGAGGCCCCCTCGTCCTGCGCGCGCGGTTCCGAACCATCGTCAATCGGAATCGGATTCCTGTCCGCTCGGCGGCGACAGCACTCGCGCGATCCAATCGACGATTGCCCCCTGCACGGCGGCGTGGACCGCGTCCGCGCCCGGAGCGTTCTTCCCGCGAACCCGGAACGAGTGGTCGCCCCCCTCGACGACGTGCAGCTCGGCCCGCCGGCAGTCGGAGAGAATCGGGCGCAGCTCGTCGGGCGTGCCGAAGGCGTCTCGGCTCCCCTGCGCGAACAGCATCGGCACGGGGATCGACGGCAGGTGCGCGGCCCGCAGCTTGTCGGGCCGACCCGGCGGGTGGAGGGGATAGCCCAGCAGGACCAGCCCGTCGACGGTGGGGGGGAAGCCGGCCTCGGCGTCGCCCGCTACCGCCTGGGACGCGATGCGCCCGCCCATCGACTTGCCGCCGACGAGCAGGGACCGGCCGGCGGCTCGAGGGCGGTCGCCCACGACGCCGATGACCGTCCGGTAGCACTTCTCGAGACGCGGCGCCGGATCCGGCACGCGCCGGCCTCGCTCCATGTAGGGGAAGTTGAAGGTCACGACCTCGATGCCGCGACGCGTCAGGCCTTGCGCGAAACCGGTCATGAACGGGTGCGTCTGGGGCGCGCCCGCCCCGTGCGCCAGGATGAGCGTCGCGGCGGGGCCGCCGGTGGCCCCCGGCGGATAGACGAGCGCGCTGACCGTCCCGCCGTCCGGGAGCGCGATGGCGAGGGGTTCGGCCATCAGCTCACGCTCGTCAGGAAGCGCCCCGCCGCGGCGCGGATGGCATCGGTCCACGCGTGGCCGCCGTCGAACACGACCGGGGTGACCGCCGCCCCCACGCGCTCGAGAAACGCAAGATCGGCCGTCATCTTCCCCTCCGTGTACCACGCGTCGCCCGTGCCTCGCCCGACCAGCACCGGGGGCCACTCGCCGTCGGGCGCCTCCATCAGCTCCGGCGGGACGTCCCCGGCCAGGGCGATCACGCCGCGGCAAGGATGGCCGGCCCGTCGCGCGGCGCGATAGGCCATCGCGACACCCTGGGAGAAGCCGCAGTAGACGACGCGGCCCTCGGTTCCGCAGTCCCGTCGCACCGCGCTCACGACGTCCCGGACGTAGGCGATGTTGTCGGCAATCGCGAGGTCCCGATCCTGCCGCGTCATCCAGCTCCCCACGACGTGGCGGCGGTCGGCGCTGTAGTGCCTGTGCAGTGCCTGAACCGCGACCCGCACCCACCGTGCGCTCCCCGGAATCCGCCGCAGGTCGGCGAGGTGGCGCTCGGCGTGCTCGCCGTAGCCGTGGAAGCCGACGAGAAGCGGCGCGGGGCCGGGCCGATCGGCCGGCTCGACGAGGTAGCGGCCGTGCACCCGCGCCGCGATCGTCCGCACCGCGGCTGAGGGGGGCGCTCCGGCGCCGGCAACTGGCGCGGCCACGGACCGTACTCTAGGAGCTTGCGGTGCAGAATGCCAACGCTGCGGGTGCCGCGGCGCCAGGAGTCTGCGCCGCAGAACGAGCGATGCGGCACGTTGGGCCCGCGCGCGCAAGCTCCCAGGCCGGCGCAGATTCCCGGCGCACAACCGTCACAGGCGCGTGAGCTGGAACAGGAAGAGCAGGCCCACCGCCACACAGTAGAGAGCCGCGCTGAAGCCCACGTTCCCGCGGGCGATGCGCCAGCTGCTGATGCCGTAGCGGCTGTTCAGCACCATGTTGATTCCCGACATCGGGTTTACGGCGCAGCCGAGGCCCCAACCCATCGCGAAGGCCGTCGCCAACAGGGTTGGGTCGGCGTCGATCACCCCCGCCAGTGGTGCCGCGACCCCGACGATCACGACGGGATGGATGCCGACCAGCGAGGTCGCGAAGAAGGCGAGCAGCAGCAGGCTCGCGTGGAGGGCATCCAGGCGGTCGAACAGAACCCAGCCGCCGGCGCCGGCCGAGGCGGCGATCAGGCCCGCGGCCATCACGCCCGCGCTCAGGAAGAGCGCCAGCTCCGTGCCCATCTGCGGCGCCCGCGCCGCGACATAGTCGACCAACCCGTCGCGCAACGTGCGCATCCCGCCGCGCCGGAGCAGGACCACGACCACCAGCAACGGAGTCAGCATGGTGATCAGGGCCAGCACGGAGAAGCGCGAGGTCACTGCCGCCGTGGCGAGCACCGCGAAGCCCAGGGCGACGGGCACCCGCAGCCCTTCCAGGTGCACCGGGTAGCCGCGGAAGCCATCGACGTCGGGGAACCGGCCGCTCCGCGCCTGCCAGTACAGCAGCAGGCAGGCGACGGCGGCCAGGGGCAGACCGAAGGCCGCCATCACCAGCGCGTTCGAGCCGGGGGTGGACGCCAGGGCCAGCGCGACGCCGCCGATGAACGGCGAGTAGAAGGCGACGGCGCTGAAGGCTCGGCTGATGAGCTGGGCCTGGTCGAAGGCAAGGCCCCGAGTGCGCGCCAGCCGATCGGCGATGAGGATGACGGCGGAGATGTTGATGACCGCCCCCAGCGCGTGCACGCCGAGCATGCTCTGCACGTAGGCCCGGCGACCCTGGGGGAGCTCCGGCTCGTCGGCGCGCGGCGGCGGGTTCAGCAGGCGCAGCAGGGTCACCGAGGCCAGCATCGAGAGGATCGGCTGGTTCTGGCCAAGGAGGCTCTCCACGCGCGGAACGATGCCGTGACCCGCTGCCCACCCCATCGCCCCAAGCCCCGTGGCGATGAACGCCAGCGACTGCACCCGCTGCCAGCGCTCGACGCTCGGCCAGAGCAGCACCAGCGCCGCCCACGCGGGCACCGCCGCGGCCAGGGTGGGGACGGCGGGCCACAGGGCACCCGCGATCGCGAGCACCAGCATTCCGGCGATCGCCGCGCCCGCGGCCCGGTCGGTAGCGGTGCCGGCGCGCCCTTGGGGGCGTGTCTGGACGTTCCGCGAACGCGAGGCCCCAGCGTCGCGCATACCGGGGCGGGGGCTCCTGGCTGCCAACGGCGGTTCAGGTGGTGAGTGGTCGGGGCGCCGAGGTTCGAACTCGGGACCTCCTGCTCCCAAAGCAGGCGCGCTACCGGGCTGCGCTACGCCCCGACGTTTCCTCAAGTTTGCGTTTCAACACGTCTTTGGCTTTGGCCAATGCTTGTCCACGATGACTGATTTGGTTCTTCCGGTCAAGCGTCAATTCCGCCAGGGTTTTCCCCAGTGCGGGGACAATAAAGACCGGATCATACCCAAACCCGTGGGCCCCGGAGCAATGGTCTCCGATCCGTCCCTGCAACACGCCCTCCACGAACTCCACGGAAGAAGCAGGATCGGCAATGGCCATCACGGTCAAAAAGCGAGCCCCTCGTTGATCCGCCGGGACCCCCCTGAGTTCGTCCAACAATTTTCGACAATTGTCTGCGTACGTGGCATGGTCTCCGGCGTATCGAGCGGCAAACACGCCAGGGCGGCCCCCTAAGGCGTCGACTTCCAAGCCGGTATCATCAGCGAGGGTCAACGCTCCGGTGTACAGGGCAATCTCCCTGGCTTTTTTGCCTGCATTTGCCTGGCACGTCTCGCCATCTTCAATCACGACCGGAGCGGCGGAGAACTCATCCAGCGTGCGGATGGTCAAACCGAGGTCCTGCAGGAACGCTTTTATCTCCTGCTGTTTATCCCGATTCCCCGTTGCCAACACCAGTTCCATGTCGTGCTACACGAGATTGCCGACGCAGTCTTTTTGCAACTTGATCAATTGCTGGATCCCGTTCCACCCCAAAGCCAGGAATTGGTCCAACTCCTCTTTTCCGAACGAACCGCGTTCAGCCGTCCCTTGTACCTCGACCAAGCGCCCCCTGCCGGTCATCACGAGATTCATATCCACCTCGGCCATGGAATCTTCTTCGTAGCACAGGTCCGCCAACGCAGCCCCTCCGACCCTTCCGACGCTGAGGGCGGCGAGATAATCAACCAGCGGCGTCTTCGCCAGCACTTTTTTCTCTTTCAACGTCGCAAACGCATCGGCGAGTGCGATAAAGGACCCGGTAATGGAGGCCGTGCGCGTGCCGCCGTCGGCCTGAATGACGTCACAATCGATCCAAATCGTGCGCTCCCCCATCGCAGACAAATCCGTTACCGCGCGTAACGCCCGGCCCACGAGTCGTTGAATTTCCAGGGTCCGGCCGCTTTGCTTCCCCCGTGACGCTTCGCGGGGCATTCGATCGTGCGTGGCCCGTGGCAACATGGCATATTCGGCCGTGACCCAGCCCTGCCCTTTATCCCGCAAAAACGGCGGAACCTTTTCCTCCACCGACGCCGTACAGATGACTTTGGTTTCGCCCATTTCCATGAGAACAGATCCATCCGCATACTTGATAAACGGTCGGGTCACCTTGACGAGACGGATTTCATCGGGCCGGCGGCCATCACTTCGTCGCGATCGTGTCATGTCATTCATAGGCTTATCTTCCTGAGTAAGATGTGATGTAAAGGGAGCGATTATAGTGACTCGATCAAAAAAAGAGCAAACCGAGGCCTGCTAGAAGTCGGTCCGATCACGATCTTTTTCTTTCTGTTTTCTGGCAACGACCGCTCGCACGAGCAAAAGCCCGAGGATCATGAACACCACCCCCCCGACAAAAAGATCCTCGTATGGAAACAGATACGGCATGGATTCAGAGTAGGAGAAACCTCATGCTACCGCAAGTACTCGTCGCCTCTTCGTTGACTGCCTCAGAGAGGCATGCTAACTTTCATCCGTGTTTTCAATAAGTTGGGATCCTCTCCATGTATGACCTTCGTTCGCTCAGAGACCAGTTGCCCGTCATTCGTGCCCAACTCGGTCCCCGTGGAGCAGACGTGGCATGGGAGGAAGTCGAAAAGCTGCTACAAGATCGCCTCGACCGGCTCTCCCAGGTTGAAGCCCTCCGGCATCAACTCAAAAAAGGCTCCGAGGACGTTGCTCGACTAAAGCGCGCGAACCAGCCGGCAGAAGAAGCCGTTGCCGCCATGAGAGCACTGGGCGACAACGTTGCGATCCATGAAGAACATTTGCGGAGGATTGAAGACCAACTCGAAGACCATGCGCTGGGCATTCCCAATCTCCCCCATGACACGGTTCCGCAAGGAACTGATGCGTCGCAGAACGTCGAAGTTCGTCGATGGGGTGAGCCACCTTCCTTCGCCTTTCCACCGAAACCACATTGGGAAATCGGAGAATCCCTGGGCATTCTGGACTTTAAACGGGCCGGCAAAATCGCGGGGGCTCGATTTTCCATGGCCCTCGGCACAGGCGCCCAACTCGAACGCGCATTAACCTCGTTGATGCTCGACATTCATCTCCGGAAGCATGGGTATACCGAGGTACTCCCACCCTATCTCGTGAATCGGGAGGCGATGATCGGCACGGGCCAGCTCCCGAAATTCGAACACGACCTGTTTCACCTCCGCGACGACGAGTATCTCTTAATCCCAACGGCCGAAGTGCCGGTCACCAATATGTACCGGGATGAAATTCTTCCTGATACGGCCCTGCCGATTCGACATGTGGCTTCGACCCCTTGTTTTCGTCGAGAAGCCGGCTCATACGGACAGGACACCCGTGGCCTGATTCGCGTTCACCAGTTCCATAAGGTCGAACTCGTGGCATTCACCACTCCTGGGGAATCGTATGCCGAGCTTGAGCGGCTCACCAACGCGGCCGAAGCGATCCTGCAAGCGCTTGAATTGCCCTATCGGGTCGTCAGCCTGTGCAGCGGTGACATGGGATTCGCCACCGCCAAAACCTATGACCTCGAAATCTGGGTCCCTTCGCAACAAGTGTACAGGGAAATCTCGTCGTGCAGTAATTTCGAAGCCTTTCAGGCAAGGAGAGCCAACATTCGATTTCGACCCAAGGGCGGTAAGCCGGCCTATCTTCATACGCTCAATGGATCCGGCGTGGCTGTGGGTCGGACAATCGTCGCCATTCTGGAAAACTATCAACAAAAAGATGGCTCGGTCATCATCCCCAAGGCGTTACGTCCGTACATGAACGGTGTCGAACAAATCACCGCAACCTCGACGTCCTGACGTTGCCAACCGGGATTCAGGCAAGCACAGGGGCCTGCCGCTACGACCATCTGTACTAAGAAGGAGGACTTCTGTGAACAACCTGATCAGACGCTTGGCCTGGACTCTGGTCATACTTGAAATCACGGGGTGCGCGATGACGAAAGTTCAAACCTCATGGTCGAAACCAGGCGCAACACCGGGTGAATTTGAACGCGTGAACGCCGAGTGTGAAAACGACCCGGGCATGGCCGGACTCAAAGGTGCCGCAAGTTACGACGTCTGCATGCAACGGCACGGCTGGTTCCTGATCGAAGAACCCATGCCATAAGGGTAAGCTTCCTAAGCTTAGCTCACCTTGAAAGCACGGCTGCGCAGAACCGATTTTGACGCGGGCTTTGAAGAAGTTGCTCAAAGGACAAATGAGCCAGAGGACGACTATGAGGAATTTTTTGTGAATCCAGGATGTCGGAAAGCTCTTGACGATTGGATAGCCGAACAACCGTAAATAAGACTTAACAACCCTGCACATTTACCAGAAGACCTGCACAGCGAAAACCGAGAGCCGACCGTAGAAGAACTCAAGCAACGGTACAAGCTGGAATGGCCGTAAATTTTCATATTTACGGATTTTGCCACACAAGTCCCTTATTGACCAAGCCTCAGGAGCTACCCGTGGCATGGAAAATGTATTTATTCCGCAAACAGCCCAACGAGATCGGGACGCAAATGGGTTTCGCAGGAGAGGACTATTTCGGCTTTGGCAGATCAAGTCAACTCGGACGGCCGTAGTTCTTCGGCGTCTTCGTCCTCTGGCAACTCTGCCTTTCTCGCTCTCATTTTCCTGACCCCGTTCACGATAAACGACTATCAAGGGATCTTATTGACAATTTATTCGCTATAGGCGAACATGCTAATACGTGAAGCACGACATGCAAATCGAATGGGCAACCAAAGCGGTGAAAGATATGCGCCGCCTTGCCGTTCGTGACCGTGAGAGGATCATCGCCAAGGTCGAACAGTACGCCAAAGACCCTGCATCGCTCGCCAAACAAGTCATTAAGTTAACTGGTAGCGAGTATCGGCGAATGAAGGTTGGCCAGTATCGTGTCATTTTCAGAATCGAACATGACACGATTGCCGTCATGATTGTCTTGAGAGTGCGGCATCGGAGGGAGGCCTATGACTGAATCGCAAACCATTACCCTGACACGAAAACAATATCACGCACTCCTCAACCACAAGGAAGAACTTGAGGAGAGGCTGGCAGCACTTGATGCGGACGACGGCAATCGGATCCCCCATGAAGTGGCCCTCGCCATTATGCGCGGCGATAGTCCATTCGTCGCGTTCCGGCACCATCTCGGGATCACGTTGCGCGACCTGTCCAAACGAACGGGAATCGGAGCCAGCTACCTTTCCGAGATCGAACGAGGCATCAAATCCGGTTCTGCCGCGACCTTGTCCCAAATCGCCACTGTGTTCAGCACGACCATCGACACCCTAGTGACTATGCATAACCATACTGCCGCTAAGCTTAAGGCTAAGACTTAGAAACTCTCCAGCGTCAAACAGCCAGTGCTCATTGAGCAATTGACCATCAAAAAAAGATATCTTCCGTAATCCGGAGGGGTGCTGGAGTGGACGAACAGGCCGGTCTTGAAAACCGGAGTCCTTCACGGGACCGTGGGTTCGAATCCCACCCCCTCCGCCAATGATCGTTTGCTTCCAAGGAGTCCCCGCACCTCTTTTACCATCGGCCTTCAGGTGCCGGTGGGATTCGAACGGAGGTTATGAAGGGGGCATGCCCCCTTCAAGGGGTGGCCGGCGCAACACAACAGCCGGCAGATGCGGCACAGACTTGAAACTGATAATCAGAATAGACTACTCTGAACTCGACCTACCTTAACTCAAACATCCCACGAGACCGGGTAGAACCCGTCAGCGAATGACCAAATTATAATGCAACGCGTCGTCTTCTTTTGGCAACAGAATCGAGGAGATATTCAAGGGTGGGTATTTTCACTTTTGTTTCATGGGGTCTTTGTTGGAGCGACTGTCTTGATGATGACCAACATCATGGAGGTCAAGAAACCGGAGCCCATTCGACTAGATATGGCCCTTTTAAAGCCCCCGCCGAAGCCCATTCAGCAGTTTCAACCCGTCCACAAAACTGTCGTGGAACAACAAAGAGTCGAGAGACAAGAGTTCGAAAAGGAAGTTTCAAAGAAAGAAATCGTCGACAATGAAATTGTCGAGCAACAAATCGAAATGAACAATGTGTCAAAACAAGAGGTTGTTGACCAGACTCTTGTGAAACAGGAGACGCTTACTGAGCAGCGCACAAAACAAACCACGGCCGAGCGAGAAATGGTGCAAGTGACTGATACAGTTGAAACTCAAGTTCCTCAACAACAGAGAGTCACGTCTCAGGCCGTTCCACGGGTGGCTGCTGCAACTCCTGTCACATCTGCCGTGTCCGTAAAGCCGGTCAGCAATGCCTATCATCGCCCGGTCGCCACAGTCGCCAACCACCGTCAAGTCGCCACAATCGCCCAACCAATGGTGAAGGGTGATCGTCAAGTCAAGGATGACCGTCAGGTCAAACGTCCATCGACGGTCCAAGACGTTCCGGTCGTTTCAGTCGAGAAAACCACGACAACTGAATTCACGACGCAGCAAATTTTGGCCAGCATCAAAAAGGTTGCGGCTATTTCCTCGGGGTCAGTTAGTAAATCCACGGCCCGGGTTCACCATACACCAACTCAAAGGTCCACAGCAGCCAAAGTCGTCTCCAAGATTCAAGCCACCAAGTCTTTGGCCATTCAATCGGCGCCACGACAGGTTATTGAAGAAACCGCGCTAACGAAAATTCAGCCGCCGGTCATCACACGGGAGATAGAGCAAAGTCCATTTGTTGTCACAGACTATAACTGGATTGCTGATACCCTTTCAGAAAAGGTTCAACGGCTCAAGCGGTATCCGACCCGCGCAAAAAGACGAATGTGGGAAGGAACCGTTGAACTGAGGGTATCGATTCGAGCCAATGGTGAGATTCAGGATGTGCACGTACTTGAGAGCTCCGGGCATAGAATTTTGGACCAGGATGCACTCAAGACGGTAAGGTTGGCTTCCCCTCTCACGCTGAACCATCTGGTTGATCGGCCCATGGTCATGATCGATCTTCCAATCGTGTATGAATTGAATTGATCGGTTTAGCCCCTCCTCCCGTTAACTCACAACAGATTTCCTGAAATCCGAACTTTTCTGAATGAACGGTTAGATTTGATCCTGGCCTCACTTTATGATATTGTTTTTGATTATTATTATTAAATTCACATCGAAAATAAGTGTAAAGACTGAGGCACGTCATGACTATAAGATCCGAAGCCACCTCTCGCCTAAATCATCTACTATTCATTGCCTGTTGTTGTTTTTTAACGGTTTGCGTCCTTCTCCTTCCTGCTTCGGGGGCCGCGGCCCAAGAATCCAATGTCACGCTCCAAGGATCCGAAGCCAAGGCGTTTTCAATTGTCCCTCAACCTTTGGGAAGCGCGTTGGCAGAATTTTCCAGTCAATCGGGTCTGCAGGTGTTATTTCCTTTGGAAATGACCAAGGGAAAGCAGTCCGCGGGGGTCACCGGAGAGTTGCTGCCGGAAGCGGCTTTGAAAAAATTACTGGAAGGGACCGGGCTGCATTACCTTGTAACTGGGGTACGTACTATTACGTTAAAAGAAGGGGTGCAGCAGGCCGATTCAAGCACCAAACAACAGGATGATGTGGATACGGAACCAAAAGTCGTTCCGACGGCCCCCCTTCAGGGCGCCTCGCCCCCGGTCGTTCGGGCAAGCCCCATCACCGTAGAAGCTCTGCTTGAGGGGACGGTCACCGAAAGTTACCGCGCGAACGATTCGTTTGCCGCAACCCGCACGGACACGCCTATGCTTGATACCCCGCAATCGGCACAGTCCATCACCCGGCAGGTGGTGGAGGATACGGCTGCCTTTACCTTGGGAGACGCCTACGACTATTTGACCGGCATCACACGTGATAACACCCAAGGCGGATTGCAGGGAGATGAATACCTAGCACGGGGTTTTGAGACGCAAAACATTTTACTTAATGGCAATCGGACGTCGAGCGCATCGACATTGGACACCGCCAACGTGGAGCGCATCGAAGCCCTTCGGGGCCCCACCGCGGTGCTATTTGGCAAAGGGGACCCGGGAGGTCTGATCAACATCATCACCAAACAACCCCTGCTGGATCCGCAGTATCGGGTGAACTTGCTCGGGATGACGGGCGTCGGAGGAAGTGACGGCAGTCGACTGTTGGGCGGACGAGGAACAGTTGATCTGGGTGGTCCGCTTACGGACGACAAACGACTGCGATACCGTCTCAATGGTGCCTTGGATTACAAACGCAGCTTTCGCCAGGACGTGAATGAAAGCGTAATATTCATTGCGCCGGTCGTGGAATACGAATACTCGGATAACACGATCGTGAATGTGGAGTTGGTCTATCAAAAGCGCGAAGATACGTTTGACAGAGGCATATTTCTGGTCGATGGCCAATTCCTCCTGGATCATGATTTCAGCATTGCCAAGGGTCATACGGGAAAGATCACAAAAGACTACCTCACCGGCACGCTCCGCGTGGAGCACGAGTTTTTCCCTGGATGGACCGGACGCTTAGGCGTGTATGGCAGCAATGACGTGAGGGAAGGAAAGGGAGCGCAGGCAGCGTTTGTGCCCCTGACCGGTTCAATGTTGTCTCGTCATCAGCGTCAAGTTGATGCCAGGGATCGGTTTTTCACCGTTCAGCCGGAACTCGTCGGAGAATTCCAGACAGGGTCGATCGGTCATACGCTGCTGTTGGGCCTTGATTATACCCAACAACGATCGAGATTCCTGGGAATAGTCGGACCCAATAGTGCGCCCATCGATGTCCTGAATCCTGATTTTTCCGCTCCGATTCCTGCCGTTGATCCTACTTATGCAACGCCTGGGTCCAGAGTCTCTGATGGAACCTTAGAGGGCAATACGCTGAGTTTGTACGCGCAAGACCAAATTGATCTCACTGATCAAATCAAAGTGTTGTTCGGCTTTCGCTACGACCACGTTGACGTGGAAAACACTGCTTACGCCGGGAGAAATATCGGTGGACAACTATTTCTTTTCCCCCCGGATCCCACTGCCTTTAATTTTAAGGACAGCAACATCACCCCTCGAGCCGGCATTGTGTATCAACCAACCAAAGAAATCGGGCTGTATGCTTCCTATTCCGAATCGTACCGCCCCCCCGATTACAGCTTTGGTTTCGCGGATGAAAACGGTAACCCCGTTGATCCGGAGACAGCCCAAAGTTATGAAGCCGGCGTCAAATTTTCGGTCTTGAATAAAAAATTGGGTGGGACCCTTGCCGTTTACCGTATCGATAAAGAAAACGTGCTCGAAAGCGTTCCCGGTAATCGGGACGTAAACCTATTTGCAAGTAGAAATTTGGGTAAAGTGCGCGGGGAAGGAATTGAGCTTGATGTGTCGGGCGACGTGACCGAAAACATTAGCATCGGCCTGAATTATGCCCATACCCACACTCGAACCACGGGTGCGACACCAAGCTTCCCCCAAGCCACGCTGCTCCGCAACGTCCCGCGCAATGCCGTTTCCCTGTTGGGTTCTTACAGGTTTCATACCGGTCCGTTCAGTGGGTTAAGGGTGTTCGGCAACATGGTGTACGAAAGTAAAAAGAAAACCGACACCTCGACGACCATTACCACGACGATTCCCTCCTATGTCCGCTACGACCTCGGGGCGGACTACCGGCTCCCCGCCAGGATGACGAAGAACCTGGGATCCCCGGATGACGTCAGACTCCGTTTCATGGTGGAAAATCTGACGGACAAGGAGTATTACACCTCTACCGCAGGTGCCTCCAATATCGGCGTTGGTGACCCGCTACGCCTCCGATTCTGGATCGACATCCGGTTTTAAGTAGCCGTGGAGGTGTTATTTCAAAGCAAGACGTAACGTGGGACCCACGGGCTGCTTTCCTTCTCGTCTTAAACGAACACACCAGAGGCAGGAGATGAACAAGATAGGTCAAGCGCTATGAACACGCAGGCTGGGCACTGTTTCGCTAGAGCAATACGGCTCATGCTGTTGTCAATAAGCGTTGCCATGCAAATCGAGATCGGTCTGGCTCCGGACGTCCTCGCAGAGAGCCGAAAAAAAGAACCGACCATTGAATTCAATATCGCTCCACAAGCGCTGAAGTCGGCGCTGAATGCCTTTGCCGTCGCAAGTGGGTGGCAGGTCAGGGCGTCGAGTGATTACGCGTCGAGCCAACAGTCTCCGGGCCTCATCGGCACCTATACACCCGAACAGGGGTTGCGCACACTCTTGGCAGACACCGGAGTCACCTACCGAGTCGATGCCGCACAGATGATTGTCCTTGAACCAGGGGCCATGGCCCAGGCGGTTGACTCTGGCCATAAAGAATCATCAAGGGATCAACAAACTGCCAAGCAATCCTCATCCAAGGACGAGCCTGTTATCGTCAAAGCCGCACCTGTTGTCGTCGAAGGCCAGAAGGTCCGTCGCACTTTGCAGGAAGTCCCTGCCGGCGTCCGCGTGCTCGACGCCGAAAAGGCTGAAGGCGCGCGCGCGAAGCACGTTTGGTCATCCAAGGGATACCAAATGTGGTATCCGAAAACGGCTCCAACGCCCCCTCCATTAGAGGATTGGATGGCTCGGCCCGGGCGATGGGTGGCGGGGCAGTCACCACCGGCGCAGTCAGCAGAGTCCCAACACTCGTCGATGGCGTGCCTTTGCCCCCAACCGTTGGCACCACCCTCATCCCTTACCACGCTTTGGGATGTCAATACGATCGAGGTGGCAAGAGGACCGCAAGCAACTTCCGGGGGCCGGAATTCAATCGCGGGTGCCGTGCGTATCGAGACGAATGATCCAATTTTTGACTTCGAGGGAGCTGCTCGCGCCAATTACTTTAACCGGGATGGGACGTTCGGTGGCGCTGTTTGGCATTCCTTTTCACCTGAAGATTAAGAAAAACGTTTTTATTCCCAGAGCCGGTCTTCGGTATGACGTGTCGGACGACGTCACCGTTGGGTACTTATATTCGAGGGGCTTCAAGCCCGGCGGGGTTGATTTCCGCTTCTTCGGCGGTCCGCCAGCAGCGGTTCCGTTCCAATCAGAATCGCTTGATAATCATGAAATTTATACACGTAGCGCATTTCTCGACCGGCGTCTGAAGGTTAACCTTAGTGCCTTCTATTACATTTTTCACGATCCTCAGATTCGTGGATTCGGGGTGAGTGGATTATTCGGCAATGGAAAACAGGCAATAGGATACGGGGGAGAGTTGGAAATGACCTACGAATTCCTGGACGGTCTCACGGCGATCGGCGGCCTGGGTCTTTTAAACACGGAAATCACCGACCCCGGTCCTTTGAACTCCGCGGAAAAAGGCGGGGAACTTGAGCGCGCTCCCAACGTCACGGCCAATGCCGGTTTATCCTACGTGTCGCCGTTTGGGGTCGATGCTGCCCTTTCGATGCGCTATGTCGGCTCATCGAGGCCCGCTTACTATGAACCGGAACTCGATGATTATACCGTGTGGGATTTTGCCGCAGGCTATGAGTTCTCTTTCTCGGGTGGCCAAAGCTTTCGCCTGGATGGCTTTATCAAGAATATCTTTGATGAGATATTTCTCACGGAGGACTTTCCTACGACGGGCACTCGAAAAGCCGTGGGACGTCCACGCACCTTCGGCATCACCGGAACCCTGCGATTCTAAGTAAATGGCATTTTGCAAAACGCTTGGCGAGAGAATCCCCTAAAAGAATGAAGAAACTGTGGCGTTAGACACCGAAACACGGGAAGTGGCCACGCTGGTGTGGTCGGCGATGTAGGTGGGATTAGCGCAGCCCTTCGACTTCGCTCAGGACAGGCGTCATCCAACAATGCTGGACCAGATCTTAGAACCCTCTCCCCAACGTGGGAGAGGGCTAGGGTGAGGGGGACCGTCTTGCTGTCGGGTTACGCCTTCGGCTATTCCGACCTATTCTCACTGAACGCATATAGATACGCAAAAAACGACCAAAGATGCACTTAAATGATCTAAATTGCACCTATAATGATGCATAAATACACTAAAACATGCAATTTGTCACAATCAGCATCCAGTCGTATCTGCCAGCCCCGTCGGTGTTCACTCACGCATTGCCGGAGCGAGGGGCTCACCACACCATCAGGGTCATTCAGATTTAGCCGAGGTAACTGTCGATCTCTCCAAAGCAAGAACCGCCCTCCCTCAATACCCTGATTACCCTGATCGAATTGAAGATCAAAGACTATGCCCTTGACAGCTTTCTCATGAGTGACGCCAGATCGTCCCTTGACAGACCAGCTTCTTCCTGCTTTACTCCTTACAGTAAAGAGTAAAGATAGTGAAGCACGCGTGAACGTCAGTAAGTTATCAGCCAAGGGTCAGGTCACTCTTCCGCGTAAAGTACGCGAACGCTTGGGCGCAAAGCCCGGCGACCTCATTGGGTATGAGATCAAAAACGGCGTCGTGACGCTTCGGCGCCTTCTACCCTTTGATGCAGCCTTTCATGCCGCGCTCTCCACCACGATGGATGAATGGACAACGCCGGAGGATGATGAGGCATTCCGTGATTTGTAAACAGTGGAATGTGGTCGTTGTGCCCTTTCCATTCACGGAACAGGCGGGCACCAAGCGTCGTCCGGCCCTGGTGCTCAGCAAAAAAACATTCAATGATCATGGCTACACGCTCTTGCTCATGATCACGACCAAGGCCCACCAGGCGTGGCCAGGCGACACCGAAATCACACACTTTCAAATCTCCGGCCTCTCCAGGACCTGTGTGGTTCGCCTCAAAGCCTTCACGCTTGACAATCGCCTGATACTCAAACGGCTCGGTGCCTTGTCCGCCCGAGACCGTCGTCTGGTTGCTCAGCACGTCCAGCAATACCTCATCTGATCAACACATACCGAGACAGCGTCATCTTAAAAATATATCAAGGTCTTAAAATTTCCCTTGACCAATTATTACATTAATGTAATTATAGCTTTTGTGTAATATTCTGAATTTTAGAGGGCGCTTGGCTGGATGCAAGAATGGACGATTATTTACCGCCCGCGCTATGACACCTGGTTTAAAAAATGTGGGGAGCCGTTACAGAACGAAATTCTGGCTCATCTTGAGGTTTTGAAAATACTGGGACCGAATTACCGATGACTACGCACAAGGAATTTATGGCGCCGCTGCAAAAAAAACGCCGCAAGGCGATTGAAGATCGCGCAGCGGAAATTCTTGTTGAAGAGATGACGCTCCAGCAGTTGCGCAAGGCGCGTGACCGGTCTCAGGAGACAACTGCAGAAGCGTTAGGTCTCAAGCAGGCAGCCGTCTCACGTATGGAAAACCGCGATGACATGCGAATTTCCACGCTTCGTCAATACGTTCACGCCCTGGGCGGTGAACTTGAATTTTATGCCCGTTTTAAGGAGCGTGGCAAAAAAGCCCGTCTGGTCCGCATTCGGAATAAAAACACCGATGAAATCCATACCACTCTTTGATCCTTGGTCAAAAGAGGGTCACCGTAAGCTAAAAATCCGAAGATTAGGAAATACCCACACCTGAGGTCGGAAAATCGCTGATCCCGTGGACCAAAGATCGGAGGCCTCTGAGCGAGTTGCACCGAATCTTCCACAGACGACGTTGACACGCTGGCGTCTCAAATTTACCATGAATGTTATGAGTAGAGCGAAGGAGATACACGATCAGGCCATGGCGTTGTCGGCTAGCGAACGCGCGAGTCTTGCGCATGACCTCATTTTAAGTCTGGACGATCCATCAGCCTTTGACCTCAGTCCGGCCTACGAAGCCGAGATCCAACGTCGACTCCAAATGATGAAGGAAGGAAGCGCGATGGGTCGTCGAGCTGAGGAAGTCTTCACTGATATTAAGGCCAAGTTTTCGTGATTGCAGCGACCATCCTCCATGAAGCCGAGGTGGAGCTTTGGGAGGCAGTCGCGTACTATGAAAAACAAAGCGTGGGACTAGGCCTTGATTTCGAGGCGGAAGTCGAGTAGACCATTCGCACGATTCGCCATTTTCCAGAAAGCTGCTCTCTCCGCGAAGATGGTACTCATCGACGTCTGATTGAGCGCTTCCCTTATCTGATTATCTACACATATCTGAAGGATCATATCTGGATCGTAGCATTCGCCCACTGTAAGCGAAAGCCAGGCTTTTGGCAGGATCGATTGGGCTAGAAAAGGCTTAAAAAAAACCTTCCATTCAAATTTCGCGGCACCACATAAGCCCCAATAAGTCAATACGCATGCCTGACCCCAATTTCTCTTTCCGGCAACGGGCATCGAACATGCATCGCTTCATCCAATGGCCCCGCCACGTTCGGTCCTCCCTTATGGGCTCGCAAATGATCAATGGCGAGATTGGTGGCGGTCCGGTACAAGAGCGCGCGGGGATAGGTGATCGCACTAATTTTGACGATATTCACCAGACGCAAATACGTTTCCTGCGCCAAATCCGCAACGATCTCAGTCGCATGCGCTCAGGAGTTCGGCACGTAAATGGATCGGACGCTCGCTATCCTGCTCGGCCTCGATCTGTACCTGCTTTCGTCGCGCTTGGCTGAGGGGTTCCTTATCCACGGAATTTTGTCTCTCCGGGCGATTCGCGTTTAAGACGTTGGAGACGAACCAGCCAAGTATACCAATCCCACCCATCCAGATTAAGAAAGCCGCCAACTTGGCATACACGAGTAAGACGACTCCAGGTAACAGCAAACCGACTATAGCAATGCGACGATAGTGCGTTAACGGTGTGCGGGATGATGTCCGCTTGGGGTCGAATAGACCCAGTACAACGAGGCTGATTCCACTGACCAGTAATGCCAACAAAGATAGCAGTCCCGTCATTTTACACCCCTCAAGGCCGGTTGACTGATAAAAGGGATTAACTGCGGTAGAGCCCCCTGCTTGTGCAATGTATGCAACACGAACGCGCCTCCCATGAGCAACACGACATCTAATGCAGGAATCATGACGTTTCCTGTCTGTAAGGCCTGCTCCCAACCTGGCCCACCTGTCAGATGCCGCAAGAGCGGTAAAATTACGAGTCCAAACATCGTGAATAGTTGGAGGGACCACTTCAAGCGCTGGACATCCTTGACCAGAGAACCGCCAAGCACAATCAGGACGGCAATACTCACAAATCCGATTGGTGTCCAACGGGCGGGCTGACCATAAAGCAAAGACAGAAAATAACCAAAACAGGAACCGACAATCGCAAGTGGGAGCCCATTACCAATGACAACAGCGAATCTGCCCAAGAAACGCCAGGAGGGATTCTCTGCCCGTCTCGTCAGCCACAGATTCAGGCCGCTCAACACAACGTAGCACATGGAAAATCCCAGGGCGAACCACACGGCTTTGGACAGCAGCCCGGCGAAATTTCCAAAATGGAGCGGCCCCACAAAATCAAGCACCGCTGAACCTAATGACGGGGTTTTCCCTATTCTCGGTTTTTCCTGAAGAAAGGTTCCCTCTGCCAGTGAATACTCAAAGCTCCATCGCTGTATGCTCCCGTCCGTACTGGGATGGACGGTTGTCAGGTTGGCATCTGCGCGGCCGTAGTGAGTAATGCCAACAAAGTCCGGAGCAATACCTGTACGAGTTGACGCGTCGGCGATCAGCGCATCCATATTCGTCATCTGAGCCGGGGTGTCATTTTCTGCCGGAGGGACTCCTCTCAAGCGTTCAATGAGTTTTTCCCGATCACCTCCGAACGCCACCATGGCCATCATGGAGAGGCCCACCGATCCCGCGAAACTGAAGAAACTGCCGGTCAGGGCCAAAATAAAGGCAAAGGGCAGGCCCCAACTGCCGGCGACGGTATGGATATCGCGTTTCGCCAACAGGGGGCTGCGATGTTTCCGAAGCGTGAAAATATCTCTGAACAGATGCTTGTGCATGATAAAGCCGGAAACGGCAGCAACCATCATGGCCACGCCCAGGATGCCGGTCAGCAGTAAACCCCATGGATCAGGCAGGCAAAGCTGCACATGCATATCAACCAGAAAACGTGACAAGGCACTTTCTCCATCCTGGGCAAACACTTCGTCTCCGGTGCCTTCATGTTGTTCCCGCACCTCTCCCGTTGCCGGGTTCACCTTGAACCAGACGCCATAATCCTCCAGCGTGTTGTTTTCATTTTTGACGTGGGTGTGAAAAAAGGCGATGAGATCACCGGTTGCGTTTGTGTTCAAGGCGACTTCTTCATAATATTTGGGGTCTGTTTTTGTCGCTAAATGACGAATGATCGGGGCAATCCTGTATTCAAACGCGGAATGATGCTCCGCATTCCTTCCGGCCGACCATTCGCCGATTTCGTCTGCAAAAACGGCAATAGCCCCTGTTAACACGATGGCGTATAACAAGAGCCCCAGTGTGACCCCTGACCAGCCGTGTATTGCCAAAAGTTTTTGGGTTTCTATTTTTTGGAATGAGAACATGACTACCCTCCGCCAATGACGGCAAAATGCCGCGCGAGAATTACGGCATGAAGAGCCAGCAATGCCAGCATCACCCCGACCATCCGGGACAGCTTCCGGTCAAGAACGGCGTATAAAAAAATACTGACTACGAGCAGCGGAAACAAGAGCAATGGCAGGACAATGTTATCAACCTCTGCCGTTCCTTTGGGAAACCAGACCGCCATCCCCATCATGATAAGAATCGCATTGACAAAGGATACGGGCCCTGCAAATATCCATCTTACAATTTTTTGCTTGCGGGATGCCATGGACGCAACCGGACACTTCAAAAACTTGCCGTGACCTGAACGCCGTAATACACGCCGTCGCCAATTTGGCCGACTCCCAGACTGGGTATTTTGCCAGCCAGGTAGCATCAGGTTCTCCAGATCTGCTAACGCCAGAGGTCGCCTGTGGCCGTGATCATGACCCCGATGATGCGAGGCTCACCGATGTTGTCAAACGGATCGCCTCCCGGATCGCTACGCTTCCTGGGGAGATAGGTCCTATCAAACAGGTTTCTGGCAAACACGAATGCCGACCAGGAATCGGCTTCATACCCCACCCGACCATTCACCACAAAGTAGGAATCGCTCTTATCGCCCGGAAGGTTCGTCGCCGCCTCAAAGGAACTGCTTGTATAGTTCCCGATCGCATCGATGACAAAACCGTTATCGAAGTAATACTCGCCCCCGACCGAACCCGTCCACTGCGGGGCAAACGGAAACTGATTGCCCGCAAAATCCACCACATCATTGCCCACTCGAGTCAAAAATTCTTTAAACCGGGTCCTGGTGTAGCCAAGGTTCGCGTTCACATTCAGATTGCTATTGACTTGCCACCTGGCATCCAATTCAAATCCGTATAACTGGGATTTCCCGGCGTTGACGGTTCGAAAGTCCAGAGGCCCACCCGGTCCCAGGATCGTCACCTGCTGATCCGTCCAATCCGTGTAAAAGACGTTGGCGTTGGCCACGAGACGTTTATCCAACGAAGTAGAACGAAACGCCAGTTCATAATTGGTGGTATATTCCGCGTCGAATTGATTTTGATTGCCAACAAAATCAAGCCCTGCCCCTCCGGACCGATAACCCCGTTGAACCGTGAACCCGGTGCTGATCTCGTCAGTCCAGTGGTAGATCACCGAGCCTTTCGGCAAAAAGGCGGAGAAATCGGCCTCGGTTTTCGTGGGTGGGCTGGATGGCAACGGGAAAGGAAGAGGCGGATTAGCGGTAAAAGAGGCAAAACTGATATCCGTCTGCTGTTCCTGGTCATACCGGCCCCCGACGATAAACGTCCAATTGTTGAACAGATTTAATTCGACTTCACCAAATACGGCAAAATTGGTGGCGTCGAAACGCTGGCCATTTGTACCTGTGATCAGAGACTGAGGAAAACCAGAGAAGGCACCGGGAAATGATGCTACAAAATTCAGGTCCGTATCCGTATCCGTAAAGTAGACACCCGCAACGCCATTTATCGTCTCTCCACGATAACTCGCCCGTACTTCCTGCGTGATGCTGGTATCCTCTATTGTACGGAAACCTGATCCGCCATCGGCAGCGGTACCATCGGCATCCTGAACCGTAATGTAGTCCGTGGCATAATAGGTAGTTTCTGAAAAGAGCGTCCATCGGGAATTTACATCGAAATTGATCCGCAAGTTGGTGATATTGTTCGTGGCCTCCTCTTACATCATTTCATTGGCAAAATTCACCCTGGCAGTACCGGTAGCACCAAAATCGACATGCGGGGTACCAATTATATTGTCGGATAAGGTATGGCCCAGTATCACATCGACCCGGTCATTCGGTCTCCAGCGAAGTTTCGTTCTGGCGGTTTGCAATTCCTTCTTGGCGTAGTCATCCTCATTGCGTGTGAGATTCGTGATAAACCCGTCGGTTCCGAAGTGCTCCCCGGAAAACCGCACCGCCAGAGTATCACTGAGGGCAATGTTCGCCGCCGCCGCTCTCTGCTCGTTGAAGCGGCCATAATCGAAGCGCGTTTTGAACTCCTGCTCGAATGTCGGGTCCTTACTGCGAATAAGAATCGCGCCTGCCAAGGCATTGCGGCCGCGCTGCGTGGATTGCGGACCGCGCAGGATCTCCACCTGTCCGATGTCCCAAATGCTGAACCCTGAAGTGTAAATACCTTGCGCGGTCTGTGCACTGGTCCCATCCACGTTCACGTTGACGAGTAAACCGGCGCCGGCGCCGCCTACCCCTCTGGATTCAATCCCGCGAATCGTCACGCCCAACCCCCCAACGGAATCGGTGACGTTTGCGGTTTGGCTATAGATATCCTTAATGTCCCGAAACCGTGTACTTTGATCCAGCACTTCTCCCCTGACGACCGTCACGCTGGTTTGAGCTTCTTGAACGGTCCGTTGCTGCAATTCGGCCGTAACCATCACCGGTTCGGCCACAATGGGGGCAAGTTCCTTCTTCGGGGGAGCGGGAGCCGGTTGGGCTGCTGATGCCGAAGGCGATGAAACAGCCGGCTCCCCGGACGCCGGTTCCAGGGTGAGGGGCGTGTCATTGGCGGGCACGACCGGTGGGCTGCTTTCCTGCGCCGGTGGTTCTGGTTCTTGCGACCAGGTGACCCCATGTCCCCTAAGGCTACCGACCAGCAGGCCCAGCCAGAGAAGCATAAGCACCCGCCGCAGCTTCCTCCGCTGGATGGCCCCTTGTATGTGACGTTCCCGCTGCACGTTCATGGTCTTTTCCTCCATTTCAGGCTTCGAGCATTTATGAGCCTTGGCAGTCCTGCGATCACATCAAATGGATAGATAGATAGATAGATAGATAGGAATGATCAGGGGTTTGCGCCAAGACGAATGGTGCGAGCGCGCTCCTCGTATGGACGCGCTTCTTCCTCTCGACCCATTCTTCTGAGAAGATTGGCATAATCTTCGATGAGTTGCCCGAGGTCAGGATGGTTCGGTTCGAGTGCTTGCTCGTAAATCGAAAGGGCCCGTTGATAGGCCTCAAGCGCCAGCGAATCTTTTCCACGTTCTCTATAGATTTCCGCCAGCGTGTTCAGAATCTGTCCTATGGGCAAGGCGTGTTTCCCTTCGGCCTGTTCGTAGATGGTGATGGCCTCACGGTACAATGCTTCGGCTTTTGCATCATTTCCCATGAATTCATGCGCTTCCGCCAAATCAACAAGACTGCGGCCAACCCCCTGGCTCTTTCGCCCGGAGGTTTGTTGTTGAATGGTCAAGGCCTGTGCGAGGATCGGCAGCGCTTTGGCGAAATCCCCTTGTTCCTGATACAAGGCGGCCAGGCTGCTGAGGGTTCTCAGCACCTGAGGGTCCGTTGAACTCAATTCATCCTGTTGTCGTTTCAGTGCCCGCTGATACAGGGATTCCGCACGCGTGAAGTGACGCTGGGCCTGGCTCACGCTGGCTAAGTTATAGAGTGCTAAACTGATGGGGGGCTCGTCAGCGGGTGGGACGGACTCCCAAATCGTCAACGCTCTTGAGAATAACGCTTCGGCCTCCGCATATCGTCGCTGACTCGAGAGCAACGACCCCAGGTTGGTCAGATTGGCCGCGACGTTGAAATGATTCTCGCCCACGGCTGATTCCCAAACGGATTGGGCTTCCCGCAAAGTGCGTTCTGCCTCACTGGTCTTTCCCTGGGCTTTCTGGGCCTGCGCCAAGTCGGTGAGAATCACGGCGACTGCCTGGCTTTGTGGATCTTTTCTTTGTGCCGTCCGAAGAGCGTTCTGAAAGTGCTTCACCGCCTCGGCATACTGTTGTTCCTGGAACGCCGCCATGCCCTTCCGATGCGATATTGATCCGGTTTTGGGTGAGGATGCCCGTCGCCCTGCTCTTCTGCTCTTGCCCTTGGAGACGCCAGCTTTCGTGACCGCAGGCTCTTGTGATGCTTGACCGGAAGAGGTGTCTGGTGACGGCTGAGACGTCGCGCAGCCGACGATCATCATTACGCACAAGATGATCGCCACGATGACCATCGAGACCGTGGTTCGACCCACTAGAAAGTCACTATGTCCTTGCGACTGAATCATCGGCCATGCTTGGAAAGTTTTTAACTAAACATGCCACCAACACCTCAAAGCCGGCTTCCTTCTCCTCCATTATTGAAGACGTTCCGACTGTTCTCTGCTGGCCCCATGCCAGGCACATTTCATCGCCGATTTCGTGGCAACGGCGGGAGTAACGAGCGAATGACGCATAATATTGATATTGATTATGATACTTAGTTATAAGTATAGCATTCACCAACCCCCTTTGCAATGGTTAACGCACCATAAGTGCCGTGTCACCGATCCGATCAACGACCCTTGAAAAGTCGATTTTCCTGACCGTCAAGGAATGAACAGCGCACATCTTCCGCATCAATCTTGGTGTCTGTGACTGAGACACATTTGTCCTATCATTGCCAAAACATTTATTGAAATCAGCTTGGAGGCAACCATGAGAACTCAGGCGGGCCGAATTGCCTTCACCCTTATTGTGGGGTTTGCCTTTGTCGTTGTGAATTTCACTGTGTCCATAGCCGCGCAAGAAACCGTAGCACCCGACACTGAGCCACAAGCATTCAGCATCTCTCCGCAGCCGCTATCCGAGGCGCTGCTCAAGTTCGCGGCGCAGTCCGGGGTTGAAGTGCAATCCGATGATCGGATGACGCAGGACAAGACCTCTCCGGGCGCTCAAGGCCGGTATACCGCCGAAGATGCCTTGAAAGCTTTATTGGAAGGCTCAGGATTGGATTACCGGTTTACGGATACGAATGCGGTGACACTGGTCCAGGCATCACGACAAGACGTTCTCCCCTCCTCAACCGCGGCCGCCAAGACTCCTCATAGGAGAAGCCGTCTGCCATACGGTCACCCTCAAATACCAAGATTCCCGTGATCAAGGTAAAACCCATTGTGGTGGAAGGTGAACGGACACAACGGACAATCGCTGAAACGGCGTCGAGTGTGGCGGTGGTCACGGGAGAACAACTCCAGGATATTGCAGGGCCTAACAATCTGGAAACGGCTTTCCGTCAGGTCACGAATGTGATTATGAACGGGAAAAGCAATCTGGCCGTCACGATACGAGGCAACGACACCACCGGTATATTGAGTGGCGTAGACAGTTTCTTCGGTGGTGCCCGTCCGCGTACGACCGTGCAGCTTGACGGCCGCCCCATGACCTATTTCGAGTACATTTTCGGGGGTTCTTCAACCTGGGATGTCCAGAGAGTGGAGATCTTTCGCGGCCCCCAAACCACAACCCAGGGACGAAATTCCATCGCCGGGGCGATTTTTCTTGAGACCAATGATCCGACGTATGACTATGAAATACGTGGCCGCGCGCTGGCAGGAAATTTTGACACCCAGCAATATTCCGGCGTCATATCCGGCCCGTTACTCGAGGATCAGGTAGCCGCACGCATTACCTTTGACGTACGGGACCATGAATCCTTTCTGACGTTGCAAGGACTCAGTCCGGGTGTTGCGGACGACCCAACTGAGGACAATTACCGGAACGTCCGAGGGAAACTCCTATTCGAGCCTTCCGCCATTCCGGATTTGAGTACGATGTTGATTTTCTCCTATACCGGCACCAAAAGACCGCAGACCGAACTGGTAGACATGCCATTTGAGAATCGTACCCGAAACATGAATCCAAATTTTGCCGTGTTTGAAACCGAATCGTATTCCCTCACCCTCAATGCTGATTACAGCATTTCGAACGAATTGGAGATGCTCAGTACCTTTACGTATTCTGATAGCGACATACAACGGCTCTCGCCCACGGGCACCGGCAACGCGGAGATTGACAATAAGCAATATGTGGCCGAGGCGGTCCTTGATTATTCCAATGACAACGCGGGCATTCAGGGGCTGTTGGGGGTCTCGGCTCTCGTGTCACATCAGGATGATATGATTGATCTGAATCTTTACCGCGCCGGCATGCCGGCTTTCACGGATGATCAGGAAAGCCTTGGGATCTTTGGCGAGGTCACATGGACTCCATTTGACCCCTTTGACCTGACCGTCGGCCTACGCTATCAGCGCGATCACCAGGATCGCGCCGGAGGACAGGGAACGCCTTTCATAGCTGCTTTTGACAAAACCTTTGACGCAATCCTTCCAACGTTTGGCTTGGCTTATCGTGCGGCAGACAATGTGACCGTGGGGGCGACTGTCAAACGCGGGTTTAATCCAGGTGGATTCACTGTTACTTTTTTCCCGTTAGGCATGACAGACACGTTCAACGAAGAATATGTCTGGAATTATGAAGCCTATTGGCGTTCATCCTGGTGGGACGATCGATTGTCCTTCAACGGCAATATCTTTCTTGCCGATTATCAAGATCAACAACGCCCTGCAACCACCATAGTCATGGGAATGCCGGTTACCGAGTACGACAATGCGGAGGAGGCGCATTCCTATGGCTTGGAACTCGATGCCCGTTTCATGCCTAATGAGACACTGGAGCTTTACGGAAGTCTAGGTCTTCTTGAGACGGAGATTCGTCAATTCACACGCTCTACAGGTTTGCGTCTGGATGGCAAGGAATTTCAACGCGCGCCCACGATGACCTCGACCTTTGGTTTGCGATACGAGCCTTTGCAAGGGCTGGTTTTGAGTGGTCAAGGGCAGTACGTCGATGACTATTTCAGCGATGACGAGAATAACCCGGAACTTGAAGTGGATGACTATTTCGTGGCCAACGCCCAACTCGCCTATTCGTTCAGCAACGTCAGAGTATTTGCCGCGGTCACCAATATTTTTGATGAGTTCTACGAATTTCAAAGTCTGGGTTCTATCGCCCAAGTTGGAGATCCCCGCGAATATTACTTCGGGGTCGAGGTTCTTTTTCCATGACTTCACCATTCAATGGGCTGGGTAGGAATATGAGGTCTGGTCTTTCAGCGACCGTAAAGTTAAGCCATGCAGTTGACAGCGATTCCAGGAATTCGCAATCGTGTTTTCAGGACTCTCTTGTGTGAGTTGGGGCCTACTTTGGAAATCATCATTGTTCGAGATACCATAGGCAGGGCAATGTTGCGAGACATGGCCAACCTGCAGTTCGGGGATATGGTCAAGGCGGTTGTGGATGTCGAAGCGGGTATTATGGCGATTGGCGGTGAACTCCATTCAGATGAGGAGGCCATTCTTCTTGATAATGGTTCACGCCAATCAAATCTCTGGGGAATCAACTTGTATCCGGAAAAGCCGTCCGAAGAGTGGATCGAGTTTGATTCGATGATTAACGTGCGTCCATCCGGAGGAAATCGCTCTCGTTTTGTGGAAAGTGGGGAAATTCGCGAAGCTGTCACTCGGATCGTTCAACGGTTAGTAGAGGATTGATCGGCATGTCCTATCAGCATGCAAGCCTGGCGGGAGGGAGATGGTTCATCATGCCCTTGGTGGAGCAATTGGCCCATGTTGGCAGTGAGGTCGGACGCATGCTCCGCTGGAAAGAGAAAAACCCACAGGACTGTGAAAAGGCTTTCTTCCGGGCGCTGGAATTGCTTGACTTGACCATACAAGATCCACGCTGGAAAGGTCGTCGAAAGGAACTGACCCGTGCCCGGGAGTTCCTCTGTGATGCGATGTTGGGAGGACACGCTTACAGGAGCGACCTGATCGATCTCGATCGGTATTTCTACCATTTTGCTCTGGCCTCCAGAATCGGTCGATAAATGACTTTTGAGTGAGTTTGCCTTACCTGCCGACCCTGCGAGGACGTCCCTCTGTTTTTTGTGTTCCTGCTGCAGGAAGATCTTCGCCCCCTGCCCTATAGCGCGTTCCCGTTGCCTCACAATTCTCTCACCCCGAACTCCCGAATTTGAGGATTAGAGCCATCGGATTAGACTAATTGAGCTTCAAGGTCGCGCAGTTTGAGTTCTTTCCGGTAGATCAGCCACAACGCAAGAGCCAGACGAGAAAGGATGCCCTTGCTCCTCTTTCTGTCATCCCCGACCTGATCGGGGATCCAGAGCCTTTGTCCTTCCGCCTGAAAGGAAAAGCAACGACACTGGATCCTCGATTAAAGATGTCGAGGATGACAGAACCGATCGGGACGGCACACAGGCCGGCCCCTACGCTTCACCCTCATCCAGGGGGACAGGGTGCGGTTTTAGGGAAGAGGTCGGACACGCAGGCCCCCCTACCTCCGAACGTAGAGCAGTTCACAGGCTTCACAATAGCCATCCACCCTGCCCCGGTGAAATGCCGCAGCCAATTGTCGCTTGACCCACTCCGCGCCTTCGTGACCACCCCGGCCGTCCACCCCTTGGGACAACATCATATGTAAGGCCACGTCCAGCAACCGCTCTCTTCGTTCTTCCATCTCAGCAGTCACGATTTCACCGAAGGCGTCTGCGGCATGTCTCTTCACCGTCTCTTCATGAAATTTGTCATAGCCCAATTTGGCGACCGTGGCTTTGCGAATGTTTGCCAATTCCCGTTTCACCAGGGGAAGGTCTTGCATCATTTTCCGAAAAATCTCCACTCGCCCTTCCTCCCACAACTTTTTCTCCATGGCATCGAGGATGACCACCGGATTAACTGTTTCGGTGGGTTCCTCGGCAAAATCCGATTTCCGGCCATGCCCCCCAAACCGAAGTCGCTCGTAGGATTTCCGGGTTTCCGGATCACCGAGCACTTCATAAGCGGCATTGATTTCCCGAATTTTTTCTTCCGCGTTCTTGTTCCCCTGATTGCGATCGGGATGATATTTGAGCGCAAGTTTCCGATAGGCCCGTTTAATCTCTTCATCAGAGGCCTGCGGCGTCACTTCCAGGGTGGCATAGTAGTCGAGATGGATTCGTGCCATCAGCTCGCACCGGTTGGTTCGATCATAGCGGGGGACGGAGTTGCAGAACAAGCCGCGACTGTGCCCACGGCATACCCTATGGTATAACCTGGAACGTCCGTTATCCGTCCACCCTACTCTGACGTATTGGAAAATTTACCGTTGTGTCACGCGTTCTTATTTCGAAATTGATTTCAGGCGGTCAAACGGGAGTTGATCGGGCAGCCCTCGACGTTGCCCTAGCTGCCGGTCTGCAAATTGGAGGTTGGTGCCCGAAGGGACGTCTGGCCGAAGATGGCTTGATCCCGATGACATACCCGTTGCAAGAAACGCCCTCGCCGCATTATTCGCAACGAACGCGGTGGAACGTCCGCGACGCCGATGCCACGTTAATCCTGACCCGCAACGATCCCACGGGCGGCACGGCCCTGACGATCCACACCGCCCGACGCGTTCACAAGCCCTATCGGGTCATCGATTTGACGACAAAACCGGACCCCCGTGACGTCGCCGCGTGGATTTCTCAGACGGGCATGACCGTTCTGAACGTGGCCGGACCCCGAGAAAGTACCTGCCCGGGCATTTATCATGAAGCATTCGACTGGTTACAAGAAATGTTGGAAATCCACGCCTGATGAAGGATTGACCGTATGCTGCAGGGGCAATTTCTTGTTCATTGGCAAAGGTGCATACGTAACGGGCAGGAAAACATGGCCCGGAAAGCCCTGTCTGGCCCTCAGGCCTGACGGGACCGTCTGGTGAGAGGCGGACGTCCCGGCCCGCCGGGATGCCAGGGACGACTGCCTTTACGCACCCGCATCAATGCCCGCCGTTTCTTCAAGTGAAGAGCACAAAACCACTGGCTGACGGCTTTTCTGGGACAATAAATGCACAGGCCCGCTTCCTTGTGACGCCGCTGATACCGTTGTTGTCGTGTCATAGAAACTGCCTACCGACTTCGTGTTACTTATATTTAGGGGACATACTTAAGTTGCTAGATTATACCACCAATCTGATTCCCTTCAAAATATCCCGCTCTTGCTCCGGAAAAGAATACATGAGACAGTACGTCGAATCCGTGAAGACACAGTAAATTATGTGTATCCTCTGGTTGGGACTCATCGTATCAGGTCTGTCGGGACAGTTGATCGACGGCTATTTCCCATCCCCATGCCTTTTGCAACCCATTGAAAACAATATTGAAATTGTCACCATCCCACAACTCCTTCAAACCCCCGGCGAATACCATCAAAAACAGATCCGAATCCGAGGAACCGTCACGCGCCTGGAACTTCACCTCGACGACTCGGAACATTTCATCAATTTTGTTTTCTCCCTCAAGAATGGACCCGACCGCGTGCTGGTATTTGGGCGACATGACCGGACCACAGGGGATATCCAGATGACCACCGGTCGAACCGTTGAGGTTGAGGGCATCTTCTGGCAGGAACGAGAGACCAATGACCACAGGTTATTGAACAATATCGAAGCCACTCGGGTCACGTTCCATCCTCCGCTCACCCCGGAGCAAGCCGCCCTGACTTCGCCTCTCCTTGCAAGTCTTTGATGTGAAGAATGCGTGAGCAACAGCGATATTCTTCGCGTTGTTCAGAATGACCACTGAAGGACTTTTGTCATCCTGAGCGAAGCAAAGGGTCTGCCTTTAATCGTCACCACGTTTCAGACCGGAAACTGAGCGGAGCCAATTGTGCTTGCTCCAGCCCCAAGACGAGCTGATCCTTTGCCGGCGCGTTTCCGCAAAACCGCACGTGACACTGCTGCAGGTTTGGCTCCAAAGCAATGAGCGGCGCAAGGTTCACGCGCGTGGCCTGTCCCCCGTTCGTCCGGACCTGCATGATTCGCCCCTTCACGTAAGACCAGTCTTCCGGCCATTCCCTGGTCAACACGGGATGATACGAAAAGTGTTGCGGAGACTCCCGGGCCAGATCCAGCAATGCCTGATGCTCCATCAACTGACGCGGCGTTTTAACGCTCACGATAAGGCTGAAATGTCCTCCCGCCGTTCCATCCGAGGCTCCGAACGCTCTGGCTTGCATATGCCGAAGATACGACAAAAACGGCGTAATGCCTGTCGAAAGCGCCAAGGCCACGATCCGCATGGAACGCCATTCGTGATCGGCTTCCAAAACCAGGGTTGTCGGGTCAACCGTCTGACTGTTTTGATACACCACCAGTTCCGAACGGATTTCATCGTAATCCACGAGCACGTCGATTGACCCACCCGTGCGGTAACGCTGCATGAGATCATCGGTTTGCCACCAGGGAGACGTGTCGGCTTTTTCCTTGTGAGTATCATTGATAATCGTTTCCAGCACGCGCGGGCTTTCATCCGAACAATTGGAGCGCGTATACATTCTGCGGCGATACTTTTGCGTCCGAACACCAAACGGTTTCACCAAAAACGCCGATCCGGGACGCATGCGATCACGAACCGGAACAAGCCGTCCATCGACTTCGAAGGTCTCCGGCAACGTCAAGGCGACCTTTCGCACCTCGCCCGGGTCGTAGGTAGACACGTCGGTTATCCTCGCAGGAACAAAGAGTTCACGCGGTCGATCCATCCAACGTACTCCTTTCCTTTCTACCGCCTCGTTTTCTTCAGCATTCTTGTCGCTGTCCAAGCCTCTCTAAACATATAACAGTAACGCAGAAAATTCGCCAACTTTGGTCAACCAACACAACATTCCCCTCCCGCCCGACCATGGCCCAGGCCGACAATCTCCGTTCCTCCTTCACCAGCGACCCGAGTACCAAAGTCCGCCCCCGACGCGATCGAAGATCTGATCAGGGAGTGGCAAACCCACTACCGTCTCTTGCGAGGAATCTTCATTTCCGCTAAGCTATGTAGGCAATTGTACGAGCGTTATTCATTTCTTTTTGGAGCCCTTCTCATTTCTCAGGAAGGTTGTTTTCATGAACGAACCTCTCAATAATCGACACATCATTGAAATCAGAGAGCTCGTGACCCCTCGGCAGATCAAGGAACAACTGCCGGTCGCCACAGCCGCAGAAGCCACGGTCCTGCAAACCCGCCAGGCCATCAGAGATATCCTCTATGGACGAGACCAGCATCGTCTCCTCGTGGTCATCGGGCCGTGCTCCATTCATGACCCTGAAGCGGCCCATGTCTACGGGTCCACACTCAAAAAAGTCAGCGAGGCCACCAAAGACCACCTGCTGATCGTCATGCGGACTTATTTCGAAAAACCGCGAACGACGGTCGGGTGGAAAGGGCTTATCAATGATCCTCATCTGGACGGAAGCTGTGACATTGCCGAAGGATTGCAGCAGGCCCGAACCATTCTTCTTAATCTGAATGATCGCGGTGTGCCCTGCGCCACCGAATTGCTCGACCCGGTCACTCCACAATATCTTTCCGACCTCATCAGTTGGGCCGCCATCGGCGCACGTACCACCGAAAGCCAGACCCATCGGGAAATGGCGAGTGGATTATCCATGCCGGTCGGTTTCAAAAACGGAACGGATGGCAGTCTGCAAGTCGCACTCAATGCCATGGTGGCAGCGCGTCAGCCGCACAGTTTCGTCGGGATCAATCTCGATGGGGTCACGTCCATTATCAAGACCAATGGGAACCCCGACCGACACGTGGTGTTACGCGGCGGTGGCGGCAAGACAAACTACAGCCGGGAACACATTCTTCAAGCCCGGGACGGGTTGGTGAATGAAGAAATCGCGAGACCCATTATGGTGGATTGCTCACACGGAAATTCCGACAAGGATCACACGCGCCAGATTCCGGTCGCCCATTCCGTGGTGAAACAATTCTGCGAGGGGCAACGATACATCTTGGGGCTTTTGTTGGAAAGCAACCTGAAACCTGGCAAACAATCCTGGGGAACCGGCAAGACGTTGGAATATGGGGTTTCCATCACCGACGCCTGCATCGGTTGGGAGGATACGGAGACCCTGTTGTATGAACTGGCGGATACGCTGGCGAAGCAATCACCCATGCACGTGGGCACCCCTTAAAGGAAGCCATGATGCATCACGTATCCACGGCCCCAATTGCGGTCACGAAGCCGTGCCGCATGGCGATCATACGGATTTCCTCGTGAATGGGCATCTGCATTTTGCCCATGCTACTCACTGCGACGACCACGGCTTGGTGACGGTAGGATAACGAGGAATCAGGAGCCCGTTGAAACCGGAAGCGGGTCGGAGGCTTCGTGCTTCTCGTCACGGTCATGACAAGCATGGCAACGACATAACGAGCGGTTGACGAATCCCCCCCAGGCAATGATAGAGGCCCCGATCAAGTCTCCGGTGATTTCCAGGATCGAACCCTGTTCCCCAAACAAACGAACGGCCAGCAAGGTGAAAAACCCGGCCATCGTCAACATGGCCGGACGACGGTCCCGATGCACGGGATAGGTCACGAGCACCCCAAAACCGGCGGCCACCACGATGACACCCAGAAACATCCATTCAGCCGAAGGAGAAAACATCACACCCAGGAGTCTTTCCATGGCCCCGCCATATTGTGCCGCCAACAAGGGAAGAACCAACAACACCAATGGCGTTAAGGCGCAATGCACCGCACACGCCAACGAGATGATCGAACCGGCCTTGGAAAGTCTCACGCCTAACGTCGTCATGCCGAACCCGCCGTTGAAACTACTGACATTTGGGACACCAGCCACTGAATTCCAGCGAATGATCGCCCACAACAAACCGCGTTTTTCGCTCAATCATTGCCGTGAGCTTTTTGAGCGGACACAACAGTAAATCGACGACCCGCCCACAGCTCTTGCACCGGATATGGTGGTGATGTTCACGACCTTCTTTCATCTCATAACGGAACTGTTCTTCCTGGTGCAGCTTAAGCCGCGTGACCAATCCCAGGTCCTTAAGTGCATCTAGGTTGCGATAAATGGTAACCGGATCAATCGCAACCTTCTGTTTCTTCAAGCGGGCATACACCTCAGTCGAACTCAACGGGTATTTTGCGGATTCGAGCACGGACAATACTGCTTCACGTGTCCTCGTTATTCGTTTCCCCGCCGCCCGAATCTCATCTTTGACGCTGACTTTCATGGACCATGCCTCATGTCAGAGAGAATGGACGAAACTTTTTATTGCAAGTATTATTACAAGTATATTGCAACTAACATAGCGGATCGGAAATGTCAATTTGCTTTGAATCACAACTCAGCCCGGCAGGTCGGATGTGCACAGGCCTGTTCGAGCAGCCCGCTTACGTGCCTCGGTAAGGGTTGCTTCATCGCGTTTTCCCGATTCCCGACCGTAGCTTGCCGTCATGACTCTCTCATGCAATCACCGAACAAAGGCTTGCCCCCAACTCCACGAAATTCTTTCTTGACCGCTGAGCCATTCAGTCACTATGCTTCCAACTCCTGTTGCTCTATTTTCAACATCTTCCTTGACGACGCGGGCGAGACGCGAACGGCACGGAGCGGCTCATGACGGTGACCCTTCCCTTTCGTGAACCACGGTTGGGACAGGATTATTGGATCGAGGACGATCTTCTTCCCAATGCCCTTGAAGTGGCGCAACGGTGCATTGCAAACAGCACATGGACATTGGGGGCACCGTGGCGTCCGGAACCCTGGCCCGGCATGAGGGCTCCCAATGCCCTTCTGCCCGAGGAATTGCGTCGCGTTGAAGAATGCGTGACTCGGCGACTCGGCATCCCGGCACTACAACCGCAAACCGATTCGGACATGGGGATTTCCGGCCATAATCACATACAACTTTGTGGCGGGGCCGAGGGCGTGGCACGTCCTCACGTGGATTCCGCAGCCATTTGCGATTACGCGGCAGTCCTGTACCTTCACCCCAGTCCCCCGACCCCTCATGCGGGGACGTCGTTTTACCGGCTCCACATGCCGGGCGAAGAACCGGGGGGGAACGTCTGCCCGCGGGAATATGAAAGTTTACGAGACGTTCCCGGAATGCCCCGGGAAATGGACCCTACGCTCTTTGCAGAGATTTTGGAGGTACCTTACGTATTCAATCGACTCTTGGCCTATAAATCCGACCTGATTCATTCTGCCACTTCGTATTTTGGGTGGGGCACGGAACTCGCTTCAAGACGTATGGCCGTGGTGTTTTTCTGGAAGGTCCGGCAAGGAAGAAAAGGAGAGGCGCTGCAAGGATGACAGGCGGGGGACACTCCAGCATGACAGACAGGAAGAAAGGCTTGCCCGCCTAACGAGGCTTTTCAATTCGTTGCGTTGAGCATTTCTCCGGCAGCCTTCCTCACCGTTTGCGTAATCGTTGCTCCTCCCAACATTCGCGCAATTTCTTCTTCTCGATCCTCGGCGTGAAGACACGTGACCGTTGCAACGGTTCGCGCTTGCACGGTTTCTTTTTGTACCAGATAATGATGGTTGGCCTGTGCCGCGATTTGCGGCAGATGGGTGATGCACATCACCTGGTGTGTCCGTCCCAATGCTTTAAGGCGTTGCCCCATGGTCGCGGCCACGTGGCCTCCGATTCCCGCGTCCACTTCGTCAAAAATCAACACCGGCACCTGATCCACACTTGCCAAGACCGTTTTCATCGCCAACATCAGCCGGGAGAGTTCCCCGCCTGAGGCTACCCGCGCCAAGGGTTGCAAGTTTTCCCCGGGATTTGCACAAAACACGAACTCGATCTGATCAATGCCGTTTGGTCCGGCCTGTTCTGCTTGAGAGGCCGCCGTGATTCTGATGTGAAATTGCGATTTTTCCATCTTTAATTGGGCCAACTCGGTTGCGATTCGTTCTTCAAGTTTTTTGGCTACGGCCTGACGGGATTCGGACAACTTCCGCCCCAAGACCCACGTGTCCTGATAGGCTTGCGAGACTTGTTGCTGAAGATTCTGCGTGCGTTCTTCAATGTTCGCCAATTCTTCCAATTCAGCCTGAATACGGGTTTGACGAGCCAGCAAGTCTTCCAGCGACTCGCGGTATTTCTTTTTTAACCGTTGCAGCAATGCCAAGCGTTCGTCGATCTGCGCGAGTCTCGCCGGGTCGTGCTCAAACCCATCTTTATAATTTCGGGTGGCCCAAACCAATTCCTCAACCTGGGCGAGGCCATCGTCGATCGACTCATTCCACTGCCGAACGGTTTCGTCGATTGCCCCAAGCTCATGCACCAGTTTCCTGACTTCCGTCAATTGGGAAACGATCGACGCCTGATTGCGATACAGCAGGTCATAGGCCTGATTGACGATTTCCAAGAGCCGACCACTATTCTGCAATTTCCGGTGTTCTCGCATGAGGGTTTCATCTTCTCCGGGGACCAATTGGGCCTTGCCTAATTCCTCGCATTGAAAACGCAAAAACTCTTCGCGCTCCTGCCGCTCCTTTGAACGTTGCGTGGTTTCAGCCACGGCACGAACGAGGTCTTGCCAGTTCTGATAGTGCACGGCGTACTCGTCGCGCAACGCCAGCAGACCTCCGAATGCATCGAGGACGTGCAGTTGCACTTTTGACGAGAGGAGCGATTGCTGTTCATGCTGTCCGTGAATATCGACCAGCCAGCCGCCCAGTTCCACCATCTGGTGCAACGGGACCAGCCTGCCATTCACGTACATCCGGCTCCGCCCCTCCCGGGAGAGAATCCGGCGAAGCAGGAGATCCTGCGTGCCTTCCGGCAACAGGTCCCATTCCTTCAATTTTGCGAGAATCGGCGGGTGCCCTGATAAAGAGAACACCCCTTCCAACGTGGCTTCCTTTGCCCCGCTTCGAATATGCTCGCCGGAAGCGCGTCCGCCCAACAACAGGATCAGCGCGTCAACCAGGAGAGACTTTCCGGCTCCGGTCTCTCCCGTAAAAACCTGGAAGCCCGGCGAGAACTCAAGTTCAAGGCAATCGATAAGGGCAAAATGGGAAATGCGCAGATCAGTGAGCATAATCACGGCGCATACTCACCACCCTAGGCAGGAGCGGAGTGTTGTGCGAGCAGCGAATCGATGACTTGTTTGAATTGGGTCTTGGGCCTTGCACCCACCATCTTTTCAACCGGTTGTCCGTTCTTGAAAAAGAGAATCGTGGGAATGCTCATGATTTGAAACTTGCCGGCAATCTCGGGAACCTCATCGGTATTGAGTTTCATGACCTTTAATTTGCCTTCATATTCTTTGGCCAATTCTTCGACGATCGGGGCCACCATCTGACAGGGTCCACACCAGACGGCCCAAAAATCAACCATCACCAATCCATCGGTCTGACCCACCTCAGCTTCCCAATTGGCAGCCGTTGCTTGCGCGACGAGTTCGGACACGGCATCCTCCTTTTTCCAAACGTGACGACACGATCTCTTTCGACAAATAGTGGAAAGAATCCTAAACGGGCCGTCGAAAGGGTGTCAACTTTCACGGATCTTTCTTGCTTTGCCCCCTCACCCCAGCCCTCTCCCACGCTGGGGAGAGGGTGTTTTGTTCCCCTCCTTTGGTGTAGGGACAGGCCCCCGTGCCTGTCCAGGGGAGGTAGAGTTCATTCGAGTGCTATCACCTTCCCATTGCTATTATTCAAGCACCGCGTCGAGGACCTCTTCTGCACCAGGAGGGACATATGCGTTAAACTCCTCTCAAGTTCATGAGAACATGGAACGTATTTTTTAACGGATCATATCCCTCTTGCCATCATTTCAAACCCTCCGGCTCAGGAACCCTTGGCACAAACAGATCATATTCCCATCGCCACGGTTCAGGAACTCCGGCCCACCAATTGTCAGGGTGGGTCTTTTCCCAGGCTTGTACCTCCAACCATAGTTCATCGGTACGAGCCCGATCGAGCCGGTTGGCCATGCCAGCCACCAGGTCATATTGTTGCCTGATCCCCTCATGCAGCAGTTCTTTTGCCATCCTGGCCAACAGATCGGGAGGATCAACAAGATCCATGGTCCCGCGGTTGACCATGGAGAGCGACAACTGCCCCACCTTGACCCACTCATCGCGTTTGGCCAACCATTCCAAATATCCATCCAGCGCATGATACACGTAGATGAGATACACGTAACTTTCAACGGATGGCGATTGATCGATGTTCATTTGACAGGCTTCGACCGCACGACGATAATCACCGGCAGCCAGATACACTTTGGCCCGGGCCAACGGAGGTTGGACGTTCTGCATCGGGTTTTCCGCAACCGACACACTGGTTCCCGTGAAACACCATCCCAGCAACAACACCAGAAGACTCAGATGAATCCTTCGAGACTGATCCGGCACGCCCATAATGCCCTCCCCGTTGGTTAAATTTCGCCACGCCAACAACGCCAGAATACCACGTCTTGATCCATGTGTGCATGCAGCTTAACTTATTCACGGTGATGTGGTAAAAATTGATCAGCCTTCACGTGTCATACGGCCCGGGATTCAACGATGTATGCTTTGATACTGGTTTTAGGAGTGGTCCTGGCTTCCTCCCCCGTAAAAGCGGAAACGGAATTGTGGGAGACGCTCAACACCGCCGGCATGCTGGCCTACAAAGAGCGTAATTTCGTCATGGCGAGAGAGATGTTTCACCGGGCCTTGAACGCCCTGGAAGGAACAACCGAACTCGATCCACGAGCCGCCACGACCCTGAACAATCTGGGCGCGACCCACGAAGCATTGGGAGAGTACGAACAGGCAGAACTCCGTTATCGTCATGCGCTCACGATGATCGAAACGATCCAAGGTCCCGATCATCCTGACGTCGTGGTAGGACTGAATAATCTGGCTTCTTTGCATTTTTCGCAACGAGCGTTTGACAAGGCTGAACCGCTTTGGCAAAGAGGGCTCTCCATCAGTGAAAGCTTTTGGGGAGACGCGCACCCCCATCTTATCCAAACCCTGATGACCCTGGGACTCGTCACGCAGGTACAAGAAATGTTTGATCGAGCGGAGTCCTACTATATTCGCGCCATTGAAATCGGCAAGCGTTCCTTGGGCGCCGAACATCCCAGCCTGATTCCCCTTTATGAACGATATGCGTCATTACTGCGCCAGGCCGATCGTGACGAGGAAGCACAGGCTGTCGATCGCCAAGCGGAAGCCATTCGAGCCACGAATGAACGCTCCGCTCCTCGTGAGTAAACCGGGAGCACGTTGACCGGGGAGATGCGCGATGGATTCACAACGCATCCCATCGGGACGGCACACAGGCCGTCCCCTACAGTCTTTCCATCCCATCATTGCCCGCTGGTTTCAGGATACAATCGGTCAGCCCACCGACGTTCAAACGGCGAGTTGGCCCGCCCTTTGTTCCGGTGAACACGCACTCATAGCCGCCCCCACGGGGTCAGGCAAAACCTTAGCCGCTTTTTTGGCGTCGATTGATTCCTTATTCCAACAGGCGCTCTCCAACAACCTGGCCGACCACACGCAGATTCTCTACGTCTCGCCGCTCAAGGCCCTGAGCAACGACGTCCAGAAAAATCTCCGCCGGCCCCTGAGTGAGATTTCCGGAAACGCGTTGGCGGCCGGTCTTCTCCTTCCGGAGATACGGGTCGAAGTTCGCACGGGTGATACGCCCACAAAGACTCGACAAGACATGCTTCGCCGCCCACCCCATATTCTTATCACAACGCCCGAATCCCTTTACCTGTTACTGACGGCTCGCAAGAGCCGGGACATTCTTCGCACCGTCCGCACGGTTATCGTCGATGAAATCCACGCCTTGGCCGGCAACAAACGCGGGTCGCACGTGACGCTTTCCCTGGAGCGACTGGATGCCGTCACGCACACGAAACCGAATCGCATTGGGCTTTCTGCCACGCAAAAACCGTTGCAAGCCATTGTCCGGTTCCTGGCAGGCGGCACCAGTCACGTTTCCCAAAGCCGAGAACCCGCCTGGACGCCAACCCCTTGTCGTCTTGTCGACATGGGACAGCGCCGGGAAATGGATCTGGCTATTGAAACACCTCGGGATGAACTTGGCGCGATCGCGACCAATGCCATTTGGGCGGACGTCTATGATCGTCTCACCGAGTTGGTCCAGGCGCATCGCTCCACCCTGGTGTTTGTCAACACGAGGCGATTGGCCGAACGCATCGCCCATCAGTTAACCGATCGATTAGGCGAGGACCTCGTGGCCGCACATCACGGCAGTCTGTCACGCAAGATGCGATGGTGGGCGGAAGAACGTCTCAAGAAAGGGCAGACTCGCGTTGTGATTGCGACGGCGTCTCTGGAACTGGGCATCGACATCGGGTTCGTCGATCTCGTGTGCCAGGTGGGTTCCCCGCGCGCCATTGCCACCTGCCTGCAGCGAATCGGCCGGGCAGGCCACTGGGTGGGCGCGATTCCAAAAGGCCGACTATTGTGTACGACTCGTGACGAGCTTGTGGAATGCGCCGCGCTCATTCGAGCGATTCACCGTGGCAACCTGGATCACATTCTTGTTCCTCAACACCCCAAAGATATTCTGGCTCAACAATTGGTCGCGGAGGTTTCGGCTCAAGAGTGGCCCGTGGATTCGCTCTATCAACAATACACCCAAGCCTATCCCTATCGGCACCTTACCAGAAAAGCGTTTGACGAAGTCGTCACCATGGTAACCCATGGCTGGGTCCCGACTCGCGGCAAGCAACAGGCGCTTCTCTTTCACGACCGCGCACAGAATCGCTTGCGCGCTCGAAGGGGAGCACGACTGGCCGCGATTACTTCCGGTGGTGCCATACCGGACACCGCGACCTATGCCGTCATTGCCGAACCCCAGGGCAACACGGTCGGGTCGGTGGATGAAGATTTTGCCGTGGAAAGTCTTGCCGGAGACATTATTCTGTTGGGTAATACCTCGTGGCGGATCCGTGGAGTCGAGACCGGCGTGATGCGAGTGGAAGACGCGCAAGGCGCCCCTCCAACCATCCCCTTTTGGCGGGGAGAAGCCCCTTCGCGAACCCTTGAACTCTCCCAAGAAGTGGCGGAGTTACGGCAAGCTCTCGCGGATCGACTCACGCCACCCTCCCCCGCATTCCCGGGAGCGTCGGAACAGGACCCCGTCCCGCGTTGGCTCGAATCGGAATGTGGAGCCGACCAACGCGCGGCCGAGCAAATTCTCGCCTACCACCAGTCCGGATTGCGGATGCTGGGTGCCGTCCCCACGCAACGGACCGTTATTGCCGAACGCTTCTTTGATGAAGCCGGCGGCATGCAACTCGTCATTCATTCGCCATTCGGCGGGCGCATCAATCGGGCTTGGGGGCTCGCCTTACGAAAGCGATTTTGCGTCAGTTTCGACTTTGAACTGCAAGCGGCTGCCACTGATGAAGGGCTGGTGCTGTCATTGGGTGAACGGCACAGCTTTCCATTGGAAACCGTGTGGTCCCTGCTCCGGCCCTCCAACGTCAAGGAGGTGCTCACCCAAGCCGTCCTGCAATCCCCCATGTTCATGGCCCGCTGGCGGTGGAACGCCTCACGCGCCTTGGCCGTGCTGCGTTTTCGCAACGGCAGACGGGTTCCCCTCCATTTACAGCGCATGCGGGCCGAAGACCTCCTGACGGGAGTGTTTCCCATGGCCATGGCCTGTCAAGATAATCGCCCTCCGGGCAACATCGAAGTGCCCTCTCATCCTTTAGTCCAAGAAACACTTCGCGATTGCCTTGAAGAAGCCATGGACGTCGAGGGGCTGACGACCCTCCTGCAACGCATTGAACGGGGCGACGTTCAATGCCTGTCCATCGAGTCTCCGACGCCGTCTCCCTTCTCTCATGAAATTTTGAACGCAAACCCTTATGGGTTTCTGGACGATGCCCCACTCGAAGAACGACGCTCACGAGCCGTCAGCATGCGACACATGCTGCCCCCGGAGGAAGCCGCAACGACGGGCGCTCTGGATGCCGACACGATTGCATCGGTTTGCCTAGAAGCTTGGCCACGCGTTCGGGATGCCGATGAATTACAGGAAGCCCTTCATCTTCTGACGTGGGTCCCGGAGGACCGGGCCGTGGAATGGAACGCCTTTCTTCCTGACCTGCTCGATTCAGGGCAAGCCCTCGTGCTTCCTCACACAGACCCGACGCGGAACTTGACGATCTCCATATGGACCACACCCGATCATCTTTCCCTCCTTGCCAAAATCCAGCCTGATTTTACCGCGTCCACGGATGCGCACCAGTGTAAAAATACCCCTTCGTTCAACTTCTCCGGCACTGAGCAGGAAGCTCGGGGCACGATCGTGCGAAGTTGGATGGAAGTCATCGGCCCCACCACGGCGCGGGAATTGGCGACAACTCTTCGATGGCCCATTTCGGTCACACGGACGGCGCTCGAACAACTTGAAGCCCAAGGCCAAGTCCTTCAGGGAACATTTCGATGCCGAGAGCGTCACGTCCCTTCACCAGCGCCTATGCCTGATGCCGAGCCCCCTTTCCCTTTGCGTGAATCCGATCAAAAACACGACTCGAAACCCGAAATCGAGTGGTGCGATCGTCGTTTACTGGCTCGTATTCATCGACGAACCGTCCTCACTCTTCGTCGAGAGATTCAAACCGTCTCCGCTTCAGACTTTATGCGCTTTCTGTTCCGATGGCAGCACGTCGCTCCCACCGCCAGGCTGCACGGAGAACTCGGGCTCCAAACCATCCTTGAACAACTGGCGGGCTTTGAAGCCGCTGCTTCCGCCTGGGAGCCCCACGTACTCCACAGCCGCATGGCCAATTACAGGCCGGACACATTGGATTATCTTTGTTTACGCGGAATCATCACGTGGGGACGGCTGACCCCACCCATGCCCGACCATGACCTCGCCAGCGCCAAACAAAAAAAGCGGGTAATCCCCACGAGTCTCGCTCCGATCAGTCTCTTTCCTCGAAGCGACGTGGAATGGCTGCTGGCCCTCGCTCGTAAAGAACCTCGGGGCCTGCACACGGGGCTTCCGGAAAAACTGACCGCCGTTGCCCGGACCGTGTATCACTATCTCTCGCAACAAGGAGCACGGTTTTTTGCCGACATCACCCGCGGCACGCACCACCTCCAGGCAGAGGTGGAACAAGGATTGTGGGAACTGGCAAGTGTCGGGCTGGTCACCGCCGATGGTTTCGACAATCTCCGTGCCTTGCTTGATCCTAAACGCCGTCGAGGGATTGGACGCCATCAGAAGCACCGGCCACGACATACGATCGGGCGATGGTCATTACTCACAACCGGCACGGATGAATCGGACGGACGGACGACACCGACCTTCACCCCCACCGAAGCTTGGGCTCGTCAATTGTTACGTCGGTATGGAATCGTGTTTCGAGATCTGCTGAAGCGGGAATCCCTGACCGTTGCGTGGCGCGATTTGCTGGTGATCTATCGACGAATGGAGTTGCGCGGAGAAATTCGCGGCGGGCACTTTGTCTCAGGCATGACGGGCGAACAATTCGGACTGCCGGAAGCCGTGGAAGCTCTTCGGGCCGTGCGTAACGACCCGCAAGCCGGAGCCCAGGAAATCCGTCTCTCCGGATCCGATCCTTTAAACCTCGTCGGCATCATTCTCCCGGGCAACCGGATCCCTTCTCACCCCTCACGATGCGTCATCTACCACAACGGGACCCCGGTCGCCTCGGAACCCCTCTCCAGCGTCTCTGCATGAGCCTTCACCATCCTGACGTCTCGCGTTGCCTTTGGAGAGCTGGTCCCATCATCGCTCTTGTCTTGACCACGGCATGCCCTCACGATAAGATCCGGCCATGTCACGCATTCCGTTTGATCCTCGCTCCTTGGGTTCCATGCGCAAGCGCCCCCAACCCGGCCCTCCCCGGGCTGATCCCGCCGCCCAATTTCGTTCTCTGAATGCCACACTCTTGTTCTGTCCGAATTGCAAAGAAGCGACACCGGCTCGGGAGCGGCTTTTGCTCGTCCTGCCGTCAGGCAACAAATATGAATACGTCTGTTCCTACTGCGGGACCTCGACCGGGGAAAAAATCGACCAGGACCACCAAGCCCCCACGTTAATCATTCCCTGATTTTGAAACGCTTCTCGCGGGCCGGACGTTGTTTCCGGAACCGGTGAACTTCCATGGCCATGATGCGAAGCGCATTGGTGGTGGGACAGGGCCCGGGACGGAGCCGATAGCCCAACTTCAATTCCTTGTCACCGACCGTTTCCTGAAAATGAACGTTGACGAGACTTACCAATTCCTGTTCCAGGCGTTTGACCTCGACGTAAAAATACGACAACCCGTCTTCGAGAAGGGAATTATGAAGAATTGTAGACCACGGCTGTTCTTCTTTCCTTATCTGTCATTCCTGCGAAAGCAGGAATCCAGAGTCTGTATTCTTGTAAAGAGAAGAAAAAAAGACACTGGATCCTCGATTAAAGATGTCGAGGATGACAGACAAAGACAAAAGCAGAAAACAAAGACCCTGGATCCCTGATTTCCGTCTGTATCCGCAGCCACGATCATTCCCAGGATTCGGCGCAAGTTTGTACCGGGTATCATCCATGATGCTGACGACTGACGATCGGTTGAAAAAAAGACGCCCCCGCGCAAGTTCAATGCGAACGTTCGAACGCAGGGGGAAAGAGGCGCGTTAGTCAGAAGACAACCGAATTGAAGGGTTTTCGGGCAGGCTTTCCAGATACTCCAGCAAGGCTCGATACGTGAGTTCACGGACTTTGGCTTTTGTAGCCGACTCTTCATCCAAACTGCGTTTCAGCCAGACCACGTCCTGAACTTGGGCGTTGGCATGATTACATAGAGTCCACATGTGATGGAGAAATTCTACCGACAATCCGACCTGAACTCCTTCCGATTCAATACGGTCATCCAAAATGGCCAAGAAGTCTGAAATAGCCTCATCAGCCCGATACGGTTTGGAAGCATATCCGAATGCCTCCGTGGCGGCCTCTTCTTGTTTGGCCTGTTCGACCAAATCATGCATGTACTCTTTCAAGAGTCCAATTTGTCGACCTGAAAGCCGCATGGTCATTTCGCCGCCAATCTCGAACACACTCCCGCACGAAGATGCGCTTTACCTTATCTCAACTTCCCGAGATCGGCAAGCACGCGTCACTGCCCGCTCGTTCGTTGATCTTCTTCTTCACGCCTTGCCTTCGTCCCCCCATAAAGTGGCCAACCTGGAGTCGCGTCCACAGGTAAAGCGGTACAATTTATACCGGATGGGATTCTTTTGATAAAAATCTTGGTGATATTCCTCTGCCGGATAAAACGCCGTGGCTTGTGTAATTTCCGTCACGATCGGGGCACTGAAAGTTTTGGTACGTTCGATTTCCTCTTTCGATGCTTCCGCCAACTGACGCTGTTCATCATTGTGATAGAAAATCGCAGGACGATATTGATCTCCATAATCACAAAACTGTGAATTCGGCGTCGTGGGGTCCGTATTTGGCCAATAGACGGCCAACAATTCCCGATAGCTGATTTTTTGAGGATCATACTCGACTTGAACGGCCTCGGCGTGTCCGGTTCCCCCGGCAGAAACCTCTTCGTAGGTCGGATTGACCGTATGGCCACCCGTATATCCCGACGTCGTGGAAATCACTCCATCGAGTTTATCGAACGGGCCTTCCATGCACCAGAAACACCCCCCTGCAAACGTGGCGATTACATAATCGCCTTTGTTCGTTTCACTGATCGACTGGCTGTTCATACTGACCAGTAGCCCTCCCCCCAGCAGGAGCAAGAGAAAAAATTTGTAGACTTTCATGACGGCGACTCCTTTCATTCGCGATACCCAAGACAAGTATCGGGTGCGAGGCACCTTCTTTATTCTACTCTACGTAGAAAACAGTATTTCTCAGCATTTCTCTATGTTACACCTCGATCCTATTCAAAGCACGCGTGCGTCGGGTTTTATATAAAACAGCAAAATAAATCCCACCAGCACCATCGCCAGCAGCGAAAGAAGGCCTGCGAGACGACCGTGCGGTGCCGGCAACCGGATCTCCAACCAGCGTGCACAGCCCATCAAGACGGCAAGAACGCCAATCAAAACGTGTGTGCTTTGAATAAGGAATTCCTGTTTTCGCTCCATCACCCCGTGAGAATGGGTCAACATGATCATGCCGCCCATGATACACAGAAGCGGAAACACAAATTGGAAAGACTGCCTGCCTGACGATTGCGTTCTCCCCAGCCATTCGGACCAACCTAACCCAAAGACCAGCATCGCAGCGAACCAATGTTGAACGACCTCGGAATTTTGCAAGCTCGACATAAATCCGATCGAGCCTAACGGCCAATGATCCGGATTGGCAAACACAAAAACCAGCACGGAAAACCCAAGAAACATGAGCGGCCACAGTCGAGCCCATGTAAACCGTCCCAGTTGCTCAAGCAAGGCCACGAGACCCATAGCGAGGATAATGACACCGGACACATTATGGTTAAACCGGTCCCAACTCACGTCTTCTTTTTTCCCGATTTCACCGGTCTTGAGGTCGGTCAATTCCGGCGCCTCGATGAGAATCCGTTCCGGACCGCCAAGGTGCGGATATTTCGGAGCATACATCACCCGGATTTCCGAGAACGTCACGGCTTCCTTGGTCACGTCGACCGATGGCGGAAATCCCGTCAGGGAAACGGCTGTAAACAGTAAAACCCCTGCAAGAAGAATTTCCACTTCAAGATAAGAGGGAACGCGAGAAAACACACCTGTTCCCGAGGCTTGTTCCCGATCTGATCGGAGATCGAACCCGGGGTCGTGAGCGTTTCCCTTGGTCTGTTGCCTGGCAGAGAGAAAGTTGACCGTGGCCAAGGCCAGCACACAGACAAACAGCACGATCTTGACCAGGAGCATGTTGCCGTATCCCGTTCCGATCAATCGCGCCCAACCACCCACATAATGCCACCCGAGAAACACCCCCGACCCAACGATAAACACCACGCATCCCATCCCCAAAAGAGAGAAACGGGCCACCATGTGGGGCCACCGGCCGGCGTGTCGTTCCCGCATCATCCTCCAGAGCAACACCATGTGGACCACCCCGCCCGCCCAGACCGTTGCGCCACATACGTGGACCATGGTCGCCACCATTAACGGTTGCCGATTTTCCAACCGGCTGGCCGCATGACTCAGCCACGCTTCATTCACCATAAACAACCCGACCATGAGCCATACCATACCCCAAGGAAGTCGCCTGGAAACGTCTCGCCTGACCCTTGCCGCCGACCAGGCCGTGCCCAAGGCCAGCAGGACCCCCGACGTCCCGAATTTAAATAATCCTGTATGCAGAACGGCCTGCAAACCCAGGGAGCCAAGCGCATCACTCAACGCCAGGGCTTTTAACGCTAACTGGAGAATACGCAATCCGGCCATCACACAGAGGCTCAAGACGCTCACCTTTAACAGCGTGTCGCTCGCGGACCGGACCACCGGGTCCTGATCGTAAATCGGCCGCAGAACCACCAGTGTGCAGGCAAAGCCTCCCAGAGATAACGACAAGGCAACAAGAGCCCCGCCATCGAGCAACCCGCTGATGAATTCAAGAAACTCCGTCATGAAAAGATCTGACTTATCGGGTAATGATGGTAAAGCGAATGGACCCTTCGGTCACATGGCCGTCGATCGCCAATACTTTGTACTGCACGTTGTAAACGCCCGGTCGCAGCGGCGGAATTTTGGCCACAACCGTATTCTTCGTCGAAGCGTTCGTCACACCCAATGGAGTGAGGACTTCCTGCAGATCGACAAGGTTGACTTGAGCAATGAATGGTTCGAGGATAGCATTAAAATGCAAGACAACCTGGTCGGGACTGGCTCGTAAAACAGACCCGTGCATGGGAAAAGATTCAACCATGACCCCATGAGACAGAGCCGTCTGAAAAGAAACCAAGCACAGCACGAGGGCACACGGCACAGCAAGCAGGCCGGGACAACGGTTCAGAAAGGAAACTTTCAACTTCGACGCCATTGAGTGAAAGATGAGCGATGATGCAACGTCCAGGCCAAAGAGTACTCAAGGACAACGTACGATTTCAAGAGAGTCGGCAACACCGATCAGGATCCCCGGCTCACGCAAGGCTCGGTTGGACAAGCATCCACGAAAGACACGCCATGTTTAGAAGAATCGCGATGTACGTTGCTTGGGGCACATGCCTGCTCACCCCTTCACTGCTTTTGGCAAACGCATCCGATTTTGCCGAAATTGTCGAGCAAGCCAAGCACGGGACCGTGGGTATTCTTACTCAATCGACTTCGCCAGAGGGGAATTCTTTCTCCGTGAGAGGATCAGGAATTTACCTGGGAGACAGGTATATCCTGACCGCCCGTCATGCCACGAAACGCCCGGGAAGTGGAACAACCGCTGATCCTCAGCACATTTCCGTTATTTCGAGCACGTTCGAAGAAGCGTCTGCCACGTTGGTCGGCGTGAATCGATTTTTGGATGTTGCCCTGTATCGCATTCCCCAAGAGATGTTGCCTCACGGGCTCTCTGCCAGGAAGTTCAGCCAGGCTGAGGCCTTGCCGGGAGAACGAGTCTTCACCGTAGGGTACCCATTGGGTTGGGGGCCTGTCATCAGCTATGGATACATCGGCAATCCCGATACGTTTTTGCAAACGATTCAATCACGTCTCCTGCAAGTCGATCTTTCAGCGTGCAGTGGCAATTCCGGCGGAGGGTTGTTCAATACACAAGGAGAAATCACCGGCATTATCCACGCGATCATTCAAACCGAAACGACCCGGGAGGAACGTCGTTGCAGCCGGTTTGCCTTTGCCGTCCCCGGACCGTTGGTCCACAAGATCGTGACGGCCCTCATAGAGGGGAAGCCTTTTCACTTTTCAAAACTCGGGCTGCAACTCGACTCCGTCAAAATCGGAACACAATGGCACATGGCCGTAGCTCAAGCAACGGGACCGGCTCGACGGGCAGGCTTCAAGAAAGGAGACGTGCTTCTGTCCATCGACAACCAGCCGGTCGCCTCGGCGAGCCAATTGAAAACCTATGTGATCGAACAGACACGACCTTTTCAGGCCGTCAGCATCCGCATCCTGCGGGATCATAGAGAAAAAGTCATACGAGTGATTCTGGGAAAATCCCTTCCTTCACCTCTTGAGTGAGGGAGATCTTTGCGTCCTCCACACGGCAACGAGTATCATGCATTACGTCCCGACGTGATCAAAACGAAAGCATTGCCTCCCGTTTCCATTCGCAAAGGACGTGACAATGGTAAAGCAACGTAAAAAGCGAAGAACTGCAAATGCCGAAAGCACCGAGCATCTCTCGCATTCTCCTGCGACTCGCGTACCGGCCCCGAATGCCCCGCTCACCATCGTCCTGCTTGTACTGGTCCTTTTCGGAATTGTGCTGACGACGTACCTCAGTTATACCGCCTCGTTCGAGACGCACCCGGCTTTCTGCGGCGAAGGGTCGGGATGCGATCTGGTACAAAGCAGTCGCTGGTCGACGTTTCTGGGAATGCCCATGGCCACGTGGGGCCTGTTCACCTATCTGGTGATGGCGGCACTGGCATGGCGAGCCAGGACAAAACCCGGGAGTTGGACGCTCATGGTATTCGTCGCAGTCGGCGGGTTCGGTGTCAGTGCCTACCTGACCGCGATCTCAATCGTGGAAATCGAAGCGACCTGTTCCTACTGTCTCGCTTCATTCGGTACCATCACGGCCATCATGATCCTGACCCTCGTACAGCGACCTCCCGACTGGTCAACGTCGTTGAAAGAAGCGAGCGTGGTTGCCGTGCTCATCATCGGCGTGCTCCATCTGCATTACAGCGGGGTGTTCGACGAAGCAGCCGGCCCCGAGGATCCGCAACTCCAGGCCTTGGCCATTCATCTTAATGAAACCGGAGCCAAGTTTTACGGCGCTTATTGGTGCCCCCGCTGCCAGGAGCAGAAAGCCCTGTTCAAAGCATCCGCTGACCGTCTTCCTTACGTGGAATGCAGCTCCGGGGGGCGCGGCAGCCCCCTTACCGCGCCATGCGTGGCAAACGACATTCGCAGTTACCCGACCTGGATCATCGACGACCAACGCTACACCGGCTTACAGACCCCTCGAACACTCGCCGGTGCCGCCGGTTTCGCTTGGAAGGAGTAACAACGAAGCCCGAAACCTTACGGATTGGCTTGAATCACCAGCCAGGATAAACGAAGAAAGAAGAGCGTCATATGGAATTTAGCCAAAACCCCTTTCAAGCTAAACAGAAAATGGCTCAGCACCGTCGTGAGATCTCCGGGCGTGAAGTTGACGAAGAATATCAGGATGATCGCCTCCCCCCCGGGCAGCATATCGTCAATAATTGGCCCGTCCTAGACCTTGGATATAAACCTCAAATTTCACTTGAAGAATGGAAGCTCACGGTGGATGGGTTGGTTGAGCATCCCATCACGTGGACCTGGAAGGAATATCAGGCTCAGCCACAGCAGTCGTTTGTGTCCAATTTCCATTGCGTGACCTCGTGGAGCCAGCTTGAAATGAAATGGGTCGGGGTGAGTTTTCGGCATCTACTCGGCTTGGTGTGCCCCAAGCCGGAAGCCAAATATGTGCTCTTTGAGTCGTATGACGACTATACGACCAACCTACCTCTTTCGGTCTGCGACGACGAGGACGTCTTCCTTGTCCATTCCTGGAATCACAAACCGCTGTGTAAGGATCACGGAGGACCGGTTCGCATGATTATCCCCAAACGGTATGCATGGAAGGGAGCCAAGTGGGTCAGAACCATCACCTTCGTGGAAAAAGATCAAAAAGGGTTCTGGGAAGTGCGCGGGTATTCGAACACCGCCTTGCCGTGGGAAAATGATCGCTATGGGTGATCGATTGTTGTGACGGTGACCTTCCAGCTTCTACCCTTTTTCCCCTTCCGATTCATCTTATAGAATGAGCGCCGCAGCTTTTACCATCACACACATTGAACTCTGCCCACTGGATCTTCCCCTCACCGATCCCTTTGTCGTCGCAACGGGCCAACTCCAGGTGGCGCAAAATGCCTTCGTGCGACTCACCCTGCATGATGGAACCATCGGATACGGCGAGATTGCACCATTTCCCGCCATGACCGGGGAAGATCGCGAGAGCAGTCTGAAGAAAGCTCGAATATTGGGAAAACACCTTCTTGGACAATCGACTCTTCATTATCAACGACTCAGCCACGAACTGTCCGAACGCGCCCCAGACGCTCCCTCGGCTCGATGTGGATTGGAAACCGCCTTACTCGATGCCTTGACGCGCGCAATTCACGTCCCCCTGTGGGCCTTGTGGGGTGGAGCGGACGTTCGCGCGCGTGAAACGGACGTCACCATTCCCATCGCTTCTTTGGAGCGAACCCGGGAACTCGCTCGACAATGGTATGAACGAGGCTTTCGTCTCTTCAAAATAAAAGTAGGCCACGACGTGGACGATGATATTCGCCGGTTGGAAGCCCTTCATCGTCATTGTGCCGGCGTGGCGTTTGTGATCGATTCCAATCAAGGATACACGCGCGAGGAGGCCGCTACTTTGCTACAAGGTGTCAAGCGGTCTGGCGGCACGATCATCCTCCTTGAACAACCGCTGGCCAAGGATGATCTTGAAGGTCACGCCAAACTCCGCCGCGATTTCCACGTTCCCGTTGCCGTGGACGAATCGGCACAATCACTGCGCGACCTCCAAGCCGTTATTCAGCACCGTGCGGCGGACTACGTCAATATCAAAATTACCAAAAGCGGCGTTCTGGACGGGCTCATCATGGCAACCGTGGCGAAAGCCGCCGGTCTTCGCGTGATGCTGGGCGGGATGGTGGAAACCAGGGTAGCCATGGGATGTTCCTACAGCCTTGCCATGGGCCTCGGCGGCTGTCCGGTTCTGGATCTCGACATGCCTTTGTTGCTGGAAACCGATCCGATTGATGGCGGGTATACGTATGAAGGCCCACTGCTTCAACCGTGGTACGGGCCAGGACTCGACTTCGATATCCCTTCCTTTCAGGCCTCCACATCCGACCGCCTTTAAAACGGAAATGTGCAGATCACTTCCTGTCGCAGCGGCATCCTTGCTCCAAGCAGGGAGGCCACCCTCTGCATGCAATGGCTTAGGGTGTGGGGTCACAAGAGGACAACTCCTTCATTCAGGATGAGTATGGTGTGATTCGTTCAACAGCCACGGTATCGTTCTCCCATCGCTTGGGATGGGGAAAATCGAGCGATGACCATCCCTTTCCGAACACTTGCATGGCTTGATGTAAGTTAGATATTATTTTGTTCTTTCTGTGCTTGGAGTCAGCGATGCCGAGAAGAAAACAATTTGGCGTTGATGATGTTATGCAGAAGGCGATGGTGGCCTTCTGGGACCATGGCTATAGGGCGACATCCTTACAGGAACTCGTGGAATGCATGGGTATCAACCGAGCCAGTCTTTATGCCACGTTCGGTGACAAGTATTCTCTCTTCATCGATACCTTACAGAGCTACAGGCGCACCTACCTCAACCCCTTCTTCGCGGAAAAAATGAAGGCGTATTCGCCCCGCCAAGCCATCTGCGGCTTATTCGAGGAGATCAGTGAACGGGTTTGAAGGGTGAGGAACGAAACGGGTGTTTTATGATCAATACGGCCCTGGAGTTATCGCCGCATGACGAGAAGGTGGAGAAGATCGTCCGTCAGACCTTTGTCCAAATCGAAAAAAATTTCTTCCGCAAAATGATCGAACAGGGTCAGACCAGCGGAGAAATTTCCAGGTCAGTGGTTCCGAGCACGACCGCACGAGCCTTGCTGAGTTTGTTCATCGGGTTGCGGGTGCTTTCCCGCAGCCGTCGCGAGAAAGCTTTGCTGCAGTCGATTACGAACCAGGTGGAAGCGCTTTTACCCCCTGTGGATCATGCCACCCTTCCCGATCCCATCTCCGTCAAGCGCCATGGTCGCAAAGTCCATGCCAACGTCACTTATGTAGGATGACACAGAGAGGGCTGATTACACACAACTCCGCCGCGATGTTGGTGTCTCCTGCTTTCCTTCTCAGTACGATAACGGTCACACCCTCCGGACCTTAAGATCGGTAACGGGGCCTGCAAATGACGTTTCTTATGGCTTTGTGGACCGTGGCAGGGCCTGCAAGTTTTTTTCTTTCTGGTGCTTTTACCCCTGCTTTTACCCTGAGCAATCCTGATACGGAAACGTACTCCCAGGACCTGAGCGGAACCTGGGAAATTCAGGAAGAAGACAAAACCTATCATGCGACGTTGGATGCGCAAGGAAACGGGCCTTATACCCATGAAGGGGGCCGGTTCATCACCACGAAACTGGATGGGCGGTTCTGGTCAGGGAAATGGGTTCAAACCGGAAATGACCGCGAAGGAGAGTTTGAAGTCCTGCTGTCAGAAGATTTTTTAACTGCCGAAGGGAACTGGTGGTACACCCGCGTCGGCGAATACCTCGCCATTCCCCCCAGGCTCTACGGGGGCTCCTATTTCTTCAGAAGACTTCAAGGAAACCCAACGGGACAAGCTCAACAGCCCCCCTGATCGCATTCTCCTCCTCTGTACCGTCTTTATACGCATGATTCGTCGTTTACTTGCAAGGCACCATGGAACTGGTTAGGATGCCAGAAAGGACCATTTCGCAAGTCTGCCTATGATCCGGATTCCCGTACAGCGAACACCACGGCGTCTTTTCATCCTTCTTCTGTTCTGCATATTCTGTTTTCCTTCCGCTTCTCAAGGAACAGACCTTGCATCCTTCGAGCAGAAGGTCACGGAATACACCGTCAAAAACGGCTGGACTTTTATTCTCGTCGAACGACCCGTAGCCCCGGTTTTTGCTTTTATGACGGCGGTGAACGTGGGATCGGCACAAGAAGACACGGGCAGGACCGGGCTCGCGCACATGTTCGAACACATGGCCTTTAAAGGTACGCCCCGGCTCGGTACCAGGAACTACAAAGAAGAGCAAAAAGCCCTGGAGGAGTTGGAACGGGCTTATCAGGCTTATCAGGAAGCCAGGTTGAATTCCGCGTCCGATGCCCAACACGTCGAACACTTGCTGAACATCTATAAACGCAAGCAAGAAGCCGCCGCGACGTTCGTGAAAAAGAACGAGTTCTCCGACGTGGTTGAGCGGGAAGGCGGGGTTGCCGTCAACGCCTTTACCGGCGCCGACGTGACCGGCTATTTCTACGCGCTTCCCGCCAACAAGATCGAACTCTTCTGTTATCTGGAATCGGAACGGTTTTTACACCCGGTGTTTCGTGAGTTCTACGAGGAACGGGACGTAGTCATGGAGGAGCGTCGGATGCGTACGGAAAGCCGGCCTATCGGCCGGCTCCTTGAACAATTCGTGGTCACGGCCTTTACGGCTCACCCTTATCACCATCCGGTGATCGGCTATGCCAGTGACATTCAATCCTATACCATGACCGATGCCAAACAATTTTTTGAAACCTATTACGTCCCATCCAACATGGTCACGGCGATTGTCGGAGACATTCACCCGGAGACCCTCATTCCCCTGCTCGAAACGTATTTCGGCCGGATCCCCGGCGGGCCGAAACCTCCGCCCTTGAGAACCGTAGAACCCCCGTCGATCGCGGAAAAAGTGGTGACCATTAAAGAGTCGGCTCAACCTTTTTATCTGGAAGGGTACCACAAACCGGCAGCCACGCATCCCGATCAACCCGTGTTCGACGCCATCGACGACATTTTGACGAACGGACGGACCTCCCGGTTTTACCGCTCGCTGGTCCGGGACAAACAAATCGCAGTCGACGCCGGAGCTTATGGGGCGTACCCGGGTGAAAAATATCCGCATCTATGGGTGGCATATGCGGTCCCCGCGCGAGGAGTCTCCAATGAAACCGTTCAGCAAGCCATCCGCGAAGAATTGGAGCGACTGAAAACCGAAGACGTTACGGACGAGGAGTTGACCAAATTCCGGACGAGAGCCAAAGCCAGCCTGATCTATTCCTTGAAAAGCAACCTCGGGTTGGCCATGAGCCTGACGAACTACCATACCCTCTTTGGTGATTGGCGCGAACTGTTTCGCTATATTCAACGCTTTGACCGGGTGACGAAAGCAGACATCCGGCGGATCGCCAGGCAAACGTTTGTTGCATCCAATCGGGTCGTGGCACAAATAGAAACCATCCCCACGACTGCTTCTCCCAGACCAACCGCACCCCAAGGATCATGACGTGAGAGAAGCCGCGTTTCGATATCTCCGGCAAACGTCACGACGTTCGCTGCCATGCGTGATCACGTGTGCCGTGATCGTTCTTTTACTGACCACGCCGGTGCTCGGTCAGGTGGACACGGTTGAGCAACTGACGTATCCCCCCCTGCCGGATATTCACATTCCTCAACCGACTCGGGTCGTCCTGGACAACGGCATGGTGGTGTTTCTCCTGGAAGATCACGAACTCCCAACCATCCACGTTTCTGCGCGCATCAAGACCGGCTCCCGCCTGGAACCGGCAGACAAGGTGGGGCTGGCCGCGCTCACGGGGACCGTCATGCGAAGCGGAGGCACGACGACACGCACCGGCGACCAACTGGATGACTACCTGGAAAGCAAGGCTGCCTCCATTGAAACCGGCATCGGCGTCACAGCGGGTTCAGCCTCGATGACGTGCTTGAGCGAAGACTTTTCCGAGGTCTTTACGGTCTTCGTCGACGTCCTGCGAAACCCGCGATTCGATCCGGGGAAACTGGCCATCGCTAAAAACAAGGTCATGGCGGGTATCGCCAGGCAAAATGACAATCCCGACGGCATCCTGTCCAGGGAGTTTGCGAAGTTGGTGTATGGCAAGGCCTCACCCTATGCGAGGGTCGAGTCTTATGCCACCATCAACAAGATTTCCCGGCAGGATCTCATCAATTGGCATGCGAAATATTTTGTCCCCAATCGTATCATCCTGGGCCTGGCCGGGGATTTTCAAACGAAGCAGGCGTTGGACTTGGTGAAACGCACGTTCGGAACGTGGCCACACGGAGAAACATTCGACGATCCGATCGTCCCGTACCAGGCCTCTACCACAAGAAAAGTCTTTTACGTGGAAAAAGCCGACATGACCCAAGCTCAGATCGTCATCGGACATTTGGGGCTCACGCGAAAACACCCGGACTACCATCCGGTGGTCATTATCAACCAGATCGTAGCCGGTTCTTTTGGGGCCCGGCTCTTTTCCAACATCCGCTCCAAAAAAGGGTTGGCCTATGACGTGGGTGGTGGGATCGGATTCGGGTGGGACTATCCGGCAACCGCCAGTTTTTCAATGTCTACCAAAACGGACACCACGCAAGCAGGCATTGACGCCTTGCTGGAGGAAGCCCGGAAAATCATGGAAACGGAACCCCCTACTGAGGAGGAAGTCCACAAGGCCAAAGCCAGTCTCTTGAATTCTTTTGTCTTTTCCGTCGATTCTCCCGGGAAAATCCTCGGGAAATTTCTCACTTATGAATATTTCGGATATCCTTCCGATTGGCTTGTCCGCTTCAGAGCGGGCATTGAGAACGCGACCGTGGAGCAGGTACGGAAAGCGGCTCGCACGCACATCAAACCGGACCAATTCGTGTTCCTGATTATCGGGCCCCGTCAAGGCACGGCGCCGGCCCTGGCGCGATACGAAATGGTTGAAGAACTCGACATTTCCATACCGGAATCGTAATAATAAAAGTCGGTATAATAAGACAAGCCCGGTCGGGCAAAGAGAAACTGATGCACTTCCGAAATTCAGTCAAACACGTGATCCAAACTTTTGCCCTGTGTCTTGTCCTCATCACCGTGGCGGGATGTGCGACAAACCCGTACACGAACAGATCGCAGTTTCTGCTGATCCCGGAAAGCCAGGAAGTTCACATGGGCAACCAGGCCTACGCCCAGGCCCTCAATGATCCAAACGTCGTCATCTCCAAAAACCCGGCTGAAGTGGAACCCGTGGAGCGCGTGGCCGAACGGATCATTGCCGTGGCCAAGAAATCCAAATACGCCGAACGCGCAAAGTCGTTTCAATGGGAAGTCACGGTGATCAAGGATGACAAGACCAAAAATGCCTGGGCCCTGCCCGGCGGCAAAATCGCCTTCTACACGGGCATTTTCCCTGAGGCGAAAAACGAAAACGGATTGGCGGCGATCATGGGCCATGAAGTGGTTCACGCCTTAGCCCGGCACGGTGCCGAACGGGTCAGCCAGCATACGGCGGCTAATTTGGGAATGCAGGTCGCCATAGCGGCTTTTGACCTGAAACCTCTCACTCAAACATTGGCCATGCAGGCGTTGGGGATAGGCGTCTTATTGCCCTTCAGTCGAAGCCATGAATCGGAAGCGGACTACATCGGGTTACTCCTCGCCGCCGAGGCCGGATACGACCCCAGAGAAGCCGTGCTTCTGTGGAAACGCATGGCGGAATCTTCCAAAGGTTCCCCCCCGGAATTTCTGTCAACCCACCCTACTCATGAGACACGCATTGAAAACCTTCAAAAATGGATGCCCGAGGCCGTGGCGCGGTACGAACGCGCCGCAAAAGCACCCGTCTCCACCCTTCCCTCTATCGAGTAAAGCTGTTCAGGTCTCGTATAAGTCGATACAGTATGAAGGATTATCGATGGCTGAGGTGACACGTCGTTCGATTGCAGCGGTTTTCATGATGGTTGTCCTGCTCCCGAACACGGATGCCGGCGCTTCCGAGATAATTGCTCGCCAGGGATTCTATTTCGGCGCGGACATAGGGGTTTCCGTCCCAAACGAGCTCGAGTCCACCCGCACAAATAACGGCATTCCGACAAACTGCGACCAATGGTTGGAAAGAGACACGTTGAATGACGGCACGACGGTCCCGCTTCCCTTGGAACAATGTTCACCCAGGACCCTGCCCGGCCGTCCGAACAGTTTTGATCTTGGCACGGGTTTTCTGACCGGGATAAACCTCGGCTATGCCTTGCATGACCTTCGTCTTGAAGCCGAATACTTTCGTCGCGAGCAAAGCGGTGCACGTTCAGCACTCAACGTTCCCGGAGATCCCAAACAGGCGGAATTTGTCGAGCGAAGCGAAAAAATCAATGATTTTCGTGCCGATAACTTCTTCGCAAACGTCTACTACGATTTTCACGACATGCTATCACCAAGAGTGACTCCCTACCTGGGCGTCGGGTTAGGAGTCATGCGCGTACAAATGGATTATTCGGGAACCTCCATCCGAACAAACAACCGAGAAACACTTCACACATTGGGGCGAAATCGCAACGCGGCAGGCCTGGCCTCGTTAGCCGACGAAGTGCTGTCCGACACGTTGTTCGGGTACCAATGGATAGCCGGCATGGATTACGCATGGAGTGAACGATTTTCAATAGGGTTGAAATTCCGCTACGGAGGTTCCTTTGACGATTTCGAGGACGGCGATAATGCCTGGAAACCATTGAGAGGTCACGAATCCACGGTCGGGCCAACCCCGGCGACAGGAGCAAATCTGCCCGTTCGTTACGCCATTCAAGCCGATGATTTCAACTTCTGGGGAATTTCATTGAATCTCAAGTACTTTTTTAACATGTAAAGCCACTCCACAGAATCCGTACTTCTTGAGAGAAATCATCCACCCCCCGTTTCGCATCGTGTATCGGCGAGACGCAAACGCCGTGCGGATTGTGCGTACATGGCGCAATGAACGTCCGCTTCGGCTGACGGAACACCCCTTCTCAACCAACCACTCGTGTGATAGGGTGGCGGAACGTTCCATGCCAAATTACGAATCCACGTTGACACGCTTCCCATCAATTCTCGTTTTCTGTCTGATCCTCTCGGCTTGCGGGGGAAGCGGTGAACCGGTCGTCGAGATTGCCTTGCACCCGACCAAACCCGACCTGCTCTATATCGCCACGAACGATTACATCTATAAAACACGCGATTCAGGCAAAACCTGGACAAACGTTTCAAAAGGCATGACGCATTCGCGGGTGATTTCGCTTGCGGTTGATCCCCTGCTTCCCGCCAACGTGTACGCCGGCACCAAGGGCGATGCGATCTTTAAAAGCTTTAACGGCGGCCACCAGTGGATATCGCAACGCAAGGGGTTGGAAGGCGTGACCATTACCTCAGTGGTGCATGAAATCAAATTCGTTCCGGGATCGAGCCAACATATTTTTGCCGCAACGTCGATGGGGGTCTTCGAAACGGAAAATGCCGGAGAAACGTGGGCCAAACGCATGGAAGGCATGATCGAAGTCCTCATGGTCGTTACCATCGACGTGGATCCCAACCAGCCGCAGACCCTGTATGCCGGCACCAGCGGGGGAGTCTATCGATCGCTCGACGGAGCCAAAACCTGGATAAAGGTCAACAACGGCCTGGTGCCACCCGACGTACTAAAATCGTCCCGCGCCCTCGGGGTGGTCAAAATCAAGATCGACCGGCATGCTCCCCATACCGTGTATACCGCCACGTTGAAAGGACTCTATAAAACCACCGATGGCGGGGAGTCATGGCAACGTATCGGTGAATCACTCCCCGACCAATTTTTCAGCGATCTCATTCTCGATCCGATGACCCCGGGAGTCGTTTTTGTGGCCAGTCGGGCCGGAGTCCATACAAGCCGGGACGGCGGCCAAACCTGGGATGCGGTCAATGAGGGGTTGACCAATCTCAACATTCGAGCCTTAGTCATCAGTCCGACGGATCCTTCGACCTTGTACGTCGGCACCAATCGAGCCGGCCTTTTCCGGACGAACAACGGAGGCCGGTTATGGGAACCCGTTCCATTGACCCCTGCCCCCCAGAGCCCATGAGCAGGTGCCATGAAGCAAATCTCTGAACCGGAGCGAAGAGGATCTCCCTGCTACGATGGCCTCTCTTGCAGAGGGTCCGGCACTGTATTATAGTAATTGCAAGGGAACGACGATCCTCAAATACGTACCCGCCGTAATCATGGACATCACCCGTCGCAAATTGTTTCAATTAAGCGGTCTGGGAACCCTGGCAGGTCTAGGCAGCCTCACCGGCGGGTGCGACCTCGGCAGCATGTTTGCCGTCCCTCCCCGCGAAACACGGTATTTCACGCCCAATGACAAATTTTATACCGTCAATTATATGGACTCTCCGTACAACTTCACGCGCGATCTTGACCAGGAACAATGGCAAATGGTGGTCAAGGGCGCAGTCAGCAACCCCATGGTACTCAGGTGGCGGGACGTCCTGAATCGCAAACCGTTCGACCAGGTTTCCACACTCATATGTATCGATACCCTTCCGGGGGGGACGAGTCTGGGCAATGCAATTTGGCGAGGGATTTCTCTGAAAGAGTTGCTCATCGAAGCCGGAGCCGATCCTGAAACCGCACGGGACGTCATTTTTCGAGGAGCCGACGCCTATCATGACAGCATCCCCTTTGAACGGGCCATGCACGATGAAGTGATGTTGGCCTATCTCATGAACGGAGAAAAACTCCCGAAGGCCCATGGATTTCCGCTCCGTCTGATCGTACCCGGGTTATACGGCATCAAGAACGTCAAATGGATTACGGAAATCGAAGTGTATAACGGAGACTATCAGGGGTATTGGCAACGCAAAGGATGGACCGACGAGGGGACGATCCATATTTTTTCCCGCATCGACAGTCCCGGACATTATCAGGACCTCCGCGGACCCCACGTTCAGTTCCGCGGCGTTGCATTCGGCGGACCCAACTCCATCGCCCATGTGCATCTGAGTTTCGACCAGGAGAAAACCTGGAGCGAAGCCACCATCGAACCACCTCAATCCCCTTGGTCCTGGGTGATCTGGAACTATCAACGGGACGACATGCCGGACGGCAAGAGCATGGTCTCCGTTCGTGCCATCGATACCACCGGCACCGTGCAAACCTCGACAATCACCCGTCCCCAACCCAACGGCGCCACGGGCCTGCACAGCATCGTGGTGAACGTACGCAACGCCTAGGCCCGTATTGTCCACCAATCATGTGGCTGTCGGTGAAATTGGGATTTTGATTTGGAGCATATTTCCTGCCAATGGCGGAAAGCCACATGCCACACAAGAACCCCTCATACAGGCTTGCCGTCTCACACCAAGCTGTCATCCTCGACGGCTTTAATCGAGGATCCAGGTCTTTGCCCGTTGCCTTCTGTCTCCCTCTCCCCCTGGGAGAGGGTTGGGGATGAGGGAGGGATTCAAACTGAGACACTACGAATACGGTGGCGTAGAAATATTCGTGGGCGACAGTCGAGACATCCTCCCACAACTTGAAACCCGTTCGGTTCAATGTTGCGTGACTTCGCCACCATATTGGGGATTGCGAGACTACGATCATTCAGCACAGATAGGCGCTGAATCCTCTCCTGAAGCATACGTGGAGAACCTCGTGGAGATTTTCCGCGAAGTTCGAAGAGTACTGGCTGATGATGGCACGTTTTGGCTGAACATCGGTGACGGATACGCCCGCAACGGCGGAACCGGGAATTGTGGCCCCAATGCACAGGTTGGCAACACCAAGAAATTGATTCAAAGACGCAACTGTACTGTACCCGATTGTTGGGGACTGAAAGACCGCGATCTGATGGGATTGCCGTGGCGAGTGGCGTTTGCGCTGCAAGCAGATGGGTGGTTGCTGCGTTCGAAGATCACTTGGGTAAAGAAAGCTCCCATGCCGGAGAGCGTCAGAAATCGTCCCTCAAACGCAACCGAAGAGGTTTTCCTTTTCTCGAAAACTCCAAATTACCATTACGACAATCAAGCCGTCCGCGAGGAAACCGGTGCCAATCTCAAGAATTATTGGTTATTGGGACCCGATTCCAGTGGCACGCCCCATCCCGCCGTTTTCCCAAAAGAATTGGCAAGGCGCTGCATCCTCTTGAGCACTCGTCCCGGAGATTTGGTCCTTGACCCGTTTTCCGGTTCTGGAACAACTGGCTTGGTGGCTGTGGAACTGCGATTCTTATTGAACTGAACGAAGAATACGTGACACACTCAAAAACACGGTTCGATAACGTCGTACAACAAGCCCTTCCCATCTGGTCATAGCTACTTGCTTCTCGACTTGTGCCCATGAAAACACTCGCGGAATTGCGGCGAAGCTATCACTACAAAATCGGCTCACAGATCGTTCGAATTTCCAAAAAAGATGGACAATCCTATCCTAATTTCGCTGACGGCAGCAGCCAATCCAGCGTTCTTATTGCAAATGGTATCGCAAAGGAACTTGGACTTTCCACCAGGAAAAGCCCAAGCATTACGGGACAAACGGCAGGCACACTATTCGAAAAACTCACCTGCGAGTTTATAGAGGACGCGTTCACGGCTATCAGACATTTGCGTCCCGGTCGATCTCGCCATTTGACGCGCTCAATCTGCAACCGACTGATTTCGTCACGAGCACACGACTGCAATCGTCTCTCTCTGAAGCGACTTGGGCAAATCCAATTCCGAACCCGGTCCGCGCCAGCTACACTGGATTAGATCTCAACGTCGAGTTTGATGCCGAGTTCCTTGAGTTGGGTTTGCCCGACGCCCGACGGGGCTTCGGTCATCAGGCATTGCACTTTTTGCGTCTTGGGGAAGGGAATCACTTCTCGAATGGACTCGGTTTTGCCGAGCAGCATGATCAGACGGTCCAAGCCCAGGGCAATCCCACCGTGAGGCGGCGCGCCATACTCCAACGCGTCCAGCAAAAACCCGAACTTCTCCTGAGCGGCCTCCTTGGAAATCCCCAGCAGGTTGAACACCTTGTGCTGCAACTCACTCCGGTGGATACGAATACTTCCCCCGCCGATCTCAAACCCGTTGAGGACCACGTCATAGGCTTGTGCGTGAACGTGCAACGGATCGGAATCCAGGTTGGGAAGATCATCCGCGCAAGGCGACGTAAAGGGATGATGAAGCGCCACGTATCGTTGCTCCACCTCATCGTATTCAAACATGGGAAAATCCGCCACCCAGACCGGCTCCCATCTATCATAATCGACCAACTGCAATTCGACCCCAAGGTATGATCGAAGTCGGCCCAGTACCTCATACGTCACGGCAGGTTGATCCGCGACAAAGAGCAGGAGATCTCCGGGACCGGCGTCCGGGAGCGCCCGTTGCAAGAGGGCGGCGTCAAGGAATTTGGCAATCGCCGACTCAAGCTGCCACCCTTGGACAATCTTGACCCAGGCGAGGCCTTTGGCTCCAAACCCTTTGGCGACTTCAATGAGCCGGTCGATTCGGCTGCGCGCGATGTCCGCGCCGCCCTTGACCGCGAGCCCGGAGACCTGCCCGCCTTTTTCCACCGTCTCCCGGAACACTTTGAACTCGACGTGTTTGGCGACCTCGTTCAGGTCACGAAGCTCCAATCCGAATCGACGATCGGGTTTGTCGGTCCCATACCGCGACATGGCTTCCTGATAGGTCAGGCGTGGGAACGGAGACGGCAACGAAATGCCCGCGGCTTCCTTGCACACGAGTCTCAACAACTCTTCCGTCAGGTTCATGACGTCGTCACGGTCCACAAACGACATCTCAAGGTCGATTTGCGTAAACTCGGGTTGCCGGTCGAGCCGGAGGTCTTCGTCGCGGAAGCATCGAGCGATTTGAAAGTACCGGTCGGCTCCACCGACCATCAGGATCTGTTTGAACAATTGCGGCGATTGCGGCAAGGCAAAGAATGCCCCCTGATTGACGCGACTCGGCACCAGGTAGTCTCTGGCTCCTTCGGGGGTACTTTTCGTGAGGATCGGAGTCTCGATTTCCAAAAACCGCCGTTCATGGAGAAACTGCCTGGTCCGATAAGCCACGTCATGACGTAGCGTGAGTAACCGCTGCATGGGAGGCCGGCGTAAATCCAAATACCGATGTTTCAAACGAAGGGCTTCGGTGGCCTGACTGTCGTCTTCGATTAAAAAAGGCGGAGTATTAGCCCGATTCAACACTTCCAGGCCGTCAACTTGGATTTCGATTTCTCCCGTCGTGATCTGTGGGTTAATCGATTCCTCGGGTCTGAGCCGCACCGTTCCCGTGGCGGCAATCACAAATTCGTTGCGGAGTTCATTGGCTTGTTCATGAATGGCTTGGTCGCTCTCCACGTCAAACACGAGTTGCGTTACCCCGAACCGATCACGCACGTCGATAAACAACACGCCCCCGTGATCGCGCCGGCCATGCACCCATCCCATCAACGTGACGGTTTGGCCATCCTGCTCACGCGTTAATTCTCCACAATGGTGTGTCCGCTTCACTGTGTTGCTCACCCTTCTCGAGTCCTTGTACGACCACGACCTTTCACGACTCGTCCGGACCGACGGACATTGCCGGAAGCCGGACGCGCCTTGCGGCCCTTGCTGCTTGAATTTCTCTTTGCCGGCGAATTCGTTTGACGCACGCGCGGCGGCCCAGTATCCCTATCCGGCTTCGAGCTTTGCAAGTCGGACCGCGAAGCCCTTGCCCTGACCTTCCGGGGCTTGGTCGTTCGATGCGCGATGGCCCGCAGGGCATTGGCTTCGGCATCGGTGGCAAACCGGCAAGCGCCCACGGGCAAATCTCCCAGGTCAAGTGGGCCGAAACGAATTCTTTTGATGCGCATGACCCGATGGCCCAAGGCTTCCAGCATGCGCTTGATCTGATGCTTCCTGCCTTCGTGAATCGTGAGTTCCAGCCATGAATTGGCCTTAGCTTTCCCGGATTTTCTGATCGTAGCGGGTGCCGTCATCCCGTCATCCAAGGCGATACCATCTTGAAGATTTTGGATTTCCTCTTCCGTACACACACCCGAGACTTTTACCAGATAGGTCTTGGGCACGTGGTACCGGGGATGGACGCACGCTTGCGCCACCGTTCCATTATTCGTCAGAAGCAACAGTCCTTCGGTGTCATAGTCCAGCCGGCCGACCGGAAAGACCCGCACTTTCACCTTTGCAACCAAATCCGCGATCGTGGGCCGGCCATACGGATCGTTCATCGTCGTCACGTATCCGGGAGGTTTGTGCAAGAGAACAAAGACTTCGGGCTCGGTCGGTTGCACATGACGACCATCGATCTTCACGTGGTCTTTCGACGGATCGATGCACGTTCCGAGCACGCGCACGATTTTGCCGTTCACCGTGACGTGACCTTCCCGAATCATGGTTTCGGCCGCGCGTCGTGAAGCCACCCCACTCGCGGCAATGACTTTTTGCAATCGAACCATCATGGATTTCAAAGACTTCTACCTCCCCTTCACCCTTTCTTACTCTTCCCTTAGTTCCTTTGCCAAGCCCTTCGCTTTGCTCAGGACAAACATGACAGGCAAATGAGGGGAAAGGGCCACGACCAAGCCGAATTGGTATCGGCTATTCCCATTCGATCGTACTCGGTGGTTTGGAGCTGATATCGTACACGACGCGGTTCACCCCCGGCACTTCGTTGATGATCCGATTCGCCACGTGCGCCAGAAAAGGTTGCGGCAATGGCGCCCAATCCGCGGTCATGCCGTCCACGCTGGTCACGGCTCGTAACCCGATAACGTGCTCATACGTCCGTTGATCACCCATCACCCCCACGGTACGAACCGGCAGCAACACGGCAAACGCTTGCCACGTTTGCCGGTACAGACCTTGCACCCTTAATTCATCCAGAAAAATGGCATCCGCTTCACGGAGCATATCTGCGCGAGCAGGTGTCACCGCTCCGAGAACGCGAATGGCCAACCCCGGTCCCGGAAACGGATGACGATGAATCACGTCATCCGGCAAACCCAGTTCCTTACCCAGGACTCGGACTTCATCCTTGAACAATTCCCGAAGCGGTTCGACCAATCTGAGTTTCATCCGCGCGGGAAGGCCTCCGACGTTATGGTGCGTTTTGATCGTCGCGGAAGGTCCCCGGTGGCTGACACTTTCAATTACATCGGGATAGAGGGTTCCCTGGACCAGGCAACGCACGTTGCCGATGTTCCGGGCTTCGCGCTCAAACGCCTTGATGAATTGACGGCCAATGATCTTGCGCTTTTTTTCCGGATCGGTCGTTCGACCCAGTGCCCGTAAGAATTGCTCGGAGGCATCGACCATACGGATGTAGGGGCGGGCCTGCGTGCCCGCCCTGAAGTGAAACGACCTGAACGCCTGCTTGAGTTGTTTGACCTCATGCTTCCGCATTACACCATTGTCGATAAACACACAGGTAAGCTGCTTCCCGATCGCCCGATGGGTCATGGCTGCAGCCACCGTACTGTCGACTCCCCCGCTCAGGGCACAGAGCACTTTCTCCCTGCCCACTTGCCGGCGAATCTGCTCAACGGAATCGTGCAGGAACGATCCCATGGTCCAGGTCGGTCTCGCCTCACAAATATGACGGACGAAGTTTTTGAGGATCCGCGCGCCATGCGTGGTATGGACGACTTCAGGGTGAAATTGCAGACCGTAGAGGCGATGTTTCCTGTTGACCGATTTCATCGCGGCAATGGGAGAATTCGCCGTCAGCGCAATGGATTTGAAGCCTGGGGGCAACGTTTCAATCCGGTCTCCGTGCGACATCCAGACCGAAAAGGGGGTCTTCTCACCCAGCCCCCTGAATAAATCCGATCCATCCCGAACGCGTAATTCCGCTCGACCGAATTCCCTGTGCTTCGCCCGGCCGACTCGCCCACCCATGGACTGCGCAATCAATTGCATGCCGTAACAAATACCGAGAATGGGCAGCCCTTCCTTCATAATCGCTTTCGACCATTCCGGACGCCCGGCACTCGTCACGCTGGCCGGCCCCCCGGACAAAATAATGCCTTTGGGGCGATTCGCTTGAATCGTTTCCAGAGAAGCGGTGGAAGGAAGAATGATGGAATGAACGTGGGATTCCCGAATCCGGCGAGCAATCAGTTGGGTGTATTGTGACCCGAAATCGAGCACGACGATCGTATCGTGACAGGACACCATGGATGATGACAGTGTTGTCGAAGTCGGGTCCCGGCTCACGTTAGTCAACGTCAGCCCTATAGTTGGGTGCCTCCTTGGTTATGACCACGTCATGAACGTGACCTTCTCTCAATCCGGCGTTGGTTAAACGAATGAACATGGCATTTTGTTGCAACTCGGAAATGGACCGGCATCCACAATATCCCATTCCGGCCTTCAGGCCGCCTACCAATTGATACACCACATTCGAAAGCAGACCTTTATAAGGCACACGGCCTTCGATTCCTTCCGGCACCAGCTTTCCCACGGCCTGTCCTTCCTGCCGATACCGGTCACGGCCCCATCGTTCCAAGGCTCCGAGCGAACCCATGCCCCGATACTCCTTATAGGTGCGGCCCTGATACAAGACCGTTTCCCCCGGTGATTCTTCGGTCCCGGCAAACAGGGACCCGATCATTACGGCGGAGGCTCCCGCAGCCAACGCTTTGGGAATATCGCCAGAATACTTAATGCCCCCGTCGGCAAGCACCGGCACGCCGGTTCCGCTCAGCGCTTCGGCACAATCGGCAATGGCGGTCAGTTGAGGAACGCCGGCTCCCGATACGATCCGCGTCGTACAAATCGAACCCGGTCCCACGCCGACTTTCACCGCATCCACGCCCACGTTCACGAGTTCTTTGGCCGCTTCCGCCGTGCCGATGTTCCCGGCTACCACTTCCATCGACGGGTAGCCTTGTTTGATCATTTTCACGGAATCAATGACGCTCTGGGAATGTCCATGCGCCGTATCCACGACGATCATATCCACACCGGCCTTGACCAGTCGCTCGACGCGCTCAGGCACGTCTTCTCCTACACCGACGGCCGCGGCGACCCGTAGCCGACCGTGGGCATCTTTACACGCGTTCGGATATTTAATCTGTTTTTGAATGTCTTTGATCGTGATGAGCCCCTTGAGTTCAAAGTCATCGTTGACCACCGGCAATTTTTCGATCCGATGCTCATGCAGAATTTCACGGGCTTTGGTGAGGCTCGTGCCCACCGGCACGGTCACCAAGCGTTCCTGCGTCATCACCTGAGAGACCGGTAGATCCAACCGAGACTCGAATCGCAGATCACGGTTGGTCAGAATACCCACCAGCTTTTTTTCTCTCGTCACCGGAATGCCGGAAATCCGATAGGTCGCCATAATGTCATGGGCATCCCGAATGGTTTGGTCCGGCGCGATAGTAATGGGATCGAGAATCATGCCACTCTCGGATTTTTTCACCTTGTCCACTTCAATGGCCTGGCTCTCCGGCGACATGGCCCGATGGAGGACCCCGATACCTCCTTCGCGCGCCAACGCGATGGCTAAACGACCTTCCGTCACGGTATCCATGGCGGCACTCAGAATCGGGATATTGATCGTAATATGACGCGAGACGTGCGTGGAACAATCCACGTCACTGGGCATCACCTCCGATTTGGCGGGCACCAACACCACGTCATCAAAGGTCAAGCCGATTCGTGTTTTGTCCCAGAGTGCCATCCGCGTGTTCCTCAGAAAATAGACACCTCATGCCCGAGGCATCGTGGGAGACGCCATCAAATTGTCGATGAACAAAAAACGGTGAGAAAAACCGGGAAACAAGCTTAGCAGGATTTTTCAAAAAAATCGACGACAAATACTCCAACCCCGTCATTGGCTTCCACTATGTTCTCTCGCTGCATTCGATGACCGCAACCCTTTAGAATTTCCCCCATGAGTGACGCCATCGCGTTCGATACCCATAAATTCGTCAAACGCTTGACGGCGACAGGCTTTACCGAAGAGCAGGCCGAAGCCTTGGCGAATGAGCAGGTCAATCTGCTCAACAGCAATCTGGCCACCAAAACCGATACCGAAACCCTGAGACAAGTAACCAAAGCCACTATCGAAGGTATCAAGTCCGACCTGCTGAAATTCAAGTCCGATATGGTGAAATGGCTCGTTGGTAGCCTGACTGTCCAAGGCGGGCTGATTGTCGCTCTGGTCAAGCTGTTATAGAGCACCGCTCTCAACGACACGCCCTACGGTCTCCCCTCCCCTCTCACCCTCCCCTCTCCCACGGTGGGGAGAGGGTTCTATAAGGCTATTTTCGTATCAATGACGATGTTGGAGTCGGGATATGGAAAAAACAAGGCCCCCTGACGGCACGTGCGTCACGGGGGCCTGACCAGTACACGGAATCGAGTTAGGTTGCTATTCTTCTCCGCCTTCGGGAAGGGACGCAACTGTTTCCGCTTCCTCTCGGAGGAACTCTTCGGCGTCATCAGCCGGCATGAAGTGTTGTACGCGCATGTTACCGCTATCGACCACGAAGACGTGCCCTCTATGATCGATCGCTAGCCCATAGGGAAAGTTGAATTGCCCTTCGGCGTTCCCGAATCCACCCCATTGGGTGATGAAATTCCCGTCCCGATCGAATTTTTGAACCCGCTGGTTCCCCGTGTCCGTGACGTAGACATCGCCCGCGCCGTCCACCGTGATCCCCCAGGGTGAACGGAATTGGCCCGGTTCCTGGGCTTGGGCACTACTCGCGTGGCCCGGACCGATCCCACCGCCCCACTTGGCCACGAGTTGCGGAAGGACGTTCGTACTGGTATCGAACTTCTGGATCCGATGATTTCCCATGTCCACGACGTACACCATCCCGTCATTCTGATCGACGGCAATGCCACGAGCAAAATAGAATTGCCCGTCATTGTTCCCGAAATTGCCCCACTGCATCACGAACTCACCGTCTTCATCGAATTTCTGGACGCGAAAATTGGCACTGTCCACGACGTACAGATAGCCGCGCACCCGGTCGACGGCAACGTCCCAGGGCGCATTAAACTGTCCTTCGCCATTCCCACGTCCACCGATTTTTACAAGGTATTGGCCCAGTTTTCCGTCGAACTTCTGCACGCGATGGTTATTGGTATCACACACGTACACGTCACCTTTTCCATCGCACGCGATGCCCGTGGGATTGTTGAAATTCCCATTGGCCGTACCGAAGTTCCCCCACAGCAGGATGAAATTTCCATTGCGGTCGAATTTCTGAATACGGGTGTTGCCGTTGTCGATCACGAACAGAGATCCCTGTTGATCGATGGCCAACCCATAGAGCGGCGCCATAAATTCACCGCCGTGCAGCAATGAGGCACCGCGACCGGGTTTCCCCCATTTCGCCGTACACACGTACCCTGAGGTATTCAGCAAAATGTTCGCACTGGCCGGGACCGAAATATTATTGCCGACGTCCTTAAACCAGGCATAGACCGTCTTGGGCCCGTCACCCGGCGATAACGTCAGGGGAATCGTCGCCCCGAAACGATTTTCCGGTTCAATCTCGATCCAGCCAGGCAGGGTCGCACCGGGAGTCATGGGATTTTCAGAGATGAAATATCCCGCCACCCCGGTATCCACGTCCCTGGCTGAAATGGTCGCCACCACGTCCAACGAATTGGTCATGTACGCCCCGTGATTCAGGACGATATCCGGATTCTGCGGGGCGGCCACGTCGATCAGGACGGGCATGACTTCCTGTTCTTCCGACAGGGGGCTCTCGGCCTCACTCTCATCAACACTCGTAAGCGCATAGTAATAGGCCGTATTGTTCGTCAATCCGCTATGGGTATAGGGACTCGTCACTCCTTCGATTCGAGTCGCCGTCTCCTTGGACACGCCGGGAGTGGTGCTGAAATAGAGGTTGTAGGATACGGCGCCGGGCACCTCCATCCAACTGAGCATCGCCTCCGTATCCCCGGGTTTGCCCACCAACGGTACGGCAAGCGGAGCGCCTTCCGCCTCTGCGACCTTGTCTGCTTTTTCCCGGCCCCTGGCGAGTTCTTCCTCCGTGGGCGCGAATTTCAAGACCCGATAGTTCCCGCTATCCACCACGTAGACGTACCCTTCTTTATCAACCACGATGCCGGAAGGAAAATTCACCTGGGCTTCCGTGAGTCCCCGGTTGCCCCAAGAACACAGATACGTCCCGTTCGAATCGAACTTCTGGATTCGGTGGTTCCCGCTGTCCACGACGTACACGTTGCCCAAGGCATCGCAAGCCACGCCCCAGGGAGATTTAAATTGTCCGAGCCCATTTCCTTCTCTTCCCCACTTCGTCAGGAAATTGCCACGGGAATCAAATTTTTGAATGCGATGATTGCCTTCATCGGCCACGTAAATGTGACCGGCAAAATCGATCGTCAGGCCTCGCGGATAGAAAAAGGCGCCGTCGAAACTCCCGTCTTTTCCCCATTTGAGCAAGGGGGTGCCGTCCGGCTGGAATTTTTGGATGCGAGCGTTACTCGTGTCCGACACGTAAAGATTCCCCTGCTGGTCAGTGGCCACCCCCCAGGGCACATCGAACTTTCCGGCCTCGGCGCCTCGCCAGGCAAAGCCAAACTTGCCCCAGGCATGCAAAAAGTTCCCGTCAGGATCAAACTTCTGAACGCGGTTGTTGCCGCTGTCCGCCACGTACACGTGTCCTTCGGGAGCGGTCGCCAACCCTCGCGGATAATAAAACGTGCCCTCTTCCGAATCGGCTTCCCCGCCCCAGCGAGCCAGAAATTTGCCATCCTTATCAAACTGTTGAATGGCATGGTTATCGGTATCCGCCACGTAGATGTTGCCTTCGCTATCGAGGGCAATACCGGTAGGCGAGCGAAACTCTCCATCATCGACGCCTTCCTCTCCGAACTGCATCACGGGCAAATACGGTGAAGGGATCGACATGACTTCTTCCGATTCACGACTTTCTCCATCGGCGGTCACAACCGTGACCACGTAGTGGTAACACAATCCGTTGGCAAGGTCGTTATGCGTGTAGGGACAGGAAGGGCCTTCGATACAATTCCCTTTTTCCTTGGTCACCCCGATGACAGGATTAAAATCTTCCTGACTCGCAATCGGACGAGTCAGTTCATTCGGCTTGATGCTGACCCCTTGAGAAGTCTGATAGTAGACGTTGTAGTACATCGCATCGGGCACGGCATCCCAACTCAGGGTAATAAATCCATTTCCTGCGACGGCCTTGACTCCGGCAGGCGGATCGGGGAGTTTTTCCTGCTCGGCGTCTTCGCCCGCGCCCCAGTCTTCTTCGAGACCTTCGACCCTTGAAATCAACTGACCCCACTGCGGAATCAGATCTTGGTCCAACTCAAAAAAATCCTTCATGACACTCCTCGAAATATTCAAGTCATACTAAAATTTTTTCTCGCACCCATTTGAATTTACGTAGTTATTTTGATTAAAATAAAAATTTTTCAAATAAAACCAAGCAGTTGAGAAAAAAGTCTAACAGGCCGTCATTTCCGAAGTCAAGGAACGCACATCAGTTCGTCATCACAATGGTTTCCAAAATCTCGACAGCCATCCCCGGCATTGATTTAATGAAGAAGCTGCTGCAATTCACCAAGATCGGCGATACAGGGTGTTATTTCACCTTTTTCGGTCCCGTCTCGATCGAGAAGAACTCCTGATAAGCCGGCATTGGCGGCTCCCTCAAAGTCTTCCTTGGGATCATCCCCCACGTGCATGGCCTCTTCCGGCTCAACCACGTGTTGGGCCAAGGCGTGTCGAAAAATCTGCAAAGCCGGTTTGGCCGACCCGGCGATGCTGGAAATCGTGATGGAATCAAAAAAGTGCTCCAACCCCAATGCCCGGACAATTTCAAAAAACCTCGTGTCGAAATTGGAGATGACTCCAAGCTCATAGCCTTGCACGCGCAATTGCTGAAGAACCTCCGACACTTCGGAATAGATTCCCCACGCCTCTGCCCTACTGAAGGCTCCATAGACTTCATCGAAGTAGTCATCGAACTCTTCAAACATTCCAACGCGATAAAACACCGCGTGTACGATGTCAAACCACCAGAGTCTTTCGCATTGCTTTAATTTTTCCGGCTGCTCCACGGCAAAGATTGGCGGGGGAGCTTGACAAAAAGCGTCTTTGAACGCCTGATTCACCTTGGTCACCATATCGACCGAACGGGGTACGCCATACTTTTCTGCATACCGAAGATAGACGTCCCCCACGGACCCCTTGACGTGAAACAGGGTCCCGACGGCATCAAAAAATACGACCTTTATGCTCGACACGGCATGTCGGTGAGGCTAGGACAGGACGGGCACGGCCCTGTTTCCAAAGAGGGATCGTGTGGCTACAATCAGATTTTGCATACGTACATTTGTAGTGGCTGCATACCGGGTCTTATTTTAATAACACCCTCTCCCCACCGAGGGAGAGGGCCGGGGTGAGGGGGCATGGGACATATCTTATTGCGGCCCCATGGCCTTTCTATCGTTGTAGCCGCTGCATTTCATGCGGCCAGGAGAGGCCGTCAAGAGAAAATTGTAGAGGCTTATTTTTTGGTGCCGGCTTTGCGTTGTGCTTGCTCAAGAGCCTTCATACGTCGTTGATTCTTTCGGTGTTTGCGACGAAGCTCTCGATCTTTTTCTCGTCCTTTGGGCATCAGAAATTCTCCCCGGTCCTGCTTAGGCGTGACCGTCAATAACTCAGTAAAATCCCTAGTAAAATCGTGGGGCAGTTCTATCACATTCGTTCCCGTGAAGACAACCCGGGTAGTGCCTCAGTTTGAAATAATAGGGCATTTCTTTTCCGTACGCAATATGGTACACTTTCGCCCATACTGAGGGGACCGACTTATCGACTGCCCCCAAACGCCCCGACCAAATCGGTGCGCTGAAGCGTTCCTACCATGCCTTCATGCCGCTCGCTGGTGAAGGTGCCCGTCACCACCCCGTCATCGGATAAATGCGTAAAGAAGTTCTCCGTGAGCTCGACTGCATAATCCAGGTTCCGCTCAGGAAACCATCGTTCAGGGCCAGACTCCTCGAACCGGTTCACAAAATACAAATCCCGGAATTGCAATGCGTGCTCACCGTCCAAGCGGTTCAGATCTACGGTCAACGCGGCATCGCCCGCCACGGGGGAGACGCCGGAAAAACCCAAGAGGACCCCGGTCCACGTCGCCGCGCCGTGGAGATAGGGCGGATTGTCAAATAAGGTCATGGCCGGAAGCGGTCCCCGCGCCCACGGTTGCGGTAAGCCGTTAAAGAGGGCCACCCCGAAGTTCACAATCTCATCATCCGAGCGTCCCACCAAGTGGAGGGTCGTATCGGACCATTCGGCCCAATCGTTATAGTTCGTCGTGCGTTGGGACATATACATGATTTGCAAAGCTTCTCGATCAATCCGATGGAGGATGTAACCAGGATTCGGGAAGAAGTCGCCTGACTTTCCCATCAACGAGTCGGGAAATTCGAAGCTATCCACGTGACCTTGAATGCCGAGGGCATGTAAAAACTCATGCAGGACCACAGTCAGGGCCGTCTGCGGTTTTGAGAGATCGAACGTATCGGGCAGGAGAATCTGGGCGCGGCGCGTATAGCCCACGTTTCCCGTTGCCAAAGACACTCGATCGTTCCCCGCACACGCCACGACCCCACTCGGACATTCCACGGCAATCTGAGATTCCGGGGCCACGCGTACCAGAATCACGCCTTCATCGTAACGGGACATGCCCGAGACATTGGTATAATCCGGCATCAACTGAAATTCTGACGGCAACGCATCATTGAGGATGTCAATCGCATACGAGATCAAGGGCATTGCGTCCTGGCCTCCCCCACGCCTCTGTTGCAACTCCGCATCGAAGAGCACGGTCGGCCGCACCCGAAAGGGATAGAAGCCGTCGGACGCCAGGGTCGTGGTGCCATTACGAGTGTGCAGGTCGAACTTGTAGTTCGTTAACCGATCCACGCCGACTCCATCCCGCGAGGCCCCCATTGAATAGGTAATCCCGTTTCCCGAGGCCACTGGCCGGAGCCATTCGCGCGGTTCGACATCGCCGCCTAGAGTGACGGTATTCCCCCAGAACCCGATCGGCGACAGCGTGAAGACGGGCTCATAATTCGGGTGTTGATAGGCTGACTTGGAAAACTCATAGGCGGCGATCGCGTCGGTCAAATCTAGAGCAGGAGAGTGGAGGCTTCCCCTACTGCCTCCACATGCCGTCAACCAGAGAGCCATCGTGATGACCAGCACACTAAGCATAAGTTGCTTCATGTTGCACCTCATGACGTTGAAGATGGATAAACCCACCCGATCCTCACACAGGTCGGGCCGGCCCATCCAGTCAGGCAAGAGACATCCCGTGTATTTACTGTTGTGTCCCTCAGTCACGCATGGCGATCAACCCAGTGTGACCGAGACAGTTGTTGTATTTCACAGGCAACCCGACAAAGGGCGACCTGACTGGATGAACGAGGAAATCATGCCGAAAAAAGGTGCAGGAGTCAACGTGCGGCTTTGCTTGCGAGGGTCTACCCCCCATGCTAAGATTTTTGGCTTTGTCAGCGCGAGTTTTATCCCTATGGCGTCCCGGCAACTCAATAAAACCTATGAACCTCAAACCGTTGAGGCCCGGTGGGGCCAATATTGGATCGACGGGGGATACTTCGGCGCCGCCGCCGATTCGACGGGGCAACCCTATACGATCGTCATCCCGCCCCCCAACGTCACGGGCTCTCTGCACATCGGCCACGCGCTGAACAATACGCTTCAGGATATTCTGATTCGCTGGCGCCGCATGCAAGGGAGGAACACCCTCTGGCTTCCGGGAACCGACCATGCCGGCATCGCCACGCAAAACGTGGTGGAGCGCCAGCTTCTGGAAGAAGGCACCCGGCGGGAGGAACTCGGGCGCGACGCATTCGTTGAACGTGTCTGGTCCTGGAAACAGCAGTCCGGCAATACGATCCTCGAGCAACTGAAACGACTCGGAGCTTCCTGCGACTGGTCTCGCCTGCGCTTTACCATGGACAAGGGGTTGTCCGAAGCCGTTCGAGCGGTCTTCGTTCGCCTGCATCGAGAAAACCTCATTTATCGGGGACACCGGCTGATCAATTGGTGCCCCCGCTGTCTCACCGCCCTGTCCGACGTTGAAGTCGAGCACGAGCCGGTTCCCGGCACCATGTACCACGTTTCCTATCCGCTGGCCGATGACACCGGCACGTCCCTCATCATCGCCACCACGAGACCGGAGACGTTACTCGGCGACACAGCGGTGGCCGTTCATCCCGAGGATTCCCGATACAACCGGCATATAGGCAAACTTATCAAGCTGCCGCTCACCAACAGGACCGTTCCGATTGTGGGCGATTCTATCCTGGTGGATCGGGAATTCGGAACCGGCGCCGTCAAAATCACCCCCGCCCATGACTTCAATGATTTCGAGGCGGGTGAACGGCACCAACTCCCTCGGATTGCCCTTCTGACCCACCAAGCCCTCTTGAATCCCGATGCGCTTCGGGAGGCCGGGGTCGAGCCGAGCGTCCTGGAGAACATTGCCAACCTTTCGGCAACCAAGGCCCGCCCCATTGTCGTTGAAGCGCTGAAGCAGCGGGGCCTCCTGGTCAAAGTCGAAGATCACCAAATGGCCTTGGGGAAATGCTATCGCTGCAAAACCGTTGTAGAGCCGTTCCTTTCACCTCAATGGTTCGTCAGGATTCAACCGCTGGCCGACCCGGCGATTGCCGCGGTGGAACAGGGGCACATCCGCATTATTCCGGAAGAATGGTCGAACAATTATTTGGGCTGGATGCGAGGGATCAAAGACTGGTGCATTTCCCGGCAAATCTGGTGGGGTCACCGCATCCCGGCCTGGTATTGCGCCACGTGCTATCCTGAAGCGCGTATGATTCTCGAAGGCGGAGGCAGTCACCTGATTCCCACGCATGCCGAGCCCATGGTCTCCGAGACCGCTCCGGCGGCCACCTGCGCCACCTGTGGGCAGGGTCGATTCATTCAGGACCCTGACGTGCTCGACACGTGGTTTTCATCGGCCCTCTGGCCCTTTTCCACTTTGGGTTGGCCTGCAAACACCAAAGATCTCGAGACCTATTACCCGACGTCCACGTTGGTCACGGGGTTGGATATCCTGTTCTTCTGGGTGGCCCGCATGATCATGATGGGCCTCAAGTTTACCGGCAAGCCCCCATTCCGTGACGTCTATATTCACGCCCTGGTGCGCGACGCCGAAGGCGAAAAAATGAGTAAATCCAAAGGTAACGTCATCGATCCCCTGACCAAGATGTCGCAATACGGGACCGACGCGTTGCGTTTTACCCTGGCCTCGATGGCTTCGCCGGGCCGTGACATTAAACTCTCTGAAAACCGGATCGAAGGTTATCGCAACTTTGCCAATAAGATCTGGAACGCCGCCCGTTTCATCCTGATGCACGTGGACGGGACGTCTGAATCGTGGCCGGTTACCGACAGGCCATTCGTGGATCAATGGATATTGAGCCGCCTCAACCACGTCACCAGGACCGTAACGGCTCGCCTCGAAGAATACCGGTTCGATCAGGCTGCGGAGCAGCTCTACCAGCATATCTGGCACGAATACTGCGATTGGTATCTGGAACTCATCAAACCCATGCTGCAAAACGGAGACTCGTCCACTGCCCGATCAACGCGCGCGACGTTGCTGCAAACGTTCGAACATCTCCAACGCCTGCTCCATCCTTTTATGCCGTTTTTGACAGAAGAAATCTGGCAAACGATGCCGCACCAGGGCGACAGCCTTGTGCGCCAGTCCTTTCCGGTTGCAACTAATGAATGGGAGAACCCCAAAGCGGAGCAGATCTTCACCATCATCGAACAAATCGTCACCACGGTCCGAACCGGACGCACCCTTCTGGATTACGGACCATCCAAATCCCTGACGATCCTGGTCACGGCAAAAGATCCGGAGGAGATTGCACGTTTGAACGAAACACGCCACCATGTCGCGCACCTCTGTCGAGGAACGGTCTCCGTTGCCGATCAGGATACATGGCCGGACGGCCGCATCCTGCATCTTGCGGTGGGAAGTTTCATGATCGGCATGACGATTGAGGGCGAGGTGGACCTCAACAAAGCATTAACGCGTATTAACAAACAAACGGAAATCAAACAAAAAGAAGCCACGCGCCTCCAGGGACGCTTGGCCTCCCCGGACTTTGCGGCCAAGGCGTCGCCCGAGGTGATTCAAGAATCAAAGGAGCGCCTGGCTCTGCTGACCGCCGAACTCTCGCTTTTTGCCGGTAGCGAACAACAACTCAGGAAAATGGTGTCGTGAAATCCCACGTCATGCATCCCCTGTCTCCGTTTGAACTCGAATCGCTGGTCAACGCGGCCTTGAAAGAAGACGCACCCCACGGTGATATCACCACGCGCGCGCTTCTTGATCCGACCCTTCATGCGCAAGCCAACGTCGTAGCCAAGCAGAACCTGACCCTTGCCGGTGTCGTTGTTCTCCACGCCGTGTTTCGGGCTTTGGATCCTGCCGTGGTGGTGACGGCAAAATTCGAGGACGGAGCCACGCTTGAAGCCGGGCAGACGTTCGCGACCCTTCACGGACCGGCCCATGCCATCTTGGGAGGAGAACGAGTGGCCTTGAACTTCCTGCAACATCTTTCCGGCATCGCCACCCTGACCTCCCGATTCCGCGCCGAGATCCGACACTATCCCACCGTTCTCGTCGATACCAGAAAAACCATTCCCGGCCTTCGACGGCTTGAAAAATGGGCGGTTGCTCTCGGCGGTGGGACCAACCATCGCATGTCACTGAGCGACGGCGTCCTTATCAAAGACAATCACCTGGTGCTGTCGGAAGCCCAAGGCATAACCGTCCGGGAAGCCTGCCGGAAAGCCAAGGAACGACTCTCCCATCATTTCCGTATCTGCGTGGAAGTCGAAACCCTCGAGCACGTTGTCCAGGCCCTGGACGGCGGAGCCAACGTGCTGCTCCTGGACAACGTGCCCCCACCTCTCGTCAAGGAAGCCGTGGACCTCGTCAAAGGACGGGCGCACACCCAGGTTTCGGGCGGCATTACGCTCGAGAACGTCAGCGAGTACGCCGCCACGGGCGTCGATTCTATTTCAATCGGGGCACTCACCCATTCCGCACCGGCCGTCGATATCAGCATGGACGTGCTTCCTGCGTTCTCTCAATAGCCTGACGTGAGCATGGCAAATCCCATGCAATCCGTCCCGTTGAAGGCCGAAACCATTCGGCACCGGTTGACCACGCGCAGGCTGGGTCGCTCGCTTCATCTGTTCGAGGAACTCGCGTCGACCAATGCAACGGCCTTCACACTGGCAGGCTCCGGAGCAACCCATGGAACGGCGGTTCTCGCCGAGACTCAAACGGCCGGAAAAGGACGACTGGGACGGCATTGGATCTCACCACCACACCTCAATCTCTATTGCTCCGTGATCCTCAAAGAGCCGACAATTTCGCGTCACGTTTCCTGGATCCCTCTGGTCACGGGACTGGCCCTTGCCGAAGCAACCCGACGTTACTGCGACATCGAAATCTCGTTGAAATGGCCCAATGATCTGCTGTACGTCGAAAAAAAAATCGGGGGCATCTTGTGTGAAAGCTCGAGTCAAGGTTCTCGATTCTCGACGTGCATCGTGGGATTCGGCGTGAACGTCAATTGCCGGGAGACGGATTTCCCCGAAGAGCTTCGCTCTCTGGCCACTTCGTGTCTTCAGGCAACCCGGCAATGCCATGATCGAAACGGCCTGATCGCCGATATGTTCAACCAATTGGAAAGTTGGTATGATTGCGTGGAAACGGAACAATTCGAACACGTTCGAAAATCGTATGTGGCATCGTGTGCGACACTCGGACGAAAAGTACAGGTTGCCTGTGTTGAAGGAGAGACCATTCACGGAACGGCCATTGACATCGGGAAAGATGGGGCGTTGTTAGTAGCCACCGTGCGAAAAGGACAACCCCACACCATGGAAATTCGCTCCGCGGACGTTCAACATCTTCGGCAACTCATCCTCCCGCTCCCCTGAAGCTCATAGCCCCCTCTCCCCTTGAGGGAGAGGGCTGGGGTGAGGGGGTAGTGGGTAAGGAGAAAAAAGGTTTCCATGCTCCTGACGATTGACATCGGCAATACCCAAATCGTCTTCGGTGTGTTCGACCGGCACACTCTGCGAAGCTCCTGGCGCTTGGCGACGGACCACACGAAAACAGCCGACGAATACGGCATCGTCTTCGCGTCACTCATCCGGGAATCCGGGATTCCAGTGCAGGATATCCAAGGAACCATTATTTCCAGCGTGGTTCCTCCCCTGACCCCGACCATTGAATCCATGGTCGAAACCTTTTTTCACCATTCTCCCCTCATCGTCTCCTCTGACTTTCCCTTTGGGTTGACCCTCGAATATGCCAACCCGCAGGAAATCGGAACCGACCGCCTGGTCAATGCCGCGGCGGCGTTCGCATGCTATCGAACGAATCTCATCATCGTTGATTTCGGAACCGCCACAACGTTGTGCACCGTCACCAAAGACGGACGATATTTAGGGGGAGCGATCGCCCCTGGGGTCAAGAGCGCCGCCGATGCGCTTCATAGCCATACCGCCAAATTACCCAACGTGGAACTGGCCCGTCCCAAGAGCGTCATCGGAACCGATACGACGAGCAGCATCCAGTCCGGCCTGATGTTCGGTTATGCGGGTCTGGTCGATGAACTGGTCGGCCGGATTGAACAGGAAATCGGCCACTCGACCAAGGTCGTCGCCACCGGCGGCCTTGCCCCGATTCTTGCACCGATTTCTCGAACCATTCAGGAAATTCGGCCGTCGTTAACGTTGGAAGGTCTGGAATTACTCTATCGCTGTAAAACCGGTCAGGAAACCCCACCCCAATAAGGATTCCGGCGTGAACCGGAACCCGACCATTCTTTCGAGCTTTTCCATCGTTTTTTTCACTTTTTTGGGTTGACTTAGCTTGTCCCGATGACTATCTGAGCAAGATACCCGGGACACGCAATGAAAGAAAATCCTCCAGTTCCAGAAAAAGCACGAGGCGAGGACACCGTGCCCACGCCACCTGCCGATCAACCCGAAACCGCCTCCGCCGACCCGGCAGCGGGAAAATCTGATGAAAATTCTCAACAAAATGAAGAGGTTACAAAACTGAACGACCAACTCCTCGAAAAAAACGAGGAACTGCACGCCCTTAATGACAAATATTTGCGCTTGGCCGCGGAATTCGACAACTACAAGCGGCGAGTCCAGCGCGACCAACGTGACACAATCAGATTTGCGAACGAAAAGTTGTTCAAAGACTTGCTGCCCACGTTGGACAACCTGGAACGGGCCCTTCAATCCGGGCGCGAGCAAGGCCGGATCGAAGGGCTGCTGGAAGGGGTTGACCTCACGTATAAACATTTCCTCGACACCCTTCAAAAGATGGGCATCAAACAGGTCTCCAGCGTGGGAGAAGTGTTTGATCCGGCCCAACATCAGGCCATGGGGCAGGTCGAATCAATGACCATCCCCGAAAACGTCGTCGTCGATGAATATCAGAAAGGGTATTTTCTCCACGATCGGATATTACGGCCGGCCATGGTGACCGTTGCCAAGACCAAAACGGAACCAGGCAATGGAGAAGGACAGGAATCGAAGGAAGGAGTCGAAACATGAGCAAGATAATCGGAATTGACCTTGGAACCACAAACTCGTGTATCGCGATCATGAGCGGTGCCGACCCGGAAGTGATCGCCAACTCGGAAGGTGGCCGAACCACGCCGTCCGTGGTGGCGGTGACGGATAAGAAGGAACGGCTGGTCGGCCAGATTGCCAAGCGTCAAGCCATTACGAACGCCGAAAACACCATTTTTTCCGTCAAACGCCTGATGGGACGAAAGTTCAATTCCAAGGAAGTCAAAGCAGCTACCGAACGGTTGCCCTATAAGATTCTCGACGCCTCGAACGGGGATGCACACGTGGAAATCAGGGGCAAACAATACAGCCCCCCTGAAGTGTCGGCCATGATTCTTCAAAAAATCAAACAGACGGCTGAGGACTTTTTGGGGGAAAAAGTGACGGAGGCGGTAATTACCGTGCCCGCATATTTTGACGACAGCCAGCGCCAAGCCACAAAAGACGCCGGCCAGATCGCGGGGCTCAACGTCCTGCGGATCATCAACGAGCCCACCGCGGCCTCGTTGGCGTACGGCCTGGAAAAAAAGAAGGAGGAAAGAATCGCCGTGTACGATCTTGGGGGCGGAACCTTCGACATCTCGATCCTCGAAATCGGGGATGGGGTATTCGAAGTGAAATCCACCAACGGCGACACCTTCCTGGGCGGTGACGACTTCGACCTTCGCATCATCGATTGGCTGGTGGACGAATTCAAAAAGGATCAGGGGATTGATTTGAAAAACGACCGCATGGCGCTTCAACGTCTGAAAGAGGCCGCGGAACGGGCCAAGATCGAACTGTCATCGGCCCAGGAGACTGAAATCAATCTTCCCTTTATCACCGCCGACGCCAGCGGGCCCAAGCATCTGGTGCTCAAACTCTCCAGGTCCAAATTGGAACAACTCGTCGACGACCTGATCACCAGATCCATCGAACCCTGCAAAAAAGCATTGGCCGATGCTGGTGTTTCCGCCAGCGACATCAATGAAGTGGTGCTCGTCGGGGGAATGACGAGAATGCCCAAAGTCATCGAACGGGTAAAAGCCTTCTTCGGCAAGGAGCCCCACAAGGGCGTGAACCCCGATGAGGTCGTGGCGATCGGAGCCGCCATCCAGGGCGGCGTCCTCAAAGGCGACGTCAAGGACGTGCTGCTCCTGGACGTCACGCCTCTGTCACTGGGTATTGAAACCCTGGGCGGCGTCTTCACGCGGCTTATCGACCGCAACACCACGATTCCGACTAAGAAGAGCCAAATTTTCTCCACCGCCGCCGACAACCAGACCGCCGTCACCATTCGGGTCTTCCAGGGCGAACGGGAAATGGCCAATGACAATAAACTTCTCGGCCAGTTCGATCTGGTGGGTATTCCCCCTGCCCCACGCGGGATGCCGCAAATCGAAGTCACGTTCGACATCGACGCGAACGGGATCGTCCACGTTTCAGCCAAAGACATGGCCACACAAAAAGAACAATCAATCAAGATCACAGCATCGAGCGGCCTGAGCAAGGAAGAAGTGGAACAATTCGTGAAGGATGCCGAGGCACATTCCGAAGAGGATAAAAAACGCCGCGAAACCGTGGAAATTCGAAACCAGGCCGATTCCTTGATCTATGGAACGGAAAAGAATCTCCAGGAGCACGGAGAAAAAATACCCGAGGAAGAAAAAAGCAAAATCCAAGAAGCGATTGACGGCATGAAAAAGGCCATGGCGGGAGACGACGTCGAAACCATGAAAGCGGCCATGCAGACCCTCACGACCGCTTCACACAAACTCGCGGAAGAAATGTACAAAAAGACGTCGACCGAAACCGACAGCACCGGAGACGGTACAGGCTCCGACGGTGGGGCGACCAACGGAAAAGGAGAAGACGAAAAAGTGGTCGATGCCGAATTTGAAGAGGTCGATAAGGAGAAGTAAGGGGAGGAACCGACAAGAAGAACGGCTCAAGGCCGGCACACTCTCCCTGTCATTCTGTCAACGAATGAGCGAACACATACCCGCATAAAACGGAAAAGATGGCTACAGTGACCAAACGGGATTATTATGAAGTGCTCGAGGTTGATCGAGCGGCCTCTGATGACGAGATCAAGAAGGCCTTTCGGCGGCTCGCTCGCCAACACCACCCCGACTTGCAGAGTGACCCGCAACACAAGAAAAAAGCCGAAGAAAAATTCAAAGAAGCCAATGAAGCGTATGAAGTCCTGAGCAATCCTGAATCGCGAAAGCGGTACGATACGTTCGGGCATTCGGCAGGACCGCAGGGATTCGGAGGAGCAGAGGGGTTCGATTTCGGTCGAGGATTCGGTGATGTTTTCGGCGATATTTTTGAAGACTTCTTCGGAGGAGGGAGAGGAGGCCGCAGTCGTCCGGAACAGGGCAATGACCTGCAATATAATTTGGAACTCTCCTTTGAAGAAGCAATCGAGGGGAAAGACGCCAAGCTCAAAATTCCGAGATGGGAAGGCTGTGATGCCTGTAAAGGGACGGGAGCCAAATCGGCTGATGCCGTTCAGCAGTGTCGTGGCTGCCAGGGCACCGGGCAGATTCGCCTGCAGCAAGGCTTCTTCACGATCAACCGGACCTGCGGGCAGTGTCAGGGAACCGGGCAGATTATTACGGACCCCTGTCCTGCGTGCCGCGGTCAAAAACGGGTGTACCGGGAACGCACGTTATCGGTGACGATCCCCGCGGGAATCGAGACCGGCATGCGCTTTCGCTTGGCTCGCGAAGGCGAACACGGCGTGAATGGCGGCCCTCCGGGTGATCTCTACGTTGCGGTCACGGTCAGATCCCATCCGGTCTTTATCCGAAAGGGCAATGACATTGTCGTTGATTTGTCTCTCGACATGGTCACGGCAGCCCTGGGTGGCAAGGTCGACGTACCGACCCTCAAGGGAAAGACCAGCGTCAAGATTCCCGAAGGCACCCAACACGATCAGGTGCTTCGACTCAAGGGACTGGGCGCACCTGCCTTGAAAGGCCGGACCACCGGCGATCAACTCATTCGGATCAACGTCACCATTCCCACCAAACTGTCGGCAAAACAACGGGAACTGCTGGCCGCCTTTGCCGAAGAGAGCAGGGCCTCATCAAAAGGCCAGGAGGAAGGCCTGTTTGACAAGGTCAAAAACATGTTCGAGTAACGCGACCGTCTTTCCCACCCTCTCCATGTCCTTTCATCACATGCCGGTCTTTTTCATTCAGTCAAACCGGATTTCCAACCGCACCGTCACGATTGACGATCCACTCCTCTCCCACCTTTCGAAGAGCCTCCGCATTCGGAAAGGCGAGCACGTTTGGGTCGGAGACGAGCACCGGGTTCGATACCACGTTCGGGTTGAACACCTCGATTCGAGTTCCCTGCGGGCCTCCATCATTGAAACGGTAGCAGGTCCTCCACCGCCACGGGCACCTGTTATCCTGGCTCAGGCCGTCCTGAAAGGGGATCGCATGAACTGGGTGATCCAAAAAGCCACGGAACTCGGAGTCACCACGATTATTCCATTACTCACATCGAGGGTGATCGCCCGGACACCGGCCGGTCGGACCCGAACCGCACGGGAGCGGTGGCAACAGATCGCAATCGACGCAGCCCAGCAATCGGAGCAATGGGAACTCCCCGACGTCACCTCTCCTATGACCTTGCCCGAACTCTTCCAGCACGTTCCTCACGCGGCACTCCGGTGTGCGCTACTCGAACGGAAGGCCGAGCGAAGACTCGGGGCTCTTCCCATCGATCATGCGTTCCAAGGTACCATTGTGCTGGCCGTCGGCCCGGAAGGCGGATGGACGCCGGAGGAAATGCAGGAACTCCTCGATCAACGATTTTACGCCGTCTCACTGGGGGAAAGCCTACTTCGGAGCGAAACCGCCCCTTTGGTGGCGCTGAGCATCCTGCAACATGAATTGGGAAATTTGGGATAACCGGGACTGGAGGAATCAGGATGAAGCAGGGGCGATCTTCAGGATGGTTCCGCCTTCGCCAACGGCCCATCCGACGTTGGGGTTGGGAAAAGATAACCCATAAAAGCTGAACGGTTCCGGGAGTTCCGGTTCGTCCCACGTGAAGCCGGCGTCCGTGGTTTGGAGAAACGCGCCACGCTCTCCAATGACCCAACCCGCGAGGAACCCGGTAAACTGGACTTTTAAAAAGTCAGGCGGTCTGATACAGGGAGACCCGCATGGCAGGGTGCGGTCAACCCACTTTTTTCCACCGGTAATCGTTTGAAAAATCGCACCCTGGGATCCGACAACCCACCCGCCTTCGGCATCCGTAAAGTACAGATCGAAGAACGTCGTGGCACTGCCGGTCGTTTGCTGAATCCAGTTTTGCCCACCGTCCTGAGTGAAGAGGATTGTCCCGATCGCGCCGACCGCCCACCCGTTTTGCGCATCGACGAACTGCACCCCGAACAGATCCACCGCTGTTAAACTGCTTTGATCCTCCCAGGTCATGCCGCCGTCCACGGTCCGCAGGATGGTTCCCCGGTCTCCGACGACCCATCCCTGCGAGGGATTCAGGAAATACACGTCATAGAGTGCGGCACCCACCCCGGCAGCCTGCCGGCGCCACGTCTTCCCGTGATCGGTCGTATGCAGAATGGTCCCGTTCTGCCCGACGATCCATCCGTGTTGCGCGTCCGTAAAATAAATGCTCGTTAACAGGGCCGCAGTGCGACGAGTCACCGCCTGCCACGTCTTCCCCGCGTCCTCCGTTTTCAAGACTGTTCCCCCGGCGCCCACGGCCCAGCCGTGTCGCGCGCTCACGAAAAAAGTCCCGAGAAGCGTGGATTTGGTCCCGCTATGCTGAATGGTCGAGGCCACGTTCTCTCCGGCTTCGACCTGACCGGCAAAACCCGGGAGACAGACCATCCCCACGACCAGAAGGAGAGCATGAAAAGAGGAAAAACCTGCTTTCACGGTATCTGGTCCGTTCTCCACTTCTCTTGCGTGTAATCGAAGAAAAATTCCTTGTGCGGCAATCCACGTGGGAGAATTTTGAATTCACCCGCCACGGCACTCAGCCACTGCTTCCGGGAACAACACCGGCCGTTTTCGAGCAAATCCCAGGACCCGCGACGCACGACGATTTCTCCTTCGGTGGGATCTACGTAAAACCCTTCGGGATGCCCAAACCCGAACACGTGACGCCTGGGCACCTGAACCTTGATTTCAGTATCCTTCCAGGAGACCACGACGGCCGCGACGCCGTTTACCAGCACTTCCGTTCGTGAAACGTCGGGCCCCAGCCGATAGTTCTTCCAATCATGGGCGTCGGTATTCAATTCCAAACGCGTCGCCTCTGCGATTTTCAGGAACTCCCCGAACCCCTCGCCTTGCAAGGTCACGATTTCATCGATCCCGGCTTCCTTCGGCGAATAGGACGTCACCTTGGGCGTCTTCACAGTAAAGGAACCCACCTCGAAGGCTACCACGTCCCGTTTGGCACAACACATTCCATCGGGCTTGGGAATCGTGGCTCCCCTCTTCACGACAACGGGACCGGACTTGGCGCTATAGGGCACCCACACGTTGATTTCATTATCCTGCCACCGGTGAATAATAGCGGGTACGCCGCCGATTTCCACCCGGTTCTGGCCCGGATCGAAATCGAACGCATAAGCCGTACTCCCCGCTTCGGAGAACACCCCGAAATTTTCCCCTTTAATGTAGACCAGGGTGCCGATAGGACCCTCCGTGGGGAACAACCGTTCGAATCCAGGTTCGACCAACTCGAATTGGCCCAGGGTTCTCGTGTGACCATCCTGTTGAAACGTGACAGGCCCGCTGACGGCGTTTAACGGCACGTGGACCACGATGGTCCGCGGAGACCATTTCGAGATCGTCACCGGTTTGCCTCCGATAGAAATCGCATCCTGCGGCCCTTTGGCTTCGCCGAATTGTTGCCCGCTCAACACGATCTTGGTCCCGACGGGCCCCCTATTCGGAGAAAACGACACGCTGGGAATAAGGGAAATCGGCACGGGGTTACTCTCGGCATATGCAACCGGCGCACAGCAGGACCCATCCGTCAACGGGTCGGAAGAAGCGAGTTGCACGACCACGTCACCGGACTCGGCATTGGCCGGTATCTTGACCTCGATCTTGGAAGGCCGCCATTTCAGGATCTCCGCCAGAATGCCGTTGATCAACACTCTGTTCACGCCGAACATGGTATTGGGATCACGCGACCCTGCCGTATTACCGAAATGCTCACCCTCGATCGTGAGCACCGACCCAGGCTCCGCTTCCGGCGGGACCAGTTTGGTAATCTTCACCCGTTGAATGGTAAACCGGCCTGCGACCGTGGCTCCTTGAGGTCCTGAAATCGTCACGTCGCCACTCTTGGCACCCAGCGGCACCTTGACCATCACCAGGTCCAGCTCCCAGAGCTGAATCAACGCGGGCACGCCGTTAAAGTCCACTCGGTTCTCCGCAGTCGAAACAAACTCCCCGAACGTGGCCCCGCCGATTGTCACCGTGGCGCCCGGAGGCCCGGAGTCCGGAAACAATTCAGCCTGAGCAAACGAAGCCGTTCCGCATACAAACAGTAAAGCTAGAAACACGTGTCTCATACCGCAATTCCCTTTCCATGGTCAGAACTGGTACTTCATCTCCAGACGTATTGATTCGTCCCGAGGACTGAAACGAAAAGTGGCCGCACCACAGTATATGACGCGGCCACTCTATACTGTATAACGCGGTACTTTTTGCCGTCAACCAACGGCAAGGCCCAAGGCAAAACTTCGGCCAATCCAAAAATGGCCAGCACACTGCGCTTCCGACCGTTTCATCCTTACCGGTCAGAACTGATACTTCATGTTGAGGCTCACGCCCCAGAATTGAATGTCATCAGTCATGATATAGTAGGTCACGGGCCGTGGTGGATTCCCTGCCACGGACGCATGCCCACGGAGCCTCGTATATTCAGACTCGTCCTCGAATTCACCGAAATCCGCCCACCGGAACTTGAGCCCGATGGTCACCGGATCGCTGACCTGATAGTCCACCCCGGCGAGTACCTGATACCCGAGGAGCGTATCAGACATTTTGGCTCGGTCATACGTCAAGGCCCCAGCGAGCTCTTCGTTCAATGCCCTCCCAGCAGCGCCTTCGGGACCCGTGGTATCGAAGACCGTGATGTTATCGAGGTTCGTGCTTCGCTGCCAAAGTGTCCGGTACGCGACCGAGACGTTGGCCAGACCGATGCCCACTCCCACGTACGGGGTAAACTTCGAGTCCGAGTGGTAGTCATAATACAGGTTGCAAAAAAGTTGTGCGACAACACGTCATCGATGGCATCCTCGACTGTCTGGAATCCCATATCATCGTTGGGATCATAAGTGGGCGTGGTAGGAACATCCGTACTGTCATAAGTTGGTGCCACGATAGAAATACTCACCCTCCACCCTGAAATTTCCAAGACGATACCCCACGGCCAATCCCGCCAGAATCCCCGAGCCGCCCTCAAACGACTCCGCCATAGGTCCCCAGGGTTGCGGATCATCGGCACAGTCGTTCGGCCCCACCTGCGAACGATCCGGGTTGATGGTCACGTCGCATCTGGTCGCTGATACATCAGTCGATGACCAATCATCCAACCCGCCGGTCTGGACGTCCATTTCCGGAGCGACCACGACGCCCAGGTCCATCCCCATGTAAAATCCGTCCTTGGCCCATACCTGGCCTGCGGACAGCACTAGCACCATTCCCACCAGCACGAACAAGAATTTTTTCATGATGTCACCGATCTTTCTCACAAGATTATCTCGTGACGCCTTGGGCTTAGCCATTCTCTAGTGCAGCGGATTTTATGGCAGCACTCGTTTGCTGTCAATAAGCATCACTTACAAGTTACATATGAGAATGCCAGGTCGAGAACAACCTAGATAGTAGCGGATGTCAGGTTAGCGAAGCGTAACCTGACATCCGCGTTGTGCGACAAGGAAAGAATGTGTCGGATTACCCTGCGCCCGTCCTGAGCGTAGCGGAAGCGTAGTCGAAGGGCTAATTCGACCTACGCTCCCCTCACCCTGCCCTCTCCCACGAGGGGAGAGGGTTTTATAAGGTTATGGCGAAGTTTCAGTCAAGCGGGTAATCGTGTCGGACGCCGCGTTTCTGACTTCGATTTCTTTGGCGTTTTTTTCAAGGTCCCGCAACAAGGGAAGAGCCGCTATGACGTTGAAATCACCGAACGCCTGGACACTGCGTACTTTCACGTACACGTCGGGATGGTTCAGCAGATCCGGGAGGATACCGACAATTCTGTCGTCCTTCGTCTGCACGAACTCCTCGATCGTCCGTCTGGCAGCCACCGGTTCATACAGCGTATGGGCTGGCTGCATGCTGTGTATGCCTTCAGGAATCCAGTCAGGGTTGTCCGATACATTGGGAGCAACATCCTGAGCAACTTTGGTGCGCAACTCGTTCAGGAAGACGCGATGGGCATCCTGGCTTCGATGAATCTGCCCCTCTATGATCTCCCCGAGAAAATGATAGTAGGGATTGGTCAGAAAATTGTGCAGCGAGTCCAGGTAGGGCAGAGTTCCCGAAGGCGTGAGCGTGGCTCTTTCCTGAACTCTAATTTCAAACAACAAGCCTTTCTCGTGGTGTTCGATCCTGAACGTTCCCGAAAGTACCGTGCCGTATCGATTGATGCCAAAAGACCGGCCCCTGGTTTCTTCATACGAACCGGTCAAAGTCAAAGTGTGCGGTTGAGTCTTATCCCGCACGATCTCGAAACCCACCGCAATCAATTTGGCCCGAATGTCCGCCGGGGCATCCCACAACAGCCTCCCGCGTGTCTTCCAGGTCGAGGTCTGTACTTCCACGTAAATCGTGTTGGCAGTTTTTATGGAGGAAAAGACGTTCTGATCGGCCACATACTTCACGTTCGCCAGGGCACGGTCCGATACGATCATGCCGACCATGAACATCATGACGACCGCGAGTACCGGCCGTGTGTGTGTGTTCATCCTGAGGTTCCCTTATCCTGAGAACCAGCGGCTTATGGATCTCTCCGGTTACTGGGGCAACAGTTGGACGATCAATTCGAGTTCGACGGGAACTCCCATGGGCAATTCGGCCACTCCCACGGCCACGCGAGCATGCCGGCCGACCTCGCCGAAAATCGCCACCAGCAAATCCGACGCGCCGTTGATCACATAGGGCTGTTCCCTGAACCCTTCGTGAGAAGCCACATAGCCCGTCATTTTGACGATTCGTTTTACCTGATCCAAAGAACCCGCAGCCTGACGGATATTGGCCAGAGCATTGAGCAACGAGACCTTGGCCGCTTCATAGCCTTCTTCCCTGGAGAGATCGCGCCCCACCTTTCCCTGAAAAACGATCTGCCCGTCACGGCTGGGCACCACTCCACTGATAAAAAGCAATTCGCCGACTCGAACGGAGGGAACATACGTGGCCACGGGTTGGGGAGGCTCCGGTAAGATCAGGCCCAGGGACGTGACGCGTTGTTCAAAAGACATGGTCCGGAAAGATTACGAGGTACGACGACGTTGACGCAACTGATATTTGCTGACGGCCCGATTATGTTCGGCAAGTGTTGTTGAGAACTCATGGCTCCCGTCGTTGCGAGACACGAAATACAGATACTCGCTCGGCTCAGGATAGAGGGCCGCATGGATCGCGGCGCTTCCCGGATTGGCAATTGGACCGGGGGGTAACCCTACGACCCGGTAGGTATTGTAAGGACTATCGATCGACAGGTCCTGTTTGCGGAGATTGCCGTCGAATTCATTCAAGGCGTAGATGACCGTCGGATCGCTTTGCAGCGGGATTTTTTTTCGCAGTCGATTATGAAACACTCCGGAAATCAAGGTGCGTTCATCCGGCCGGGCCGTTTCTTTTTCAATCACCGATGCCAACGTGACCGCCTGATGCATGGATAGACCCAATTCCGCGACCCGCCGCCGGTCTTCCTCGGTCACGCTTTGCTTGAACCGGGACACCATCGATGCAATCAATCGTTTCGGTTCCACGTGACGAGCAAACTGGTAGGTATCGGGAAAGAGATAGCCTTCCAGGCTATCGACGCGGTTCTCAACGGACAGCGACAAGGTTTGAATGAAGATCGGATCCCTGGTGAATTGGAGAAACGCCTCACGATCGGCCAAGCGTTGTTCGTGCAATAAATCGGCAATCTGGCTCACCGAAAAGCCTTCGGGGATCGTGACCGTATACTGGATCACCTCACCCTTGACGATCTTCTCCAAAATGGTCGAGGGGTCCATGCCTCCATGAAATTCGTATTCCCCCGGAATGATTTTCCGGTCCGAGCCAGCGAGACGGCCCATCCATACAAACGCCCAATCGCTCCTGATCAGATTCTGCCGGCGAAGGCGTTCCGCCACTTCGGACAACGCCGTCCCTTCGGCAATATCCAAAACCGTAACCTGCGAGGAATTGCCAACAGGTTGGAGTTGGCTCAGCACCGCGAATCCGCAGCCGAACCCGAGAAAGCCCAAGATAATGAGGAGACTCTTTTTGAGCATCAATGATTCAACGGGACGGGCTCACGACTTTCCCGACACCTGCACTTCGACCAGATGAAATACTTTTTCAAGGGCCTGCCTCAATTTTTCAGGATGCTTCCCCCCGGCTTGAGCCATTTCCGGCCGCCCCCCGCCCGTTCCGCCGACTTCGCGAGCCATTTCCTTGATCAACTGCCCGGCCTGCAACGTGGAGGTCAGGTCGGGAGATACGATCACCAACAAGGAAACTTTCTCGTCAGCGACCGAGCCCAAGGCGATCACGCCCTTGGGGACCTTGTTCCGTACCTTGTCGGAAAGCAGCCGGAGTTCCTGCATGGACAACCCCCGGGCTTCCTGAACGTAAACCTGAATGCCCCGGATCTCCCGAACTTGGGCCTCGCCACTGCCGGCGCTCTGGTCCATCAATTGCAGTTTGAGCTGCTCGAGTTCCCGTTCCTTTTCCTTCAACAGGGAAACGAGTTTCCGGGTTTTCGGGACGATTTCCGATGGGCTACTTTTCAACAACTCCGCCAATTCCCTGACGTCGGATTCCAGCTTTTTCCCGTGCTCCAGTGCCCCTGTCCCGGTCAGGGCTTCGATGCGCCGCACCCCGGACGCGATCCCGCCTTCCGAGGTAATGCGGAACGAGCCGATCTCCCCCGTATGCCGGCAATGCGTGCCTCCACACAGTTCTTTACTGAACTCCCCGATACCCACGACCCGCACCCGTTCGCCGTACTTGTCACCGAAAAACGCCAGCGCCCCGGCATGAATAGCCTCCTGAATCCCCATGACGTCGGTCCGGACGAGCGCGTTGCCCAACACGTGGAAATTGACCATCGCCTCGATTTCTTCGAGGTCCCGGATGCGGAGCGGCTTGAAGTAGGAAAAATCAAAACGCAACCGGTTCGGGGCGACCAACGAGCCATACTGTTTCACGTGAGGACCCAAGACTTCACGAAGCGCCGCGTGGAGAAGGTGGGTGGCGGTATGATTCCTGGCCGCGCCGTGGCGGGTCGTCGAGTCCACCGTGGCGGCCAGCGGCTCGCCCGTGCGAACGCGGCCGGCGACGACCGTTCCCCTGTGCAGCAAGAGCTTGCCGCCGACCTTGGTCGTCTCCTTGACCTGAATCCGGCCCTCCCGGCCCGTCAACGTCCCCTGATCCCCAACCTGGCCACCACCTTCGGGATAGAAGGGCGTGGCATCCAGGACCAGTTCCACCTCGTCTCCTTCCACGACTTCGTCCGCCAGCGCGTCTCCCTTGAGCAGGGCCTGCACCACGCTCTCGGATTGAAGCGCCTGATACCCGTGGAACTCCGAGGGGCTAAGCCGTTGCACCAGTTCGGTGACGACAGGTTTCTCCTGTTCCGCGACGAAGGCGGGCGACTTACGCGCCCGATCTCGTTGCGCTTCCAACGCGCGTTGAAACCCTTCAAGATCGGCGACCATTCCCTGCTCACGAGCGGCTTCTTCGATCAAATCCAATGGAAAGCCATACGTGTCGTAGAGTTTAAAAACGTTTTCACCGTCCAAGGTGCCATCCGTGGCTTCGCCGATCATGCGATTGAGGATGGGCAACCCTTGGTCCAACGTGCCGATAAAACGTTCTTCTTCACTTTCGACGACGGTGCGACACGGGTCACTCGCCTGCGTCAGTTCAGGATAGGCCGCTTTCATTTCGGCGACCACCGTGCCGGTCAATTCATGCAAAAATGGTTCCGTGACGCCCAAGATCCGGCCGTGGCGTGACGCCCTGCGTAAAATCCGTCGCAACACGTATCCCCGGCCTTCGTTCGACGGAAGAATGCCGTCCGCGATCATAAACGTGATGGCCCGCAAATGATCGGCTATGACCCGCAGGGAACGATCGGGGGCTTCAGCCTTGCCGTACGTACAACCCGTCCGGTCGGCAATCGCCGAAAGCAACGGCATGAACAGGTCGGTCGCATAATTGCTGTCTACACCCTGGACCACGGCGGCAAGCCGCTCGAGGCCCATGCCGGTATCGATACTGGGTTTCGGCAACGGATGCAGGTTGCCCTCGGCGTCGCGGTCGAATTGCATGAACACGAGGTTCCAGATTTCCAGATACCGGTCGCAGTCACACCCCACGGCACACGAGGCCCGTCCACACCCCAGCGCGACGCCCTGATCGATATGAATTTCAGAACAGGGCCCACAGGGTCCGGTTTCCCCCATTTGCCAGAAATTATCCTTGTACCCGAGCCGCACGATTCTTGCCGCGGGCACGCCCACGTGTTTCTCCCACAATTCAAAGGCCTCGTCATCGTCCTGAAAGACCGTGACCCATAATTGATCCGCCGGCAGGCCCAGCGTCTTCGTCAAATAGTCCCAGCCGTAACGCACGGCGTCTTTTTTGAAATAGTCGCCGAACGAGAAATTGCCGAGCATTTCAAAGAACGTGTGGTGGCGCCGGGTATATCCGACGTTTTCCAGATCATTATGTTTGCCCCCGGCTCGCATGCACCGCTGAACGGAAACGGCCCGCGAATAGGAACGCTGTTCTTCTCCCAGGAACACCCGTTTGAACTGATTCATGCCCGCGTTGGTGAACAGGAGCGTGGGGTCGGCCTGGGGAAGCAGCGACGCGCTGGGAACGACGGCATGGTCGACCGCATGGAAAAAATCCAGAAACGACTGTCGAAGCTCATTAGCCGTTAGGGACATACGAAGGACAGGATCCTTTGAGGATTTCTCTTGTGTGTGCGTTCAGTCGTTTGTTGATAATTCCTGCCGTCTTCTCCTGTGTCCGAATTCCCCTCCTAGGAGGGGTGAGGGGAGGTAGAGGCTACGACCAAGACGGTACCCTCGTACTCTTTGGCCGGCTGGTTCTACCCCACCCAACCTCCCCTTACAAAGGGGAGGAAAAGAGAGAAGAGGGACCGCACAGTCGTTAGCGAGGATTCACTTTCCTAGGCTCTTCCCCGCGTGGGGGCCGGTTTCTTTTCCGCTTCAGCCGAACCCGCGGCCTTCGGCATCGAAACCAGTCCGGCCTGTTCCCGGATTCTCGCTTCAATTTCTCCGGCAGTCTCGGGGTTCTCCTTCAAAAATGCTTTCACCGCTTCGCGGCCCTGGCCCAATCGCTCCTCACGAAACGAATACCAGGCCCCGGCCTTGTCGATGATTTTCCTATCCACGCCCAGGTCGATGAGTTCCCCGACTTTGGACACGCCCTCGGCGAACATAATGTCGAACTCGGCCTGCCTGAATGGAGGCGCAGTCTTATTTTTCACCACTTTGACGCGGACACGGCTTCCGATCACCTCCTGCCCTTCCTTGATGGACTCGATCCGCCTGATGTCCAGCCGCACCGAAGAATAGAACTTCAGGGCGTTTCCGCCGGTCGTGGTTTCGGGATTGCCGAACATCACGCCGATCTTCATGCGGATCTGGTTGATGAAGACCACCGTGGTCAGGGATTTGGAAATGGCTCCGGTCAATTTACGGAGAGCCTGGGACATCAGGCGCGCCTGAAGCCCCATGTGTGAATCGCCCATTTCACCTTCGATTTCGGCGCGGGGCACCAAGGCGGCAACGGAGTCCACGACCACCAGGTCGATCGCCCCGCTTCTGACCAACGTCTCGGCAATTTCCAGGGCTTGTTCGCCGGTGTCGGGTTGGGCCACCAGCAGATCGTCGGTTCGCACACCCAGTTTCTTGGCATAGGACACGTCCAACGCGTGTTCCGCGTCGATAAACGCCGCGGACCCGCCGGCTTTCTGCGTTTCCGCAATCGCATGCAGACACAAGGTGGTTTTCCCCGAGGATTCCGGCCCGAAAATTTCCACCACTCGCCCTCGCGGCAGCCCGCCGACGCCCAAGGCCAGATCAAGGGCCAACGACCCGGTGGAGACGGCCTGCACGTCTTCCGACACGTCACCTGTTCCCAGTTTCATAATCGAACCTTTCCCAAATTGCTTTTCAATTTGGGTCACGGCCAGTTCCAATGCCTTCATTTTCCCCTGATTATCTGCAGTTCGATCGCTCATAACGCCTCCTCGATTCAAGCCATCACGTCCCTATCATACTGAAAACCCGTAAGGAGGCCAACCATTCTTCGTAAAGAAAAGGCACCGCACCCTCACGCATTCAAGGAGAGGTCCCATAATTTTGTATAGATCGGTCCAGTTGGACGGAGGTCACTCTTAAACAAGGCAATCCGTTCAACGGGGAACTGCCCGCAGGCAAAGGGATCCGTGAACACTCCCAACGTTCCCAGCACGCGCCCGACTTCACGATGGTCCCTTTTCACGCGAGCCACGGTCAGATGAGGCCGAAACGGTCGATCCTCTTGAGGAAACCCCAAAGGGACCACTGCCCGACCGACACACCCGGCCAATGTGACCAGGCTATCGAGGGCTCCGCCAAGACCGATCCACAACACGCGGGGCGACCGGTTATCCGGAAACGCCCCGAATCCTTTGCATTCAATGACAAAAGGAGAAACATGGGAAATCGCCGGCTCCACCGCCTGGCGGATCCGGTCAACCTGAATCTCCGTCGTTTCACCGAGAAACTTCAGGTTGATATGGAGATTTTCAGGTTTACTCCAAGCGAGTCCTGGGAATTCTCGTTTGACCGTTCGGATGTTCTGCCCTATGGCCGATTGCAGGGTTGCAGGCAGATCAATCGCCAAAAACGTTCGTAGTCCCATCAGGCCTCGTCAAGAAATGAATCGCACAACCAACGCCGCAACACGTCGAGTGCTGCCTGCGACGACCGGAGTTTAATCGCTTCCCGTTCTCCATGGAACCGGAATGCTTTCGTTGAGGTTCCCATCGACGTGGCCAGCCCGACGTAGACCAAACCGACGGGCTTGTGCGCCGTCCCGCCTCCGGGTCCGGCAATACCCGTGATACTCAGGCCCACGTCCGCCTTGCTTCTCGTCCGAATACCCTGAGCCATGGCCTTGGCGACCTGCGCACTCACCGCCCCATATTTTTTCAACAACGATTCGGGAACTCCGAGCAGTTCCATCTTCGCCCGATTGCCATAACACACCACGCCCCGGTCCACGTATGTCGAACTTCCGGGCACTTGAGTCAGGCGATGCGCAATCAGCCCGCCCGTACAGCTTTCAGCCAGGGCGATGGTGGATCTTCGCGCACGGAGACGTTGCCCCACCACTTCCTCCATGGTCTGTCCGTCGATGGAGAAGACGTGTTGCCCCAATTTGGCGATCACGTCGTTCATTAAGTCATCAAGTGACATGGCGGATTGCCTAGAGTTTTTCTTCCCCGCTTGCCTTCTTTCAGTCGTCCTCGATCTCGTGAGTGACACCGAAACTCCGAGCGGAGAGGCGAGAAGGCCGAGACGGAAAGGGCTTGTGGCGGGCATGATCCCTTTGAGTCGATTGTCGATCTCGCTCTCGAGAAGTCCAAAGGCCTGAATCGTCCGGGTCTCGATGGCCGGCGACAAAATCCCTTCTCGTCGAAGCATCGGCAGGACCGACTCCGTCCACATCCCGCGGACCTCGTGGCTGACTCCGGGCAGGCAAAAGATTCGACAGCGCTTCCACTGCACGGCAAAACCGGGCGCAATCCCGGCGGGATTCCGAAGCAGCACGGCGCCGGCTGGCAGGAACGCCTGCCGGCGTTGGCTTTCAGAAACGGTCCGTCCCGCGGATTGCAAGCGTGTCTTTATGGATTCGAGGGCCCGGGGACGCAAGCGTAACGGAATTCCGGTAACCCGGGCCACGGCTTCGCGGGTGACATCGTCCACGGTTGGACCAAGACCGCCGGTGATCAGCACGAGCTTCGTCCGTTTGGCCGCGTTCGTAACGGCCACGCCTATGTCTTCGATATCGTCCCCGACCACGGACTTGAACCGGACTTCGATTCCATGCCCCGCCAGCGACTCGCTGAGAAAAATCGAATTGGTATCGACCCGCCCGCCGAGCAACAATTCGGATCCAACCGCAATGATTTCAGAAATTGCCAGCGAATCCGTGAACATAGGTTGGAAGGAACGGTATCCCTAAAACCGATGCTTCAGGTTCACGCTCACGCCAAAAAACTCGATGTTGTCGGTTTCGAGTCCGCCCCGGACCGGCTCACTGCCGTCTTTCCGGAGATTGGGTTCGTGACTGCGCAACGGATCCCACATGATCCCGGTCTCGTCCCGAAAAGAATTGAACCTGACCCAGCGTCCCTTGAGCCCCAGAGACAGGGCTTCCGTGACCGCGTAATCCACCCCGAACAGGATCTGGAGACCATAGAGCACGTCGCTGAGCGTATTTTGCGAAACGCTGACCGTTCCGGCGAGGTTCTGTTGGATCTCGGCAGCGTTGGGCAATCCATAACCCGTCGTGATGGACTCCGGGTTATTGTTTCTCGCCCAGACGCTGGCATACTCGACGTCGGTAAACCCAACGCCGCCACCGATCCCGATATACGGCGTGAACCGGCTGGCGTTACGGAAATCATACAACAGGTTCCCGAACAGGTTGTGGGAGGTCAAGCTGCCTATCCGATCCGTCGCATGCACAATTTCATCCCTGAGTTTCTGGCCCTGTGTGCCCACCCCGAGAGGAACGTCGGCTGTCTGATCATAGTTCGATTGCCGGTAGAAGTATTCCAGTTCCACGCGAAGACCACCCAAGGGACTGTTCTTGTTCTGGATATGACCCGAAAAACTGTAGCCGATCGCCCCTCCGGCCAGAATACCGGTGGCCCTGTCGAACTCGTTCTCCCATCTTCCACCCACGCTACGATCAGGACCCGTGCAACTCGCGCGCTCCTGGTACCGTGGATTGATGTATTCATCGCAGACGCTGGCCCGATCGTTACTGGTTCCGGTCGTATCGAAGCCGCCGGCGAAATTGACCCCGATATCGCCGCTGATGTAGAAGCCCTCCGAGTGTGCCTGCGCCCAACCCGGCACCATCACAAACGTGGCGAGGGCAAGCATCAGAAATGGAGAAATGTATATTTTCATTGTTTTCTCGTTTTCCCGGAATTTATGAAAAGAGAGCACAATTAAGTATAAACTTATAGTGTTTCAGGAAGTTTTGGTCAATAGCGCCATGGATTGTATTGCGGAATACACGGTAAAAAACACATTCTTACGTAGTCGGGAGAACGCTCCGCAATCCCTAGGGAATGTTTGAAAATTCCACCTCGAACGAAACCTCGTCCCCTTGATTTGGAAACACCATGATCGTGGTCTTCGCATTTGGATCGAACGCGTCATACCGAAAGGAGCCGATGACCTTGGCCTTGTAGCGCGGAGCCTTGGGCCACACTTTTGTCCGCTGGGCCACGCCATCGAATCGCACGTTCAAGGGTTTCACCAGTTTCTCGCCTTGCTTCAACACAATGTAACTGTTGTCGGCAAAAGTCCCGGTTTCGCCGAAGATCGTCACACTCACAAGCATGGTTTCCTCGGCAAGGATGCGCCGGATCTCCGTTTCGGAAGGCGTTTCTCCCCGCAGCCCGAAATGGCTCGCCATCACGGTCAGGCCGTTCATTTTGGTCATCAAAAACCCGTTGGGGCGCAATTTCCGATCCGACCCGAACCACGTATAGAGTCGATTCGGCAGTACGCGATCCTTGGCTGCGCGGAGTCCTTGCTCCACGGCTTGCTCAACCTGCGCGTCTGTCGGAGATACTTCGATCGCCCGGCTTTCCAACGCCGGAATACCAAGCGCTGTCCCGATGCACAAAAGACAAAAGCCCACGAGAGCCATCCTGGGCCGCCACAGAGGGACGGCCCCTTCGGCATGGGCTGGATAAAACCACGATTTCGGCAACGGCACCCCCTGTTTCCCCGGTGCACACCGTATACGGCTTTTGACGTGGATTCAAGCGTAGGGGAAAGACACCGCCATCTCCGTCTATCCCACCTGCCCTGTAGGGGACGGCCCCCGTGCCGTCCCAAATGGATGAGGCCGTTACAACTACAAAAAAAGGCCGACACCCACGCTTCGTTGACAACGCCGAGGAAAAATTGATAGATACTCAACTCTATTCAATCGCATCATATTCAGCCTGTCTGTGGAGGATTTCGTATGGCTGCAGAAGAACAACCAGGCAACCGGCAATTCGTCAATTTCGTCTTTTTCAAGGTTGATCCGGCGTGGCGGAGACTCGCGCATGACGAGCGACAAGCCGGCAAGCAGGAATTCATCCGGGCTATAGAGGAATTCTCCGGCAAGGTCATCGTCGTCCCTTATTCGACGGTCGGCATTCGCGGAGACTGCGATTTCATGCTCTGGCGGATTACCTACGAACTCGAACTCTTCCAGGAGCAAATGGCTAAGGCGCTGGCCACGGGTCTTGGAAAATATCTCACGATTCCTTATTCATACCTGTCGATGACGAAACGTTCGGTGTACGTGGACCACCACGTGCACGAGGGCCAGGAAAGCCGACGACTGAAAATTACGCCCGGTCGCAGCAAATACATTTTCATCTATCCCTTCGAGAAGACCCGTGAATGGTACCTCCTGACCAAGGCCGCCCGGCAGGGGATGATGGACGAGCATATTGAAATCGGCCATAAATACCCGTCGGTCAAACTCAACACGACCTACTCCTTCGGCCTGGATGATCAGGAATTCGTGGTGGCGTTCGAAACCGACCACCCCCAGGATTTTCTCGATCTCGTCATGCACCTCCGCGAGGCGGAAGGGAGTCGATATACCAAGCGGGACATCCCCATCTTCACCTGTATCATGAAGAGTCTCAAGGAAAGTCTCGATACACTCGGCGGGTAACCCCGACCGGGCTTCGATTTTCACTGCGGGCCGACCGTTCTTCCTCTCACATTTTCCCAAACGGCCTGAAGTCCATGCAGCAACCGGACTCACCGGCAGCGCTCTCCGCTGAATCATCCGTCAAAGGCGCGATCCTGTCATCCCTTGTCCCGGGTCTCGGACAATGGGTGCGCGGCTATCCCCGCCACGCGGCCCGCGTCCTCGCCATGGGCGGACTACTGGGGGGCTTTACCTGGGGTCTAAGCCAGCGAGGAGGAACCGGCGCGGGATTCTTTTTTGCCCTATTGATCATCGTGCCCTGGTGGTGTCTGCAAGCCTATGAAGCCTCTTTGCCCAGCCCACCGGGTCAAATGGAGACCCTGAAAACGGCTTGGCGTCGTGCCCACGATATTCGATACCTGGGCGGTCTGTTTCTCTTTACCGCGTTTACAGACCTCTACATTATTTTGGCAAACCCCGAATACAGTCTCACCCTGTTCTGTACCAAACCCGAGGGAGTGCCCGGTCTCCTGGCCAAGGCCCAATCCCCCACCCTTCACCTGGCCATTGGCTATGGGTTCCTCAAGCTTCGTCCATGGGCACTGCTTGTGTACATGGCCTATGCCGGGTTCGGCTTGTGCAATGCCTTAGCAAATTTCGCCTGCTTCGGGTACGGACGCATTCGCACGGTGTTTTTTCTTTCGCTGGTGGCGTTTACCGTCTACGTGTTTTGGCGTCGATCCTGTTTCTCCCCCGCCACGCCAAGATGACATGCGCGGGACGGGCGAACACATAGGTTCGCCCCTACGTAAGGGCGGACCTGCGTGTCCGCCCTCCATGAGGGATTCTTTTGACAGAGTTCAGTCTGGTGTGTTATCCCGAAAGCATCGTGTTTCGTGAGGCTCATGGAAGAGACGAATGATCAAGAAAAGGATATCCTGTTCGTGTACCGTCATCCGGACGGCGCCGTCACCCTGTATTCCGATGAAGAATGGGCCATCGAGCGAGGCATGAAACTGCAAGATCTGCACGTCGTGGAAATTCCCCGAAAATTGTACGCCGAAGGAACGATTCAGGACGTCCGTGAATACGTCGCACAATATTTGGAAGCGAAAGACGAAGCTTGACGCATGACCACGGCCCTTACGCATTCACCGCTCACGTCTGAACTCATCGAAGCCGTCATTGAGACGCTTCCCGTCCAAAGCCGGATCATGGTCCGCCTGCTCCTGCTTCAGTATCTCGAAACGTCTGAAGAGGATATTCAGTTCATTGTGGAGGATCAGCCGGACTCTCGGTTCATGGCCGGAGATCAACCCCAGGAAAAAAAATCGCTTGTGGCCGCAACGCGTGAGGTGACCGAACGCATCAACCAATACAGCGGGTTTCTTCGTCAAAAACGCGAACGGCCCTGGCTCCAAATCGAATGCCTCAAGAAGCAGTTGGACCTGAGCGATTTAACCATCCTGGCCGCTGAAGGGTTGCTCACGTCGAAATTTCACGTCGACCGGACGGAGTTGAAGGAACGCAAAAAGACTGCCGTATCCGCGATCCCGAAACCGGAAATCCGACACTTGGACCGCGCATTGGAACAAGAAGAAATTTCTGAAGACGACTTTCACCGCGGACGGCTGCTTGTTGAATATCAGACCCTGCTCAGACGGCGGGAACGACAACGACGACGACTGAAAAATGCAGAGCAGGAGTACGAACTTTCGGGCCTCTCTCCCCTGCAGGATCACGAAGTCGCTCATATTTGGGGGATCCCCTTGGGCAGCCTTTCCGCAAGAAAGGTCAAGGCGTTGACCCAATACATCACTGCTCTCCAGGCAAGGCTCGATAAGGAGTCGGCGTCATCCGGCTCTCATCAGACGTACCCGGATCTCTGGAGAGAGACGCTACGCGTTCTTTCCAAAAAACCTTCCCGGCGTTCGATTGTTACTTTCATCCCGGGTATTGAACGAACGGAAGAGGCATTGATTGAAAAACTCAAAACCTTCGCCGACGGCACGATACCTGAAGCAGTCGAATCAGGGTTTTGGCAATTGATCACTCGCGTGCATGACAGTGAACATAGTGGGCCCTGGCACAGCCACGCCCGGGCCATCTTTGCCCTGCAACGCTTGTTTGCCATTCAATCCGATTCCGAACCCACGCTGGATGAACTCGAAGAAGAACTCCTCAAAACCACGAGACCAAAGTCCAAGGACGATGCACTCCCCGCTCACCAAGCCGATGAGCAACCGGTGGAACTCAGTGAACAGGCACTCGGTGTCCTGAATGCCCTGGCCGGGGAGATCGACGACAAACGCACCACTTAGGGCAACGAACAACCACAGGGGGGTGTCCCTACATCATAGGCCTGGTAGGGGACGGCCCCCGTGCCGTGCCGGATGGCACCACGTGCCCCAAGTGATTCATTTTTGCATCAATTGTCGAATCTTCATACCATGTGGTATATCCATCAAAGGATGTGGCGGTGTAGCTCAGTTGGTAGAGCAGCGGACTCATAAGCCGCGGGTCAGGGGTTCGAAACCCTTCACCGCCACCATTTTCCCAATCAGCTCACGCGCCTGCTTTGCCGACCCCTTTCCTATCGCTCACCGGTTGCTTCGGAATAATAGTTCTCCAAGAGGGAGCTTCGCTCCTGCTCCATGATCACGATTTGCCGTTGATCAAAGGTATTCGCCCAATACAGGTAATGGAGATTTCCGGCACAGCGGCCGTATTCAATGTGACGTTGTCGCCCCTCCGCCTCCTCATCGGTCTGCTGTCGCAGGACCAGCCGGCCCGGAAGCTGCCGCCACACCTGCTCGGCCACGACAGAATGGTTTTCGTAAAGAGGAGCCTGCTCGGGTGAACCGCTCTCTTGTTCCGACCGGCTACGCATGAGTCGAGTCTCGTCAGGCTCTCGGCCTTGTTTCAGTTCATGCCTGACAAGTTCGACCATCAGGGGTTGCAACTCGATCATTCCAACCAGAAGACCGGAAAGCGTCCCATGAATCATGAGACGGACATATCCCAATCCCCCGCCCGTTCGGCCCGTTTCGTACCAGCCATTCTTGTCTCCGAACTTCACAACCACCTTTTCCGAATGCGCGGCATCTTTCGGCAACCTGGTATACACGAAATCCGCATGAGCGCCTTGGCAACGATACAGCCCCTGTTGCGGATCATGCGGCGTGTCTTCCCGTAACACCGCAGCAGGAAAACCAGGACCTCGTTGCATCACGTACAAAGGGCCTTCCTCAACAGGCTCCCCGAGTTCCGAATACACCAGCAGCCGCGGATCCGTCATGGGAACACAACCTCTCGCTTCCAGGGCTCGCTGAAACAACACGCGTCTTCCCAGATGAACGGCCTTTTCAAAAAGTACGAAACGGCCCGAGGAATCCAGCACTTGCAACAGCCAGTCCAAACGAGGACCGATGCCCGTCCGCTCTTCCAGACCGAGTTGTTGCCCTGTATCCCGATCGCGTTCAAAGGTCGTCCAACTCCGACTTGGAAGCCCCGGATCGGATTCCGATTGAAACAGGGCCTGAGTGGACACGATGGTATCAAAAGTCCCGGGCATCCGGTGTTGAGGAATTTCGCAATGGCGGAAGCTGACGTTCTTGAGATGACATAATTCAGTGAACTGTCGCGCCACTTCAATCGATTTCAGAGACCGATCGATGCCCAGGAACGTCACGTCCGGAAAACAGGTCGCGTACCAGGTTGTGAGAATCCCGACCCCGCACCCGACGTCCAACACGCGCAGGGCCCCCTCCAGCACGTTCACGACCGCCGGGCCGAGTACGTGATAGTAGCCGTATCGCTGGCTGTATAAAACGGGAAGAACGTCGGGAGTCGCAGCCAGATCATAAAAGGCTTGGTCCGCGCTCACTCCTTCGTGTCGGGTTTGAGCCGTTTGCCGGAGAAGCCCAAGTCGCTCTCCGGATAAGGATTGCCGTTGCCAGGCATAATAAGAAACTTCATCGGGAAACCTGCGAAGTCCCCATTGGGCAAGATGCCGGGCAATGTCCAATTCGGCCATGGAAGCAAAACTAGGCTGCGGGCACTGAGAGCTTGACGAAACGTTTAAGAAAGTTCTGACTTTCTCGTTCCCTCCCCTTTGTAAGGGGAGGCGAGGTGGGGTAGAGCCAACAGCCCATAGAACATAGGATTTCGCCGTCCTCTCCGTAGACTCTACCTCCCCTTTGCCCCTCCTTACAAAGGAGGGGAAGGGAAAAGCCTGTCCCAGACATTTGAAATCGGTGTTTCTTAATCGTGGATCAGAATTTTGAGGACAACATCATCGCATCCTGATAAGCCTGGGGAACGGGATGAGGCTGTCGCAATTGACCAGTGCCGAACCCGACGTATTTCTCAGTCGTCAGGGATCGAAGCGTCAACGGCCCTCTCACGTGGAAATGAGACGTATTCACTCCCAGTTCCTCACCCAAATCCATCTGCGGGCCTGAATGCAGGCGCGTCGAGGCATTCACCAGCACCGAGCCGGAATCCACTTCCCGGACGAATCGCATCGCGGTTCCATAATGACGGGTCACGATGGTATCGGTATGTCCAGGCCCGAAGGCCGCAATGTGGGCAAGGCCTTCGTCGAGATCCTTGACGATCTTAATGCCCAGTTCCGGCGATTGCCTTTTTTGTTCCCAATCCTCGTCCGTGGCCGCTCGAATCCCCTTGTGCCCGGTCATGGCCATGATTCCCATCATGGAGACGGTTTTCGGACAGCCGATGAGATCCACCGTAAATTCACTGAGCAATCGCCGGAGCAGGCCAGGCAGCAACTGCCGTGCGATGGCCTGATGGACCAACACCGTATCGGCGGCATTGGTGGCAACCGGATCCTGAATCTTGGAATTCACCACGATCCCTTGAGCCAACGGCACGTCCGCGTCTTTATCGACGTAGACGTGACACACGCCGCCGTCATACCCCAAAACCGGGACCCGCGACTGCTCCATCACGACTCTGCGCAGGCTCGCTTTTCCTCTGGGAACGACGCCGTGCACCACGTTTCGCAATCGGGTCAGTTCAAGCACGCCCTCCCGGTCGGGACGATCCACAAACGTGAGAGCCCCTTGAGGGACACCATGCTGTTCCGCCGCCTCACGCAAGATCCCGGCTATTGCGGAATTGGTCCCAAACCATTCTTTTCCCCCCCGCACCACGCACACATTTCCCGAACGGAGACACATTGCCATCGATTCGGCAACCACGGACGGGCCATATTCGGAGATGACGGCGATCACCCCGATCGGGACACGAACCCGATGCACGTTCAGACCTTCTTGCGTCAACCATCCCTGCGACACTTCCCCCGTGGGATCCGGTTCCTCTGCAATCCTGCGAATAAAGGCAACGATATCGAGAAGGGTTTGTTCCGTCACGGAAATTTGTTCTCTCGCTTTCCGGTACTCCTCCGGCCCCCACTCCTTGGGAATGGCATCGAGGTCCTGTTTGTTGGCCGTCAACACGTCTTCAATGCTCGCTTCCAACTGTTCCGCCATGGCCTCGAGGGCCCTGGCACGCGCATGACCAGTCATCAGCGCCAAGGCACGAGTCGCGGCATTGGCTTGTCTGGCAAGACCCTGAACATACAGCTTGATAGGAACTTCAACCATTCTTCAAACCTCATCGCAAGAATTTGTCTATACCCCAATTCACGCTCTCTACCCCACCTAGCCTCCCCTTACAAAGGGGAGGAAAAAGGCGACCAATCCTTTCACCCTTTGCCTCATCTCCACCAGAAAACAATAGGTGTTCCTTCCTGATTCCCCTCCTTTGTAAGGAGGGGCGAAGGGAGGTAGAGGGTGAGGAAAAGAGAAACAAGCTCACGCAGGACTGACAACCCCTTTGTCATCCATCACGTAAAAAATTACTTTACCGACATTCAGGAATCCCCGTCAAAATTTTACCCCCATTAGGGGGAATCCTTGATTGCCCTCATTCCTGCATCGCTTGACTCATTTGCAGAAGGTATGGCAATTGACCTTGCATTAAAAACAAAGGTTATGTTAGACGTTTTTAGTTTGAGAAGGTGTACGGTAGAACAATGGACGTGTGGCACACCGGCGTACTTTTTACAATGATTCTTTCCTTACCTGAATGGAGGCGAAAAACCCCAATATGGTATCCATTAAAGACATGTTAGAGGCAGGCGTACATTTTGGGCATCAAACCAATCGCTGGAATCCCAAAATGAAGCCGTATCTCTTCGGAGAAAGAAACGGCATCTATCTTATTGATTTACAACAAACCGCCAAATTCTTTCTCGAAGCCTATAATTTTGTCCGTGATACCGTTGCGGCCGGGGAATCGGTCCTCTTCGTGGGAACCAAGCGTCAAGCCGTCGACATCGTTGAAGAAGAAGCCCAGCGGTGTGGCATGTACTACGTCACCCAACGCTGGCTGGGAGGTATGCTCACCAACTTCGAAACGATCAGAAAAAGTATCAGCCAACTCAAGAAACTCGAAGCCGCGCAGACCGATGGAACCCATGAACGGCTGAAGAAAAAAGAAGTGTTGTTGATGGAAAAAGAGCGGGGCAAACTGGAGAAATATTTGAGCGGCATCAAGGCGATGGAAAGTTTGCCTGGGTGTATCTACGTTCTCGACACTCGCATTCAACACATTACCGTCAAGGAAGCCAATCGTTTGGGCATTCCCGTTGTCGCCATTGTGGATACCAATTGTGATCCCACCCGAATTGATTATCCAATTCCCGGGAATGACGATGCCATTCGCTCCTTGAAACTCTTTACCGCCCGGATTGCAGACGCCTGCCTGGAAGGCTTGGACCTTCGAAACAAGCAGGAGGATTCGGGTGGAGGAGAAGAAGACGCCCTTATGACCGACATCATCTCTGCCCGTTCAACCGAAAATCAGGTGGAAAGCGTTCAAGTGCCTTCCTCATAGAACGTCGTAGCACGTCGTCAGCCATATTTTCATCCTAGCCAAGCAAGGGAGAAGGATACACGATGTCCAGCATGGGTACCTTGGTGAAAGAACTACGAGGCAAAACAGGAGCCGGAATCCTTGATTGTCAAAATGCGCTGAAAGAAACCGATTCGGATATTGAAAAAGCCATTGATCTCCTTCGTCAACGAGGTCTGGCCGCGGCTCAAAAGAAAGCCGGGCGGGAAACCAGGGAAGGTGTCGTCTCGTCCTATATCCACGCCGGAAGCAAAATCGGCGTCCTTGTCGAAGTCAATTGTGAAACCGACTTTGTCGCCCGCAATGAAGAGTTTCAGGAATTGGTCAAAGACGTTGCCCTGCAGATTGCCGCGGCCAATCCGTCCTACGTCAAACGCGACCAGGTCCCCCCCGAGCAGGTCGAACGGGAAAAGGCCATTTACCTGGCACAGGCGAAGGAACTCGGGAAACCTGCCGCCGCCATTGAAAAAATCGTTCAAGGCAAATTGGAAAAATTCTACCAGGAAAGTTGCCTCCTGGAGCAAAGTTTCATCAAAGATCCCAACGTCACGATCACCGAAATCCTCACGCAAAAAATTGCCAAGCTTGGTGAAAACATTACCATTGCCCGGTTTACGCGATACCAACTAGGCCAGGACTGATGCCTGTTCGGTACCACCGCATTCTCCTCAAAATCAGTGGGGAAATGCTTGCAGGGGACCAAACCTACGGCATTAACCCCGATATCCTCACGACGCTCGCCGATGAAATCAAGGAGGTCGTGAACATGGAAGTCGAGGTCGCGTTGGTGATCGGTGGCGGAAACATTTTTCGCGGCCTTGCCGCCAGCGCGGACGGGATGGAACGCGTGGCCGCCGACTACATGGGCATGCTCGCCACCACACTGAATGCCCTCGCGTTACAAAATGCGCTTGAAAAAACCGAGGTGTCCACCCGCGTGTTATCGGCCATTGAAATGAGGCAATTGGCCGAGAGCTATATCCGCCGGCGAGCCATCCGGCACCTTGAAAAAAAACGGGTCGTGATTTTTGCCGCCGGCACCGGGAATCCCTATTTTACGACGGACACGGCCGCGGCCCTGCGAGCGATGGAAATCAAAGCCGACGTCATCATGAAAGGAACCAAGGTCAACGGCATTTATGATTCCGATCCGCTGAATAACCCGTCGGCAAAAATGTTTGATGAACTTCCGTTCCTTTCCGTCCTCAATAAGAGCTTGAAGGTCATGGATGCCACGGCCATTACATTGTGTATGGATAACAATCTGCCTTTGATCGTGTTCAATCTCACCGAACGGGGCAATCTGAAACGCGTGGTCCTGGGGGAGAAAATCGGGACCCTCGTGAAACAGGAGGCGGTCCTCAATTAACCGGGGTGCAGCATGCCGTATCAGTCAACGATTGACAAGCTCACACAAAAGATGGATGGAGCCATCGAGCACCTCAAAAAAGAACTCGCCTCGATCAGAGGCAGTCGGGCTTCCCTGTCGCTCTTCGATCATATCAAAGTTGATTACTACGGGACTCCGACCTCTTTGAAACAGGTGGGAAACCTCTCGATGCCGGACAGCCGATTGATCATGATCCAGCCGTGGGATCCCACGAGCATGAAAGACATTGAAAAGGCCATTCTTTCCTCGGATCTCGGCTTGAATCCGTCCAACGACGGAAAGGTGATTCGCATTCCGATTCCCGCCTTAAGCGAGGAACGTCGAAAGGAATTCGTGAAAGTGTGCCGAAAATACGGGGAAGAGACGAGAATCCACATTCGGGGCATTCGTCGAGAGGGTAATGATGAACTTAAGCGCCTCCAAAAAGACGCAACGATTACCGAAGACGACTTGCGACGCGGTGAGGCGAATATTCAAAAAATCGTGGATGGCAAGACCAAGCTGGTGGATGAACTTCTCAAGAAAAAGGAGGAAGAAATTTTAGAGATTTAAGCCGTGACCATTTCTTCCGCAGTGTCCCCGACTCTGGCGACCATTCATCTTCCCGCCCTCGCCTACAATCTCCGTGAACTTCGTCGCGTTCTCGCACCACACGTTGAAATTTTAGCGGTGATCAAGGCCGACGGCTACGGCCATGGTTGCGGAGCAGTGGCCGAAACCCTGTCGCAACTCGGCGTCAGACGGTTCGGCGTAGCCACGGTACACGAGGGCGTGCTCCTGCGGGACGCCGGAAGGCTCGAAGACATAATCGTGATGGGAGGAATCTTGCCCGGGCAGGTCAAAGATCTCGTGCAAGCCAACCTGATTCCGACGCTATCCGATACCGACACCATGCATGCCCTGAGTCAAGAAGTTGCACAAACCATTCGCCCCTACCCCGTTCACGTCAAGGTGGACACCGGCATGAGACGATTGGGATTTGCCACCAAGGAAGTGCTTCCCCTCTTGCAATCTCCCGCGTTTTCCCACTCCCTCCTGTGTCAGGGGCTCATGACTCATCTGGCCGATGCCGACAACCCGGACCCGACGTTTACTCTTCATCAACTCGACCGATTTCACGAAACCGTTTCGAGCCTGCCGGCCAATGGGCCTAGCCCCTGCCGTCACGCAGCCAACACCGCGGGGATACTCTGGCACCCTCAGGCGCACTTGGATATGGTTCGTCCCGGACTGCTGCTATACGGGTACACGCCGGCACCGGACAGAGACGCCCCTGTTTCCCTTCAGCCGGTCATGTCACTGAAGACCAAAGTCGTGCACCTGAAAACGGCCGGAAAAGGAGAATCCGTGAGTTACGGTGACCTCTATCGCACGCGGCGGGATTCCCGGTTGGCGATTCTTCCCATCGGCTATGCCCACGGGTATAATCGCCGGCTTTCCAACACGGGAGAGGTCATCATTCACGACCGACGCTTCCCGATTGTCGGGCGAATCTGTATGGATATGACCGTTGTCGACGTCACCGACGGCCCAACCATCAAACCGGACGATGACGTCATTTTGATGGGCAAATCGGCGACCCAGGCGATCACGGCCTGCGACCTGGCCAATTGGCAGGACTCGATTCCCTATGAGGTCCTCTGTAATCTCGGGCCAAAAGTTCCTCGCGTGTATGAACCGCTGACGGAACTCCGTGATGGGTAAGGATGGGAACAGGGATGGGGGCGGCGTTTATCTCGCGTGCGTCCGCCATTCACGTCTTCAGTTTCTTCTTCAGTCGTTTTTCCACGCTGGCCACTTTTCCGCTGAGGCGCCCCGTGTGGCCTTTCCGATAATCAACCTTCATCGTACAGGAGATGCGGTCGCAATCCTTCTTCATCCGCTCATAACATTGCCGTACCACGTCCAACACTTCATCCCATTCTCCTTCGAGTACCGTCCCCATGGGATTCAGGCGGTACTCGACTCCGCTTTTGTCGATAATCTGCAAAGAGCGAGACACGTATTTCCCCACGCTTTCGCCTTTTCCCAGGGGAGACATGCTGAATTCCAATAAGACCATACTGCACCATCCATCAGAACATTATGAATCAGAAGATGTTTGCTGTGCGATCCAGGCAGCGGGATACTCGACTTTTCCGGTCAACCGGAACCCTTCTACAGCCGCTTTCAATTGCTCTCGTCTCTTTTCCATGCTCGGTTCATTGGCCTGGACGTCTTTGCGTAATGCACCCAGCCAATCCAAAAACTTTTCGAATTCTTCATCAAAGATCTCTTCGCCGTTTCGTCGTAAGATGCCGGCGAGCGCGGGAGACGCACCGCCCGTACTGATCGCCATGCGAAGCGCCCCTCGTCGGACCAGGGCGGGCATCATGAAATTCGACAACTCCGGCTGATCAATCGACCATACCAGAAACCGTTCCGCTTCCGATAAGTCACGTAGTGATTTTGCAAGATCCGTATCGCCCGGCAGGGTGTTGAGGACGACGAAGGCCCCCTGGGCATCCGTCGAACGGAACCGGCGGCCCCGATGCAGGACTTTTCCCGCAGCCGTGAGTTTCCGCAGCGCCACGTTCAAGGTGGGATTCACCACGGTGACTTTGGCCCCCACGTCCAACAACAGGGCGGTCTTGTGTGCCGCTTCGTCCTCGCCGCCGATCACCACGCACAAGCGGCCATACAGATCCAACGAAATTTGAAACCCGGCATTATTCATCATGCCAACTCTTTCTTAACTCAGTCCCTCAGCCTCCGGTCGAGTCCGAGGCCGGCGCTCTCTTTCCAGAAACGAAGGCACCCTTCTTCCTTCCCCTCCTTTGTAAGGAGGGGATAGGGGTGGTAGGGCGCCTTTATCGAGTGGAGAAACAACGACAACATTGAAAGCAAAGTTCTCGGGAGTTGGCTCTACCCCACCTAACCTCCCCTTACAAAGGGGAGGAAACGACAAGAGGGACCATGCAGGGCTGCCCCCCTGTGCGGCATTCTTTGTTAGCGAATCAACGAACATTGACTATTCTTCATTCTGGTAGGGGGCAGGCCCTTATTCATCGGAGTCCAATTCCATATGCCAGTAGAGGTAATCCCGCCAACTTTCCGGAGCATTCCGGATACCGATCATGATGGTGAGGGTGGGATTCCATCTCGGCTTTTGTGGTTTCTTCTTCAAGTGCATACGGGCTTCTTCCGGGGTTCGCCCGCTCTTTTTATTATTGCAGCGCCAACACGCCGTCACGATGTTTTCCCAGGTTTTTGTGCCGCCTTTGGCAATCGGCACCACGTGGTCAAACGTCAGTTCTTCGGTACGGAACCGTTTACAACAGTACTGGCACGTATATTTATCGCGAGTAAAAATATTAATCCGGGAAAACTTCACGGCCCGGTGATTGGACTTTAACTTGACGACCTTCAGCAGCCGCATCACCGAGGGCAGTTTGAAACTGATCGAGACCCCTCGAATGTCCCGATCATAGAATTCAAGGACCTCGACCTTCCCTTGGCAAAGCAGGGTAACGGCCTTTTGCCATTGCACGACCCGCAAAGGTTCATATGTGGCATTTAACAAGAGCGTCATCGACTGCCCCGGAGTTTGAACGCCTGTATAGCATCAGAAGCGATGCCGAAGCAACAACGGCCACGATTCCCGGCTTGCACCGGAATGAACCGCCTTGATAAGGTTCGCATTCTTTCGGAGAAATTTACCATGACGCACTATCACGACGTTGCCAAACTGGAAGACCTCGAACCCGGAACGTGCCTGTCGGTTGAAGGCGACAACGCTCCCGATGTGGCATTATTTAACGTGGATGGGGACATTCTGGCCCTGGATAATACGTGCCCTCACGCGGGAGGCCCGCTTGGGGAAGGAACGCTGGAAGGAGAGGTCGTCGAATGCCCATGGCACGGCTGGGAATTCAACGTGCGCACGGGACAATGCATGAAAAATCCCATACAGGAGTGGGCTGTGCCCTGTTACCGGACACGCGTGGAAAACGGCATCATCCAGGTCGCGTTTCCGAGTGAAACCCCATGAGAGGCTCAGATATCTGGTCCTGATGCGGCAACGGCGGCAACTCATGAAACGGCATGAAGTGAACGGCGGCCAGAGAAATCACCCTGATGGTTTTATCCTTTAACGTGACCCGCCAGGCAAACTCCCGTTCAATCCATTCATTAAATCCTTTCTCACGAACCAGCATCCTGACCGCGTAGACACCGGGGCGTTCTTTGCCCACCTGCCACTCGCCTTGATGCAGGGGCGTTCCCTGCGCTTTCAACTCTGCGACGTACTTGTTGATCGCATCCTCCAACGTGGGGGCATTTCGAGCGGGATGGGAACGCACCAACTCCAAGGCTTCATACGCCTCGGGATCATCGGGAACATCGAGCGTTCCCCCCTGGGGACGGGAAAACACGAAACCCACGATGACCAGCGCGCCAAGCAGAACAAACCCGATCAGGCTCCGAACGTTCATGGTTGCGCCTTCACCACGCGTTGCATTTGTTTCACCAATCGAGCATTTTCGTGTGACGTTTTCACGGCAAACCGAAGCATTCGCTCATGAAGCCCAGGGTAATTTGAACAGTCCCTGACCAGAAAACCGCGTTCCATCAACGTCGCCTGTACCTGACGATTCGTCAGCGATCCGGACAACTCTACCAGAAAAAAATTTGCAGACGAAGGATACACCCGGACCCCGGGTATCCGCTCAAGCGCCCGCCTGAAGACCTGACGTTCCTTTTGGAAAAACAGCAACGTCCTTTTTCTGTAATCAGTGTCCTGCATACAGGCCAAGGCCGCTTCCTGGGCCAACGTATTCACCGACCAGGGGGGAAGCCGATTCCTGATCGCCCGGAGCCTCTTTTCCGTCCCCACGGCATACCCGATCCGAAGGCCGGGAATCCCGTAGAACTTGGTAAAACTTCGCAGCACCAGCAACGAATCATCGCAAACGGCCCGTCGGATCACCGATTTTTCCTCGCAAAACTCCACGAACGTCTCATCCACGATCAGACATCCACCCCGTCGTTTGACGGACTTCAAAAGACGATGGACGCTGTTTCGTGAGATACTCTGCCCGGTCGGGCTGTTCGGATTACACAGGAACACGGCATCAATCGGCAAACGGCCGGAACCGGAGGAAGGCGGTTGTTCCACTTGTTCCAGTACTTCGTAAACGGGCGGACGATAATCGTTTTCCGAGCGTGCCACGATACGCGTCACGCGAGCATGTGCCAGCGTCAACACCCGTTCATATTCGGAAAAGGTCGGACCAATGATCAACCCGTGCCGGATGTCCAAGGCGGCAGGAATGGCATAAATCAGTTCCACCGTTCCATTCCCCAGCAACACGTTACACGGGGAAAGACCGTGCCGTTCGGCAATGGCATGGACTAAGGCCAGGCATTCGGGATCAGGATAATGCTGAACTTTGTTGATGGCGGTTTGCAAAACGCGTCGTGCGGCAAGAGGAACACCCAGAGGATTGATGCTGGCGCTGAAATCGCACAAATCCGATGGATCCCGGGACAAGAGCCGGGCGGCGTGGTACACGTTCCCGCCGTGGCTTACAGGCCGTTCCACAATGTTGCAAAGACCACGGCCAACACGATGGCTATCCCGAATGAAATCCACATCAATTCTATCGCCAAGGGAACGTGACGGGCTTGCGGTACATTTGCGGGATCGCCTATTTGCGGGCGTTCGATTTGAACGCCATTGTAGACGGTCGGCCCGCCCAACAGGATCCCCAATGCACCGGCCATCGCCGCCTCGGGATGGCCGCTGTTGGGACTGGCATGCTTGGCGCAATCCCGTCGATAGATCCTCCATGCATTCGCCACGGCGGCATGGCGAAAGTACGCCGACACCACCAGCAACCCCGCGCTCATCCTCGAAGGAATGAGATTGGCGAAATCATCGAGTTTGGCTGACGCCCATCCAATGTCACGATACGATGCGTCCCGATGCCCGATCATTGAATCCAAGGTATTGACGGCTTTATAGGCTAACGCCAACGGCGGTCCACCAACGACAAGATAGAGCAACGGCGCAATCACCCCATCGGACGTATTTTCGGCCATGCTCTCAATAGTCGCTCTAGAGATTTCGGTTTCCGTCAACCGTTCGGTATCCCGCCCGACCATGAACGAAACGGCCTGACGGGCCTCCCGCAATGAGCCGGCGCAAAGACTGTGATACACCGCCCACGCGTGACTCGCCAAATCCTTGGCCGCCAACGTCGTGTAGCCCAGCACAATCCACAGAAGATGGCCAAACCATGGATGCACAAGAAACGCAAGTTTCAACGCGCCCCATGCCGCCAAAAAGCTCAGCCCCGGCACGAACAGGGCAAGGAGGATACCGGCGATGCGCCGCATCGCACCGGAAGTGAACCGGTTTCTGATCACCGGTTCACACCGGTTGATGCACGCCCCCATCCACCTGACCGGATGCGGCATCCACCGGGGATCTCCCAGAAACCCGTCAAGAGCACAAACAGCCAAAAGATTGACGGCGATCATACAGCCCACCATCAGCCCACGTTGAGATCAAGATCCCCCGCGCACAGGGCCTTCAAGCATGACGGGCACAGGCAATCCGCGAACCGTTCGGCAATGTCCGCGTAGAGGGCGTCAGAAACCGGCACGTCGGCACACCAGCACCCGTACAGCCCGCACGTAAAGGCACAGCCGCATTGCCCGCACGTTTTCTCGAGATGGCGTTTCACAAATCAGAAAACCACCAGCAACAGGAGCGGCGGCGCGGCGAACAGAAACAGGATTTCCGTGACTTCATTGATCGCGCCAAGCACGTCTCCCGTGATCCCGCCGAAAACCCGAGAGCACAGAAACGCCATCGCCCGCGCCGAGATTGGAGTGAGACCCAACAACAACACGCCTGCGTGCCACCCGAGGGTGGCACAGACAAAAACTCCGGCCCAAACGGTGGCCCAGAGCACGTCACTCAACCGGATCTCGTTCAAAAAGTCGGAGGCAAGACCGCCCTCCGCCCGGGCATGCGAACTGCCGAACGTACTGACCACCATGGCCCATCTCCCGAGCACCGGCATGCATAACAACAGACCCGTTCGCTCAGGAGAAGGCAGATGCAGGATGCCTGCGAAGCGCAACCCCAGTACCAGGACCAAGCCGGTCGCACCCAGGGCGCCGATGCTCCCGTCTTTCATCACCGCCAACCGCTCCGCAGGACTGCCCCTTTTGCCCAACCCGTCAATGGTATCGGCCAATCCATCCTGGTGTAACCCTCCGGTCAGGACAACCAGGACGCACAGGATCAGCAGCGCCGTCACGTCCGTCGTCAGAATCATGCCGAATACAGCATCGCTGGCAACAAGTATTCCCCCGATAACCAAGCCAACCGCAGGGTACCATTGCATGGAGGACGCCAGTTCCCGCGGGGCAGGCTGAGCGGGCGATGACTTCCAAAGCGGAATGATCGTGAGAAAATGCCAAGCTAACAGGGAGGATTTGATCATGGGCGTCCGGGCTCCGACTTATGTTCCGATAGCGCACCTGAAATCCGTGCTTCCTCAAACGTGGCCATTTCACCATAGATTTTCAAGGCGGCGTGAATGAGCGTGACGGCCAGGCAGGAGCCGGTCCCCTCGCCAAGCCGCATCCGCAAATCCAACAACGGATCGAGCCCCAAGTGCTCAAGTACGATCCGGTGTCCGGGTTCCCGGGACAGGTGCGACGCGATGAGATAGTCCCGGCACCGGGGTTCCAGTGCCACGGCGACCAACGCACTCGCTCCGGTAATGAACCCATCCAGCACCACCGGCACCTGACAGGCCGCTGCCCCGAGCATCAGACCGGCCATCCCGCCGATTTCGAACCCACCAACCGTCGTCAAGACCTCGATGGCGTCGGAGGAAGACGGGTGATGTAGATCAAGTGCCCGCTCAATAACGGAAATTTTCCGCTTCAGGGTTTGATCATCGACACCGGTTCCCCGGCCCGTGACCTTTTCCACGCTTTGCCCAGTCAGCACCGACACGACGGCGGCACTCGTCGTCGAATTACCGATGCCCATTTCCCCGACGGCAATCAGATTTTTCCCTTCCGCGCAAGCGAACTTTGCCAGGTTCATCCCGACCTGAACCGACTGCACCGCCTGCTCACGGGACATCGCTGGTTCACGAAGGAAATTTTTCGTTCCATAGGCGATCTTGTGATCCAGGAGGCCGGCACATGCGCTGAGGTCCTCAGCCACTCCCATGTCCACCAAACGCAGGGATGCTTCGGCATGGCGAGCCAGGACGTTCACGGCGGCACCACCCTGGACGAAATTTTTCACCATCTGCGCAGTCACGGATTGCGGATACGCGCTCACCCCCTCGGCCGTCACGCCGTGGTCGGCCGCCAGCGTAAACACAACGGAGTCGAGACGGGGAGCGGAGGCATTACCGGTCATTGCACAATAGCGCGCGGCAATTTCCTCGAGCCTTCCCAGGCTGCCCACGGGTTTGGTGAGCGAATCGAGCCGGGCTTGCGCCCGCAGCCGAACAGCCTCGTCGGGAGACCTCAAGGCCGGGACAATCAGATCTATTCCGTCTTCGCTCATGGTGCGGTTGACATCCGGTGATACCGTTACTTTAATTTCACGGGAAGTCCGCTCACGGAAAAATACACGGCATCGGCTGCCGCGGCAACGCGTTGATTCATGACTCCCGCGAGGTCTCGAAATTGCCGTGTCACGGCGTCGCCCGGAACGATCCCCAGGCCCACTTCATTACTCACCAACACCACCGTACCGGGAACCATTCGAGCCGATTGCATCAGCTCATTCGTATAGACAGGGATTTGAGACGCCTGAATCCCGCTCTCGAGAAGATTCGACAACCACAAGGTCAGGCAATCGACTACCACCGTCTTGTACAAGACACCTTTGCTCCTGAGCCAACCGCTCACGTCAATCGGAATTTCGTGGGTTTCCCAGGATGGGTCACGGTCCTGTCGATGCTTTCGAATGCGCGCGGCCATTTCCTCGTCACCGGGTTCTCCGGTCGCGACAAAGGCCCTGGGCAAGGCCTGTCCCGCCAACGTGAAGACCAGCCGGCTTTTCCCGGAACGTGCCCCCCCAAGCACGAGACACAGATGAGAAGAACCGTCACCGCCATTCATAGGAAACGACGCGGGACGGAAGACACGTGAGCATCAGACGTGGAACGTTCATCACGAATCTCAGGTCTCCCGTTCCCACAAATACTCGGGTTCCCCTTGAGTTTTGGCGGTCCAGCGCGCCAACACGAACAGGGCATCACTCAACCGGTTCAAGAACCGGACAAGATCGGAGGGAACCTCTTCCTCACGAGACAAGGTCACACAGAGACGTTCGGCCCGCCGGCAAACGGTTCGGGCCTGGTGCAAGAAACCGGACACTTTCCCGCCTCCCGGCAGAATAAATTCTTTTAGCGGCTCCAGGTCTTCCTGACAGGCATCAATGAGGCGTTCCAACCGGACCACGTGATCGGCCGTCACCACCGGCATATTCTTGAAGGTCTCTCCCGGAGCCGTAGCAAGGAGCCCCCCGACGTCGAACAACTTGTTTTGGAGCCACCGCAAGTGCTCTTCGAGTTTCTCCCTGGTCGCAACCGTCCGGGGGTGCTCGGCATTCAACGCTCTGGCAATGCCGATGACCGAATTCAGCTCATCGACCGTGCCATAGGCTTCCACGCGCAAGGAGTCCTTCCACACTTCCTGCCCGCCGGCGAGCCGGGTTTTCCCGGCATCGCCCGACCTGGTATAGACTTTACTGATCCGCATGGAATACCGCTTTTGCTTCCGAACGTTCGCTCGGCCAGCAAAAGTTAAAATTCGATTCCCTTTTGGGCTTTGATACCTTTTCGAAAGGGATGTTTTAACATTTTCATTTCAGAGACAAGATCAGCGGCCTCCAGCAACTCCGGTTTGGCTCCCCGTCCGGTAATCACCACGTGCTGCATCACCGGCCTGTTTCGAAGGACGGCCAAGACTTCCGTCACGTCAACGTAATCATACTTCATGGCAATGTTCAATTCATCGAGGACAACCATGGCATAATCGGGGTTTTGCAGAAATTCCGCGGCTTTTCCCCAGGCTTCGCGGGTGACTTTCGTATCGCGTTCACGATCCTGGGTTTCCCACGTATACCCTTCACCCAGGCGCAAAAACGTCACCAGATCTCCAAAGTCGCGCAAAGCCCGTTGTTCGGCCGTGTCAATCGCCCCTTTGATAAACTGCACCACCGCTACCTTCATGCCGTGTCCGATACAACGCATGACCATGCCCAACGCCGCGGTGGTTTTCCCCTTCCCTGCGCCGGTGAACACGATCATAATGCCGCGCTCTTCCTTCGCAGCCTCGATGCGGCGATCGACCGAGGCTTTCACCCGCTGCATTTTCGCTTTATGGTCAGTCGATGCGTTCATAAAGGTTTCCCAAATCCTCCCTACATTCTGTCCTTGCGATGAGCAATGACATATTAATTCATCCCAGCCCCGAATGGCAGATCAAAATTCGCGCGAATTCCGCCGAACACGGAACGTCTGGGAGTGCCGTAGTTCAAAATTTCCTCATAAGCCTCATCAAAGAGATTATCCACCCGAACGTACGCTTGAAATCGATCGGAAAAATTATAGTTCGCTGACAAATTCACGACTTCGAACGAGCCCATACGATCGCGATCCATGCTTCCATTGAAGCGTGCTCCTACATAACGAAAATCCAGGATCATGCTTAAAGAATCGATGGGTTGATAATAGAGGCTCAGACTGGCTTGATCGACCGGCCAACGCGGCAATCTGGCATTGGTCATAAGATCACGGGTGAGGGTTGCGGTGTATTGGCCCTTCAGTTCCAATCGTTTCACCCAAGGTTGTTCCTGAAGCATGACAATATTCACCGAGCCCTCCCAGCCTTGCGATTTGGCCGAAGCCACGTTGCCGGCACAAGAACCCCAGGTGGAAAACGGCGCACAAATCGTCTCATTGTAAAGCACCCCTATGAGATTGCGATACCGATTCCAGAAATAGCCGCCGCTGATTGTCATTCTGCCGGCAAGCAATGTCTGATCCACACCCACGTCGAAACTTTGACTTTTTTCCGGCTGTACGTTGGGATTGCCATAGTTTGGCCAGAATAAATCATTAATCGTTGGAGCCCGGAATCCCGTGGCATAACTGCCGCGTATTTTCGTGTTCGTCTCCTTGACCAAATATCCACCGGTTATACGATACGTCGTGGCATCGCCAAACGTGTTATAACTGTCGTGCCGGACCCCGGCCGTGGCAAAGAATCGATCAAACAGGTTAAGTTGCATCTGGCCGAACCCTGCATGGGAAGAAAGGATCTTCTCGGAGATTCCTACCTCATTCTCTCCCAATTGCTCACGAAATTGATAGCCTGCCGTCAACGTGACGTATTGATTCAGGCGAAAGTCATGTTGACTTTCGATACGATTCGCCAGCACGCGTATTTCGTTAGGGGTATCCCAAGAGGGAATGGGTTCCACTACCCCAGTTGACAAATTTCGACGTGAAGTCCCCGGGTCATACAGACCTGTCTCTTGAGCGCGAGAAAGCGTCAACACATGATCCCACCAATCGGTCAACGGTTGTTGATACGTTCCGCTGAAAATGAATTGTTCGCTTTGACTCTTGGCATTGAAAACATCATAGGGACCGAAACCAGAACCGTTGTCGATACCGCGTGAGCCGTTCCACCACCGAAAATTGAAATCGAGTCGTCCCTCGGAAGGCAGCGCCATGCCCAATCGGGAAGAACCCTGCCAATTCCGATAAGCATCGCGTTCATTCGCTCCTCTCCGATCATTGACCGCCGAGATACCCGTGGTATCCCACCGGGAAAGCGCAAATGAAAAATCAAACGGCCCCTTGCTGCCGGATACGGTCCCGCCTTCCCGCAACGTATTGAACGATCCGTATTCAAAGAACGCACCGGCCTTCGGAGACCCTTTTCCCCGTTTCGTCGTGATGTTGATCACGCCGCCCAAGGCATCGGCCCCCCAAAGCGTGCTCTGGGCGCCCCGAACGATTTCAATTTTTTCAATATTGTCGATGGTCAGATGTGCGAAATTAAAGCTCCCCAACGTTGAGCTATTCACGATCGCTCCGTCGATGAGAACCAGGGTTTGATTGGAACTCCCGCCTCGAATACGTACAGTCGTACTCCCGCCCGGGCCACCGTTTTGAAACACGGCTGCACCTTGTGACAAGCGGAGAGCTTCCACCACCGTCTTGATTTGACGCTGCTGGAGGTCTTCTTCGGTCCAGACTTCGACCGTACTCGTCACCTGCCGAAGGGGAACCGGTGTTTTCGTGGCGCTCACGACCACGGTGTCCAGAGTCTGAACATCCGAGCTAGTCTCAGGTGATTGACCAAATGAAAATACGGGGATAACCAGAAAGTGTAGAAGAAGAAAAATGAAAACGAAGCGATGAAACATGCGTCACCTCCCTTTGACTCGAAGGGTGTGTCCAGAGGTCAACGACAGTTGGGTCTCCTGACTCGCGGATCATCACTACCCTGCACCTTCCCATGAACGTTCCGTTCACAGTGGTCTATTGCAGATCATTCCCCGCTTACAGTGGCGGCACCGTGATGGGTTTGCACCATCTTCCCCGTCGCTGTCGTTGTGTTTTCCTGAGGAACGCCTCCTGTTGAATTGGTAATCATGTGGTGAACGTTTCAAGGCCGTCACCACGTCGGCCATTTGGATCGGCTGCCCTCTTTCCCGTTCCGTTCAGACCGGCAAAGTGACCCGCGGCCGTCCCGATTGCGGATGTCGATCGACCAGCACGGGGCAGCCATAGACCCGTTCCAGAGATTCCCCGGCAATGACTTCCTCGGGTGAACCCATGACCACAATCTCCCCTTCCCGTAACAGCAACAACCGGTCGCAGTATTGACTGGCCAGGTTGAGATCATGGGACACCAGCACAACGGTCAATCCCCGTTCCCGATTCAACCGACGAATGATTCGCGCAATCTCCAATTGGTGATGGAGATCCAGAAAGGCCGTCGGCTCATCCAACAGCAGGATTTCCGGCTCCTGGGCCAAGGCCCGGGCAATCACGGCTCGTTGTCGCTCCCCGCCGGAGAGGTTGGTAATCAGCCGGACCCCAAGGTGGGCAACGTCCATGTCTCTCATCGCTTGCATGGCCACGGCACGATCCCGTGAGCCTTCCCATCCCAAACCCCACGTTCGATTGTGGTGGGGATACCGCCCCATCAATACCATTTCGCTGATCGTAAAAGGAAACGCCTGTTGGGTTTCCTGCGGAACGAAGGCCACGCGACGGGAAATCTCGGCCTGGGGAAACGCAACATGGGATTGACCAAACAGCTCGATCCTCCCCTGTTGGGGAATCAGGATTCTCATAAGCACTTTCAACAAGGTGCTTTTCCCGGACCCATTGGGCCCTAATATTCCCAACACTTCCCCGGATTCTATTGTGAGCGAGACGTTTTTCAAAACCGGCGTCTGAACGGCTGTTTCCTTTCGGTCGAACCCGAAGGTCACGGCATCCATCACAAACGGCGGTTGCCACGTTGGCGTTTCCGGATATTCACTCACGCGACGACTCTCCTGCGTTGCCGGACCAGCAAATACAGAAAGACCGGGCCTCCGACCAGGGCCGTCACCACGCCCACGGGGATTTCCGTCGGACTCAACAGCGTCCTGGCCACGGTGTCCGCCAGCATGAGGAAGATGCCTCCGATCATGCCCGACGCAATCAATAAGAGTCGATGATCGGCGCCGAACACCAGGCGAACCGCATGGGGCACGATGAGTCCCACAAATCCGATCAGGCCGCTAAAGGCCACGACCGATCCCGTCAAGAGCGCGGCCGCGGCAAACAGGACGCGCTTGACCCGTTCAACCTCGACGCCGAGAGATCGAGCCGCCTCTTCGCCGAGCGTGAGCAGGTTCAAGGCGGACGCCTGGGAAACCAGCACAGCCACCCCCAGGAGCAGATACACGGCAAGAACCAGGACGGTCGGGAAATCCGGACCCGTCAACGAACCCATCAGCCACGCATACATGCCCGAAGCCTTGTACGGGTCGGCCAGGGTGGTCAGAAACAGGATGAGCGCCGAAAAAATCGCATTCAGCACCACCCCGCCCAGCAACAGCGTATGAATCGAAAAACTCCCATAGGACACGGCAATGCGATAGACAATGAGGAGCGCCAGCAAGGCTCCCAGGAAGGCATAAAACGGCAGAACCGACAAACCGAGAATGGAAAGGCCGATGCCGAACAGCACGGCCACGGCCGCCCCGAGTGCGGCCCCGCTCGAAATGCCGATGACGTAGGGATCGGCCAGAGGGTTCCGAAGCAACGCCTGGAGTGACGCCCCTACGGCAGCCAGGCTTCCGCCGACCATAAAAGCGAGCAGGACCCTGGGAACTCTGACCTGCCAGAGAATAATGTAGTGGGGGGCGGCCTGCGTCTCTCCTGCGGCAAACGGCCCCTGTGCCAATAGCGCCGTGACGTTCGCGAACGAAATGGTCTCCGTGCCGAATCCCAGACACGCCACGAAAACCAAAAGGGCCAACGTCCCCAACCCGCCGGACACACCGAGCCATTTCATCGGGGAAAGCGTGGCAACCGCTGGCACGGGCCGGGAGCCTTCTGCAAGGGGAAAGGATTCCGGCCTCGTAAGTAAAGCCGGCGCCGGCACGGCTGATGGGCCCCCGGCATAAGATTTTCCCGATGGAGACGTAACGGAAGCCATAACCGCGCGATTACTCCTCCTGCCCCGCCACGGAAGAAACCGCGTCCGGGTGGAGTATGGTAATGAGTGCTTCCAGGGCGTCGAGCACTCGAGGACCCGGTCGATTGAGGATGTCACTGTCGATCTGTACGAACTGATTCCGTTTGACCGCTTCAAGAGAGGTCCACCGCCGCCATTGATCCTGCTCGGCTTGCGGGATGCCCTCAAAACGACCCATCGGGAACAGCAAAAACTCGGGGTTCTGCCGGAGCACCTCCTCGATGCTCAGACGTGGATACGGGGTCCCCGCGTGTTCCGCGACGTTTCTGGCCCCGGCCAGTTCAATCAATTGGTGAATATAGCTCCCCGGACCGACCGTAATGAGTGGATCGGTATTGATCACGAACAACAAGGTGGGACGTGACCGTCCTTCCAATCGAGCGGTAAGGACGGTCATTTGCTTTCGAATCGTTTCCGTTACCTTGAGGGATTCGGTGACCCGCCCCACCACGCGGCCCAACAGTTGAATGTGGCGCAATATGTCCTCAACGGTTTGGGGATCCAGCAGGAGCGTCGGGATCTTCAATTGATCCAACCGGTTGAGCAAATCGACTCTCAAGAAAGATTTCGGCGCCACAATGAGTTCGGGGCGTAGCGCGACAATGGATTCCAGATTAGGTTGGGCATACCCGACCTTCGGTTTGTCCAAGGCGGCAGGCGGATAGTTGCAGAATTCCGTCACGCCGACAATTTCCTGATCGAGGCCAAGGGCAAACAACATTTCCGTGATACTCGGAGCCAGGGACACGATGCGCTTCGGTGGTTGGGCAAGATAGAGCTTACGGCCAAGGTCGTCGACAAAGGTGCGCGGCGCCACGTTGGCCATAAACGGCATGCCGGTGAGAATCCCCTGTTGGCGGCGTTTCATGGTCGTGGAGTGATCGGAAAAACCGAACAGCGGTTCACAGACGGGGACAACCAGCGCGGTGACCGCCAGGACACAGGCAAACCCAAGGGCTCGCTTGCTCCCTTGCGCCTGACGACAACCTCGGACGAGCCGAACGCCCGGCAACATAAAAAAATCCCCAAGGCCTGACCGACCCTGAGGATTGTTCCCGCGTCATCATCCTCACCCGCTCCCCAGCCCACGAGGGATCGAAGGTCGCGAATCCCGGTCTCCGCTCCGATTCGGCACCACGGGATTCTCCGCTCGGGTAGGTCTTCTGGCTTCCGGATCCTAACCTACTTCCCGCACCTTCCCGTCAATGTTTGGACAGTGGCTTCTGCGGGGTTCGTTTCCGGTTACAGCGGCGGGACCGCGAAGGAATTGCACCTTCTTCCCTGCACCCGGGCATCTCACTGTTGAAGGAACTGTAGGGAACCCTGAATCCGTTTGTCAAGCAGCGGGGAATTGTAAAGCCTGAAACACGGTCTTCATATCGACGTGGCGCGCAACGTGATCGGCCCAATGATCAAGAGCCGACGTCAGGCGTCGGGTCACGTTCCTGGAATCCGCAATCTCATTCGGAGCCAAACCCTTTCGCGTCCGCACACGATTGATCCAAGCCCGGCGAAAGGATGGATCATCAAACACGCCGTGAATATAGGTGCCCCACACCAAACCATCCGGGGAAATGGCGCCGTCTTCTCTGTCTTCTCCCTCGTCAAGAATTCGGAAACACGGACCGCCCCGACGACGAGACGTTCTCCCCACGTGAATTTCATAGCCCCGGACCGTTTCCGCATCAGACACGCCGGGAATCAGGGGATTCGCCTGCACCTGCCTCGTCTGTTTTTCAGAATGCAACTCGGTCTCGATCGACAACAGTCGAAAGCCTTCCGTTTGCCCACCGCCCTCGACCTGACGAGGGTCGTCAATCCGTCCGCCCAGCATTTGAAGCCCTCCACACAGACCGACGACCTCACGCCCGGTCCGAACGTGCGAGGCCACGACCGGTCCAAACCCTTTCTCTTTGACGTATTGAAGATCCTGAATCGTCTGTTTGCTGCCCGGAAGGATAATCACGTCCGCATCGACCACGTCTTGGGGAACCTTGGCATACCGCAACGCGACGTCGGACTCCGCGGCCAACGCGTTAAAATCCGTAAAGTTGCTCATACGAGGCAACAAGACGACCGCGACGTTCACCGTCTCCGGCGAAAAAGGAATCCCGGTCGAATCCGATTCGATCGTCACGCTATCTTCCTGATCGAGCACAAGGTCGCGTAAAAACGGAAGCACGCCGAGAACGGGGATACCCGTTCGCCGTTCGAGAATCGCCACGCCGTCATCGAAGAGACGCCGGTCCCCGCGAAATTTGTTAATCACGACTCCGAGCACCCGTTCCCGTTCGTGCGGCTCCAACAAATCCAGAGTGCCGATGACCTGGGCGAAGACTCCACCCCGATCAATATCCCCGACGAGGATCACCTTGGCATCAGCCATCTCTACCACCGGCCAATTGACGATGTCCCGATCGCGCAGATTTACCTCGGCCGCACTGCCCGCACCTTCAATGAGGATCAACTCGTATTGCGCAGCCAACCGTTCGTAACTCTGCCGTACGAAGTGAATCAACTCCGATTTGGAATCGAAATAATCTCCGGCAACCTGACTGCCCCACACTTTTCCCTGCACGATCACCTGCGAGCACCGGTCGGCTTCCGGTTTAAGCAGGATGGGATTCATGTCCACGTGAGGACGGAGCCCGCAAGCCTGCGATTGAAGGACTTGCGCGCGGCCCATCTCCCCGCCCTCCGCGGTCACGAACGAATTCAGAGACATATTTTGGGACTTGAACGGAGCCACCCCGAATCCGGAGCGATGAAAAATCCGTCCGAGTCCCGCCGTGACGAGACTTTTCCCAACGTCGGAACCCGTTCCAAGAATGGCAAGGGCTTTAGCCATGAGCGACTAAGGGGCAGACGTGCCCGGAACGTTCACGGTAACACATCGATCGTCAATTGGGCGGGGAAGAGGCCGTCAACGCCCCGGCGGCGCACGTCGCGGAGCAGCGTCTCGACTCGGGGTGTCACCGGACCCTGAAAACTGATTCGGCCGTCGGTCACCACGGTCACGGGTCCGGAAAAATCGACCAATGCGTCGTTCAAAAAGAGGGTATATCGCCGGACTCGTTCGGTTCTGATCTCAAGATGATTCTCGTCTCTCACTTCAACCGCCAACTTCGCATAGACCTTGTTCTTGATCAGGTCACCATGCTGATCGATCAACTGCTCTGAAAACATGGCGATACGGTCGGTGGCATCAATGCGCACCCACCCGAAATCCGTCAAATGACTCGCGTCACGAACCACGGTCAATTTCCGCGGATATGGATCACGGCGTTGATTCTCAAACCACTTCACCAGGGCCGGCAACTCCTGCCGAGGGAAAAAATGGCCCCCGGCGTGCGGATGCGACCATTCATGTTCACGATACGTGAACGCGATACCGAGCCGGGCCAATTCATTCGTAATGTTCCGGCTCAGCCAGACCGGCATGATACGATCCTTGGCCCCATGGATCACGTACAACGACGTATACCGAAGATTTTCCAGAAAGGGAAACAAGACCTGATCGATCCCGCTCGCCATCGGTGCCACCGCCGCAAACCGAGGCGCGTGATGCATCCCGATAATCCATGCGCCGATTCCGCCGTTCGACATGCCCGTCAGATAAATGCGATCGGGGTCGATGCGATATTGCGCGCGGACGTTCCTGATGGTCGCGAGCACCAACTCCTCACCCAGCCGGGTCCACCACGCCCCAGCCATGAACGTCGGACAGGCAAGGACATGGGACTCGCCCAACCGCGTCGCCCATCGCTCCAGATAAGAATCTCCCGAAAATCCCGCTCCATGTAAACATACCACCAAGGGCGAGGCGACTTCCGGATCATAGACGGGAGGCACGAACAACCCGTAAGACAAGGTTTTTCCGCGGACCCGAACCGGCTGGCTCGGAAGCATGCCCACCGGAGCCGACTCGTAGTTTCGGCCTGCCCGAAGGAACCGGCTCACGCGCTGGAGGCTCGCCCGGGGATGGGCCAGAATCGCCTGCAACAACGACTCAGCCCGTCCACGATCCTCAACCGTCAGATAGTGCGTGATGAGCGTTGACAGGGATTGACCGGACGCCTCGGTTTCCACGGTCGCCGACCCGGACCGCGCCCACGCATCGGCGTCAACGAACAGGCCCCCAACGGCCGGTAATCCGACAAAAAACATGAATGACAGCATCATAACCAGGGCACGACGAGCACGGGCCGATCTATTCACCATCACGCTCCGCCGGAAAATGTTCCCGCACGACCCGTAAAAAAACCTCACCATATCTCCTCAGTTTATGCTCACCAACACCCTGGATTCGCTCCATTTCTTCCCGCTTCAGGGGCTTGAGCCGCACCAATTCGCGCAGAGTCGTATCGTGAAACACGACGTAAGGCGGCACTCCCTGCTCCTTGGCCAAGGCCGTACGCGCCTTCCGCAAAGCCTGCCACAGGGCCTCGTCGCTTGGCGCAATCGGCGCAGGGCTCACGGCAACCTTTCCTTTCTTCACCGTGACGGCACGCCGCAATCAACGCAGGGTCAGCCCACGCTCGCCGCGCAATACCGGAAATGCCTGATCCGTCAGGCGCAGGGCATCGAAACGTTCAGCATCCACCAGGAGACAGCCCTGGGCAATGAGCTGGCGAAAGATGGAGCGCCACTCGGCGGCGGCGTGCTCCGCGCCAATGCCGAAGACTTCCAGTCGGTCGTGGCGCCAGTTACGGATGCGTGCATTGTCCTTACCAATGAGCACGTCGACCAGGTAGTTCACCCCGAAGCGCTGGCCGGTGCGGGAGACACAGGACATGGCCTTCCGCGCGGCCTCGGTGCCGTCCCAGGTTTGCGGCGGATTCATGCAGTTGTCGCAATTACCGCAGTCCTCCCCCGGCTCTTCCCCGAAGTAGGCACGAATGGCACGACGACGGCAGGTGACGAGTTCGCACAGGCCAATCATGGCTTCCAGTTTCTGGTGCTCCACTCGCTTGTGCGCCTCGTCGGCTTCGGACTCGGACAGCCACTGACGAAAGACGATGATTTCCTTCAGGCCGTAATTCATCCACGCGCTGGCAGGCAGGCCGTCGCGGCCCGCACGACCCGTTTCCTGGTAATAGGCCTCAATGCTCTTCGGCAGGCTGAGGTGAGCGACAAAACGGACGTCGGGTTTGTCAATGCCCATGCCAAACGCCACCGTGGCGACGACCACCACACCCTCTTCGCGCAGGAACCGTTCCTGGTGCCGGCGACGCGTGTGATCCGAAAGACCCGCGTGGTAGGGCAGCGCGTCGCGCCCGCGGGCGCGCAGCCACTCGGCCACCTCTTCCACTTTTTTGCGCGTCAGGCAATAGACGATACCGGCGTCGTTGGGGTACTCGCTTTGCAGAAAACGCCACATGCGCTCGCGTCCGTTATCCTCGTCGGAGACGGCATAGCGGATGTTGGGACGGTCACAACTGTGGATATAGACGTTGGCCTTTTCCAGTTGCAGTTGGGTGACAATTTCGCGGCGGGTCGCGCGGTCGGCAGTGGCCGTCAGGGCGATGCGTGGGACCGAGGGATAACGTTCGTGCAGCACCGACAGCTGCAAATACTCCTCGCGAAAGTCGTGTCCCCAGCGCGACACGCAGTGAGCTTCGTCAATGGCGAACAAGGCGATGGTTTGCTTATCCAGCCACTCCAGGGTGCGTTCCTGCAGCAGGCGTTCCGGCGCAATATAGAGCAAATCCAGCCTCCCGCCGTTCACCGCCGCCTCTACCGCCCGTACCTCCCCAAGGTCCAGCGTGGAGTTCAGACAGGCCGCCCGCACCCCGCACTGGCGAAGCGCGTCCACCTGATCCTTCATCAACGCGATCAAGGGCGATACCACGATGCCCACCCCGTCACGCAGCATGGCCGGCACCTGGTAACACAAGGACTTGCCCCCGCCGGTCGGCATCAGAACCATGGCGTCCCTGCCGGCCAGCAGGTCCTCAATCACTTCATCCTGGCGCAAGCGAAAAGAAGAATGGCCGAAAACGGTTTGGAGAATACGAACCGCGGCGTCGGTGGATCGGAGAAGTTCCATTGAATGATTTCTCTGATTCCTGTTCCAGTTCGATAACGTGGGAGAGGGTCAGTCTGCACTGCCGTTGCATTATAGCAAAGCGACGATTGAATGTGGGAGAATAGACGGATTCAATACAGAGGAGGCAAAATCAGGCACCCTCGGCTGCCTGCCCAACCCACTAAGAGAAAACGACGGGAAACCAATTGACGATCACCACGCCCTCAACGCAGGAAATTCGGGGGTGAGCCGGCTGGTAATGCTCTATATACGCATAATACCCTTATTTGCTTTTTGGGCGTAAATGTTAATAATAAATCACTCTCAGGGCACAAATCAGGTATTCTGTAAATTCCCATTCTTTGCGTGACTGGCATCTTTACAAAGCAAATGACATGCCAACGGTTCCCAATATCCCAGGCCCCTACCGTTTTTTCTTTTATAGCTTTGACTGTCATGAACCTCCGCATGTCCACATACGTCGAGAACGAATGACATGTAAGTTTTGGCTGGAGCCAGTTGTGTTAAGTACGAATCATGGGTTTTCACCTCACGAATTGAATCGTATCTGGGCAATAATTCTGGATCATCAAGAATACATCAAGGAGGCGTGGCATGAGCATTGTAGCGAGTAACGATCCACGGATTATGACGGTGGAGGTGACGGAAGACCTCATCATCGCTCATCTCGAAGATGGCCGCACGGTCAGCGTTCCGCTGGTATGGTCGTGGCGTTTATCCAATGCAACCCCGGCGCAACGTCAACACTTTGAAATTATCGGGACAGGACAAGGGGTCCACTGGCCGGATATTGATGAGGACCTCAGCGCTCTCGGCATGCTCACCGGCGTACCGGCCCCGCCGCCGAAGCACAAGGCATTGGCAAAGTAGCCAAGCACCGGCCCATCACGCCATCTTGGGGCACGGCAGGCTGTGTCCGTAAAGGGGACAGCGTATTGAAAATCTATGCCGGAGTCCTTACGCCATCTTCATCAATTCGGCGATGGCCCCGCTTACACCTTCGAAAATTTGGTGCGGCTTGGCCGTTCCGTACATGTAGGCCGGAGTGGTGATCACTTTGTTGGCGGAATCCACCACGAACTTCTCGACCGCGCAATTGGTGTGCTTGGCCCCGGTCTTTTCGACCTCCGAAGCCGTTCCCTGATCCTCGCCGATCGTGACGTTCACCCCCTTGTCGCCAAACGCCAATGCCATGATGGCCGGGGCAATACAAATTGCGGCAATGGGTTTCCGACCATCGTGAAATTCCTTCACGATACGCAGGACTTGCGGATCGATCTTACCCCCGCTGCCCTTTTGCGCAAAATCACACAAATGAAGCGCCGCCCCATACCCGCCGGGAAACGCCAGGGCGTCGAAGTCCTGCGCCTTGAGGTCTTCGAGTGACTGAATGTCCCCTCGCGCAATCCGGGCCGCCTCCTGCAACACGTTTCTGTTTTGGCCGGTGGCCCGTTGCGTCAGGTGATCTGTCTCAGCCACATCCTTATTCGGCGCGAAACACGCATACTCCGCACCTTGCTGCCCAATAGCCACCAGGGTACTGATCGCTTCGGTGATCTCCGCTCCATCCAAAAACCCGCAGCCTGACAAAACGACAGCAACTTTTTTCATGACATCCTCCCTGAGTGCTGAACGGTTGATGTTATGTCCCGATAACGGGCTGATGATCCTTTACACGTCTCCCGTGATGAGCACGTCCTCGCCCAGAGATTGAATCTGACAATTGGATACCGGTACGGTTTCGGCCAAACGTCGGGGCGAGCGGCCTCCCAACAAGCCTTTGCTCTTTTGTCCCCCCAACAGGGTCGGCGCCACGTAAAGAGCCACCCGGTTCACCAGACCTTCACGCAAAAACCCGGCGTGCAACTCCCCCCCTCCTTCCAAGAGCATACTGGTGATCCCCATGCTTCCAAGGGCTTGAAGACACTTGTCAAGAGAGACCCGGCTTCCTTTTCGAGGCAACACCAATACCTGTACACCCATCTTTCGTAATCGTTCAACTTTTCGGGGGCTGGCCAGGTCCGTGGTAGCAATGACCGACGGGGCCCGTTCGATCCCTTGAAGCACACGCGCCTTGAATGCAATCCGCAGACGGCTATCGAAGACCAGTCGAACCGGATGACGTACGCCGGTGGAAGACCGTTGGCCCGCGGAGGCCCTGACCGTCAATTGCGGATCGTCTTTGAGAACCGTCTCCGCTCCCACGGCAATGACGTCGGCCTGGCCTCTCAACTGGTGGACGTGTGTTCGTGCTTTGGCTCCCGTGATCCACTGCGATTCGCCGGTCTTCGTGGCAATCTTGCCGTCCAGCGTCATCGCCGCCTTGAGCACAACAAAGGGCCGGCCGGTTGTGATCCAATGCAGATAAACCTCATTGAGCGTGGCCGCTTCGTTGCCGAGACAACCAACGTCCACGGAAAGCCCTGCCCGCCGGAGTTGCCGGATGCCGCGACCCGCCACTTGGGGATTGGGATCGCGCATCGAAACGACGACACGACGAACGCCCGACTCAAGAATCGCCGGCACGCAGGGCGGGGTACGTTTGTTCGTATGGCAACAGGGTTCGAGCGTGGTATAGAGGGTGGAGTCACGCGACCGGGCCCGGGCCCGTCGCAACGCGACGATTTCAGCGTGGGCGCCACCGGCCCGTCTGTGGTAACCGGATCCCACGACCGTCCCGTTCGCCACGACCACGGCGCCGACCATGGGATTCGGACGAACCGTTCCCCGGCCTCGAGCGGCAAGCCCGAGGGCCTGTCTCATGAAAAGGACGTCTTGCTCGGCGTCGTTCACCGGCGAGATCGGGTTTTGCGTGACCGCCCTCGGGCTTTCGACTTGGATGGGGACGTCGCGGCACTCACGCGACGGGCGCGGGGGTTTGCCGTAGCCTTCACCGCCTTATTCCTCGGCTCCGTCGCCGGTCGTTCACCCTCGTCATTCAACGCAGCCTGGGCGGCGGCCAACCGGGCGATGGCGACCCGATACGGCGAACAGCTCACGTAGTCGAGACCGAGCTGATGGCAAAATTCGACGGAACTGGGTTCCCCGCCGTGTTCCCCGCATATCCCGAGTTTGATATCGGGGCGCGTCGCTCGTCCTTCACGCATGGCCAACCGCATAACGGCCCCCACTCCTTCCCGGTCGAGCACGGCAAACGGATCGAACGCCAACAGGTCGTGATCCCGGTAAAAACCCGTAAATTTGGCGGCATCGTCCCTGGAAAACCCATACGTGGTTTGGGTCAGGTCATTCGTGCCGAAAGAAAAGAACTCGGCATCTTCTGCGATCCGTCCGGCCGTAACCGCGGCTCGCGGCAACTCGATCATGGTTCCCACCAAATAGGTCAAGGTCTTCCCGTAGCGCTGCATGGTTTCGTCGGCGACTTCCTTGATCAGGGCTTTTTGCGCCTTCATTTCCGATGCCATGCCCACGAGGGGAATCATGATTTCGGGCACGATCTTCTTCCCTTCCTTGGCTACCTCGCAGGCCGCTTCCATGATCGCCCGCACCTGCATGCGCGTGATTTCAGGCATGGTAATGCCCAGCCGGCAGCCCCGGAGTCCCAGCATGGGGTTGAACTCATGCAACTCTTCCACTCGCGACAACATTTTTCGCTTTTCCTCGACGTCCGGCGAATTCGCGTTCGCGGCATCGGCTCGGGCAATCTCCACCATAAGCTGTTCGCGTTTCGGTAAAAACTCGTGCAAGGGCGGATCCAACAGCCGAATGGTGACCGGGTACCCTTTCATTTCCCGATACAGCCCGATGAAATCCTGTTTCTGAAGGGGAAGCAGTTGTTCCAGGTACTGTTCACGTTCTTTTCGGTTCGGGGCTAGGATCATCGCCTGCATAATCGGCGCACGGTCCTCGGAAAAGAACATGTGTTCCGTTCGACAGAGGCCGATCCCTTCCGCGCCGAACCCGCGCGCGATTCTGGCCTGATCCGGGTCATCGGCATTGGCCCGAACGTTGAGGGGCCGGATCCCGTCCGCCCATTTCAGAATGGTGAAGAAATAACGGATCTTGTCCGATTGCGCGGCCGAACGCGTGCCTTGGAGCACCTGGATCACTTCCGAATCGACCACCGACAGCATCCCGCCGTAGACACAACCGGAGAATCCATTGATGGAGATATAATCCTCCTCTTTAAAGACCGAGGGTCCGATGCGGACCTTGGCTTCATCTTCGAAGACTTCCACGTCCTCACACCCGGCGACACACACCTTGCCCATTTGCCGGGCGACCACCGCGGCATGGGAGGTCATGCCACCCGTGGCGGTCAGAAAGCCTTCCGCGGCGTGCATGCCGTGAATGTCGTCCGGGCTGGTCTCTTTGCGAACAAGCACGGCTTTTTCTCCACGAGCCTTCAGAGCCACGGCATGATCCGGGGTGAGGGCAATTTTTCCACAGGCAGCCCCCGGTCCAGCCGGCAGCCCCTTGCCGATCGGTTGAAACTTCTTTTCTTCGGCTTGTTCAAAAATAGGATACAGGTACTGTGCCAGCTGTTCAGGTTCAACCCGGCGCACGGCTTCTTGTTTATCGATCAGCCGTTCCTTGACCATATCCACGGCAATCCGAACCGCGGCGATCCCCGTTCGCTTGCCGACCCGGGTTTGCAGCATATAGAGCTTGCCTTCTTGAATCGTAAACTCCATGTCCTGCATGTCCCGATAATGTTTCTCCAGAATCTTCTGGGTGGTCATGAGGGATTTATAGGCGGAGGGCAATTTCTCCTTCAGGGCGGACATGGAAAGGGGTGTACGCAGACCCGCCACCACGTCTTCACCCTGGGCATTCAAGAGACATTCACCGAAAATTGCTCGCTCGCCCGTGGAAGGATTTCGAGAAAACATGACGCCGGTCCCGCTGGTCTCGCCCATGTTGCCGAACACCATGGCCACGACGTTGACTGCGGTACCCCACGCGTCCGGAATGCCGTAGATCTTTCGATAGGTCACCGCCCGGTCACCGAACCAGGATGCAAAGACCGCCTGAACCGCCATGTTGAGTTGCTCGAGTGGATCTTCGGGAAATGCCCGGCCGGTTTCCTGTTGTACGACGCGTTGATACGTGGAGACCAACTCGCCGAGAGTTTCCGCGGACAGGTCGGTATCGGTCGCGGCCCCAACCTCCTGCTTTTTGCTTTCCAGGACCTCGTCAAACTTTTCACGCGGTACGTCCATCACCACGGAACCGAACATCGTGATGAACCGGCGATACGAATCCATGGCAAAGCGGACGTTGTTTGTTTTTTCGGCTAACCCCATGACGGTCTCCGAGTTCAAGCCGAGGTTCAACACCGTATCCATCATTCCGGGCATGGACGCACGCGCGCCGGACCGCACGGACACCAACAACGGGTTACCGGGATCCCCGAACCCCGCTTTCATCAACCGCTCCACCCGCTTCAGCCCTTTCAGGGTCTGGCCCCACATGCCGTCGGGATACCGTTTCCGGGCCCTGAAATATTCGAGGCAGGCGTCGGTCGTGATGGTAAAGCCCGGAGGAACGCGAATCTTCAAATTGGTCATTTCCGCCAAGCCGGCGCCTTTGCCGCCAAGCAACGCTTTCATCGTGCCGGTGCCTTCGGCTTTGCCGTCCCCAAAGAAATAAACGTACTTCCTGTTACGCATGCATGAATTCTCCCCCTTGACCGGCACAAGACGCCTCCTTCGTTCCTGCCGGTGAACCTCCGAAATAAAAATTTAGCACAACGATCGGATTCCCCACAAAAATTTCTTCAACGCTCATGATTTCGAAGACGCGTCTCATACCAGGTCAAGAGTACGCGTTTGGTCCACATGCCCAAATAGATGACCACACCGGTAAACAGCAACAGCCCCAACACCCAATGGTCGGCATTTCTAGCGTTTTCATAATACAGATCCCCATCGACGCTCATGGCCAACGGCTCTCCCGAACGTAATGTATGGACCCGCCCGATGGGGTCGGTCGTATCCAACCATTCTGAACACACCCTGATCGGCCCATCCACCCCGGACACGTCTGCCCAGGCGACCCCCACACAATGCCCCAATTTCGGATCGTAGAGTTTGGAATCGGTCAAAACAAAATCCAAATCCAAGCCGGAGACCCATAAGGCTCCCAACAGCACCATGTTGCAAACGACGATCAAGCCCAACGTAATCCCATGGCGAAACCATCGGAATCCGGACTCGGAAAAAGTCATGGACGCTCACGTCTCCGACTCAATTACGGGGACGCCTCCTCTCAAAATCCTGAGCGAACCGAATGATAAGCCCGCATACTCATGACGACAATCTGATGCATAACAGCTCTTTTTATCATACAATTTGTATCATTTTAGATACATTTATGCTCCATTTAGCTATATTTCTGATCCATTTATGTGCGAGATGTGTTATTCGTGTCATCCTTGCAGGAGTTCAGTCATTCGTTGATGATTTGCGCCGCTCTCTTGTGTCATTGGGATGAAAATAGCCAACCCACGCCCACTGTCATTCTGCACCCCCCAATTGTCATTCCTGCGAAAGCAGGAATCCAGTGTCGTTCTCTCCGTAAAGAGAAGGAAAAAAAGACCCTGGATTCTCGATTACTAATGTCGAGAATGACAGATAAAGAGGATGACAGATAAAGAAGTGGAGCGAGCCGTCCCCTTTCATCCCTTCGGACAATGATGGTGTGTCAGCCCCCCATTCCATCAACGAAACACATCCGACTCCCTATTGGCCCTGGACCTGGATTTGCGACAAATCCCCGAACGCCGAGAACAGGTCATCGACCTGGCACAAGAGCGACAACCGGTTCGCTCGCACCTCAGGTTCCGGGGCATTCACCAGCACCCCATCGAAAAACCGGTCGATGGGACTTTTCAACCCGATGAGTTGCCTCAGGGCTCCGTGATAATCATGGGCGTCAAGCGAGTGCCCGACCGCACGTTTGGCCGTCTCCACGGCCTGATGTAACGTCCGTTCCGTGGGGTGGGTCAACAGCTCGACGGCAACGGTCCTGGTCGTCCAGGCTTCTTTTTCTACGATCCTGTGCGCCCGCTTGAATCCGACGATCAACGACTCGAAGTCCCGTTGACTCGTGATCGCCTGCAACGCATCCATGCGCAAAAACAAATCACGGAAATCACAAGCGGCACCATCGGCACGGCCCAACACACTGTCCATCACGTCTTCACGATAGCCCGGCACGGTCCGGCCGTAATAGCGAAGCCGATCCTCCAAAAATTTATGTAGGGGCGGACCTGCGTGTCCGCCCGCTTTGACGCCTTGCGCATCGAGCAGGCGTGTCGCCTGCTGCAGGATGACTCCCAGGTCGATGTTCAACCCGGCTTCAACCACGATTCGAATCACGCCGAACGCACTGCGACGAAGACCAAAGGGATCCTCCGAGCCGGACGGGACAATCCCGGCATAGAAAAACGCCGCCAGGGTATCCAGCCGGTCGGACAGTGCCAGCAACCGGCCCACCGTGGTCCCGGGAATGGCGTCATCCGGCGTTCGAGGCCGGTAGTATTCCCCGATGGCTTGACAGACCTCGACAGATTCCCCGTCATGCGCCGCATATTTTTCGCCCATCACGCCTTGGAGCGTGGGAAATTCCCCGACCATTCCCGTCACCAGATCGGCTTTGCTCAAGAGAGCCGCGCGCTGGCACAACGCCTTTACCTCAGGCAAACCGGCGACATCCGCCAGGGCTCCCGCCAGAGCAATCGTCCGTTCGGTTTTCTGGTACAGGGAACCCAGGCGCTTGTGAAACACAACCCCATGCAATTGAGGCACGCGGTCGGCCAGTTTCAGCTTGCGATCCTCATCAAAAAAATACCGGGCGTCCGCCAGACGGGCGGCCAGGACCCGTTCATTGCCTTTGGCAATCAACTCCATGTTTTTCACGTTCATGTTGGTGGGAGCGAAAAACCGGGGGAGCAATTCCCCCTTCCGATCGATGACCGAGAAAAATCCCTGATGCTCTTCCATGGAGGCAATCAGCACTTCCGGGGGCACGGCCAGATAGGTTCGATCAAAGTTCCCGCAAAGAACGTTGGGGCATTCCAATGAAAACACCGCCTGATCGAGGAGTTCTTCTTGATTGACCTGATACACCCGCCCTTTGACCGAACGGGCAAGCTGCGTGAGTTGTCCGGCAAGCATTTCCCGTCGACGGGCCGGATCGACCACCACGTCCCCGCGGGCCAATGCCGCTTCATACAGTTCCGGCCGACGGATCCTGATTCCCCGGCTCCCCGCGACGGATTTCCCACCCGCAAAAAAACGGTGCCCCCAGGAATGAGCCCCGGACCGCACCCCGGCGAAATCGAAGGACAAGGCCCTGGCACCCACAAGCGCCACCAGCCATCGGATAGGCCGTGGATACCGAACCCCCGAGACATTCCATCTCATGGTTTTTGAAAACGTGAGTTGTTGAAGGAGACCGGGGAGATGCTCGGTGAAGACCGTGGCCGCCGGCAACCCCTTCTGCCGTTTGATCGCACAAAGGTAAACCCCTTTCGACGTTTCCCGAGTCTCCAATTCGCCGACGTCCACCCCTTGAGATTTCGCAAAGCCCTCCGCGGCTTTGGTAGGGTGCCCCTGAGCATCGAACGCCACGGCTTTGGAGGGACCCAACGTTTCCTGCAGGGCCGGCGTCTGCTTGTTGGCTAATCCTTGAACGATAACCGCGAGACGACGCGGGGTCCCGAACGTCCGGACAGATTCATGGGCGAGCCGGTGATTCGCCAAAAATCCGTCCATCAAGTGAGCAAGTTGCGTCATGGCCGGTTGAATCATCTGCCAGGGCAACTCCTCGGACCCGATTTCCAGGAGAAAGGAGGTCGTGGAAAGGCGGTCTCGTTTGGGATGTTTCGCGGGTACTGAAGTCGGCCGTGGGGATGACATAGGGCAGGCTATGGACAATTATGACGGTAGACGCTTGCGCTTTCGTTTAGAAGACGCGGCTTGCGCCACCCCTGATCCGGCCAGTAACGGAAAACCCAGGCTCTTGCGCCTTTCGACGTATGCATCCGCACAACCCCTCGCGAGCCCGCGCACGCGCCCGATAAATCCCGTTCGTTCAGCTACGCTCAACGCACCCCGCGCATCCAGGACATTAAACAAGTGCGAGGTCTTCATACAATAATCGTAGGCCGGTAAAACGAGCCCCTGCTGTAACAACGTGCGACATTCTTCCTCACAGGACGCAAACATCGTATGAATCATGGCGATATCCGCGGCCTCGAAATGGTACCGGGAGAACTGGACTTCCGAATCGTGGAATAAATCCCCGTAACTGACGTCGTCCGACCACCGAAGATCGTACACGTTATCCACCCCCTGCAAATACATGGCAATCCGCTCCGTCCCATAGGTGAGTTCCACGGTCACCGGATCGAGGGTGTGCCCGCCGGCTTCCTGGAAATAGGTAAATTGGGTAATCTCCATGCCGTCGAGCCGGACCTCCCACCCCAGTCCCCAAGCGCCCAACGTCGGCGACTCCCAATCATCCTGCCGGAATTGGATGTCATGTTTGCGAGGATCGATCCCCAGCGTCAAAAGACTGTCCAGGTACAACGACTGGATCGTATCCACACAAGGCTTGATGACCACCTGGTACTGATAATAATGCTGCAACCGGTTGGGATTTTCGCCGTACCGGCCGTCGGTCGGACGACGGCAAGGCTCGACGTATGCCGCACGCCATGGTTCCGGTCCCAAGGCACGCAGAAAGGTGGCCGGGTTGAAGGTGCCGGCCCCCTTTTCCAAATCGTACGGCTGACAAATGATACAGTCGTGTTTTGCCCAAAACTGATGAAGCGAGAGGATAAGATTCTGAAGGGTCACGGAAGTCGTTGCCGCCAGGCTCCGGTAGCCGCTCGACCTGACCGGCAAAATGGCATAGATGATCTGAAGTCTGGAACCTAACAACAAACCCTGAGAGTGTCAAGCGCATGCGATGTGGTGCCGCGAAAATCGAGTTTCAGCGGGAGAAATCGGTTTTCGGTGCACTTTAAATGGGATTGGATGAAACGCCGCGACGAGCTCTTTGCTGAAAGAACAGGCATCGGTTCAGGGAACGCGGAACGGGAGAACCCGCTAGAGAAAGTTGGCACTGAGTCCGATGAAGAAGTATCGGCCCAGGACGTCGTAGAGACCGGGAAAGGTCCCCCCATTACCGGCGATGCTTGGCCCGGCCTCCTGACCGGCGACCGGAGGCTCTCGATCGAACAGATTGTTGATGCCGATCCGGAGGCTGGCGTCGTCGGCGAAATCCCAAATGGCAGCCAGATCGATGTAGTGTCGTTCCCCGAGATCCACTCCGGTGTCGCTCAGGGCTTCGACGCCGCTGACATAACGCCACATCAGACTGGGCCGCAACTCCCAGGGCGTGATCCAGGTGACCCGCAGATTGTTGCGCATATCCGGGGTCGGCGAGCCGCACGTGAGACCCCATTTGCCAAGACAATCGGTCGTAGGCGCGCCTTCCAACTCCTGCTGGTCCCACGTGGAAGTGATCGAAAGGATATCGCTGACGTGCAGCCGCCCCCACTCGCCGACGTCATAATCATAGAGGGCGGTGATGTCGTACCCCTGCACTTTCTCGATGGCCAGGTTGTCCAGCAGGGACACGATGTGGCCGCTGCGGTCGACCTCAGACCCCACCCACAGGTCACCGCCCTGCCCGCGTCTGACCTTGGCGCATTGCACGGCATCTCCGTCCAGGCATTGATTCAGGATGAGCTGCGGGTTCAAGCTGCTGATCCCTTTCTGGATTCTGATCGAATAGTAGTCCACGCTGAAGTTGAACCCATCGACGAAGCGGGGCGTCCACACCAGACCGAAGGAGTAAGTGTCGGCTTCCTCCGCTACCAGGTCCCGGTTCCCCCCTTGCAACACGTTGTACTGAGCAGCCGGCGAGTGGGCGATATTGCCGAACTGGGCAGCCGTGACGCCGCTCCGGGCGCACTCTCCCAAGGTGCGGCCCGCAGCCGTCCGGCCATCGGTTACGGGACCGCCACAGGGATCAGCAGGCATATCGAACAGGTTGAAGCTCTGCGGCCGGAACCGTTCCTGCACGTTCGGACCACGGATCGCCCGTTGAAAACTGGCCCGAAGCTTGACGCCGGAATTGACGGCCCAACCCGAACGGACGCCGAAGGTATTGGTTTGCAAGTCGAAATCGTAGTCGGAAAAGCGATACCCCACGTCCAGCCCGAGTTCTTCCGCATAAGGGGCGCCTTCGACCAACGGGATACCGGCTTCAAAGAAAAATTCCGTCACGTCGAATCTGCCGCTGACCGGAGGGGCGCCGCCGCCCTGGCCGGCCCCGTCGCCACTGCGGTAGGCTTCGTCGGGGTTGAACGTGAGATTTTCTTCGCGGTATTCGCCACCGAGGACCACATCCACGCTGGTGTCGGCGAAAGGTGATGAGATGCCGTATTGACCGAGGTGACCGGTCAGGTAACCGGAGATCACCGTCTGGTCCGTTGAACCTTGAGCGGACAACGGTAACGTCAGATAGTCAGTCATGGCTGAAGTCACTCCGCCCTCCCGAAAGATGTTCCAAGGCACACAACCCTGATCGGAGCCATCCAGCACGGACCGGCACACGGGTTCACCGGTTCCCGGATGTTCCACCACGTCCAGCGCGCGCCTGACCCGTGTGACCGACAGGTCGTTCAGGTAGGTGTTCTTCATGTTCACCTTGGAGTATTGATAGTGCAGTTCATAGCGCCAACGGTCACTCAGATCGCCCCGCAGACCGAACACGCCGCGATAGGAGGTGTGACGCAGATCGTTCTGCCGGCTGCCGCCCTCGACGTTGCGCCGGCCGATCCTCACCGTCTGCATATCGTCCTTCGTCAAACCATAGGCGCCGCATAACGCTTCGAATTGTTGCACGGACAGGAAGGGATTGTCGCAGTTCAGCATGTCGGGGTGGAAGAACGACCCGGAAGGAGCGATCTGGGCCACCGACCGGTCATCCATGAACATGAATTCGGTGTAAGCTTCGACCTTGTCGTGCACGTCATAGTGTGCAAACAGGCCGGCGGTCCAGCGCCGATCTGGACGCTGAAAATAGTTCGTCGGCGCATAGTTGTACAGCGTGCCTTCCCGAGACACGAATCGGTGGCCCTCCACTTTGTAATCGAAACCCTCTTCAAACCCCCGGCTGCCCAGCGCGCCGAAGTCGGAGAAGGTCCCCTGGGGTGTCGTAGCCGAACCGCCACACGCGGTCAGGCCCTTGATCAAGTCACACGAACTGTAATCGCGGTCCCCGTGCATGATCGCGGCGATGTTGCGATAGGTCCCGTAGACCGTGACGTTCCCTCGACTCCCCAGATTCTTCCCCATGACAAGAGAGACATTCGAGATATCGCCGTCCCATGTCGAGCCATCGGGAGCCGAATACCCGGAGTCCCGGACGACCGCCTGCCACCTGTCGCTGTCGTTGTTGTGCTGGTATTGGCTGAACTGGTAATCGAGCTTGACGCCTTCGAAGTCATCGACCATCAGGAAGTTGACCACCCCGGCCACCGCATCGGCCCCGTAGGTCGCCGAGGAGCCGCCGGTCAGCACCTCGACGCTTTTGATCAACGCGCCGGGGATCTGGTTGATATCGGCACCGATCCCGCCCTGTATCGGTGAGCCGGCCGGAAGGCGCCGGCCGTTGATCAGCACCAAGGTCCGCTTCGTGCCCAGGTTGCGCAGATTCAGGGTGGCCGTGCCGGTGGCGCCGTTGGATATGCCGGCGTTCTGCGTGGAAAACACCTGCGGCAGAATGCGTAACGTGTCTTCCACCCGGACATTGCCCTGGAACGACAAGGCGTCCGCGTCGATGTGGTAGATCGGGCTGGCGCCGGTCAGATTGGGAATGTGGATGCGGGAACCGGTCACGATCACCTCTTCCAATCGCACCGGCGCATCGTCAACTTCAACCCCCGGTGGTTCCTCATCAGCGGCAACAACCGATGCAACCACGGCCAGCAGCAATACCGCACCCACCGAGACCCCTCTCCACAGAACAACCTTATTCGACACGTTTACTCCCTCCCGAATTATGGTCCGCACGCTTTCCCCTTTCCCGGGCCGGGCGAGACTATATCATAATTATTACGTAGAGGCGACCAGAACGGCGAAACCCTATGCCCCGCGCGAGGCAGCGGAGGCGGTACCCTACATGGACTCGCAGGGAACCCTCTCAATACACACCGGGAAAAATCCGGTACTTCACTCGTGCCTGATACTCTGCCCACTTTTCGGCGCCGTATTTCTCGGCACAAAACTGGTCGTCAAAGCGTTGACGGAAGGTGAACAGCAAGACGATGAAGACAAAGTAGGTCCAAGCCCAGGGATTCGTGAAGTAGCCGAAGACCAGGGCAATCGACAGGGCAAGAAATCCCTCGCCCAGGTAGTTGAAGTGACGGGCGATACCCCAGAGACCACTACACAGGATCTTGCGGTCACCGGCCTCGATGTACTCAGGCTCGATGAGCCCGAGAAACTTGCGGTCGGGCCATCGCTTGAACGTGTATTTCTGCATGTTGGCACCACGCGAGATGCCCCACCCGAACAGGAACAGCGCCGCGGTTCCGATCAGCCAAACATTCGTCCAGGCCGGCGAGAATCCGGGGTCCGGGTACACGGCCATGCCCCACAACGGGAGAATAAACAACCACCCGTAGACCACCAGACCACCCCAGAACAACTTGAAGCCGATACCCTCATGCAGCAGATCGTAGGTATAGAGCTGGACACGCTCAAAGACGAAGTAGTCCAATATGTAGAACGTGAAGAACGCCGCATACAGGAACACGCCCGGATTGGAGTCCTCGCCGAAACGATCGTAGTGGTACACGGCCCCGGACAGGGCGTTGAGCGACAACATCGCCCCACCGACGACGTAGAAATACATCTTGACGTCGAAACGCTCATTGAAGAACGACAACTCCCGGGCCCGCCCATCCCACAGCGCCAAAAGCGGATTCTTTATCGTGCCTTGCGGCTGGCTGTACACCGCAATGATGGCAAAGATCGTGGTAAAGACCGTTCCGCCGACCACCGCATAGACCGAGGACCGGTAGAACCAATCACGCGGCATCCCGGTGAGCTCGAAAGCCCATACCACCAGCGCGAGTGAGAACACCAGCAGACCGTTCAGACGATAGTTGCGGGGCGCATCGGTTTCCGGATTGATGACATATCCGGGAACCCGGCTTGCGGGCAATATGATCTGCGCCAGGAAGAATGCGGCAAAGATCACCAGCGGCATGAAGAAGCCCGCAATCGCTTCCGAGCGGGAAAGCTCGAACAGATGGCCGATACCAAGCCACTCAATCATGACCGAATACCCCTTCCTCTCGGCACGGGCGCGTCGCCGGCATCCGACACGACCTCGACCCGGGGTTGGTCAAACCGGGGACTCTGAAACCGGTGGGTTTCCCGGCCTTGATTCCTCACCACGAGGTGCACGGCCTGCCCGGCCTGCACGTCAACCCGAGCCGGCGAAAACCGAAAATCGTCGACGACGATGGTCACTTCCCGGTATTCGGAAGAACAGGCCGCGAGGCCCAGCAGGAGGACTGTCAGGCATTTGACCACTCCCCGGCCCCATGCTAGAGTCCACCCACGTGACGCAACGCCAAAGCTTCCATTCTTCCGTTCTTTTCCCCGAAGCATGCTCAAACAAGTCCTGACCATCGCCGGTTCCGACTCGGGTGGCGGCGCCGGGGTCCAGGCAGACCTGAAAGCCATGTCCGCCAACGGCACCTTTGCCATATCGGTGATTACGTCGATCACCGCGCAAAATACCACGGGGGTCACGGCCATCCACGATCTCCCCGACTCCATCGTGGAAGCACAGATCGACGCCATTTTCGCCGATTTCGACGTGGCCGCCGTTAAAACCGGGATGCTGTCCTCTGCTTCACTCGCGTCCCTGGTCGGCCGGAAGTTGCAACAGTACCACGTGCCATGGATTGTCGTCGATCCCGTCATGGTGTCAAAAAGCGGACATGACCTGTTACAGGCCGATGCGGTGGATGCATTGAAACAGGCCCTCCTCCCCCTGGCCTCCGTCATCACGCCCAATATCCATGAAGCCGAACGGTTGACCGGCCTGACGATCCGGTCGCTGCCTGAAGCCCGGCACGCGGCGAAGGCGCTTCACCAGCTTGGCTGTCAACACGTCCTGATCAAGGGCGGGCATTTGCTGGAGTCGCCCGCCACCGATCTGTTGTATGACGGCCGGTTTTTCCGCATGTATAAGGGAGAATGGATCGACACGCCGCATACCCATGGCACGGGCTGCACCTTTGCCTCGGCCCTGTCCGCTCATCTGGCGTTGGGGAAACCCCTTCCTGATGCGGTGGACGCAGCGAAACAATACGTCACGGCAGCGATACGTCATGGGCTGGCCATCGGCAAGGGCCGGGGGCCGACCAATCATTTCTATTTTCTCTCCTGAGTTACTTGGGTCTTTTCTTTTGCCTTTATCTGTCATTCTCGACATTAGTAATCGAGAATCCAGTGTCTTTGCTTTTCCTCCGTTTTGCGAAGAGAACAACTCTGGATTCCTGCTTGCGCAGGAATTGTAAATGTTCAGTCATTCGTTG
>JAAXIB010000021.1 GCA_012270585.1 Nitrospirales bacterium
GGGACTTATACTGGATGCTAGCCAATGAGGATTAGGCAGTGATATTGGTTGAGGATGAGAGTCTATTGCAAGTAAATTTCTTGTTTTGACTATTGACAGGTCTGCGCTGATTTCGGTAGTGTATGAAAGCCAGTCTGATCCGCTGGTCTTTGGGCGTCCAGTGGTTTGGAGGTGCCGACGGGAATCAAACCCGCTCTCAAGAGATTAGGCCTCTTGATTGCCGGGGGTTGCCAACCCCGCCCCTTATCGGTCAGGCACGGCACCCACATTTTCTGAAAAGGGGCCATCGATCTTGCTAATCGGTGGCCCCTTTTTCATTTCAAATATATTCCATTCACGGTTTTGGGTCAATACTACAGGTAGTAGAAAGCAGTATTTTTTGTTGTGCCTCAAAAGGCTTGGCACCATTCCTATTTTATGATACTATGCTATCCAATATAGGCGAACGAAGGGAGCATAGACCATGGCGAAGAAAAAAGGACCAGGACGGGCAGAACGGCAGGGAATTTCGGTGGTGGAACTGTTTCACATGTTCCCCGATAATGCGGCAGCCGAACGATGGTTTGAACAACAACGCTGGCCTAATGGGATTACCTGCCCGCGTTGTGACTCCACGCGCTATGCCGTCATTCCGTTACGGAAGCCCATGCCCTATCGGTGCAAGGATTGCCGGAAACATTTCAGCGTCCGAGTCGGAACCGTCATGCAGGATTCCAACCTGGGCTTACAGAAATGGGTGGTGGCCATTTACTTGATGACTGTGGGAATCAAAGGCACCTCCAGCATGAGAATTCATCGGGATCTGAAAATCACGCAAGCGACAGCCTGGCACCTCATGCAACGGATTCGGCAAGCCTTTGTGGATGCTGGCAACCCGCTGGCCGGTCCGGTCGAAGTGGATGAGACATACCTGGGAGGTCTCGACAAGAACAAGCACGCGGACAAGAAACTGGTGCATGGCAACGCCTACGGTGTGAAACAGCCAGTGGTCGGCATGAAGTCCAGAAAGACGAATCAGGTGAAGGCCGAAGTCCTGCACGCCGTCAGTGCCAAAACCCTCCAACGCTTCGTGAAGGCTCACACGCCACAAGGTGAGACGGTCTATAGCGATCAGCATCGTGGATATTGGGGCTTGCGGAAATCGGGGTATCGGTTAGAATCCGTGAACCATTCCGTCAAGGAATATGTGAATGGACAAGCCCACACGAACGGGATTGAATCCTTTTGGGCCTTGCTCAAGCGGGGCTACCACGGCACCTATCATAAGATGAGTGCCAAACACCTTCCGCGTTACATCAACGAATTTTCCGGTCGGCACAACATTCGTGAACACGATACCGCCGCTCAAATGGCCTTGATCGCCAAAGGCTTCATCGGGAAGCGGTTACGGTATCAGGATGTGATCGCATGAGACACGCCTCTACCCGAAGCGCAGCGCCACCCATCAAAAGGCGGGTCGTTCGCAACGGCACCCCTTTGAACAACCTCGTTCCTAGTGTGTTTGTGAGTGGGAACGACCAAGCCTTTCCGCAAATTCTCAGACTCTATGTGAAGCCCGGCAGCACCGTTGCGGATGTCACCTATGGCAAGGGTGTCTTCTGGCGGTCGATTCATGAGGATGAGTATACTCTTCACGCGACGGACATTCAGGACGGAATAGACTGCCGAGACCTCCCGTATGCTGACGGAGAAATGGATTGCATCGTGTTCGACCCTCCCTACATGCACACTCCTGGAGGAACGGCGTATGAATACGATGGGAGTCCGTTTGAGACGTACTACCGCAACAACGGTTCAGGCAATCAGACAGAGACCAAGTACCATGAAGCCGTCCTAAAGCTCTATCGTGAGGCAGGAAAAGAAGCTTTTCGTGTGTTGCGGGATCGCGGGGTCTTTCTTGTCAAGTGTCAAGATGAGGTCTGTTCCAACCGACAGCGGTTCACCCATCTCGAAATCATGATGGACTATACGAAGCTGGGGTTTGTCGCGGAGGATCTGTTTGTTATTGTCAGGACGAACCGGCCAGGCGTGAGCCGCGTGGTCAAGCAAGTTCACGCACGGAAACTGCATTCCTACTTCCTTGTGTTCTGGAAGAAAGGAAAGAAGGGCGGATTGTGGAAAGCCCCGTAGCCCCGATTACGATTCTGCTTGAGGTCATCCGTGACAAGTCTCCCAAGTCAAAATGGACAGACGCACCCCTTGAGAAATTCCGGCATGTTGAAAATACGAACCGTGGGGAAATTGGAGAGGAATTTCTTCGCCGGTTTCTCAAGCGGCATGGGATCAAGGCAGGCAATGGTTCACGGGTGACGCCTACTGATCTTCGTATCTATGGGGCTAGGGTTGAAGTCAAAACGGCGTCGGAAGATCGTGGGGGGATTTTCAGTTCAATCACATTCGGCTTGATCGCCAATATGACTATCTATTGTGCTTGGCTATCTCCCCCGCCGCGATTTTCTATAATGTTTGGCGCAAGGGAGAAGTCGCGGAGAATAAGGCCGGAAAACTTGTCCGAATGGCAGAAGGCCAAAGCGTGACGTTCAAGTTGACGAAACGGAAGAAGGCCATGCGGCCCATCGAAGAACTGCCAGAGTGGATTCATGCAGCCCTACAGGAAGCCGAGTGACGATGAAGGCCCCTCAACCATCCAAGCCCAAGCGTCCCCGTGGTCGTCCGATCACTCGCAGCCTCAAAATCAACGCCACCCCTGAACAAGTTGCCCAGGCCATCTTCAAGGCTGGTCGCAAACCGTCCAAACCCAAAGCTTAATCCTCATTGGCTAGCATTCCGTATAAGTCCCGGAATTTTTTCTTGAACATTCAATCCACGACGGCTAGAATGATCCGCCTTTCTGCGATCTTCTTCTTTACGATGCCCAAGAAAGACACACCGCTTCTTCAAGGAAAACGGTGAAGGGGCGGATTTGCCAAGGCGTTCTTGGGTGATTGCGTGACAATCCTGCCGGTTAGGTTGTGACGGAATTCAAGGCAGCATTTCTCCGTTTGACGAAAGGGGCGTTTCGTGAATACTGAGAGCTCGGTGATTATTTTTGCGTTAGTGTCCGGCGTCGTGGGTATTGCCTATGGGGTGTATCTCACCTTCTGGGTCCTGCGACAACGTGCCGGAAACGATACCATGCAAACCATTGCGTTGGCGATCCAGGAAGGCGCCGCCGCCTACTTGAATCGACAATATCGAACCGTCGGCATTGTGGCGGGCGTCATGTTTCTGATTTTGTGGCTTGCCGGGCTGTGGTCGGAAAATTTCGGGTTGTTGACGGCGATGGGATTTGTGGTGGGCGCCGCAGCCTCGGCCATCGCCGGGTACGTGGGCATGATTATCGCCGTGCGGGCGAACGTTCGGACGGCGCAGGCCGCCTCGGAGGGGTTGGATCCGGCCCTGCAAGTCGCCTTTAAGGGAGGTGCGGTAACCGGCCTGCTGCTCATCGGGTTGGGCTTGGTGGCGCTGGCCGGCTTTTATGCCATCGGGTCTGCGGTGGCAGGGCCCGAAAAAGCCGTGCACGCCCTCATCAGCCTCGGGTTTGGAGGCAGCCTGATTTCGGTTTTTGCCCGCGTGGGCGGAGGTATATACACGAAGGCCGCCGACGTGGGAGCCGATCTCGTCGGAAAGGTCGAAGCCGGTATTCCCGAAGACGACCCCCGGAATCCCGCGGTGATTGCGGACAACGTGGGTGACAACGTGGGCGACTGTGCCGGCATGGCGGCCGATCTGTTCGAAACTTACGTCGTGACGATTGTCGCGGCCATGGTCCTGGCCATGAGTCTCTTTCCCGGGACCGTGGCCCCCGTGCTGTATCCCCTGGCCCTCGGCGGGATGACCGTCTTTGCCACCATTATCGGGATCTTTTTTGTGAAGGCGAGTGAAGGCGGGAGCATCATGTCGGCCCTGTACAAAGGCTTGTTCGTCAGTGGGGGGCTTGCCGCAGTGGCGTTCTTTCCCGTGACTGCCAACATGATGGACGGTATCGGCGGGGTCTCGGGAATCAGTTATTTCATCGCGGCCCTCTTGGGCCTGGTGGTGACGTTGGCCCTGGTGTTCATCACCGATTATTTTACGGCCACTGCCTATGCCCCGGTTCAAAGCGTGGCCAAGGCGAGCGAAACCGGACACGCGACGAATATCATCGCCGGGTTGGCCGTGGGCATGCAATCCACCGCGTGGCCCGTGGTTGTCATTGTTGCGGCCATTCTGTTGAGTTTCGGGATTTGCGGCGGCGCCGAGGGCGGCGGGCTGTACGGGGTTGCGGTTGCGGCGGTGGCCATGTTGTCGATGGCGGGAATCGTGGTGGCGATCGATGCGTTCGGTCCGGTGACCGATAACGCGGGCGGCATTGCGGAGATGTCCCACTTGGGGGAAGACGTTCGAAAAATCACGGATGCGCTCGATGCCGTTGGCAATACCACCAAGGCGGTGACCAAGGGCTATGCCATCGGCTCGGCCGGGTTGGCGGCCCTGGTGTTGTTTGCGGAGTATGCCCGGGAAGCTCAGGCCGGGAACCGGAGCCTGACTTTTGACCTTTCCGACCCCAACATTTTAGTGGGGTTGTTCCTCGGCGGGATGCTGCCGTTTATTTTCGGGGCGCTGTGTATGAAGGCCGTGGGTCAGGCCGGTGGTTTGATCGTGGAAGAAGTCCGCCGGCAATTCCGGGAGATTCCGGGGATCATGGAGGGCACGCAGAAACCGGAATATGGCACGTGCGTGGATATCGTGACTCAAGCCGCTCTTCAAAAAATGCTGGTGCCCGGCATCATTCCCGTGATCTCACCGATTGTGGTGGGCGTGCTGTTAGGGCCGGCGGCCTTGGGTGGCGTGTTGGTGGGCAGTATCGTGACAGGCCTGTTTTTGGCCATTACCATGACGAGCGGCGGCGGGGCCTGGGATAATGCCAAGAAATACATCGAGGAACAGGGCCGCAAAGGCACCGAGACCCACAAGGCCGCGGTGACGGGCGATACCGTCGGCGACCCGTTCAAAGATACCGCCGGTCCGGCGATCAACCCGATGATTAAAGTCATCAACATCGTGTCCCTACTCATCATTTCCTTCATCGTGCCGTAACGCTTCATTTCAAAAAGCCCGTTCCGTTTAAAGAGCAAAGCCCGTCCCGAAAGCCGGTCCCAAGTCGAAAGCTATGCCTTGCTTGCCTTGAGCAGAAGCACGGCAATCTCGTGGCCCCAAACAGAGGTGGGACGGAATGGAGTGGTGTATCTTGACCCCTTCAAGAGGCTGGGCTATCCTATCCATACAGTGCGAGTCTCCTTGAGAACGGGGGAGGTAGGGCCATGGAAAGGCAGGAACGGAAATCCGAGACAGCAAAAACTTCCTCCCATGATCAGGAAGTCAAGCCGAATCCTCAGGTCATTGAAACCGGCAAGAAGCTCCAGGAGGACATCGATCAGTTAGTCGAGGAGATCGATGAGGTCCTCGAAGAGAACGCTGCCGAGTTCGTCAAGAATTACGTACAGAAAGGGGGGGAGTAGGGAACAACGATCGTTGTTCCCTACTCTTTCCTCTCTTTTTTGCCTCCATCCATTTTTTCTTGTTTCACCGGGACCGTGTGGCTGGGTCGTCGGCGAGTCTGAGCGCGCGGCCTTTCCGTTTGACACTCTTCGGATCAGTTCCTATGATCGCTGCTGTTCACGGTTCCGCGACACACACGAATCGCCGCATATGACGATGCTCTCCCAAAATTGGCTGGTGCGCTCGATCGAGCAGAAACAGGTCGCTGATCTGGCTGGTGCCTTGGGCATCTTGCCCCTTACGGCGACGGTTTTGTGTGGAAGAGGCGTGGTTGAGCCTGAGCAGGCTAAGGCCTGGCTCTCGTCTTCCAGCGGCTCGACCCATGATCCGTTTGCCCTGCCTGATATGGAACGGGCCATCGACCGGCTTCACTTGGCCATTCGACGAGGTGAACGGGTCTGCTTTTACGGCGACTATGACGTTGACGGGATGGCAGCCACGAGTCTGCACCTTCTTTTTTGGCGGCGCGTGGGGGCCAAAGCGGAAGTCTATATTCCTCACCGGCAGGAAGAAGGGTATGGCCTGCATGAAGCGGCCATTCGGAAATTGGCCCAGAGCGGCGTGTCCCTGTTGCTCACGGCGGATTGTGGAACCACCTCGTACCGGGAGATCGAGGTGGCTCGTCGCTTGGGCATGGACGTCATTGTGACCGATCATCATCAGCTTCAATCCCGAATGCCGGAGCCGGTGGCGTTTATCAATCCGTATCGCCCGGATTCCACCTATCCTTTCCAAGGGTTATGTTCCGGGGGCCTGGCCTACAAGATTGTGGAAGCTTACGCACGGAAGTATGGAGCCGCGGACGTGCCGGTGGAGTCGTTTCGTGACCTGGTGGCGTTGTCTTCCATCGCCGATCTGGTTCCGCTCCGGGACGAGAACCGCGTCCTGGTACGAGATGGGCTGGCCCAGGTGGCCCAGGGGACACGATGCGGGATTCGGGCGTTGACCCAGGACCTGGGTCTGAACGGGACGTGCTCGGCCGGCACGATCGGGTTTCGTGTGGCCCCGTGTCTCAATGCCGCCGGACGATTGGCCCATGCCGGGTTGGGCGTCAGGCTGCTCACCACGGATTCCGAACCCGTGGCGCTTCACCTTGCGCAACAGTTGGAACAACTGAACCGGCAGCGGCGAGAGATTGAAGAGGAAATGACCCGGGAGGCGATTGCGCAGGTGGAAGCCAAAGAACAGCCGCACGCGATTGTGGTTGGGGCGGAAGGGTGGCATAGTGGAGTGATCGGCATTGTCGCGGCGCGGCTGGTGGAACGCTATCACCGTCCTGCGGTCGTGGTGGCGTTCGACCGTGATGGGCTGGGCAAAGGCTCGGTCAGAAGCGTGGCCGGCTTCGACGTGTGTCAGGCCTTGCAGCACTGTCAACGGGATCTGGTGGCCTTCGGTGGGCACCCGATGGCAGCGGGCCTGACGGTCAGACGTGAAGCGTTTGCTGATTTCAGACGCCGGTTTTGGGGAGTCGTCGAAGAGTTGCTGGATGCCAGGTTGAAGGTTCCCACCCTGAACGTGGATGCGGCTGTTGCACTTGCCCACGTGCAATTTCCCCTTCTCCGGGAATTGGAGCGACTGCAACCCTTCGGAACGGGTAATCCTGAGCCGACCTTTATGAGTCGAGGACTTTCGGTGCTGGAGAAAAAGGTGGTCGGGGAGAATCATCTGAAGTTGGTCGTTCGTCAGCCCGGCTCCGTTCCCCTGGATAGTATCGGGTTTCGCATGGGAGGGCTCGCGAAAGACCTCGACTCGGGAAACGGACGGATTGACGCAGTGTTCAGTCCGGAGTTGAATAAATGGAAGGGATCGAGCCGCATTCAACTCCGGCTGTGTGACGTGCGCGTGGGGGGCATGAGGGGAGGAAGAACGCGGAATTCTAACCTCACCATGATTGTCGTAGTATGAAAATAGTCCGAATCTGTCATTCCTGTATGTGTTCAGTAATTTGTTGACAGAATACGGGGCTTCGTGTCCTCCTCGCAGGCCTCTCCTGTCATCCTCGACATTCTTAATCGAGGATCCAGGGTCTTTGCTTTTCCCTCCGCTTTGCAAAGAGAACGACCCTGGATCCTCGCGTTCATGAGGATGACAAAAGGAGACTGCGAAAATTGTCAACGAATTATTGAACATTTACAATTCCTGCGAAAGCAGGAATCCAGAGTCGTTAATTGTCAGCGAATAGGTGAACACGTACGGGAAAACTTTTTATGTCGTTGACTACCGTAACAGAGATTGATGACTTGGTCCGGCAGGTGCAGAGTTGCTATCCCGAGGCTGACGAAACGTTGCTTCGGCGCGCCTATGCGTTTTCCGCGAAAGCGCATGAAGGGCAGACTCGCCGGTCCGGCGAGCCCTACCTGCAACACCCGCTGGCCGTGGCCGGCATTTTGACCTTTCTCAAACTCGACGTGACCGCCATCGTGGCCGGGCTTCTCCATGATACGTTGGAAGATACCGTGGCGACCCAGGAAGAGTTGCAAACGCATTTCGGGCACGAGGTGGCTCATCTTGTGGAAGGGGTCACGAAAATCGGCCAAATCCCTTTTCGGACGTATGAAGAGAAACAAGCCGAGAATTTCCGGAAGATGCTGTTGTCGATGGCCGATGACATCCGGGTGGTCTTTATCAAGCTGGCCGACCGTCTGCATAACGTGAGAACCTTGGGCCATTTGCCGGAAGACAAACAAAAGCAAATCGCTCAGGAAACCCTGGAAATTTATGCGCCGTTGGCCAACCGGTTGGGCATGAGTTGGATCAAGCAGGAGCTTGAAGATTTATGTTTTCAATATCTCAAGCCGGAAGCCTATTCCCTGTTGAAGCTCCGGGTGGCGAAACGGGACGAAGAACGGCAAGTCTACGTTCAATCGATCATTCAGGAGACGGTCGATGTGTTGGACAAGGCCGGGTTGCCCGGTCACGTGGTCGGACGGCCCAAACATTTGTACTCCATTCATCAGAAAATAGAGAGCCAGGGCATTACGTTCGAGGAAGTGCACGACCTGGTGGCCATTCGCATTATCACCAGCACCAAGATCAATTGTTATACGATTCTCGGCCTCGTGCATTCGTTATGGCCGCCGGTTCCCGGGCGGTTCAAGGATTACATCGCCACGCCGCGCACGAATCTCTACCAGTCCCTGCACACGACGGTGTTGGGTCCGCAAGGCGACCATGTGGAATTTCAGATACGCACGGAAGAAATGCATCGTCTCGCGGAATATGGTGTGGCGGCGCATTGGCGCTACAAGGAACAGGTCAAAGTCGATGAGCGCGACGAAAAGGTCTTCAGTTGGCTGCGGCAATTCGTGGAATGGCATAAGGATCTTTCCGACAATCGCCAGTTCATGGATTCCATCAAACTCGATCTCTTTCATCTGGACGTCTTTCACGACGTGGTTTTTGCGTTTACGCCAAAGGGCGAAGTGAAGGAACTGCCGCTTGGCTCCACGCCGGTCGACTTTGCCTATGCGATTCACACACAAGTGGGAGATCATTGCGTCGGGGCGAAAGTGAATGGAAAGATCGTTCCTCTTCGACAAGCACTTGTCAGCGGCGATACCGTGGAAATTCTGACGTCGTCGACCCAGGTCCCGAAGAAAGAATGGTTAAAGTTTGTTCGGACGTCCCGTGCGAAAGCGAAAATCAAACATTTTTTGAAGGGCGAGGAGCAAAAGCAGGGGCTGGAATTGGGGCTTCGGTTGCTTGAACGTGAGTTTCGTCGGCATCAGCTCCCGTACCCGCAGTTGTTGCAGTCGGATCGGCTGTCCCAAGTTGCCGGGGAGAGAGGATATGCCTCCGTCGAGGAGATGGCCAGGATGGTGGGTTATGGGCGTCTGTCCGCCGTGCAACTGGTCAATTGGCTTGTGTCGCCGGGTGCCGAGCCGGCGAAAGGTAAAGATCACGGGGTGTCCAAGACGACCCCGGCGCAGAACCCCCTGCAAGCCGTCAAGGTCATGGGGGGGGCGGACGTCCTGATGCAGTTATCGAAATGTTGTGCGCCGGTGCCGGGCGATCCCATATTGGGTTACATTACACGTGGGCGTGGACTGACGGTCCATGCAAAGGGCTGTCCCAAGCTGGAGACCATGGACTATGAAAAAGATCGCCTGGTCGAGATAGAATGGGATCCCACGATCGAAGAGAAGCATTCGGTCAAGGTTTGCGTGTTGACCATTGATCGCCCTGGTGTGTTAGCCAACGTGTCTTCCGCCATTTCCGCGTCAAAGGCCAACATCAGTCAGGCCGAGATTTCGACTGGCGAAGATCAAAAGGCCGTTCTCGACTTCAGGATTGAAATTTCCAATACCCATCATCTGGACCGTACTCTGGAAGCCATAGGACGAGTAGATGGGGTCATCTCAGCCAAACGCGTGCGAAGTTGGGAAAAAGCCTGAGGATGCTACTTCGGAAGCTCGATGGTGAGTTTGGTGCCCGTGGAGAGCTTCAGCGTGGCGGCTTGTCCCGCGCGCAGTTCCAGAACCTGGATGGCGGCGGTTTTCGGCCGATAGCGGGGACAAAGATTGTCGGTTCTCGTGCAAATCGGGACGTATCGTTCGAGATGAACGATGGTCCCGTCCCGGTCCAACCATAAAATATCCAAGGGCATTTTGGTGTTCTTCATCCAAAACGTCCAATAGCCTGGCTCGTGAAACTCCGGAAAGGTAAAAAGCATGCCTCGATCAGGGGCCATGCGCGTTCGATACATCAACCCCTGACTCCGTTTTGCCGGTGTATCGGCGACTTCACAGTAAATTGTAAACCCATTTGGTGTCGAAACCGTGGCCAGGCCGCCTGAGCCGGATGGAGAGGGAGGCGGCGTGGAGAACGCCAAGAGGCTCGTGCCCAGAACGAAGCAGGACGTCAGGTGGAGGAACCGCATGACGACCACCCTCTTGTTCGGAATCAAGGGCACCGGCTTCGTTTGCGCCATGACGGGCATGCTAGGGTCTCCTGAAAAAGCCTGTCAACCGAGGAAACGTTTTGATTGGAGGGATTTATCCATTTAACTTGGCGTTGTGGACGGAGAGTCAACCACCTGAAGCCGGGAATCATCCATCACCCATGACGCTCGTTACGCTTGAGAAGATCGTGGGCTGGGCTTTGGCGGGGTTGAGCCAGGGGCCGGAACGGGTTGCTGGTTACCTGGGGAGAAAAAGAGCTGTCATCCGTCATTGATACGAAAATAAGCTTCAAGCAGCTTGGAGTGTGACACGATACCCCAAACGTTCGAGGCGTTTCACCCTCCGCAGCAAAATGTGGCGCTTATCGCGTTGCTCATAGTAGGTCCCTCCAAGGTCTTGATAGTCCGTGCCTTCTCGAAGCATGTGATACATGATCTTGAGGATCGCGTGCGCGAGGGCAATGATGGCCTGCTTGCGGCTCCGGCGTCGGGCAAGCCGCTGGTAGCGGGCCGCCAGATAGGTGTTCTTGGTGCGGGCGGCGGTTTGGGCGACTTCCGTCAGCGTGGCACTCAACTACGGACTACCGCGCCCGGTGTAGCCACTCCGGTGCTTGCCCGCGCTCTGATAATTGCCCGGACTCAGCCTTGCCCACAAGGCCAAATGGGTGGCAGAAGGGAACGGGGCCATAGTTCCACGAGGAGGTCCTCGGCGGTGCGCCAGGCAATCCCTGGAATCGTATCAAGCCGGGTGATCGTCTCCGCAAAAGGGCCGAGCTGCCGAGTCACCTCTGCCTCCAAGTGCGCCACCTCCGCCTCGACCGTCTCCAGCAGCCGGAGTTGGGTCGCCAGCATGAACCGCTGATGGGCCCCCAAGGTGCCCTGCAACGCCCCCCGCAAGGCCGCCTGCTTCTTCCAAACACACCGTGGGCGAACGCCGCTAGCCGATCCGGGTCCTCCTCGCCCGCGAGCATCGCCCGCCTGGAGACGCCTAGAATGTCGGACGCCACCGAGGCCAGCTTGATGTTGCCGCCCTCCAGCACCTGTTGCAGGCGGCTTGCCAACTGCGTCTTCTCCTGAATCAGCCGGCGGCGGTACCGCACCAACTCTCGCAATTCCCCTTGCGGGCGGGCCGGAATGAAACTCGGCCGCAAGAGCCCATGCTTCAGCAGGTCGGCCAGCCACGCCGCATCCTTGACATCCGTCTTCCGCCCCGGCACCGCCTTGCTGTGGCGGGCATTGGCCACAAGCACCTCGAACTCGGATTCAACAGATTGAAGACCGGCTTCCGGTACACCCCGGTGCTCTCCATGGCCACAATCGGCATCCCCAACGCCTGCAGCCAATCAGCCAACGCTAGGACCTCCCCGGGCGTGGTGCCGAATTCCCCGCACCTGCGGGCCGGCGGGCGTCAGCGCACACGCCGTCAGCGACTTCTTATGCACATCCAAACCGCAGCACCGTTCATACAGAACCTTCATGGGGGCACCTCCTTTGCAATGGTCGGTCGGGGGCGACCCCACATGGACTCAACTTGGTATGCGTGCTCTCTCATCGCTGAGTGGCGACAGCTAGGTATACTAGACGGGTCGCCGGGTCAGATTCCTGTGCGGGCTCATCGCGCCAGTGACCATCGAACTCTTCCACCAACCGCTGCCCCCATTTTCATCTCTTGGGGTGCAGGCGGCAAGCCTGCATGAGGGATTCCTGTAGGTGTTCAGTCATTCGTTGACAGAAGAAGGGCTGATCTTCTGCTTCCCCTCCTTTGTAAGCAACTGTCTGGAGGTTAAGGGATAGCATGCATCGATTCTTGCCAATAGGTTCGATGTTTGAGCATCGCGTTGAGAATGGTCAGCAATTTGCGCATACAGGCGACCAACGCCACCTTGCGTTTGTTGCCACGCGCACACAACTGTTGATACGTGTGCCGAATGACCGGGTTACAGCGGGTGGCCACCAAGGTCGCCATGTAGAGGGCCGTGCGCACGGGGGCGCGGCGCCCCAACACGTGCGTGGCCCCCGCACCGTGCCACTATCGCGGTTGAGGGGGGCGACGCCCACCAGCGCGGCGATCTGGCGCCGCGTCAAGGTGCCCAATTCCGCCAACTCCGCCACGCGGGTGCGGCTCAGGACGGGGCCGACGCCAGGCACACTTTGGAGCAAGTCGGTCTGCTCCTGCTACACGGGGCTGTGGCGAATGCGCCAGGTGAGGTCGTTGTCCAAGGTGGTCACTTGCTGGGTCAACCAGGTGATGTGGGCTTGAATGCCCGGCTGGAGGACTGCCGCGGCCTTGCCCAAGCGATGGCGTTCAGCGGTGAGCATTTCGACCACTTGCCGGCGCTGGGCCAGCAGGGCCGCCAATTCCGTGGTGGCCGCATCGGGCTGGGGTCGGACCGAGGGTTGGACCCGCACGGCAAACACCGTCCGCACCTGCGCATCCAAATGATAGATTGGGTCAAGCGTAGCGTCAGTTAGCTTTTCCGACCCCGGCTCAGTTCGTCGTAGGGCGGCAGGGTGGTGAGGCGATGATCCTCGACGGCTCCCCCGGCGGTAAAGTGGTACAAGGATTGAAATTGCGTGTCGGGATACCACCCAAGTACGCGATGAACGGGATCATCGAAAAAACACCCGATGCCAGTTGAACGGACACTGGCTGCTTCCGCTTCGAGGTACAGCACCTGACCGATGAGTCCGGTCTCCCAAAACAGGCGTTTGTAGAACCACGGTCCATGTTTCTCCAACGAAGCCTCGAACTCCGCAATCATCCCCAATGAAAACGCACCGGTCCCGGCGATCTCCTGATGGCAACTCAACTGCATGGCAATACGTTGGGCGTTTCCGTCCTCCAACAGGTACAACGGAAGCGAACCGGGGCAATGCTCGGGATCGGTCCAGGCGAATTGCCGGTGCATGGCTTGTTGAAAGGTGGCCTTGAGAGCCGGATCGTCATTTCGCAGGAGCATGTACATCCCGGGCAGGAGGCCGTCGACTCGATGCACGAAAAGGGCTAGGTGGATGGTGGGATCCCACGAGAGCGAATCCCACGGCACGGGCCGTTGCGCGACCGGTCGATTCGAGTGAGGCATGACGCGCTCCAGCATCGTGAAAAATTGTTGCGCGGAGATCGACGTTTTTCTGTCGAACGCTACCGCACTCCGTCGTTGATGAATGATCCGGTGCGCGGAGATCATGTCTGGTCGGGGATTGGGAGGAGACGCCCCTTCCGTTTGGCCCTGTTCCGCACGTGGGGGGGGGGGGGGCAGTCGAAGCCCCGACGATTCCGTCGAGGTTTTCCGGGACGCCTTGGTCCCGTCATCGATGATTTCCCAGGGAACGGGGTTATCCCGGCCCAACCGGTTCGCTTTGCCTCGCCAGTCTCCTTGTTCCCAATGCTCAACAATCGCCTGATCGACGACAAGCGGTATAGAGGCACCGCGTTCCCCTCCTTCGGAAGGGGGGAAGAAGAGAGGCGGGGGAGTCGGCGCGTGACAGACGACACACAG
>JAAXIB010000083.1 GCA_012270585.1 Nitrospirales bacterium
AATTACTGAACACATACAGGGATGACAGAAAAAAGAACGTACCATTGTTGCCTAGGCCTTGACCCGGGGTATGGCCCTGCCTCCGAGCAGTGGGGCGGCTACAAAGACAATCGCGTGGCTTGTATCGAGGGAAAGTTCGCTATCTGGATCCAAAAATATTCGAGAGCTTTGACGACGTCGATAAAGGCTTCGAAGTTTGCAGGTTTGGTCACATAACAATTGGCGTGCAGATCATACGCTTTAGCAATGTCTTGCGGATTTTGCGAAGAGCTGAGGACAATCACTGGAATCCGCTTCAACAGCTTGTCGAGTTTCACGAACTGCAGCACTTCAAAACCACTTTTTTTCGGCAGATTCAGATCGAGGGCAATGAGGTGCGGCAAGCCGTTTGAAGGCTCCTGCTTTCTTGTTTCCAAAAAATGTGTGGCTTCAGCTCCGTCACGCGTAAAATACACGGTGGGGTTTAGAGAGGACGTTTTGAGTGCCTCCTCTATCAGACGAACATCTCCCGGATTGTCTTCGACGATCAAAATAAGGGGGGATTTCATCATTGGTTATCCGCAGGGGCTTGCTGTCCGGCTTGCGCTTCTTGTTTTTTTAACGATATCCAAAGGTTATGCCAAAGATCACCGGAGAGATCATGTCTTGTAGATTCAACAGGTTATCCGTGCATTCCGGTCGACGAAATTTCGTTGACTGTCTCATTTCGTCTCATGGCTGTCTTATGGAAAAGGCCAAAGAGAAAGAGAGTCGGCCTATGAGAGATCGTGTTTGGAAATGTCCAAATCATCCAACCAGCGATAGAAGGTCGCGCGACTGATGCCGAGCAGTTGAGCGGCTCTGGCCCGATTCCCTCTGGCCTCTTTGAGGGCACCCAATAGATGTTCGCGGTCCTTGACGGTTGTGGTCGGTTCCGAGACAGGAAAGGCGGGTTCGGATGATTCCAGAAGTTCCGGAGGAAAATGCCGTGGTTGGATGGTGTCTTCTTCGCATTGGAGGACGGCATATTCGATCACACTTTTCAATTCGCGAATATTACCCGGCCATTGATACCGGGTCAGGCGTTGTAAGGCATCGGGACTGATGTCCTGCACAAACAGTTTTCCCATCGTCTTGCGGCATTGGCTGACAAAAGACCAGATCAAAAGGGGAATATCCTCTTTTCGTTCCCGTAGCGGCGGCAAATGAATGCGTCCCACCCGAATGCGGTACAGCAGGTCGGCCCGGAAAGTATGCCGGGTTACCTGTTTCTGTAAGTCGTGATGCGTTGCGCAGATAATGCGGACGTCCACCTTTCTCGGTTGAGATTCGCCCAGCCGGGTGATTTCTTTTTCCTGGAGCACTCTGAGTAAACTCGTCTGGACGGGAGAAGGCATGTCGCCGATTTCATCCAGAAAAATCGTCCCTCCTTGAGCGGATTCAAAATATCCACGGTGGTCACTGTTAGCTCCGGTAAAGGCTCCTTTCCTGTGACCGAACAATTGGCTGCCCAACAGGGATTCGGTCAGGCCGGCACAATTCACCGCGAGAAAGGGTTTGTCTTTCCTCGGGCTTGAATCGTGCAGGGCCCGGGCGACGAGTTCTTTGCCTGTCCCGGTTTCCCCTTCGATGATAACCGTCGATTCGACTTGAGAGAGACTGCGAATCTGCCGATACACGTCCTGCATGGGCCGGCACTTCCCGATCAGATCGTGAAAATGGGATTTGTCCTCCAGTTGTTTGCGCAGCGTATGAATTTCCGTGACGTCATAGAGAAAGAACATTTTGGCACGCGTGTCCCGAGGGTCATCGTGGATATCGATCTCAAGCCAACGCGGGGAATGGCCCGGGGGAGTGAAATGGACGACGAATTTTTTCCGTTCGTCCTGCTGCATGAGACGTTCCAGGGCGTAGACGTCATGGTCGGCGAACCCCACGGTGTGCTGCCAGGGTCGGCCTTCCGGGATGGTTCCGTTTTTGCCCAGTAATCGAAAGGCGGAAACGCTCATGTGGAGAATTCGGCCTTCAGGACTGAGCAAAATCGTCCCGATGTGCAGTTGATTCAGAATGGAATGGAGATCTTCCGCACTTTTTTGGAGCCGGGTATTCGCGGCTTCCAATTCGGCTTGGATGCGTTTTCTCTCGATGGCATAGTCAATGGCCCGAATAAGGATTCGCCCGTCCACCTCGCCTTTGATCAGATAATCCTGTGCGCCTTCTCGAACGGCCTGGATGGCGGTTTTCTGGTCATTCAGGCCCGTCAGCAGGACTTGTGGGAGCGAGGGATACCCCTCGGCGAGTCTCCGAAACGTTTCCAATCCGTGGCTGTCGGGCAAGGAGAGGTCCACCAGGGCGAGGTCGACGCGGCGTTCTTTCAAACGCTCATAAGCCTGCCGAAAGGATTCGGCTGTGTGAATTTCGAAAGATCGCCTTTGAATGTCCCGAAAGAGTTCCCGAATCAGACGAGCATCGCCGGGGTTATCTTCCACTAAGAGAATGGTCGTCGTGTTCATGTGCTTGGGCTCTCCGGCCTTTTCCCGTGAGATAGTAGCAGACATCGTGGCATAGAGGCCCTTAGGGCATGGGTTCCATGCCCTCTCGAGGGGTCGTCAGGGTGAAATAAAAGATCGATCCCTTGCCGGGTTCGGATACCGCCCAAATTTTCCCGCCGTATTTTTCCACGATTCTCTTACAGATGGCCAGCCCGATCCCCGTGCCCGGGTATTCGCTTTGACCGTGTAAACGTTGAAAGATCGAGAAGATTCGATCGAGTTGATCGGCCGGGATGCCGACCCCATTGTCGCGGACCGAGAATTCCCATCCATCGGGGAGCGGCCTGGCCTCCACGTGAATTTTGGAAGGAGAGTCTCCTTTGAACTTCAGTGCGTTGCCGATCAGGTTTTGGAAGACTTGAGTCAGGTGCGTCGGGTTGGCATGGACGGTGGGAAGTGGATCATGGGTCACCTCGGCGTGATGTTCCTGGATCGACGTGGAGAGATTATGCATGGTCTGTTGAAACACGAGTTTGCAGTCGGTTTTTTCAAAGGACTTGTTCTCCGACCCGACTCGCGAATATTCCAGAAGATCACGAATGAGTCGTTGCATGCGGGTGGCCCCATCCACGGCGTACCCGATAAATTCATCGGCGTCTTTGTCCAGCTTGCCCCGGTACCGTTCTCCCAGCAACCGGGTGTAACTCGCAACCATGCGGAGCGGTTCTTGCAGGTCGTGGGAAGCCACGTAGGCAAACTGCTGGAGTTCCGCGTTGGAATGGGCCAATTCCCGCGTCTTGTGTGCCAATTCGATTTCCTGGTGTTTTCGTTGGGTAATGTCCGTTTGAATCCCGATGAAATGCGTGAGCCGTCCCCGTTGGTCCTTCACCGGCGCGATGTAGAGTTCGTTCCAAAACAGACTGCCGTCCTTGCGATAATTTCGGAGTTCCGCTTTGGCTTCGGTGCCCTGCCGGATGGCTTCGCGTATGGCTTCGAGTCCGGCTTGATGATGATCCGTCCCCTGGAGGAAACGACAATTTTGACCGAGCACTTCCTTCGTGGTGTAACCCGTGATTTTTTCAAAGGCGGCGTTGCAATAGACCGTGGGCATGTCGGGTTGACGGGCATCGGCAATGAGAATGCCGTTCGTTGCCGAATTGATTGACCGGTCGCGTAAGGCACGTTCGTCCTCGGCTTTCTTGCGCTGCTCGATTTCCCGTTCGAGCCTGCGGCTGGTGGATACCACCTGTCGAGCTAGGACCATACTCAAGATAATGACCAGGAATCCGATGATCGGCTCGTTTTTCAGGAGATCCGCGATGTTTTGGCGGGAATGGGCGCTGAACAATTTGAACACGGTGTCGGCGTTTCGTAGAAGTTCATCTTGGAGTTGATTGAGCGAGGAAAAAGATTCCGATGAGGGGATGTGATCGGGATCTTCGAGCAGCAAGGTTCTGGTTTTGGCAAAAAATCGTTCAAGTAGGGAACGTTGCTGCTTCAACAGTTCCCTTATCCGGGCCGTTGGGGCTGCGGGAATGGGGTGCCGTTCGTCGGTGTACAGGTTCACGACGACGTCTCCCCCGTTTTGTAAGGCATCGACGGAGTGCAATAACGCCCGTTGCGTGCGTTGAAGATCCTTTTGAATGCCATGGGAAGCCAACATCGTTTCGTTGAGATGCCGTTGAATCATCATGCGTTGGAGGCCCGCCACGTCCATCACAGCCACGTCGCGCTCCAGCGTTTTCACCGCGGTATGATGAAAGGCCAGGATGGCGCCCATCGCCAGAATGAAGATGACCACCATGGCGAGCAGGCGTTGCCCGATGGTCAATGGAAACGTCATCCCCGGTCCGGACGATGTCTTCATCATTCACTGCCCTCCCTTGCCTCTTGATGGTAAAGGAACGTTTGACAACCATGGAAAAATTGCGGACGCTGAAGGCGAACGCAGGTGCACCTTCATTATGGGTGGAGACAGTGTCTTACTCAAGCAATGCCCCCATTGACAAACGGAGAAAAGTGCGGTTAACTACAACCTGAGAATGACAACGTCGTCATCTCGCTGAAAGATCCAAGTTCTGTGAGGACAATGAGCGTCCTTCCCCAAAGAAAGTTGGGAAAGGGCGTTTTTTTTTGGAACGGTTGCCGGACATCAGTCGAATATAACGTCAGTCAAGGGAAGATTTCTCATTCGGGCAATTGAGAGCGTACCCAGGCAAAGGCGCCGGGGCAGCCACGGAGTTTTCCACGTGGCCGGACCGGTGCCTTTTGTTTTTTGGAGACATGAGCGGCACGATGAAACGTGATTTTTCAAAGGACGATGACACGCTCATCACCCGACTTTGGGCTATTCTGAATGGAAAGGATGCTCCTGAAACACGGATCGGCCAGGCCCTGGCGATGCTGGATCGGGAATCTGAAACCGAAAAGATTCCAGGCCGTGCTTCCGGGGTGTCCGAGTCATCCCTGCGCTTCACGCAAGCGGGTGCTTCGCCGGCCCCTTCGAGTGTGGCTAAGAAAAAGGCGCCGGCGCTGATTGGCAACAGTCCGGCGATGCAAGCGGTGCATGCGGCCATTCAGCGGGTCTCGAACACCTCGGCCACAGTCCTGCTCCGCGGCGAAAGTGGAACGGGCAAGGAACTGGTGGCGCAACGGATTCATCTCTCCAGTGCGCGCGCCGATCAACCGTTCGTGGCCGTGCATTGTGCGGCAGTTCCTGAGCCCCTGATTGAAACGACCCTGTTCGGGCATGAACGGGGAGCCTTCACCGGAGCGAACCGGGCCAGAAAAGGACGGCTGGAACACGCACATGGCGGAACGCTGTTTCTTGATGAGGTCGGAGACATTCCCCTGTCAACCCAGGTCAAGCTCCTTCGCGTACTGCAAGATAAGGATTTCGAGCGAGTCGGGGGTGAGCAGACACTCTCCGTGGACGTCCGGGTGATTGCCGCGACGCATCGTCATCTCGAAGCCATGGTCCGTTCAGGCGAATTTCGGGAAGATTTGTATTATCGGCTGAACGTCGTCCCGCTCACGCTTCCGCCCTTACGCGCCCGGGGGGACGACGTGCTCCCACTGTTGACGCATTTTCTGAACAAGTTCAATCGCGCCAATAACCGGGACGTTCAATTAGGGAAAGGCCTGGTTGCTCTCATGAGCGTCTACCATTGGCCAGGAAACATTCGCGAATTGCAGAATTGCATTGAACGCCTGGTCGTCCTGGCAGAGTCGTCGCCGGTCGATGTCCAGTCCATTCCCGAATCCCTCGCTCCCTATTTCGACCACATGCGAACCGTTCAATCCCGGTCCACTCCCAAGTCAAGCAGCCCTGCCTCTCAACAAACGCTCCCCGCGCGGCTGGATGCGATCGAACGGGACCGTCTTCGAGAAGCCCTCAGGAAAGCAGGATGGGTCAAGGCGAAGGCGGCAAGGTTATTGGGCATGACGCCGCGTCAAATCGCCTATCGAATCGAAAAATACCGGCTGATCGAAGAAGCCTGACGGCCAGGTTCCAGTGTCTTCGCTTTTGCCTTTGCCCTTATCTGTCATTCTCGACATTAGTAATCGAGAATCCAGCGTCTTTTCTTTGTCTTCTCTTTACGAAGAGAACGACCCTGGATTCCTGCTTGCGCAGGAATGACAGCTAAGGAAATCGAGGATAGATCCAGGGTCTTTTGTCTTACCACGAATTGCTCTATAGGAAAAATTCGCCTTGACGTGTTTCTTTCGGCGTGAGCGCTCTATAGTATAGAGAGAGAAAAATTCCTGGCGAATGGCGCATCCGCCTCGCCGTCTCGACCAGGCCCCATGTCCTTTCACGCGGTCTGAGTCAAGATGGTCCCGACGATCATTTGCGTCCAACTTCCATAAAAGAGAAGAGGTGCGAACCATGTATCGAGAAGATCTCAAGCGCATGTCAGACGTTTCAAGAAAAAAAGTGGACTATTTGCTCCACTCGCCGGGTGGTTAGTTCATTTTATCGGCCCTGGCAGGCATTTATTTGGGATTTGGCGTCTGTTTGCTCTTTAGCGTGGGGGCGCCCTTTTTCGCTCAAGGGTCGGTTGCCTTGAACCTGGTGATGGGCGTGTCATTTGGCGTCGGCCTGACGCTGGTGATCTTCACCGGGTCGGAATTGTTCACGGGCAACACGATGGTCTGCACGATTGGCGCGCTTTCCCGGGCGATCGCTTGGAAATACGTGGGTTGGATTTTCGCGTGGTCCTTCATCGGGAATCTTGCCGGCTCGCTGGCCGTCGCCTGGTTGGTTGCGCAATCCGGGGTGGTGGCCCAAGCTCCGCAGATGGATCTGTTCATGAAGGTTGCCGAACTGAAAATGTCCGTCCCGGCATGGGAACTCTTCAGCCGGGGCGTGCTCTGTAACATGCTGGTGTGCCTGGCTGTCTGGATGGTGGCCCGGACGACGAATGAAACCGCGAAAATCATGGTGCTCTTCTGGGGCGTGTTCGCGTTCGTGGGGAGTGGATTCGAGCACAGCATTGCGAATCAATCGGCGTTGGGGATCGCGCTGTTTCTCCCGCATGGCGAGGCGATTTCGTGGGAGGGATTCATGTGGAATCAAGTCTTTGTCGGATTGGGAAACATTGTCGGCGGGGCCTTGCTCGTCGGGGCGGCGTATTGGATGAGCAGCCCCTATCGTGTGACCCAAGAAGACAATCCAAGAGCAATGTTGACTCGTCTTTAAACGGGGGATTGAAAAAAGCGTCCCCGTATCAATAAGATACTGCCCGGTTATGCAGACCCTCGACGTTGAAAATCCCGGACTGCCGGACCTGCAATTCGTGCTTATGGTGGCGGCCTTGTGTACGGCGGAAATCCCGAGCTTGAACGTGCCGGAAGACGTTCGACGAGTGGTCTTTGACCGCTGTTGGGCGTTGCTGCATGACACACCTCCGCCAATGGAAAAATCCCGACGCGTGCTGGATTTGCGAGCGGGGGACGAGGTGACCCTTGAGGCGCTTATCGAGGTCATCCGCAACACCCTGCATGCCCATGGCTACTCCCGCCTGACCTGGGACCATGGGCCCAGTGAGCCCACCCAGACCACCAGCCCGGATGCCCAACCCCTGACCGACCGCTTGCGGTATTGGGACCCCGTTCATCCGCCACCGGTTGACGGGCCACCCGAGGCAAGTCAGGCCGACACGTAGGTCGGCCCCTACAAATTCACGGCAATTCCTCATCGCATTTCTTGCAGACAAGCGGTTCTCCCAACTGCTGTGCTCTCCCGCGTTGCGTCACGACCCAGGGCCGTTCGCTCCAGGGTGGAGCGTGTCGGACGTGTTGCCCGTGGCCGCATTCGAGATCAGCGACCCAATCGCCGTGTTCGTCCTGATGGAAACCAATGATGCGTTGTTTCATGATTTTTTCTTGACCTTCTCCTTCTGTCATCCTCGACATTTTTAATCGAGGATCCAGGGTCTTTGCTTTTTCGTCCTCCCCCCTCACCCCGGCCCTCTCCCACCTATGAGGAGAGGGAGAACGGCGTCGCTAACCCGACCTACGGTTTTTCGTGGGTGACTTCTCACGTCCAACCAATCGCGCAGCCGGTCCCCGAGGACGTTCATGGCGAGGACCACACCCATTAGGGCCAAGCCGGGGGCGACGACCATGTGCGGAGCGACCAGCATGTACCGTGTGCCGTCCCGGATCATGCTGCCCCAGGATGCGGCTGGGGGTTGTACGCCTAATCCCAGAAACGACAGCCCGGCTTCACCAATGACCACGCTCGCCACCCCGAAACTGGCTTCGACAATCAGTGGGGCACTGATGAGCGGAAGCAGGTGACGGGTGATGATTTGCGGTGGGGGAGTACCGATCGCCACGGCGGCGTGCACGTGATCACGTTCTTTCATGGAGAGGACTTGCGCACGGGCGAGTCGGGCATAGCCCACCCAACTCACGACCGACAAGGCAATGACGACGTTGTCGATGCCCGGTCCCATCACGCCGGCCAGGGCAATGGCCAGCAGGATTCCCGGGAAGGCGAGAAAGACGTCGATGACGCGAACGAGGATCAGATCGAGCCATCCTCCGACATACGCGCCAACGGTGCCGAGCAGGCTCCCGATGATCAGCGAAATGCCTACGACGGCAACAGCCACGAGAAAAGACGTTCTTGCGCCCACCAGCAAGCGATCGAAAATCGGCCGGCCCAGGTCATCGTACCCCAACCATTCGTCCGGGCTTCCAGACGTGAGGATATGCGGCAAGTCGATGGCGTTCGGAGACAGGGGCAGCACAGGCGCCAGGAGCGCGACAAGAGCCCACAGCAGGATGATACCGAGCGGCACACGGATGCGCATCACGGTCGGCCTCCAATCCTGACGCGCGGATCGATCCAGGCATAGGCCAGATCCGTGAGCACGTTCAACACCACGTAGGATGTGCTGAGACACAACACGGTGGCTTGCACCACGGGGTAGTCGCGGCGGTGAATGGCTTCGACGACCAGGGAGCCGATGCCCGGCCAGGAAAACACGGTTTCGGTAATGACGGCCCCGCTCAACAATGCCCCGAGTTGCAAGCCCACCAGCGTGATCACGGGGAGCAGCGCGTTCCGCAAGCCGTGTCGAACAATGACGATCCACTCGGGGAGTCCTTTCCCACGCGCGGTGCGCAGGAAGTCTTCATTCAGGACTTCCAGCAGGGCACTGCGAATCATGCGTGAGAGAATGGACGCCAATGCCGTGCCCAAGGTCAGTGCCGGCAAGACCAGCGAGGCAATCCCGTCCCGGCCGCTCACGGGGAACCATCCCAGCCACAACGCCCCGACTAGAATCAGCATGGGCCCCATCCAGAAATTGGGAATGGAGACGCCGAAGAGGGCAACCCCCATGGCCCCGACGTCCCACGCGGTTTCTTTTTTCACGGCGGCCAGGACTCCAAGCGGAACGGCGAGCAGCAGGGCAACCAGGAGCGCCGTGACCCCGAGTTCCACAGTGGCCGGCAGTCGTTCGAGCAGCAGTTCGCGGATCGGACGTTTGGAGTAAAGGGAGGTCCCCAGGTCGAATTGTCCCAGGCTTGCCAGGTATCGGCCGAATTGCACGTGGAGTGGCTGATCGAGTCCCAAGGCCCGTTGCAGGGCTTCTTTGTCCGCGGGACGTGCCGATTCACCCAACATCACTTCCACAGGATCGCCGGGAACCAGGTGGAGCAGAAAAAAGACGAGACAGACGACTCCGAGCACGACGGCGAACGCCGTCAGGACCCGTGAAATGAGAAATCGGACGAACACGATCGGTTACAACGCGCCTGGAGATGAACGGCGTATCTGCGTCAGGCCGTCATAATTCCCGTCCCGGGCCATGGTAAAGCCTGCTATCTCCCGGCGGGCAATAAAAATATGATCTTCGTACCACAAAGGCACGTACGGCAACGCGTCGGCGAGGTGCTGCTGGAGTTGTACGTACCACCGTTGTTTGGTTTCGAGGTCGGGAGCCGTCCGTGCCCGGTCGATGAACGCATCGGCCCGTGTGCTGTGGAACCGGCCACGGTTCGCCCCGCGTGGGGGAACCGACTCGCTGTGGAACACGTAATCGAAAATATCGGGCGTTTGGATGCCCACCCACGCCAAGCTGTACATCTGGAATCTCCCGGCCTTGATGTCTCCGTAAAAAGTGCCCCAGTCGTAACTGCGCAGGTCCACGGCAATGCCGACTTGTTGCAATTGATGTTGAAGAATGATGGCGAGACGAACCCGGAAGGGATCGCTCGAAGTTTTGTAGACAATCCGGGCCGGACGATCGGGAGAGTAGCCGGCCCGGCGCAACAACGCGCGTGCCAGTTCCGGATCATAGGTGATCGGTTTGAGATCTCGATCGCCCGCCCAATGTTCGGGTGATAACAACGAATGGGCCGGTCTGGCCGCGTCGTCCAGGACGTACCGGATGATCTCCCGGCGATTAATGGCATGGGCAATGGCCCGTCGAACGAGTACCTGCCGGGTCACGGCGTCTTCAAAGCTGAAACCGAGGTACGAAAAATTCGTGCCGGACGTTCGTTGGACCTTCAGTGTCCGGTCGTTTTCCAGGTAGCCGATGAGTTCCGGAGGAAGATCGTTTTGGAGCATGTCGATTTCCCCGGCCATCAGTTTTAATGCCCGGACCGTGGGGTCCGGGACCGTCATGAATTCAAAGCGTCGTTGATCCCGAATCCTGAGGAGGTGGAGTCGTGTCTCATCCGGTCGTGCCAAAAAGGAAAACGGCCCGCTTCCGATCGGGTGCTCGTGGAGCGGATAGTTGGTGGCGATCAGGCGTGCCGGCATAATGCCGATGACGAGATAACCGGGCAAGAGCGGTTCCGGCCGGTGAAGAAAAAAATCGAGACTCGTTTCGTTGCCGACGGCGATGTGGTCAATGACGGCCAACGGGGCGCGGTGCGGCGAGGCGTTGTCCGGATTGAGAATAAAGTCATAGGTGGCTTTGACGTCGTAGGCGGTCAGTACGGTGCCGTCATGGAAGGGATGATCGTTCGTTTTGAGATGGAAGCGATAATGGGTGGGCGAAAGTTGTTCCCAATCGGCCAAGGACGGCACGGGTTCGAATGCGTCGTTGAAATCCACCAACCGGTCATAGAGCAGGCGATTGATTCGGGCTGACGTCGCATCCGTGGCAAAGCGCGGGTCGAGGTTCGCGGGTGCGCTGGCCAGACCAAAGCGGAATGTGTCGGAAGCGGGGTCCGTGCAAGCCGACCCGAGAAGAATGAGCGCGAGCGCAACACAACGCTTCAGGTCGACCATCGTCTTGACCCTTGATACGAAAAGCGCCGATAACATCCCGAATCTGTCATTTCCATTTTTCTCCTTCTGTCATCCCTGTAAATGTTCAGTCATTCGTTGACAGAA
>JAAXIB010000031.1 GCA_012270585.1 Nitrospirales bacterium
TCGTCGGCCTCGACTTTCCCCGACAAGCGCTAGCTCGGCAATTTGCCCGCGATGAGCTTGCGCAGCCGCCGTGTTGCGATGGCCCCCAATGATCTCTGCGGCTGCCCGCGCCGTGGCCCCGGCGACGAACAGCTTTAGGAGGGCCCCTTGTTTGTGGGGACTTAACCGAGTCCGGCGGATATACACTTGGCTATTCTAAACGTTTTGCTTAGCTAGGACAGCTCCTTCTTTTAACATCCTTTCATTTAAAACAGACATAACAGGAAGCGTTTCAAATGGCGCAGATGCGGAGAGAGAATGACTCTAGGTATGCGGAGGCGCGTTCTTGACGGGCAAAGGTGCCTGTGCTCTCCCCCGCACTTCATATTTCTCCGGTTACGAACTCTCGGCACACAGCCAGTCCACGTCAAGTTCGAACACCGAGATCGGCACGGAGATTCCCCAGTTCTCCAGGACTTCGGGATGGAGTTCCCCAATCAACCCGATGGATTGTCCCTGGCAGAGAATGGTGCCTGCTCGGCCGTCCAGGAAGGAGCCGTGACTCAGGGGTTCGAGTTCATAGTCCTTCACCAGATAAAACATCAGCATGTCCAGGCAGGTATGCACTTCGGAAAAGTTCGCAAGGGGATGGGCAAGGACGACTCCCAGTCGAATCGCGGTCCGGGATCCGAGTTCCCGGGTCGAATCGGGAATGGCAACTTCACCGATTTCAAAGAGCCGATGAGGGTAAAACGCGCGAGGTGAGGCCGCCTCCACGCGCATCAGCGAAGGCAGGATCCATGATCGGAGACATGAAAAACTTTGCGACATGACGTTGTCCACTTCCACGACCTGATCCGAGGCGGACAATCTCATCCGTTCGACAAGCTCTTCATGGGACAGCAGAATATTGGAAAAGATTTCCTGGAACCCCTGCCCGACCATGTGATCGCGGATATAATCGGACATCATTTCCAGCGACGATAACGAGCCCACGGTAAATTGATTCGGCATCACCGGGACAAACGAATCATACCCGCGACTGATTGCCACGTCTTCCGCCACGTCCACCGGATGCATGAGATCGCTTCGATAGTGCGGTAACCGCACGGCGAGGGTATGGCGGCTCGTTTTGACTTCATACCCATAGGCCCGCAAGGTTTGTTGAACGAGTTCGGCGTCCATGGGGAGCCCGAGAGCGGATTCAATGGCTTTCAGAGGAATTTTCTGCACGTCGCTGATGTCGCAGGGGGTTCTGATCGACTTTCCCCAACCCGTGTCATACGGATATTGCACCTCGATCGGGTCAATAGCGGCCCCCCGGTCGGCTAAATTCGTGGCAAAAACGTTGAGGGTCAGGAGAACCATTTGCATATCCGTGCCCGTTACTTCGACCAACAGGGCTGAATCGCCGGCGTGCACCTGCCCGACGTCCTGGCTGTTGATGATGGGAGGAAAGGACAGGATTTGGCCTTCCGTATCCCACAGTAAGGGCAGCAGGGGCTGACCGGCGAGAATGGAGCCGTACTCGATGCCTTTGGGATGAACCGTCAGGATCTCCTGAAGGGTCAGTTTTTCGGAAAATCCAAGAGGCGTGAACCGGGCTTCAGTGGGTTTCACCAATCCATAGGTCACGGGGAAGTGGATCCGGGACAGACGATACAACCCCACCGACACGGTTTTTCGTTTATGCCCGTACAGATCGGCCAGCTTCTCCTGTGCCTGAATGAGTTGCGTCAGGCTTTCCTCGGTGACGGTGTATCCCGTGGCCGTACAGGCCGCCACGTACGGTCGCACCCGTTCGAGTCCCTCGGCCACCAGAATGCGCCGTTTGGGCCGGGTCCTGGTGTGCAGAAAAGGATAGGCAAGCGGGGACCCCTGCAACTTGATCCGAATCTGCCGGGCAATGCCTTCCACGCTCCACAGATCCGGCCGGTTGCTGTCCTGAAGTTCGAGCCGGATTTCACCGGTGGCCTGAGTAAAATCCTTTAATTCCCCTTTGACCAACGGCAACCACGACTCCAGTTGCTCAAGCCGGGTTTTTTGACCGAGAAGCCGTTCAAAATCTTTCTGGAAAAAGGAAATCGTGGGCATAAGGGCATTTTCAATTGTGGATTGCGGATTTGAAAATCAGAAATCAGCAATCCACAATCAGCAATATGTTACATAAACCGCCCGCGCAAGGTGCGAACTTTTTCAAGGTCGACGGAAAAGAGTTCGCGAATGTCATGAATCCCGAGCGCCACCATGGCCATTCGATCCAGACCCAATCCCCACGCCACCACCGGCACCGTGACTCCCAGGGGTTGGGTGACTTCAGGCCGAAACAAGCCGGCGCCCCCCAATTCCATCCATCCGAGTTTCGGATGACGGACGTGCAGTTCCACGGACGGTTCCGTAAAAGGGAAATAGGCCGGGAAAAACTTGCTTTCCTGAGCCTGCGCCATTTCTTTGGCAAAGATGGTGAGCAGACCCAGCAGTGTTCGAAAATTAATATCGTCGCCCAGCACGATCCCTTCGATCTGAAAGAAATCCGTGGCATGCGTCGCGTCCACCTGGTCATAGCGAAAACACCGGGCCATGGAAAAATACTTGCCGGGCACCAGGGGATTCGACGCCAGGGTTCGGGCCGAAACGGCTGTGCCCTGGCTTCGCAGGATCAAGCGACGGGCCCGCTCCTTGTCGTAGCGGTAGCCCCATCCGCTTGAGCCGGTCGGCCCACCGTGCTCATGGGTGGCTGCCACTTGAGAGAGAAACGGTTCGGCGATCGTTTCCGCATGGGTCGGGGTTTTCACAAAGTAGACGTCGTGAATGGCCCGCGCCGGATGGAATTGAGGCATATACAGGGCATCCATGTCCCAAAACTCGGTCTCAACCAGGGGGCCTCGCATTTCCTGAAATCCCATGCCCACCAATTTGTGTTTGACCAGGTCGAGAAATTCTCTGTACGGATGTCTCCGTCCGGGAGCGACCCTCGGGGGTCTCAGGGTAATGGTGTATTTCCGGAAACGCTTGCTGCGCCATGAGCCGTCCTTGAGCATATCGGGCGTCAGTTGGGAGACTTCTTCCATAGTCCCGGCATGACAGCGTTTCGCCACCGCCTTTCCGGTTTTGGTCGGGGTATATTCGCGTTGAACCCGTTCCTCGATACGAAACGGCTCCTGGGCGCTGCCCCGTTTCACCGAGTACTGGCGTAAAAGGGCTTGTTGATCAGGCGAAAACGAGAGAAGCTCTTGACGGTTCTCCTGCAACTGCTGCAGGAGAGTTTGGAGCTTCTCGACGGTGGGACTCGGCTTCCCGGTGGCTTCAATGTGGCCGCCGGCTCCCAAGGCGATGGCCCCTTCTTTTTTGAGCAGACCAATGGCTCGACTGAGTTCCATGGGAGGGAACGTGTTCAGGCTCTGTAACTCTTTCACGGTAAACGATCGACTCTCCGCAGCCCCTTGCCGGCACGTCCTGACGATCCACGCAGGGGGAGAGCCGATTTCCAGATATCGATGACCGACCTCCGTTAACCCCACCCAGGTCGTGACGACTTCGGAATGGATGCGAACCAGCTTTTTTGCTTGAAGCCACCCCAGGGCCATGCTCACTTGAGACGGCTCTAATTGGGAAATTTCATGTAAGGACGAATCGGAGACCGGCTTGTTCTCGGATTGACTGAAAGCCGCCAGCAGGTTGATTTCGAGAGGATGCAAACTGTCATGAACAGCCGAGGTCTGCAAGGGCTTACCCTCACCCTGACCCTCTCCCAGAGGGAGAGGGGAGACTACGCGGTTGGAGTTCGTGGGCAACGGTGCGGAACGCGGCAATCGTGTCGGCATAATTCCGGCTGTGAAAAATCGCCGATCCCGCGACCAGGACGTCGGCTCCGGCTTTGAGCACGGCCGCGGCGTTTTCGACTTTTATGCCGCCGTCCACTTCCAGCAGGGCGTGGCTGCCGGTACGCTCGACGAGCTGTCTGGCTCGACGGATTTTGTCCAAACAGGCGGGGATAAAGGTTTGTCCCCCGAACCCGGGATTCACCGACATGATCAGCACCAGGTCGACGTCCGCGATGACTTCTTCGAGGGTGCTCAAGGAAGTCGAAGGGTTGAGCGTGACTCCGGCCTTGACCCCATGCTCTTTGATACATTGAATGGTACGGTGCAAATGGGGACAGGTTTCCGTATGCACCGTGAGGTAGTTGGCTCCGGCTTGGGCAAAGTCGGCAATGACGGAATCCGGATTCGTGACCATGAGATGGACGTCGAGGGGCAGGGCGGTCACTTTTCGAAGCGATTCGACAATGGGGGGGCCAACCGTCAGGTTCGGCACGAAATGCCCGTCCATTACGTCCACGTGCAGAAGATCGGCTCCCGCGGCTTCCACCGCGGCGACTTCGTCGGCCAGGTGCGCAAAGTCGGCGGAGAGAATCGAAGGAGCAATGTGTACGGTCACGGAATTGATCCTCTACGTTCGTCGAAGTCGTGCGGCAAAAAACCCATCCATATTGTAACGGAAACCGGACGTGAGGAAATCGCCGTCCGGGTTCGTCAGGGAGTGCGCCTGTGGAGGAAGCCAACCCGCCGACGATTCATGGCAAAATTCCGGGTGGTCCTGGCAAAAACGAGAAACGACCTGTGTGGTTTCCTCAGGCTCCGTTGAGCACGCACTATAGACCAGGATGCCGTCTGGTCTCAAGTAAGGCGCCACCTGTTCCAGGATGTCTGATTGGCGTTCAGCGTGCCGGTCGAGTTGCGAGGCGGTCTTCTGCCATTTCGCTTCGGGATGGCGACGGAGTACCCCTAAGCCTGAACAGGGCGCATCCACCAGAATTCGATCAAACCCCATCCGGCCCCAGGTATCGTGAAACGCTGACGAGGCAAAGGCGCCCTCTTCAGAGATCTCAACCGTTTCCACGCACGTGATCCCCAGGGTGCTCAGATTCGATGCCAGGCGTTGCAGTCGCCGGGGTTCCGGATCAGTGGCCACGATTTCCCCCTGGTTCTGCATCAGTGCCGCGATGTGTGAGCATTTGCCGCCGGGGGCCGCACACGCGTCCAGAACACACTGCCCGGGCTTGGCATCCAACAGCAGGGGAACCAACTGGGCGGCCTCATCCTCTACGTAACACCAACCCTCCTGTAACACGGGCAAGGCCTGTAACGACCCGCATTTCTCCAGAATGAGTCCCTGGGGGCTGACGGACGTCCGGGAAACCGTATACCCTTCTTCATAAAGCCTGGCTTCGAGTTGCTCACGAGAACAGCGAAGCGTGTTGGTTCGCAACGTCAGGGGCGGGATGGTAACGGTGTGCCGGCACATCGCTTCCGCCGTCTCGATCCCGCATCGGTCGATCCAGCGTTGAGTCAACCAGTTCGGGCAAGAGTACGTGACGGACAATCCGTTCACGGGGTCGCGAGCCATATCCGGCCATTCGATTTCCGCCCTGTCCAAATTCCGAAGAATGCCGTTCACCACGCCACGCCAGTCCCGGCCTTTGACCCCTTTGGCGAGTTTGACCGATTCGTTCACCGCGGCGGAAACCGGGATGCGATCCAGATACCGCATTTGATAGGCACCGAGACGCAGGATGGCAGCCACGACCACCGGCAGCCGGTGAACGGGACGACTCGCCACGGCGTTCAATTGCCAATCCAGCGTCGCCCGGCGGCGGAGCACCCCGTACACGAGTTCAAAAGCCAGGGCTTGATCTTCGGGTGACAGGTTCGCGTGCGTGGCGAATCTGACGAACGCGTCATCGGCAAAACAGTTTTGCCGTTCCACGGCCAGGAGGGTTTGAAGGGCCAGCAGCCGGCCGGGTGCCGTGTGCTGAGCGGGAGAAGGTTGTCGGGAAGTCATGAATGCGCTTCACCATCTCATCGTATTATCGAGGACGGGAATACGTTATCACGGCTGCTTCGCGTTCCCAAAACAGGAAAAGCCGTTTCTTTTCAATGACTATAAAGGTCACCTCCCATCCCTGTCGGCCGAGTTCGTTCATCTGTTCTTCCATTTTTTCAACCGGGAGCTTGCTGGCTCCGAACAACAGGCTTCCGAGTACGCCTTCGACGACAACCTCGACTTTATATTCACGTACCATAATCCTTCCTCCATTTCAGCAGTGTTGGTGAGAGGGGAGAGCCGTTCAGATTAAGAAATGTTCCGCAACCTGGTGGTGCTCAGTTGACTCGCCAGTTTGATGGCTTCCACAAGGCTTTGAGGATCGGCCTTTCCTTTTCCGACGATGTCATAGGCCGTGCCGTGATCGACCGAGGTGCGAATGATCGGCAATCCGACCGTGAGGTTCACGCAGCGACCGAATGCCACGGTTTTGAGAGGGATCAGCCCCTGATCGTGATACATGGCCACCACGACGTGATACGCGCCGCGCACCGCGGCTCCGAACAGGGTATCGGCCGGAAGAGGGGCAGAGGCTTGAATGCGGGCGCGCCTGGCAAGACGAACGGCCGGCGCAATGCAGTCTTGCTCCTCGTTGCCGAATAACCCGTGCTCGCCCGCGTGAGGATTGAGGGCCGCCACGCCGATCCGAGGCTTTGGGATCTTGAAATAATCTTTCATGGCGCGATGAGCGAGTCGAATGGCCTGAAACACACGTTGAGTCGTCAGGGCGCCGGGAACGTCCCTGAGGGCCAGGTGCGTCGTCACAAACAGAATTTTCAAGGGCCCGCCCATTAACATCATCCCGACCCGTCTCGTGCCCGTCAGGTCGGCCAGGAGTTCCGTATGCCCGGGGTAGGGATACCCGGCAAGGTGAAGAGATTCTTTATTGATGGGAGCCGTGACCATTCCCGAGACACGGCCGGTCATGGCCCACTGCACGGCCGTTTGAATGAACTCGACGGAAGCCGCTCCGGGACACCGGGCGGGTTGGCCTGCGCGAACGCGACCCAACGGAGTTTTCAAAGGATCAAAAACCGGAATGCGGCCCCTGCGAATGACCGGTTTCCATCCGTGGTTGTCCTGCAAGGGGGTTACCGTGAGGGAAGAGGACAGGCGTCGGGTTTCCCGTAGGAGCACCGGAACCGATCCGATCACGATGGGCCGACACGCGCGCCACACAACGGGAGAAGCCAGCGCTTTGACGATCACCTCGGGCCCGATCCCGGCCGCGTCGCCCATGGTCACGGCGAGAAGGGGTCTGTGTCGCGTTGAAGTATTCGGCATGCGTTAAGGGCCCTTGTGCCGGACCGACTGCATCACCTGTTCGATGACCTCTTGAACCGGGATGCCGGTTTGTTGCGCGATGGCCTGGCAGTCCTGAAACTCGGGTCGGTATTTGACGGTTTTGCCCACGCGAACGGTTTTCACCCGGACGCGGCCTTGTGGCAGGCGGATCGTTTGCATCGAACGGGAAAGCGTGGTTCGGTTGACGAGTCGGCTCCGCACCCCGAGCGTCGTCGTTTCACGAAAAAGCAGTTGCGTCAGCATCCCGGCATGCTCGGGATGAGCCAGGACCGTGAGGATGATCCCCGGCCGATTTCGCTTCATGATGGTCGGGGTCAAGCTGACGTCAAGGGCACCGTTCTCGAACAGGCGTTCCATGACCATTTCGTACAGTTGAGGGTTCATGTCGTCTATGTTGGTTTCCAACTGGATGACCTGGTCGGCCTCGAACCCCTCTCCCGCCGGGAGAGGGGAAGGGGTGAGCCCAGGAGCAGCAAGAAACACGCGCAATACGTTCGGCCAGTCCTGCGGATTGGCCGTGCCTGCTCCGTACCCGACCGCGCCGGGCACAACCAGCGGAAGTCGGCCAAAGGTTTGAGTCAGGGTGGTCAGCAGGGCCATCCCGGTAGGAGTGGTCAATTCCATGGCGGGGCCTTGGGAATAAATGGGATGTCCTTTTGCCAATTCGGCAACAGCGGGTCCGGGAACCGGCAAAGTGCCATGGGCACCGTCGATCGTTCCCGACCCGACGTTGACGGGCGCGGCACTGAAGGTCTTCACTCCCAGTTCATAACAGCCGAGCAGCCCTCCCACGATATCGACCAGGGCATCGATCGCCCCCACTTCATGAAACGAGACGTCCGTGGGGTCCTGCCCATGCACCGTTCCTTCTGCCGTGGCTATACGTTCGAAGACCGCAAGCGCCTGTTTTTTGACGTGTGGCGGCAGTCGGCTCGTGGTCAGAAGCCGTCTGATTTGCAGCCAGGAGCGACGTTTCTCCGCGACCCGGGGGATGACGACCTCCACTTTCGTCGCATGGATCGGCCCGCGGTAGACTTTTGAGACCTTGAGACGGTATCCGGACAGCGGAAGCGCCTTGAGGCCTTGTCGAAGTGCTCTCGGCGAAAGCCCGAGGTCCACGAGGGCCCCTAACGTCATGTCCCCGCTGATGCCGGAAAAACAATCAAAGTGAAGATGCATGGCAACCCTTCACGCCTCGTGCAGGTTGAAAGCCCCTTGACGGGATACCCGCGTCACGGTATGTAAGCACATACAAAGATTTTCATGAAATGACAAGTATTTCCAATCCCTCTCGTCTGATCTTCATCAGCCTGGTGACGCTTCTGGCTTTTGTGCTGGCGCCCGGGGCACTTGCTGCCAAACGGAAAAAGCCGACGCCCAAGCCCCCACTCAAAATCGTGGATATCACGACCTCACCCGTGCCCTTTGCTCTGGGGCATGGGCCCATGGCCCTCACGGTGACCGTGGAGTTACCCCAAAATTCCGATCAGTTCGATTTGCTCGAAGTCTCTTCCCTCATCAGTGTGCCCACACGGCGCTCCATTCGATTTCTGGTGAGCCGGCAACCCCTGGACACGGTCATCATCGAGGACGGCAGGCCTCGCATGAAGACCACCCTGCTGTGGGATGGGAAAGACCAGACCCGGAAGCACGTGCGTCAAGGCACGTATTCCTATGAAGCCCGAGCCAAGTTGATGGTCCATGAGGAAGGATTTACCAAGGCGAAAATCGTCTCGCCGTTTGCAAGAGGAACACTTGACGTGTCTTCTCCTCAAGCCCTCGACCGGCAACCCCCGCATTTGGAACATGTGCCATTCGTTTCGGATGAAACAGGTTCCGACCTCTTGGAGGAAGAAGGCGCGAACGGAACGGATCAACCTGAAAATGCCGGGGACGCTGAGAAAGTTATGCCGTGAACCGGCGCTGACTATGGCCAATCGACCAGGGTGTTGATTCGATGCGCCAAATGCCCGGCGCCGAATCCGTTATCGATATTCACCACGCCGATTCCACCGGAACACGTATTCAACATCGTGAGTAAAGGCGCAAGCCCCCCGAAGTGCGCGCCGTAGCCCCTGCTGGTGGGCACGGCAATGAGCGGGGTTTGTATCAGACCGGCCACCACGCTGGGCAGGACGCCATCCATCCCCGCGACGACAATCACCGCGCGCGCGCGTTGGAGACGCTCAACTTGATCGAACAACCGGTGAACCCCGGCTACTCCCACGTCATAGATCGTGTCCACGGCGCTTCCCATTGTCGTCGCGGTCACCTTGGCTTCTTCCGCAACCGGGATATCCGCTGTCCCGGCGGTCACGATCACGATGTCGCCCTGAAGAGGGTCGGGCGTGGACCTCTGGATCACCACGACTCGCGCCGCTTGATGATACACGGCCTTCCGGCTCACTCGTTTGAGCGCACGCGCGATGGTGGCATCGGCGCGTGTCGCGAGCACCGGCTGTTTGTGTTTGAGCAAGCCCCGGGTCAGTGTGACAATCTGCTTTTCGGTCTTCCCCTCGCAAAGAATCACCTCCGGCGAGCCGTGACGCAACGTGCGATGGTGATCCAGCTTGGCAAATCCCAGGTCTTCGTAGGGAAGGGTGCGCAGTTGTTCAAGCGCCTTCGCAATCGACGTCGATCCGGTTTGAACCGACCGCAGGAGAGACTCGAGAATCGACGGGTGCATGGTGATGAAGAGGTCAGCCGGAGCGGCCGGAACTCGCGAACGGGATTTCTTCTTTGGCTGACCGTGACATCAGATCAGCGACGATCTGTTTGGGTGGTTTGCCCTCGAACAACATCGCGTGGACACCCTGGGCAATAGGCATTTCCACCTGAAACCGTCGAGCCAACGCTGCAGCGGCCTTGGTGGTCCGAACGCCTTCGGCCACCGTGACCGTTTCATTCAGAATATCCTCCAACCGCCGGCCCCGGCCCAGTTGCAGTCCCACGGCATGATTGCGACTCAAGGCGCCCGTACAGGTCAGCACCAGATCCCCCAAGCCTGAAAGGCCGTAGAACGTATGCACGTCGGCCCCGAGCGCGACCCCCAATCGAATCACCTCGGCCAAACCTCGGGTGATCAGCGCGGCGCGTGCATTCAGACCCAAATCCAGGCCATCCACCACGCCGGCCGCAATGGCCATGACGTTTTTGAGCGCCCCTCCCAATTGCGCCCCGATAAGATCCGTTCCGGTGTACACCCGAAAGGACGTGGACATGAACACCATTTGCAGATGAGCCGTGAGGCCGGCATCCTGACCGGCCAAGAGAATGGTCGTGGGTTTGTCCCGACTTACTTCAGCGGCAAAGCTGGGCCCCGTGAGGACGGTGATCTCTTGCACCCAGTCGGGCGGCAGCAGTTCGTCGAGCACCTGGGACATCAAATGATGCGACTCTTCTTCAATCCCTTTCGACGCCACGACAATCGGAAGAGGATCGGAAAGGGAGGGAGTCAGTTGCCGGACCACCGGTCGCATGGCATGAGAAGGCACGGCCAGCACAAGCAGGTCGGTGCCGGCAACCGCGTCCTGAAGAGAATTCGTGGCAGAGAGCGCCGGGGGAAGGGTAATGCCCGGCAAAAACAAGGAATTTTCCCGTTTGAGATTGATGCCCTCGACCACCTCGCTCTCATAGGCCCAGAGTTGGACCGTGAGCCCCTGGTTCACCAGATGACGAGCCAGCGTGGTGCCCCAGGCACCTGCTCCAATGACCGACGCGGTATGAATGGCAGGGTGAGAAGTCATCATCACTTCCGGTACGGCAAGGTGAAACCGGGTGCGGGATTATAGGAACGGTGTTGCAAGAGAGTCAATGAAGACAGTCAATTCCAGGTCCCCCGCGCTTCACACTCAAGGGAAATGTATTGACAAAGTACGCACACCGGATGATAATGAACGTGAAAGAAGGGGGCTCCTATGAGCAAACACACTGTCAAAACCCGACGCAAACTTCCCCCGAAAAACATCAATCTTCGAGTGAAACCTCATGCGCGTTCATTAATCGATCGTGCCTGTGCCGTCATGGATAAGACGATCACGGACTTTGTTCTGGATGCGGCGTGCCGTGAAGCCGAGGACGTTCTCCTGGATCGCCGGCTGTTTACTCTCAACCAAACAGCGTATCAGGCGTTTGTGGATGCACTCGATGCACCGACGCAACGGAATCCCGAACTTAAAAGATTGCTGAGCCGGAAGACCCTTTGGGAAAACTGAGCACAGACTCTCCGAACCCGACGCCAAAATTTCCCGCTCCCGAAGCCCTCAGCGTGCATCACCTCCTTGATGACTTCGACTGTGGTCATGACACGTTGAATACTTGGCTAAAGCGCCGTGCGATGAAAAACGCAGCCTTGGGCGCGTCACAGACTTATGTGGTCTGTCATCAAAGCCGCGTGGTTGGATATTACACGCTGGCAACCGGGTCCGTGCAATGTGCGCATGCCCCGGGACGGATCCGCCGCAACGTGCCCGATCCTATTCCGGTGATGGTGTTTGGTCGCTTGGCTGTTCATCTGGATTGGCAAAAGAAAGGCCTGGGTACGGCTCTTCTTGCCGATGCGGTGAAGCGTACCCTGCAGGCCGCAGCCATTGCCGGAATCCGTGCCTTTGTGGTTCATGCTCTCTCGGGCGAAGCCAAACAATTTTATGAACGGTTTGGTTTTCAGCTTTCGCCCACGGACCCGATGGATCTGATGATAACCCTGAAAGACGCACAGGCAAATTTGTCCTAAATGTTCTTTTAGGATAGCACCTGAAAAACGACCTTCTTCAATAAAGACCTCATTACCCTCATCGACATGTAATATCCCGCCTGAATAACCGACGCGGTATGAATGGCAGGGTGAGAAATCATCTTCACGTTCATTTGGGCAAATTGGAACCGGGTGCGGGATTATAGGAACGGCTTTTCAAGACAGTCAATTCCTGAGAGAAGGGAATTACGTAGACTCGGAGGGTGGAACGATGTTTGTCGAAAATTGGCTGAACGAACGACAAGAAAAAGGCCGACAGGCATCCCTCATGCCGGCTGACCGCCTGCCCACCAAGAGATGAAAAGAAAGAAAACGCCCCTGGCTTCCTGCTTTCGCAGGCATGACAGAAAAGGAAGCCGGGGCGCCAGGGTCTTTGTCTTTTGCCTTCTCTTTTCAAGGAGATCGCCCCTAGCTTCCTGTTTTCGCAGGCATGACCGATGACAGCGATTTTTCTACCAAGGCAAACAGGAAGTCAGCCAACCGTTCTGGCCCCTTACTCAACCCCCCAAAGCACAGAACACGATCTTCTCAAGCACCCGCTTACGTCGCCCACGTCCTCCAGGAAAAATTTGTATTTTACGAGTTTATTTGAGTAAAATTACTCACCATGAAGAGTAAAAATGAATTCATCCGCCCTCATGCCACCGAACTGTTGCGCCGTCTGTTGTCCTAGCCCCGCCTATTTTTATAGGAGAGAACGCATGAAATCCATCGCGGCTACGTGTAGCCTTTGCCTCCTGCTTGTAACGGGTCAGGCTATTGGCGCGGACTGTGAGAACTGGAACACCAAGGAATTTTTCAAGACCGCCACAGTCAAGAGGGTAACTGATTGCCTTCACGTCGGCGCCGATCCGAACGCGCGGGATAAGTACGGGTTCTCGCCCCTGCATAAGGCCGCCGGGTCCAACGAAAATCCCGCGGTCCTCACCGCGCTTCTGCAGGCTGGGGCTGATCCGAACGCGCGGAATGAAGACGGCTTCACCCCTCTGCATTGGGCCGCCATGCGCAACGAAAAGCTCGAAGTCATCACGGCCTTGTTGGGTGCCGGGGCCGATCTGACCGCGCGGGATAAAGACGGCTCCACCCCTCTGCATTGGGCCGCCAGCTTCAACGAAAATCCCGCGGTCATCACGGCGCTGGTGGGTGCCGGGGCTGATCTGACCGCGCGGGATAAATTGGGCTCCACCCCTCTGCATAAGGCCGCCGTGCGCAACGAAAATCCCGCGGTCATCACGGCGCTGGTGGAGGTCGGGGCCGATCTGACCGCGCGGGATATATTCGGCCTCACCCCTCTGCATGAGGCCGCCGGGTACAACGACAATCCCGACGTCATTTCTGTCTTATTGGATGCCGGGTCGGATGCCAAGGCTAAAGACAAATCAGGCAAAACTCCATTCGACCTTGCTCAAGAGAATGAGAGGCTGAAAAATACGGATGCCTATTGGCGGCTGAATGACGCGCAGTATTGAAACTTCCTTCTCCCTGCTATCCATAGACAGTTCACAAGACGTGTCGGGCGTGTGGGCATGAATCGGGTTTGGAGGCCCGCTTTTGTGCCAGTTGCGGGAAGCGGCTTGTTCAGAATATGAAGCAAGGGCTAATTGAGAATAAACTATGACCCTGTGAGAAGGTCTCTTATCCCTTCACTTCTTTCGGAAGCGACGACGGCCGTCGTACTTTGATTTTTCCTCGTTCGACTTGGGCGAGATCATATACCTGCTGAAGCGCGAGCCAGCTTTGCGCGGTTCCGCCGAAAGCCTTTTCCAGCCGCACGGCCATTTCCGGAGAAATCCCGGCCTGGCCATTCAGGATCCTCGACAGCATGTGCCGGGTAATCCCCAGTATCTTTGCGCCGTCAGTCACCGTCAGCCCGAGAGCTTCGAGACAATCCCGTCTGATCGAGCGGTCCGGATGCGGTGATCTGGGAGCAGTATTGGACATTGTGTCAGATCGTCTTGAAATCCGGCATTTGACCCCACGTTTTGTTGTCAAGCACGCGACCCGTCTGTTTCTTGAATACGCCACCCCACTGCTTGAAGAATAACGGGACGCCGCTTCGCAGGCAATTGTCTCGTATTTCCCGCACCCAATCCGCCTTCATGGGCCGGGCACCGGGTCCTGATTCTCCCCCCACGATCACCCAATCGATTCCTGTCAAGTCCAGGCTAGGCAACGGCCCCAGCAATGGTTCGAGAGACAGGAATTTCGTGAGGGCGTTGGCTTCTTTCAGCCTCGCCAGTCGGTCGATCCATTCTTTGGATTCGATGCTCGCGCCCAGCCAGATGTTCGGCGTTCAGGTCAGCCCGGGGTCGAGCTGCATGACGCGGGCCGGGCGTTTCGTGAGCACCTGAAACGTGTGATGGGATGCCTGATTCATGACGCGGAACACCGACTCGATGAATGCGGAAGAGATGGATTCGTGGAACAGGTCGCTCATCGAGTTCACGAACACGAGCCGCGGCTTTTTCCACCTGAGTGGTTCTTCCAGTACGGACTCGTGAACGGTGAGGTCGAACCCGTTCTGGTATTTGTACACGCCCATCGCTTGGAGCCGTGTCGCCATTCGCTCGGCGTAGCAATGCTTGCAGCCGTCGCTGATCTTTGTGCAGCCCGTCACCGGGTTCCAAGTGGTCTCGGTCCATTCAATGCTCGACTGCGTTGACATGGTTACATGTGATTCAGGATGTGGTTTGCGATCCGCTTAGCAGGACCAATTCCCCTTGGATTTCCCACGCAGAACATAAACTCGAACAAGGGGGAATTCTTGGAGTTCCTTAGAGTGCGAGATTTCTCCAGTAACCTTTTGTGCAGTTTGGCAACCACATTTTTTACAGTCCTCTTAGAAATTGACGAATGCCGTCAAGAACACTATGGCCCAAATCCCAATATCCCTTTTTCGCCGCCACACCAACGGAGACATGTGGATCGGGTCTGGTCGCCAAGTAGGCATGAGCGCAGGCTTTGGCTGGTCGTTTGATATCCTCGTCATGCAACTCTCTGACACACTGCAGAAAAGTGTCGATGCAGGGTCTCTCTGGACTGTCGGCAACGCTCTGGCAAAGCAGGGTTTCCAGCATTCCTGCGCGTCCATCGCCGGGCAGGATCAGCACCGTTACCGCAGGGTTGTGGTCAGTGCGTTCTCCGTGCCGGTTCGGTGCTGATAGTTTGGCATTCCTCAGCGAAGATTGTACGCTTTGGAACGCCGCATTCTCAGATTCCTCTGCGTCTCGAACGATGCCGACGCTCTGAACCTTGTCAAATTCTGGTGTCTTAACAATCGCAAGCAGGAATCCGCGCAGTTCGTCGACCCCTCCAAAGTCCTGGATTTGGACATTCGTAAGCGAGAGATGTTTGAGAAACGCTTCGAAGAAATTCTTGTGATCGTTGCCCTCAACGAGAAGTTGGATGTTCTTTTCGATTTTTGTGGTTCGTGCTTCTTGCCCTGTCATGATTAACGAATCTCCAAGGGGTGTTGGAGTGCAGCAGTGATTGCTTCTGGTTCATAAGTCACGCAGCGGTTCTCTTTCCCATTGGCTTCGAGCCGATGAAGGCGAAAACCATTTGTCCCCAAAGATTGGTGTGCCGCTTCTACACATTCGAAGCTGTGCGTGGTCGCAAATATCTGCGTCTTGAACTGCTTTGCAGCAGTATCAATGACTTCCCAGACTTTAGGTAGCACGGAATGATGAAGTCCTGTTTCGATCTCATCTAACATGACTATGCCATCCGGCGAGGCGGCTATGGCTAGAACAATTCTGGCAATTCGAGTCATGCCTTCACCCATTGCCGGCAAAGGTATAAGTTCAGGTAAACCAACATCTCCCCAGATCATGGGAGTGCCGCTAGAGGAATTATCCTCGATGTTTTGGAGTTTCGGCTCAATGACCTTCAGGGCTTTCAAGAGCACATCGCCTTGTTTCCGCTTCCTCAATGTTCCCAAACGAGTGGCGTCTTCATGGGTATTCCCTGCACGAGGCTCAACAATTGCCCCAAGAAATGGGGGATCTAGAGCACCCCGCTTGGGCTCAAATTCCACCTGTTTCTTTATACGTATATGGCTTTCGACTTGTTTATTTCCAGGACCGCTATAGTGAAACACGAGCGAACGCTGGCCAAGAAGGTCTGTCACAAGATCGCTACCAGGACCATCTACAGGAAACTCAATGGTTCCTTGCTCTTGCCGCTCCGCTGTAATGCCCAAGGTCAATGGCCCGTGCGTTGCATCATACCCGGTGATTGTCACGGGTTTGCTCGTGTTAAGGGCGGAGAACATCGGCTTCCAGAAGGTCTCTCCAAGCTTTTGGTTGATTGGAACACCTTGCTCTGGCCCACGAATGACATAGGCATTCAGCGCCATTGTAGCATTCCCAGCTCCAGCTAGCAGAAAGAGCGCTTCGAGTAATGTTGTCTTACCGGAATTGTTTTTGCCGACAATGAGGTTTATGCGGTCCAAGCGATTCATTTCTAATTCGTTGAATATGCGATAATTGTTGATGTTTAGATTCGTTAACATTGTTATCTCTCCTTGCTTATATGTCGACTAGAGTGCCATGGATCTTTGCCGAATCGCTTCCATAATTGTATCGCAATCTTACCTTGCCGGGCGCCTCTTTTGAAACCGTTTCTCGACAGGCACCGATCCCGTACGGTGTTGGTTCTCACTTTTCCCCGCTGGCAATTTCTTCCCTCATGGTTATAATTTCACATAATGAACAGTCAAAAGACGTGTCAGGCTTGCGGGCATGTATCGGCTGCGGAGGCTCGCTTTTGCACCAGTTGCGGGAGGCGGTTTGTTCAGGCGTCGCAAGCTGACGCTCGGGCCAAGGAAATCCTGAATCTGCGGATTTTGTACCTCATGGTAGCCTTGCTGGTGTTGGCCGTGTTGTTTCCGCCGTGGGAGTCGCCACCCGGTACGCCCCCTGCCTATTTGGGCATGCATTTTATTCTATCGCCGCCGGAGCCCGAGGCCGTGGTAAGTCGCATCCTGCAGACCGTGGAGTTGGTGACGCTGGCTATCGCCGGCATGTATCTGGCCTGGGTGTTTCGGGAAAAACCCTGAAAAAGCCTTAGAACAGAATCCTGGATTTCCGCGCTCTCTTGCTGTCATTGGTACGAAAATAAGCAACGCCCTTCCCACTTCCCCCTCTCCCCCTCGTGGGAGAGGGCTGGGGTGAGGGGGGAAAAGCAAAAACTCTGGATCCTCGATTAAAGATGTCGAGGATGACAGATTGGTACAATGTCCCCATTTTCATCTCTTGGGGTGCAGGCGACAAGCCTGCATGAGAGATTGGTATGAAAATAACCAGACACCCCCGAACGGTCATTCCTGCGAAAGCAGGAATCCAGGGTCGTTCTCTTTGCGAATGGAAGAAAGGGTAAAGACCCTGGATCCTCGATTACAAACGTCGAGGACAAGCGTCGAGGATGACAAAGGCAGAAAACAAAGATCCTGGATCCTCGATTACAAGCGTCGAGAATGACAGAGAGGGGACACGGATGGCAAAGAACGACCCCACCATGCCTGCTCTCTTGCTGTCATTCCTGTTCCCCCTCTGTTATTCCGGCGAAAGCAGGAAGCCAGTGCTCCATCCGTTCGGCACAACTTACTGAAACATCGCCAGCAACTGGGGTGGTCTCTTGATGACTTTTCCCTTGGCGTCGACCGTGACGAGGGTGGCGGAGCCTTCGACGATCAGGCGTTGGCTGGTTGCTTCCCGAATCACGTGGGAGAAGGTGAGGGTGGTTTTTCGTGATGCCGAGGCGACTGTTTCGACGTGGAGGATCTCTCCATAATGTGCCGCCGAGCGGTAAAAGACTTCCGCATGGGTGACTAAAAAGTAGATGCCTTGCTGCTGAAGTTCCGCGACCGAGATCCCGTGTGAGAGCAGGTATTCGGTCCTCGCCCGTTCAAAATATTTGAGATAGTTGGCGTAATACACCACGCCGCCACAGTCGGTGTCCTCATAATAGATTTTGACGTTCACGGAAGTTACAGCGTCATCTTCGGAAAGGCCGGCAAGTTGGGTTCGGTGACGTTGGTCAGTTTGATGGCCGCGGCGTAGAACTGATGAAAGCGGTCGGCTTTCGTGGTTTGAAATCCATGGCCCAGGACGCTCTGATGGGCCGCATCCCACAAGGTTTTGATCCTGGTCCACTCGTTCACGAAGGTTTGCCCCATGGGATGCCCCAGCCCGGCCAGGGCGCGAAATTGGGCCTGAAGCGGAAGGTGAAACTTGCCGTCCACGTCGTCGGCATAGCAGGCGCGGCAGGGTTCCTGCAGATCCTGCGGTAATTGTTCAACCTGCACGTCCCAGCTTTTGATTCGATACGGCTTCCACAAGTGGTACTGGGCATAGGCTTCCAGGGCACGAAGTAACAGTTGGAGGGCCGAGTCGATGTGCTGATCCCGTTCCCCGCGTCGTTTGGCATGGGCGAGCAGATCATGCGCCACGGGGAGTTTGACGTCGTCGGGGTTCATGACGATGTTTTCCAGAAACTTCAGGTTTTGTTTGACCCCGGCCAGTAACGAGGACATGCCGGGCGGCCCGCCCCAGACCGAGGCCAATTCCAAGGCCTTGAGCGCGGTTTTGAGTTTGTCCCAGGCGTCCCGGTATTTGAAGCCTTCCCAGGCGGCATAGCCGTCGGCCATATCCGCCAGGGCGTGATACAGCGGTTTGAGGCTTCCCCCGACCAAGGATTCAATGCGTCGAAACCGTTTGGCCGCCGGGGAAAACGCTCCTTGATTAAATAACAGGGCCGCCTCCTGCCGGGCCTGTACGGCTTCTTCGTTCCAGGGATTTCCTTCTTGCCAGGCGAAGGTCCGGTCTCCGACCACAACCACGTCACTCTTGCCCGTGTCGCTCTCCGGCGTGGTCAGGCCAACGACTTGCGACGTCCACGGCCGGCTGGCGAGCGCCATGGCTGCGGCAATGGCCGGCGTGGCCCTGCTGAAATCCACGACGAGTTCTCCGGGTTGCAGGCCCCAGGTTTTCAATATATCGGGAAGGCTTTTGGTTAACGTGTGATGGACGGCGGTAAAACTCTCTTCCACGAGAATCCAATCCCATCGTTGCGGCATTTTGGAGATGGCCGGTTGAATGTCGGCTTCAATGGAAGCTTTCCGGGATTCGGATACGACGAAACAGAGAAACTCCGGGATGAGCCGGTTGATACACGCCTGCACGGAGACCGGGTCCTCGGAAACCGCGATGAGTAAGGCTTTTGTCCGATAATCCCTGCTCATAACGGCGAGACTATAGCATTGGCCCCGGCAAACTCCAAGCGTTGGAAATGCGGCTTGGACGAAGGCGCTCTCATTACTTCCCCTCCTTTGTAAGGAGGGGCAAAGGGGAGGTAGCGACTGGGCAGGGTGTGCAGGCCGTTTGTTGTGGTCGTTACCTGTGCCCCATGTGTATTCGGCTCTACCCCACCTACCCTCCCCTTACAAAAGGGAGGAAAAGAGGTTGGGGAGAGAGTGGGCTGACCGGAGAGATTGTGCGGCGGGAATAATGATAACCCCTGTTGAGATTTCTTGAGGGTGGGCCTAGAATCGCTCCCATGACGCCGGACCAGATTGTACAGCGGTTTCAGGAAAGCGCGGAGGTGAAACTCCACTTCGTTCGAACGCATGCCGAGCGGATTGCGCAGGTGGCGGACCTCATGGTCAAGGCCGTTCGGTCGGGAGGCAAGGTGCTGTTGTTCGGTAATGGCGGAAGCGCCACGGATGCCTCCCATATTGCCGCGGAATTTGTCGGGCGATATGATCGGGACCGTGTGCCGTTGCCGGCCGTGGCCCTGGCAACGGATATGGCCGCCGTGACGTGTATTGCCAATGACTACGGCTATGCGGACGTTTTTGCACGGCAGGTGGACGCGCTGGGTCAGCCCGGCGATATCGCGGTTGCCATCAGCACCAGTGGGAACTCGCCCAACGTGTTGAAGGGGGTTGCCGCGGCGCGACAGAAAGGCCTGATCACCGTGGGGTGGACGGGCAAGGATGGAGGGAAGCTGGCGGGCCTCGTCGATCATCCGTTCATCGTGCCGTCGAAAGTCACCGCTCGAATCCAGGAATGCCACATCACGCTCGGCCACGTGTTATGTGAAATGGTCGAAGAGAGGATCCTTGCGCACACCTCGTAAAACCCCTTCCCCGGTCCGCCCCATCGACGTCTCTCGCCTGAAAACCTATTCGCTGAACACGCGTCGGAGCAAGATCCGGGTCTCCGACTTTTCCGTTCCCTGGGGAAAAGGGCGATCGTTTTCCTCGTTCCTGTCGTCGTTGCCCGACGTGCTGGCGGTCAGGACCCTTCGGAGCTTGGCCAAAGACATGGTCAAAGCCAGGAAGCGGGGGCGTCCCGTCATTCTGGGGATGGGCGCGCATCCCATCAAAGTCGGGCTCAATCCCGTGATCGTGGACCTGATAAGACGGGAAATCGTCACGGCGGTGGCGATGAACGGGGCGGGCGTGATCCATGATTTCGAGTTGGCGTTGATGGGCCACACGTCGGAGGACGTCGAAGCGGAAATCAATTCCGGTCGTTTCGGCATGGCGGAAGAAACTGGCCGGATGATCAATGAAGCCATCGTGGAAGGAGTGTCGCGGGAAGCGGGTATCGGAGAGGCCGTCGGTCAATACATCCTGCAACGCCGTAAGCGGTTTCCGTATTGCAAAACGAGCCTGCTCGCCACGGGCGCGCAACTCGGCATTCCCGTGACCGTTCACGTGGCCGTCGGCACGGATATCGTGCACATGCACCCGTCGGCGGACGGCGCCGCCCTCGGTGCGGGGTCGCTGCTGGATTTTCGAAAATTGACCGCCGTGGTGTCCCGGATGGAAGGGGGGGTCTACCTGAATCTGGGGTCTGCGGTCCTCCTGCCCGAAGTCTTTTTGAAAACCGTGACCCTGAGCCGCAATTTGGGAAAGGCGCTCAAGAACATTACCACCGCGGACATGGATTTTTTACCGCATTATCGACCGTTGACCAACGTGGTGAAACGGCCCACCCAAAAAGGCGGACGGGGGTATTCGCTCACGGGGCACCATGAAATCATGTTTCCCCTGTTGGCGGCCGCCGTCATTGAAGCATATGAGGACGGGCCGGGACGAAACACGGGCAGGTCGAGTAAAGGCCTCGGTTCCTCATAGGTGTTCTTGTCAAGAACGGCGAGCGTTGTTCCCTGCGGTTACCCATGCAGAAAAAAATTCTCGTGGCAGATGATGATCTCGACATCGTTTTGATGTTGACGGATCGCCTGGAGGCGTTGGGCTATACAACGTTGGCCGCCGGTGACGGGCAACGCGCGCTCGAACTCCTGGAAACCGAGGAACCCGGACTCGTGTTGCTTGATTTGCAAATGCCTCGGATGACGGGTCTGGAAGTCCTGGAAACATTGGCCCGTCAAGAGCAGGCGGTCTCGCGTGCTCATGGTGCAGCCGGGCATGCGATCATGGCGAATCGCCCCCCGATTATCGTGATGACGGCCCATGGGACGATTCAGTTGGCCGTGGAAGCCATGAAGTGCGGAGCCGCCGATTTTCTCACGAAACCCCTAGATATGGAGCACCTGACCTTGGTGATTCAAAAGGTCCTGGAACGCGAGGGGCTGAAACGGCACGTTGCCGTGTTGCGCGAGGAAGTCGAATCCCGGTACGGCACCATCGTGGCGGATACGCCGGCCATGGCGTCACTCATTGATGAGATCAAACAGGTGGCTGCTTCGGATGCCACCGTACTGTTGCTGGGAGAAAGCGGCACAGGCAAGGAACTCTTTGCCAGGTCCATCCATCAATGGAGTAAGCGGGTCGATAAGCCTTTTGTCGTGATTAATTGTGTGGCCTTAACCGAAACCCTGCTCGAAAACGAATTGTTCGGTCATGAAAAAGGTGCGTTCACGGGAGCGACGACGCAACAAAAAGGAAAAGTGGAAATGGCCGATGAAGGCACCCTCTTCCTGGACGAGATCGGGGACATGGCCCCGGATCTGCAAGCGAAATTGTTACGCCTTCTGCAGGATCGGGAATTTCATCGGGTGGGTGGGACGCGCGTCGTTCGGGTCAACATCCGGGTGATTGCCGCGACGAATCGCGATCTCACAACGGCCGTGAAAAAAGGCGCGTTCCGTGAAGATCTGTTTCATCGGTTGAACGTGATCAGTGTGTCCATCCCGCCGTTGCGCGAACGACCCGATGAAATTCCTCATTTGGCCGAACTCTTTCTTCAACGCTATACCAAGGAGATGGGAAAGCCCGGCATGCAACTGATGGCATCCGCCCTCCGGACCATGCGAGCGTATCCGTGGCCGGGCAACGTGCGGGAATTGGAGAATGCCGTGGCCCGGGCCGTGGTCCTGGCTGGCGGCCACGAGATTGGCCCCGAGCATTTACGCCTTCCACACGATGACGAAGAAAAGTCCCAAGTTTATGAAGAAGAGCCTCAAGTCCGGGAGGCGAGCGCTCTGCCCTACCATCAGGCCATGGAACGCTACCGGCACTTTCTGATTGAGCAGGCGTTGAAACGCACCCATGGCAACCAGACCAAAGCCGCGGAAGCGCTGGGACTCCAGCGCTCCTACCTCGCGCGCGTTCTGAAACAGAAACAGGCGGAAGATCAGAAGGAAGAGAAGTAAGGCTGCTTCCCGGGTCAAACGGTAGGGAGCGTAAAATAAAATCGGCTCCCGCTGCCCACGGTGCTTTCCACCCAAATCCGTCCTTGATGCAGCTCCACCAGATTTTTCGTAATCGCTAATCCCAGCCCCGCTCCTCTCGCCTCCGTCGTCCCGCTGTCGCTCCGATAAAAATTTTCAAACACACGGGGCACTTCATCGGAAGCAATACCACACCCCGTGTCGGCGACGCACACCTGGATCGCGTGATCTTCCAGTGGCGTGAGCGAGATCGAAATGCGTCCTGATGACGGTGTAAATTTAATGGCGTTGTGAACAAGATTCGTCAAAATCTGAAGAATCTTGTCACGGTCTCCCCGTACCGGGGCAAGCAGCGAAGGAGCCATGGTCTCCAGCACGAGGGATTTCTCTTCCGCCTGTGGGCGTAAACTCTCAAGGGCTTCTGCGGTCACTTCGGCCAGCGACACGTCAGCCAATCGTAATTCCACGTGGCCGGCTTCGATACGGGACAGGTCCAGCAGGTCGTTCAGCGTTCGCGTCAACCGTTCGATGTTATATTTGACCCGCGCGAGGTAAAGGACCTGTCGCTCTCGCAAATCTCCGGTTACTCCGGCCAGCATGTTTTCCACGAACCCTTTCATGGAGGTCAGGGGTGTGCGTATTTCGTGCGATGCAATCGAGACGAGGGCGGATTTGCGTTGATCCATCTCACGTAACTTTTGATTGGCGGCGTCAAGTGATCGGGTTCGTTCCTGTACCCGGTTCTCCAGATCCGCGTTCAGCGTACGGAGTTCTACGACCGTTCGCTCCTGTTCAAGATAGGCTTCTCGAAGCTCCTCGTGTCGGGCATCCACGGAATCCACTTGTTCTTTAAGCAAGAATTCCCGCTCTTCCGCCTTTTTCTTGAAGCGGTACCACTGACCGGCGAACCAGGATGCTACTCCCGGGATGATCGTCCAGACTAGGGTCTCTATCCGGGAAAGTTCCGGGTGTGCCCATCGAACGTAGATGAAGGCCATGATGCTCACGCATGCAGCGGCCCCGGTCACGAGCCATCCACGGGTTTCAGAAAGCGGCTGGGCGGGCCAATGGAATTCCCATTCACAGGATTCGTCTCCGTCCGCCATGCATTGGAGGTCCCGGACGTTGGCAAATCCCAGATGGTGAACGTGTTGCGGCACGGCCAGGAGGCCGCCCTTCGATGCCTGGCAGATGATGTAGGCGCACCGGTGGCGGTAGGGGTCGAATTGTTGAGCCACGCGTTCGGTCAGTGTCATACCCAGAACGGCTGAACCATTGGTCACGTTGCGCACGCTGAATCGTAAAGAGTTTTTGGCAAATTTTTCTCCGAAGCGCGGGAAGAGTTCGAAGATTTGCGCAACGGAAAACGGGCGTCCCAGGGTTTGAATGATGGGAGAAATAAATTTGTGTTTGGCCATCTCAAATTGAAAGTTCGGGTCCTCGGAGATCAGGATGCAGAACTCACCGAGGTAACACGTGAATTCATAGGAATAACTGTGCCAGATGTTTTGTAAAAATTCGGGGGTGACGTGGTAAGAGGGATCGCTGATCTTGGCGTTCAGGGAATCGCAGAGGCGGTTAACGGCTTGACGCCCGGCGGCGTCCCCGTTTTTCTTGCTGACGACTTCTTCCAGGTATTCAACGTTCGCTTTGATCGTGATCCCGCTCACGTCGCGAATTTTTTCACCGTCCGGCGTGACCCCGAACGGGCGAAAAAGCATGGAGGGCCTTTCGAGGATGGAATGTTCTTTCGAAAGCAGTTCCATCGAGCCACTTGCCCGGGCGCCGGACACGGGTTCTCCCTTTGCTGGAAAATCAAACGCAGCCAGCATCAGCGACATGCGATCGTATACAGTTTCCTGTCTTCCAGTCGAAGACAGGCTAACTCGTTTCCCCAGACGCATCCTCCGTCCAATGCGATCACCCCTTCATCGATGCACACCCCTAAGGCCGACCAATGCCCGCAAATCACCGTTTCGGTCCGTCGGGTGTGAGGAGGCAGGTGAAACCATGGGGAAAGACCCGCGGGGGCCTGCTCGGGCGGGCCCTTGAACGAAAGGTCGATGCGTCCGTCCGGGGAGCACATCCGGATTCTGGTCATGACGTTTGTAATCACACCGAGACGGGCTGGAGACGGGATGGTGTCGGACCAACGGGTCTCTTCACTCCGGTAAATGAACGGTAAGAACGTTTGATATTCTTCGGACCTGAGTGCGTCCTCCACTTCCCGGGCCAATCCCACTGCCTGTTCGACGGACCATTGAGGAAGGATGCCGGCGTGGACAAGCAGATACTCGCCTTCATAATGGAGCATGGATTGACGGCGAAGCCAGTCCAGCAATTCCTCGGCATCAGGCGCCTCCAGGACCGGTTGAAGCGTATCCTGTTTCCGGAGCCGCGCGACCCCGCAATGGACCGCCAATAAATGCAAATCATGGTTGCCGAGCACTACCACGCAACATTTCTCGAGACCTTTAACGAAGCGCAACACTTCCAATGAATGGGGGCCGCGGTTGACCAAATCGCCGACAAACCACAGCCGGTCCGAAGCCGGACTGAATCGAATGCGATCCAACAATTTTTTGAGGGGAATCAGGCACCCCTGAATATCGCCAATTGCGTACGTGGCCATACGGGTTCCCTACAGGAGTAGCATTCATCCGACCTTAGCCAGAACCCGGGAATGGTGCAAGGAGAATTTGTTCTGGACGACACCGCCTTGAATCCCGCTGGTAGGGGCAGGTACGATCCAGCGAGTGGTGCGGGCCTGAAAGCTCGGGAAAGGAAGCGCGGACGTGGAACGGATTCTTGAACCGGAAGTCATGGAGGATGAAGAGCAGGCCCGGGTCTATGCGAACGCCGATTTTGCGGAAGAAAATCAGGGGTTTGTCGATCAATTTTTAGCATTGTATCCCGATGTCCGGGAAGGAACCGTGTTGGATTTGGGGTGTGGTCCGGCGGATATTCCGATCCGGCTGCTCAGGAGTCGTCCCGCCCTTCGCGTCACCGCCGTGGATGCGTCCGGTCCCATGCTGCATTGGGCGGAAGAAGCCATTCGCCGGGCAGGGTTCCAGAATCGGATTCAACTCGTCTGCCGGCGGTTCCAGGATCTGCAATTGGACAGCCCGGCGGATGCTGTGATCTCCAATAGCCTGGTGCATCATGTGCCCAACGCGTTTCAGTTTTGGTATGCGGTGAAAACCTTCGCTAAGCCCGGGGCTCCGGTGCTCATCATGGATTTGTTGCGACCCGACACACCGGAGGAGGCTCAGGCCCTGGTCGATCAATGCGCGGCTGATGAGCCGGAACAACTGCGCCACGATTTTTATCATTCCTTATTGAGCGCCTTTACCGAAGACGAAGTCGCAGCCCAGATGGCGGAAATGAATTTAAGCCGCCTGCTGATCGACGTGCCCGACGACCGGCATTGGCTCGTGTCCGGTCGCGTGTATTAGCGGGGCACGGTTGTAAATGTTCAGTAATTCGTTGACCGAATACGGGGCTTAGTGTCCTCCTCGCAGGTCTCTCCTGTTATCCCCGACGCCTGTCTGCGACGCTTGTCCTCGACGTTGGCAATCGAGAATCCATGGTTTTGTTTTTGCCTTTTCTCCTGCCGTCATCCTCGACATTGGTAATCGAGGATCCAGGGGCTTTTCTTTATCTTCGCTTCGCAAGG
>JAAXIB010000036.1 GCA_012270585.1 Nitrospirales bacterium
ATTACCAACGTCGAGGACAGGCGTCGGGGATAACAGAAAGGGACGAAGGTAGCCGCACACTGCTGGTCCATGGCTAAACCCATCGCGGTGTTCGAGCTTGACGGATGTTCGAGCCCGACGTAGGCTGGCTGTGTAGCAATCGTTTGTAGCCAAGGCAACGTCGGGAGTAAAAAAGAATCTCGGGAAACAACGAGGGATCGACAGTGTTGTCAAGAATACGACGAAACTCTGACAGGAAAAAACTCTGATTTTCTTGCAAGGAGAGAAGGATGAAAATTATCGTTTTAGGAGCAAGCGGACTTATTGGAAGTGCCCTTGTCCAGGCGTTATCTCCCAAACACGAGATTGTGCGGGCCGGACGTAACGGGGATGTCCGGGTTGATTACACCAATGGTCAATCAGTGAAGAAGATGTTTGAGCAAGTCGGTGGATTCGACGCACTCGCAGTTGCAGTAGGCGAGGATAGTATTTTCAAAGGCTATGAGGATTTGACCGTCGAGGATTTTGAATATGGATTTCACCGAAAATTTCTGGCGCAAATCGGTCTTGTTCGTACTGGAACGTCTTACGCTCGCGATAATGCTTCTTTCACATTATCCAGCGGCTTTCTTAGTGATTATCCAAATTATGCCAGTGCAGCGACAGGCCCGATTAATGCGGCCGTTGATGCCTTCGGTCGTACTGTGGGGCCCCTGTTACCTCGAGGAATACGGCTGAACGTTGTCAGTCCAGGGCCGGTCAGTCCAGCGCCGGCTGTGTCGCCTGAACAGGCCAGGCGTGGAGTTGTGACCGCGGAGCAAGCAGCAGCGGGATATGTCGACAGTATTGAGGGTACGATGAATGGAGAGGTACTGCGAATATGGGGGGGGCTCGAAAATAAGCCACGGCCCTGAGAACCACCTAAACGAACACGATGATCTCCTTCGTCCTATTCTATTTGACCGAGGCGCCGGACGGCGGGTATCGGCTCACGCCCTATAATCCGGGAATTATCGACAATAGTTGACGGGCTTGGTCGCGGTAGGCGCTCCGCTCAGAAGCGGGGAGATGCCTCATGACGCCTTCGTCTTTATCTGTCATCCTCGACGCTTGTCCTCGACGTTGGTAATCGAGGATCCAGTGTCGTTGCTTTCCCCCCTCACCCCAGCCCTCTCCCACGATGGGGAGAGGGGGAATCGGGGATCAAAGTCGAGGGCAGGCTTATGGCACTTGCTGTTCACGACGATCACGAGGTGCTGCGGGCGTTAGCCAAGTGTGATCTGAAGCTTCAGATCATGGAAGGCGTCGCCGGCGGTCGGATGTCCCCATCACCACTCAGATTGTGGGTGGCCTATGCCGAGGCTTTTGCCAAGTCCGTCAGGGACTTGAATCCCGCCGTGTCGTGAATGGCCATCTCCGATAACATCTTCCGATTCAAGACCACGTTGGCCTTGGTCAATTCATGGATAAACCGGCTGTACGATAACCCGTGCGCTTTGACCGCTGCCGAGATCCTGGTGATCCACAATCGCCGAAAATCTCGTTTTCGATGTCGTCGGCCAATGTACGCGTAGACCTGGCCTTTATCGACTGATTCCGTTGCCGTCCGAAATAGTTTGCTTTTGGCCCCATACTGCCCTTTGGCTAATTTCAGCCGTTTCTTTCTCCGGCGGCGAGTTTGAGGGCCTCCTTTGACACGTGGCATGACTTATCACCTCTTCGTTTTCAGGATAGTGAACATGTTTTCCTCTCTCGGAACTTGCCTGGCGACCGTGTTGCCCCGCCCTCTCCCGGAGACATGGCGTTCGTCCGACGAAACACCAAGGTCCGGGGGTTCAAAACATCAGGAATAGGGTAAGAGTCTGGACAGCGAGGCCTGATCCGGTTTTGCAACCACCACTGTATCACCCAGACGACTTTTCCGTTTGGCGTTTTTCGTGGTCAGGATATGGCGCAATCCCGCCTTCCGCCTGAGAAATTTCCCGCTTCCCGTACGCTTAAACCGTTTGGCTGCGCCCGAATGACTTTTTAACCTCATGCGTGCCATGTACTCATCTCCCTTAATTCTTGGGTGCGACAATCATATACAGGTTACGCCCTTCCATCTTGGGCTCCATCTCAATGGTTCCCGCATCCTTGATCTCTTCCCGAACCTTTCCCATAGCCACCCGACCCAACTCCTGGTTCGCCATTTCCCGGCCTCGAAACATGACCGTCACTTTGGTTTTGATCCCGTCTCCCAAAAACTCCAAGATCTGGCGAACCTTCGTTTCGAGATCATGTTTGTCCGTGCGCGGACGAAGCTTGATTTCCTTTACCTGCGTCGCCTTTTGATGTTGGCGCGTTTTATGCTCTTTCTTGCTTTGTTCGTACTTGAATTTTCCATAATCCATAATCCGGCACACCGGCGGCGTGCTGTTGGCAGCGACTTCCACCAAATCAAACCCGCCCTCATGGGCCCGTTTGAGTGCCTCGGACATCTTGAGGATCCCCAGTTGTTCGCCTTCCGATCCAATCACCCGAACTTCGGGCACCCGAATCAAGTGATTCACACGATGTTTGGCAGTGACCGTTCTATCCATCAGTGAACTGACAATCTGGTTCTGCTGGCATGTCTTGTCGAATCAGATCAAGCACCTCGATGATGGACAACGTCCCGACGTTGGTTCCACTGCGTTTTCGAACCGAGACCGATTGCGCCTCCCGTTCCCGGTCCCCAACGACGAGCATGTAGGGAATCTTGGCTTTTTCGGCTTCGCGGATTTTGAGTCCAACCTTTTCTTTTCGCAAGTCTATCGAGACGCGCAGCCCGGCGTCCGCCAAGCGGTCCCGGACCTGTGACGCATACTCCGCCTGTTTGTCCGTAATGGGCAGCACAATGGCTTGGACGGGTGCGAGCCACGTCGGAAAGGCCCCGGCATAATGTTCAATCAGAATGCCGAAAAACCGTTCGATGGATCCCATCAGCGCCCGGTGAATCATGATCGGTTGGTGCGCCGCGCCATCCTCCCCGATGTAGGACAACCCGAACCGTTCGGGATTATTGAAGTCGATTTGCACCGTCGAACATTGCCATGCCCGCCCCAACGCGTCATGGATTTTCAGATCGATTTTCGGCCCGTAAAACACACCTTCGCCGGGGTCAACTTCATAGGGAAATCCGCTGCCTTTCAGCGCGGCTTCGAGGGCCTCCGTGGCCTGGTCCCACTTTTCCACGGCGCCGACGGCCTTTTCCGGTCGCGTGGACAGATACAACGCGAACTCCGTAAAACCGAAACGCCGGAGAACAAACATGGTGAAATCGAGGACCTTTCCGACTTCGGATTCGATCTGGTCCGGGCGGCAGAAGATATGCGCGTCATCCTGGGTGAATCCGCGAACCCGCATGAGACCATGCAGCACCCCTGACCGCTCGTATCGATAGACCGTTCCCAATTCACCATAGCGAATGGGAAGGTCCCGGTAACTGCGTAAGTGAGACTTATACACCATGAGGTGGAACGGACAATTCATCGGCTTTAATTGGTACTCACCCGCCTCGACGGCCATGGGCGCGAACATGTTCTCTTTGTAATAGTCCACGTGCCCGCTGGTTTTCCACAATTCCAACCGGGCCACGTGTGGGGAATAGACCAGTTCGTAGCCGTGCTTCACGTGGCTGTCGCGCCAAAAATTTTCAATCAATAACCGGACCAGCGCCCCCTTGGGATGCCACAGGATCAAGCCCGGCCCCGTGTCTTCGGGACTGCTGAAGAGATCCAGTTCTTTGCCGAGTTTCCGATGATCGCGGCGTTTAATTTCTTCCAGCTTCCGGAGATGGGCATCCAGCTCGGCCTGGGTGGGAAACGAGGTCCCATAAATTCGCTGGAGCATGGGATTTCGTTCATCCCCCCGCCAATACGCTCCGGCGGCGCTCAACAACTTGAAGGCTTTCACCTGACCGGTTGTGCCCACGTGCGGGCCCCGACACAAGTCGATGAAATTTCCCTGCTGGTAGAGCGAGACGGATTCATCCTCGATCTGCTGAATAATTTCGACCTTGAAGGCTTCCCCTTTTTCCCGAAACAGCTCGATTGCATCCTCTTTCGACATTTCAAGCCGATGCACGGAATAGTTCTCCTGAATAATTTCCAGCGCGCGTGCCTCTATTTTTTCGAGATCCTCCGGCGTGAACGGCCGTTCAAACGAAAAGTCGTAATAAAAGCCTTCTTGAATGGCCGGGCCAATCGTCAGATTGGCTGAAGGAAACACGTCTTTCACGGCCTGAGCCATAATATGGGTGCTGCTGTGCCGATAAATTTCCTTCCCGTCATCCGATGCAAAGGTCACGGGTTTCAGCGTGGCGCTCTTTGTCAGGGGTGCACTCAAGTCACCGGGTTGATCGTCAATCCTCACGGCGAACACCTCCGGTGGAAGAGATCCCGTCATCTCCGTCAACGCCTCGCGGGCCGTGACCCCGGGTCGAAAGGTTTTCGTGCCGCTCCCCGGCAAGGATATTTCGATCCGTTCGCCCTGTATTTCTTCAAGAGAAACCGACATGCTCCGGCAATCTCCCACCATCACAATGGGCTCTGGCCCCCGGATCGCGTCCGGGGCAGGCTCTCTCCCGGAAGGAGAGAGTGGTAGGCGCGGGCGGTATTGAACCGCCGACCTCTACCGTGTCAAGGTAGCGCTCTCCCCCTGAGCTACGCGCCTATCACAAACAGAGTATGCTAGAGGAGCCTCTCACATCCTGTCAAGAAATTCAGGATTGCCCGTAGTGTCTCAGTTTGAATTCTGCTCTCTCTCCGAGGCCGGGGGCTCCTTTCTGTCATCCCTGTATGTGTTCA
>JAAXIB010000067.1 GCA_012270585.1 Nitrospirales bacterium
GCCTGAAAAACCTCTACGTCACTACCACTATTGAAGGCATCCGAGCGAAAGATACTTATGGAACAGCAGTTCCAGATACCGCGTCCGGCTCCTCGGAACGTTTGGGGTCAACCGAAGGGAAAGGAACTACAAGGCCACGTCATTGGTGACGTTCAGCAACGTCTTGTTCTCATCAATGGTCCACACGTCACAGGTCGGGTCACCATCGATGTTGCCGGTTGCCACGGCCGTAAACCCGGTAGCCGACACGCTGTCCAGGGTCGAAGCCGTACATCCGGGCGGCAGGGTTCCGGAACTGCTGCCGCCCAACTCATTCACACTAAAGAGCAACGAAAAACTTGTTTATTTGGAACAGGTTAGATTTTCAGGAAGGTTGCAAGCCAACTCTGACCCAACATATTCTATGATCCTTCGCTACTCCTCTTTCGCTTTTGTGAACACCAAAGTGTCCTTGAATGCTCGCGCCGCTGGATCCCAATGCCGATCGATCGACTTCACTTTCCAGCCCTTCTCAGGAAGAGGGATAGGTTCAAGTTTGTCTTCTTTCCGGTCACCCATTCGATGCTCCTTCGGTTGGTAGTCATTGAAAACGCGAACATGCTCAATTTTACCAACCGGGGAAAACCTTGTCTAATGGAAGCAGCCCCCGTTTCCTTCCAGACGGCTTACTTTTGCCAAAAGACGCCAGCCTTTGAATAGTTGCCGCCCCAGCATTGAGAGGCGGCCGCACGAATGTACTCATCCGTCATATCGCCGACTTCAACTTCGGCTTCAAAACTCTCCCCTAACGCGTCCTCGAACTCATCATGATTCAGGTACACCAAAAGCGTGAGACGTCCAGGGTAGGCCGTTAGTTTCTCAACTAATACACGGCTTGCCATGTCATGCCCCCTATCTTTCCTTTCCCACCTTTCCCGCGTCCTTATTTTATTCACAGGCTTTTTCATTCACACGGAAATACTCAGCAATGAATTGATCCATCAACCTAGAAACATGAAACAAAATATACAGACTGTCTCCGCCATGAGTTCCCGTAACACCTCTGTCCCATGCGGCTGCGAAACCAGTTGTGTCTACATACAAATCCGCGAAAATTTTTCTGAAAGCAAAGTCAACATTAATGCCTTACCGACGACATTTACGTTTATATACAAATACACGCCTTTCAAATCAGCGGTATAGAGATACGAGCAGACCTCAAACGGGATTCAGCCGCCGCAACAATGTCTCTTCTGGTTAGTCGAATCTTTGTAGCATCTGCATCCCTTTGGACGTCCTCTACAACCAAATACACGGGTTTGCAATCCACAGATAACTCAAATTGTTCCCGCTTTTCTTTAGCAGACCTCTTGTCATGCTCGGCGAACACGGGGGCGATCCCGAACAGTGCTGAAAAGAGAAGCATGAGGGCGATAAATACATTCCTCGATCTGTTCATGGCCTGTACTCTCATCAACTCCACGCTTATCTAGTTATAGGACTTATGTCATCACCAGGGCTGTTCGTTTCACTCACGTCAATTCATTCTTCCAAGATTTCGTCCACCTTCTTTTCTACATTCTCGATCTCCTTTCGTAGCTCCTCGATCTCCTTTCGTAGCTTCGCTTCAGATTCAGAAATCCGTTTAGAAAGTACATGGTCCAAGAGCAAACACAGTCCGAAATAGAAGGCAAGCCACCCCAATTGTGCCATGATGTTTTTCCTTGTGTGTGCGAGAGCAAACATAGTCCTAAACCGAAGGCAAGCCACCCTCTCCCGAAAATGATCCAAAAGGCAAAGACATCAAGACAAAGAACAACGAATTCTGAATCTTCTTTCAGCATTTGTAGCATCTTTGCCCAAACTTTCGACACCGTTGATGTCATGCCCTTTACTCTGCCCTCGTTCGGGCAAAAACGCAAACTCCGTTGAGAGAAGGTTGTTAGTCTGAGGCGGCAACCCCAAAAGAAAAGGCTCCAGTCTCGGACCAGGGCCTTGCAGTCGGAGGCTTACGGAGTTCCCTTGAGTGTAAATCCCACCGACCAAGGCACCCAAGAGAATGACGCCACCGTGCCGCCGCTTGATAATCCTGGGCCTGTAGTTTCTTAGCCTCCACGTGAAAACGGCCACTGTCGCCGGTTGGATACTCACACCCACCCACAGAAGCGGTGTTGACATGCCATCTAGATTGAGTACAGTTCAGGACTCTTTGGTGAAATAGGATGCCCGCAGGAAGTAAGGGTCTTTATTTCTTCTTGACGAAAAAGAGATCAAGGGTCTAGCATAAAGAAATGCCTCTTGAGCAGGAATTTGCATACTACAAAGAGTATCAGGAAGAACTCGTACGCCAATACGAGGGGAAATACCTCGTCATTGTAGGTCAAACTGTAATCAGTGCTCATGAATCAGAACTCGACGCTTACGAATCTGCTAAAGCCACCCACCCTCTCGGGACGTTCCTCATCCAGCATTGCCTGCATGGGCAAGACAGTTATACCCAAACATTTCACTCACGTGTCATGTTCCACTAAGTCGCCTTGCCTTCAAAATACCTAAATAAACAAATATTTGCCTTTACCACTTATGGGACCGGCTACCTCCGTGCGTTAGTGAACGAAGTCGGGGTGTCCGAGGCTTTTGATCCTGGCACAATAGGTACAGGACCACTACCACAGAAGACGCGGTGTCAAGCAATTTGGGACACAGGGGCCACCAATACCTGCATCACTCGTCGGATAGCTGCGCAACTCGGGCTTGAGCCGACTGGAAGAGCCATAGTTTCAGGCGTTCATGGATCCAAGGAGGTATCCAAGTATTTCATTAACCTTTATCTGCCAAACAATGTAAATATTTATGGAATTCCAGCCACAGAAGCGGAGATTAGTGGCGATGTCGATGTTCTTATCGGAATGGATGTAATCAGATATGGGGATCTATCTATTTCAAACTTTAACAACCGAACTATTTTTAGTTTTCGTATCCCGTCAGTAGAAGAAATTGATTTCAAAAAGGAAATTGATATAGTCAATCGCGAGTCTGCTCCGCAAACAGCAGATTCGCTAAGGAAGGAGCGAAATCGCAAAAAGCAAGCCAAAAGAAAAAGGACAAAGAAACCAGGGAAGCGTTAGGGTTTTGCGCTAACACTTATAAAACAGCAGTTCCAGATACCGCGTCCGGCTCCTCGGGGCGTTTGGGGTCAACCGAAGGGAAAGGAACTACAAGGCCACGTCATTGGTGACGTTCAGCAACGTCTTGTTCTCATCAATGGTCCACACGTCACAGGTCGGGTCACCATCGATGTTGCCGGTTGCCACGGCCGTAAACCCGGTAGCCGACACGCTGTCCAGGGTCGAAGCCGTACATCCGGGCGGCAGGGTTCCGGAACTGCTGCCGCCCAACTCGTAGTAATACAATTGAGATGAGCCCGTGATGGAAAACCCTATCGCGTTGAAATCATCGACATAGGTATTCTTTTCGGCGAAATAGGCCATTTCGCTGGCATGGAGCGCCGCCAAATTGGTTTTGGCTTCCGACTGTTTGGCCCGAGCTTGATATTTAAGAAAATTCGGAATGGCGATCACGGCCAAAATGCCGATGATGGCCACGACGATCATCAACTCGGTCAAGCTGAACCCTTGCCGATTGCGAATAGCACGGACCATACGTTCTCTCCTCCACCATTCCTGCCTTGATTCAGCCATCACGCCGTGCATCAGGTGCTTACTCGCGGTGTAGGGGCGGACCTATGTGTCCGCCCGCCCGGGAAGCGGGAGATCTAGGCATGACGGGATCCGCGTATTGACTCACTTGAGCGTCGTCCTTCAACGGCTGCCCTTGCAGATGGGGCGGATTCCCGAAGCCCACTTCACGAAATCGTTTGATTAATTTCTCATTGTGAGGATCCAATTCCAGCGCCCGGAGCCAAGCAGCCTTGGCCGCCTCTTGATGCTCCTGCGTCAGATAAATTTCACCCAGGTGTTCAAAAATGACCGGGTCATCTTTGACGAGTTCGGCCGCTCGCTTGATTTCTCGAAGGGCTTCAGCCACCCGCCCGACTTTGAATAACGCCCACCCCAAGCTATCGACGTACGCCCCATTGTCCGGCTTGAGCGCGACGGCGCGTCGAGTCAATTCCACGGCCTCTTCCCCATTGATGCCCCGGTCGGCGTAACTATAGCCCAGGTAATTGAGCGCGTCGGTATGATCGGGATTGAGGGCCAGCACCGCTTCCATTTCTCGAATCACGTCGGGAAACCGATCGAGCTTATCATAGGCTGCGCCAAGATTAAATCGCAAATTTTCATCGCTGGGATGATATTCCAGTCCCTTTTCAAACGCAGACGACGCCTGCTCAAATTTTTCTGCTTGCAGGTAACTCAATCCCAGCAAAAGATGTGTCTCCGGATTACCGGGTTTCAGCCCGGCCGCTCGAGCCAAATGCAGCGCCGCTTCATCATGGCGCGTGAGTCGATACAGCAGAAATCCCAAGTGAAGATGACTGTCGTAAAACGTCGAATCCATATCGATATTGGTCCGATAGGCCTCAATCGCCCCTTCGACGTCGTTGATTTGTTCGTACAACCATCCCAGATAATCCCGAACCCGAAGCTCGGAGGGATGGGCCTGGACAATCCGTTTCAATTCCGTAATGGCGCGGAGATGGTCCTTGATTTCGACGTAGACCAGAGCCCTTTGGATTTGCACCTTCACGTTCTGGGGGTCATCTGCGATCATCTGATCCAGAATAGCCAAGGCCCGCTCGTAGTCTTTTTGTTTCACCAAAAGACGGACAAAGTCCTTGCGGAACGTCTGGTCGCGAGACGTGACCGACGACACAAACTGCTGGTACAGTTGAATCGCTTCCTGAAGGTCCCAGTCGGACTCATACAGGTTGAGCAAAGCCTGATAAGCCGGTTCAAAGCGGTCAGCCCTTTTGATCGCCTGGCGGTAGGCTTCCTTGGCCTCAGGACCCTTTCCTTGGGCCTCCAAGGCTTTCCCCCGGTAGAAATATCCAAAATGAGACTCCGGTGCATGGGCAATGCCCTGGCCGAAAACCGCTTCGGCCTGCTCGGGTCGCTTGAGATTCAGCAGCAGGACTCCTTTGTCAAAGTAGGTCTCCCCACATTCAGGATTCATGTGGATCGCTTCGTCATACAACCCTAACGCGCGGTCGAATTGTCCTCCGCCAGCGTAAATTTTGGCCATTTCAACCAACACGGCCGCATCCTTGACCCGAGCGGGTTGGATGTGATCCAACGTGGCCACGGCTCTTTGCATATTCCCCGACAAAAATTGCAGGGCGGCCAGCCTCACTCGCAGGAAGGCCGACTTCGGGTCGAATTGCAGGGCGGCTCGATACTCAAAAACAGCCTTGGGGACGTCGTGCGCGAGTTCTGCCAGATAGCCTCGTAAAAAATGATAATACGCCTGAGCCGGCAGAAGCGGTGAGACGAATTCGGGCTGGACGCCGGTGTCGGATTCAGGTTCGGGGACCGCGGCGCACGACACCGCGACCAGGGGAACCAGGAGAAACATGACCAGAACCCGTTCTCGCCATCCACCGGGCAACACACCCGCTCTTGGAGAAGACCTCCTTTGTCCTGGCTCCATCACTTCCCCCAATTCACGGCGTTAGGAGTGCTGGGTCTCAAGATCGGCAAATTTCGCATACTGCTCCTGGAACGTCAGTTGTCGATCACCCGTCGGCCCATTGCGATGTTTCCGAATCAAAATATCGGCAATGCCCTTTTTTTCCTCCGTATCAGGATTATAAACCTCATCGCGATAAATGAACATCACCACGTCCGCATCCTGCTCAATGGCCCCGGATTCCCGGAGATCCGAGAGAACGGGCCGCTTGTCGGTCCTGTTTTCCACGGCCCGGCTCAATTGGGAAAGCGCCACCACTGGTATATCCAATTCCTTGGCCAAGGCTTTTAACGATCGACTGATATCAGAAATTTCTTGTTGACGCGATTCAGAATCACTGCGTCCCTGCATGAGTTGGAGATAGTCGATGATCAGGAGATCCAGACCGTGCTCCGCCTTAAGGCGCCGGGCTTTGCCCCGCATTTGTTGTACCGTGAGTCCTCCGGAATCATCGATGAAAATCCTGGCCCGTTCCAGGCGATCGGCCGCAGCACACAACGCGTGCCAATGTTCAGAAGTCAACTGCCCCGTCCTCAAGGCATGAGAATCCAGAAACGCCTGGGAACTGAGCATCCGAAGAACAAGCTGGGCCTGAGACATTTCCAGGCTGAAAATGCCCACCGTTAAATTCGCGCGAATCGCGGCATATTCGGCCATACCCAAGGCCAGACTGGTTTTCCCCATACTCGGACGACCGGCAATAATAATGAGATCGGACGGCTGCAACCCGGCCGTCATGTCGTCGATCACGCGGTACCCGGTGGGTACGCCCGTAATGCGTTCTTTACGGCTGAAGAGTCGATCGACAATCTCAATGCTTTCCTTGACGATTTGATGCATGGGGATAAAAGCTTGGCCCAAACGACCTTGGGCCAGTCTGAAGATCTCCTGCTCCGCATATTCCAAGAGGTCTTCCGACGCCCCAAGTCCGTCATACCCTTTCGTCACTATTTCAGTGGCGGTACGGATCAATCCACGCAACAGGGATTTTTCCCGCACGATCTTGCAGTGGTGTCGGATGTTCGAAGCGCTGGGAACGGCCTGCACCAATTCAGCCACGTAAGCCGCGCCTCCCACCTGCTCCAATTGGCCCTTGGTTTTCAGCAGTTCCGTCAGCGTGATCTGATCAACCACTTCATTCCGATCAGCCAGTTCGATCATTCCCGCAAAAATGGTTCGATGCGCCCCCCGATGAAAGTCTTCTTCGACAATGACCTCAAGCGCCCTGTTGAGCGCGCTGTTTTCCAGCAGAACGGCCCCAAGGATGGATTGCTCGGCATCAAGGTTCTGCGGAGGCAGGCGAAGGTCAGAAACGTCAGACGTGAGCATGGGTGCCTTTGAGGATCAAGTTGGGAAGGTCCTGGATGCGGACGGTTCGCGAAGCTTTTGCTTTTTTTGCCATCACCACGGCTTCCTGACTCGATACAGAAGGAACGCCGACCATCACGGCGCATGACACGCCGGCGGCCCGAACACGGGTTTTCATCCTTCGGACTCGGGTCGAATCCCACCGAGGCACGGTTTCCTGATACACCACCAACCCATGCGAGCGAAGGGACTGACTCGTTTGAAACGCCTGTCCGAAATGCGAATCAGGCGCAGCCACCAGCACGCTGGGCGTTTCCAAGGTCCATTTTTCTGCCCCTCTCCCAAACGCCAGGAATAATCGATCAAGATCCAAGGCAAATCCCGTAGAAGGGAGATCCTGTCCAAATTGTCCAATTAAATGGTTATAGCGCCCGCCCCCGCCCAGTTCACAGCCGACGTTGGCGGAAAACACGTCAAACACGACGCCATCATAGTAGTCAAAACCCCGAAATTCTCCCAAATCCAGGAGCAGATGCTCCTTCACGCCGGCCGCATCGAGAAGCGCATAGACGTTGGTCAACCGCTCAATGGGGGTCAGCAACCGGGCATTACGACCAGCGACGGTCCGTCCCCATTGCAACACTTCTTCCCGCCCATAACGTCCCGGTGCTTCAAGGATGGGCCGGGCCTGCTTGGGCGACACGCGTTCGATTTTCAAGATTCGCTCAAGTTTCGGCAAGTCTTTATGCGCCGCCGCGAGTTCTGCTTGCTTGCGCCCCTGTTCCGAGAGTCCTGACTGCGCCAGCAACGCCTGGTAGAAGCCCACGTGTCCGAGTGAAATTTTAAAATGTGACAGCCCCACGGCCTTCAGGGACTCGATGAGCAAGGTCAAAATTTCCGCATCCATCGACGCATCATCGGCCCCGATCAATTCAACTCCCAACTGAAATACTTCCCGTTCCCTGCCGGCATGTTCGGGCTCATATCGAAACACCGTGGAACGATAACTCAACCGAAGGGGACGTTGTCGCCCGGCCATCCCCATCGCGACAATTTTCGCAATCTGCGCGGTCACGTCAGGACGAAGCACCAAAATGCGTCCTGTTGTCCAATCGGCGACCTTGTAACACTTTTCGAGAATGTCGGCCGGCAACCCTGCAGAAAGCACGTCCAGGTATTCAAAGGTCGGCGGGATGATTTCGCGATAGCCCCATCGGGCAAACCCCTCAAACAACGCATGCTCCAAATGACGGACGCGTTCAGCCGCATCAGGCAACAGGGTCGTCATTCCGATCGGGATAAGGGAGCGGGGCGTTGTCCCTGAAGAAACCGTGTGGCGCTCCGGTCGTGGTTGGAGACGGCGAGCCATCGAAAAGAGAGGACCGTTAAGACACGCGTGAAAGATCCACAAGGCGAGCCGAAAGAATGTCCGATTCGCGTTTGATGTTGTCCAGTATGTGAAGTGGCGGCGGCTCGTCCAAACCAAGGATCAATAACGCATTGCTGCCTTTATGCGCACGAGCACATTGCATCCGTGCAATATTAATATCGTGTTCCCCGAGAATACGCCCAACCGTTCCGATGACACCGGGACGGTCGAAGTTATAAATCAACAGCATATGGCCCTCGGGAATGACCTCGACCGCATACGCATTGCTTTCTACGATGCGCGGATCCTTCTTGTTATACAGGGTTCCGGTCAATTGATGCGTGTGCGCGCCGGCCTTCACGTGAAGACGAATCAGGCTCGTATAATCTCCCGCGTCGCTCCACTTCACTTCCTTGACCTCGATGCCGCGTTGCTTCGCAATAAAGGGCGCATTCACGGCATTCACCGTATCTTGCAAAATCGGCGTCAACAAGCCCTTCAGGACCGCAACCGTCAAGGGCGCCAAGGAGAGAGCCGCGACCTCTCCCCGATATTCCACCATCACCTGTTCAATGCCTTCATCAATCAGTTGCGCCTGAAACAACCCCATCCGCTCGGCCAATCCCAGGTAAGGCTGAAGTTGCAGCAAGGTGTCAGGGGGAACCGACGGAATGTTCACCGCACCCCGAGCCACGCCCTTGTTGAAATAGTCGACAAATTGTTCGGCAATCGCGACGGCGACGCTTTCCTGAGCTTCTTCTGTCGAGGCACCGATATGAGGAGTACAGATGAAGTTGTCCAGGGTGAGCAAAGGATGATCCGGCTTCATGGGCTCCTCCTCGAAGACGTCGAATGCCGCCGCGGCGACCTTTTTGCTTTTGAGGGCCTCGTAGATATCGTGTTCATTGATGATGCCGCCACGGGCACAATTGACGATCATGACTCCGTCTTTCATCTGTCTGATGGCTTGGGCGTTAATCAAGGACCGGGTCTCATTGGTCAACGGGGTATGGACCGAGATGAAATCGGCCCGTTTGAACAACTCGTCCAATTCCACGGCCTGGATGCCCAATTCACGCGCGCGCCCCGGAGCCAGGTAAGGATCATAGCCTATCACCTGCATGGCCAAGCCCTGCGCCAACTTGGTGACGTAAGTTCCGATCTGTCCCAGCCCCACGAGACCCAGGGTCTTGTTGTACAACTCCGTCCCCATGAATTTGCTTTTCTCCCACTTGCCCGCCTTCGTCGAAACAACGGCCTGGGGAATTTTACGACTCATGGACACAAGCATGGCGATCGTGTGCTCTGCCGTTGTAATCGTATTCCCGCCGGGCGTGTTCATGACGACGATGCCCCGACGGGTGGCGGCTTCACAATCAACGTTGTCAAGACCCGTCCCGGCACGACCGATGATCTTGAGGCGGTCGCCGGCGTCAATCACGTCGGCCGTCACCTTCGTGCCAGATCGAACGATGATGCCGTCATACGCTTTGATTTCTTCCAGAAGCCGTTCTTTCGGCAACTTGGTCTTCATGTCAACGCCAAATCCGCCCTCTTCAAGAACGGCGACTCCTCGTGCCGATAAACTGTCACTGACCAGAATGTTCATGGAATATTCCCTACGCTTTCCGTTTTTCAAAATCCGCCATATAGTCGATCAACGCATCCACGCCGGCTTCAGGCATGGCATTATAGATACTCGCACGCATACCGCCCACCGAACGATGCCCCTGCAACGTGGTCAATCCGGCCTGGGCCGCTCCTGCGAGAAACTCGTGGTCCAATTCCGGATCGGCCAGGACGAACGGCACGTTCATCCATGATCGACAGGATGGGTCCACCGGGTTCCGATAGAAGTCGGAACCATCGATCGCGGCATACAGTTTATTGGCCTTCCGTTCGTTGCGTTCGGCCATGGCCGACAGCCCACCCTGCTCCTTCACCCATTTAAAAACCAGGCCCGCCATATACAGGCTATAGGTCGGCGGGGTATTCAGCATGGAATCCGCCTTGGCCTGTTGCGCGTAATCAAACACACCGGGCGTCACCGGCACCGCCTCACCGATCAGGTCGTCTCGTACGATCACCAACGTCACGCCGGCCGGACCGATGTTTTTTTGTGCGCCTGCATACATCAACCCGAACCGGCTGACCTCGACGGGCCGGGACAGGATGGTCGAAGAAAAATCACCGACGAGCGGCACGTCACCGGTCTCGGGTATCCAGTGAAACTCAACGCCGTCAATCGTCTCATTGGGGGTGTAATGCACATAGGCCGCCTCCGCATTCAACGCCCAATCTTCAAACGGGGGAATCGTGGTGAATTTCCGGCTTTCGGAAGAAGCCGCGACCTTCACTTCGCAATATTTCCTGGCCTCACCAATGGCTTTTTTGCCCCAGGATCCGGTCAAAATGTAATCCGCCTTGCTTTTTCCGCGCAACAGATTCATGGGAACTGCGGCAAACTGCCCGGTGGCTCCCCCTTGCAAAAAGAGCACCTTGTACGTATCGGGAACGCCCAATAAATCACGGACATCCCGTTCAGCCTCGGCATGGACCGAGACAAATTCCTTCCCACGGTGGCTCATCTCCATAATGGAGGCCCCGGCCCCGTGCCAATCCGTCAATTCGGCCTGGGCTCGTTGCAAGACGGCCTCAGGCAACATGGCCGGGCCGGCGCTGAAGTTATACACACGCGACATAAAAAATTCTCGAATCAGGTAACGTGAAGAGACCCCGGGATCATAACATATCGTACGATCATGAACGTCACCTGCTTGGAGCAATGGGCCTGAAGACTGGTCGATCAGAAGGTCTCGTGAAGATAAAGACAGGGTACGCTATCATATGGCCTAGTGGGGGTCAAGAATCTGTACGGGGACACCACGCCCCAATAAAGCCCCCCGGGTCAAGGCCAGGCTCTGCGGGGACAAGCCCCTCCCCGACGCTTGCAATCGGGGAGCAAGGATAGGGTTCCACACAGGAGCCCACTCCCTTGTCATCGCCTCGTCGGTTTGCATACAATGCGGCTCGTTTCACTCAAACTTGAGGAGTTCAAGGCAAGAACATGGATGGATTACGATTCGAACGTCGCGGTGAGGGAGATTATTACAAAGTCATCCTGCACATCGGGAGTACGTATGTGCCGATCAGTGACGAGGACGTGGAAGACTTAAAAAAGAACAGCACATTGTTGGGTGGTCAATTTCTTGAATTGTTCCTGGACCGGATAGGCTATTCCTCTTACCTCAAAGACCAAATCAAGGCGGAATTGCTGAAAATCGGCAATTCCTCCGAACAGCTTTCCATGCTCCGGCAATCGCTACAAGAACTCTAAAGCAGCACGCTAAGCCTGTCTCCGGCCCTGAACGGTTACAATCCCCCCGCGACTGTCGGCGGGGATCCAGTCATTTGTCGTTCTGAACGAAGTAAAGAATCTCACCCTCAACCACCTAACGCCTCAACGCCGAGATCCTTCGCCTGTGGCTCAGGACGACCATGCCGGTGTTTCGCTTAGGATGACAGCCGGATCGTGTTTGCAGGATTCCCGACACTGTTAATCATGATACCCGCCCACGATCTTGTCGATAAAATTCAAGATTGCGGTTTTCTTCGCAGGGTCCTTTTCCAGTTGCAGGGCCTGTTGAAAATGATCTCCCGCAATGTCGGGTTTGCGTTTGAGATCATAGACTCGACCCACGCCAAACGTCGCCCTTGCGTCGTTGGGATTGGCCTTGATCGCCACGCTGAAACTGTCGAGCGCCGAATCCACCTGCCCCTTTTCCAATAAAATCCACCCGACTTCCGTTGCGGCCGGTCCGAAGTCCGGCTTGATCCGCAGGGCTTCCTGATATTCTCGCATGGCGAGATCGCGCCGTCCCTTTTGTTCATAGATCCCGGCCAGCGCATAGTGCACTTCGGCGTCCTCGGGATTGAGCTTCACCGCGGTTTTATATTCACGAATGGCCGCGTCGATCTTGCCCTGTTCGGCAAGCGCACAGGCTAAATTCATGTATCCCAACGCCTCATCGGGCGCGAGTTTGATCAGTTCTCGATATTGGGGAATGGCCATTTCCAACTGACCGTGTTCCTGATACGCGGCACCCAGGTTCAAGCGAGCGGCTGCATAGGTGGAATCCAATTTGACGGCTTGGCGATACGCCTTGATGGCCTGATCCGTTTGGGCCATCCGTTGATAAATCTGAGCCAGGAAAAAATGGGGAAAGGGCGAGTCGGGGGCCAGTTTCATCGCCGTCTGGTAACTCTTGATCGATTGCTCCGATTGGCCGGACTGCGCCAGAAACATGCCATACAGCAAATGCGCGTAGCCTTCCTCCGGATACGTCTTGCTCAGGCGATCAACCCATTCGCGGACGTCCGCAATATCCACCTCCTCCTGTAACGACTTCGCATACATCTTCCACGCCAAGGCAAACTCGCCTTTCAACAGATACACGACATTCAAGGCAAAAAACGCCCTGGGTCCGGCGGTCTCACTCTGTGTCCAATGCGTCGCGGCGCCGAGCACCGCGTCCCAGTCCCCTCGGAGAACGGCTTGTTCGATGATCTGTTCTTCGCTCATGCGTTGTCCACGTTCATCTCTCGTCCAACAAGACGCACCGCCATCCGGATCAGCGCGTCAGTGTATCCTCGACGTCGGGTGGAGTGGCGACGATCAATGCGCCAAGATGCGGATACTGTTTCATGATCTGTTGTTTCATGGCCCAGGCCACCGTGCGGTATGACCAATGGCCTTTGACCCCCGACCGGAGTTGGCACATGTACTCCGCCTGGGCATAGTCCATTTTAAAAACACATCGCACCTTGAACCCGAAAGGAAGCGCGTAAATCGAAGCTTCCTGATCCATCCCCCGCAACCGTTCGATATCGTGTCGAACCTCGTCCATGGCCAGTTGATACTCCCGATCCAGTTTGGCCTCATACAACGGATGCGGGACTTCATAGCCGTGAACGGCGGTAAAATTTTGTTGGATCTGCTGGCACCGTCGATGCCGGTGCAGATCCCGCCATCCTCCGATATCCATCAACACGTCGAAGATGAGGGGATACCCGCAGCGAAACTCCTTGATCAACTCGTCATAGGGCCCCCGACGGCGCAAGGCCACGTCAAGGGTCTCCTGCTTTTCCTTTTCCGGCCAGTCCCGTACCAGTTCCAGAATCCGGCGATACGGCGCATGACTGACGCGATACAACACACTCGTGACCAGTTCATCCATCAACGAATGCGGCTCGATGAGATCGACCGGCACCACCTGATCGGTCCAAGCCGACGGCTGATCCAAGCCTGCCCTGTGCAGGATTTTCTTGGCGTGTCTTGACAGATCACGATAGACCTCCGTCTGGTACTCATTGGCCTTGGCGTGACGGGCCAACGTCGGCGCGAGCGGCTCCTCGGGCTTGCCGGTCTCGCCGCACAACTCGCCCCACACGTTCGAGGGCACTTTCGCACAGGCTTCTTTCAACTCCTGGCCAAGGGCCCGGAGTTCGGGAAGCTGCGTCGATAAGAATCGGGTGATCTGTTTTTCCAGAGTCCGGATACTCACCACCTGTCCGACGTTCGTCGTGGAGGCCAGGGGCAACAGATACCGGGTGATGTCGTACACGCGCGCGGCAAGGGTTCGCCCGTAATTCGCTTCGCTCATGGAATCGGGTCTGGGATATTGCCGTTGAAGATGTTCGAGCAGCGGATCATGAAACGTTCGATAGAGATTGAACAGGCTGCCGAGAATCCCGCGATAGAACGCCTCGGGTTCGGAATCCCGGATGGTTGACGGCACGTAACAGCCGGACACGGCAAAGTTCTGATACCGGCTGGACTTGGCCTGTCCATCCCACAGCGGTTCATCTTCCAGGCGTATGGCCGCTAATTCGGAAATGTCTTCCAGGCACACGGTCACGTGCCCGAGGTCGGCGATCGACGCATGTCCATAGGCAAAATAGAACTGCTCCCAAAACTTTTCGGACGAGTGCCCGTGGACCCACCGCAAACTGTCTTCAATGGAATCAGGGGAACGGCTGTACCGGGCAAGGGCATAAGCCGCTTTCTCGGGCGGCATGGGCGCGAGGACCACGACTCGATGCAGGGTGTTTTTTTCATTGGCCATACGTGCGGGGGGCGTCCTTTCCGTCAGAGAAAAACGTTTCACTATAGTCAGACCGGCATTCGATCTCAAGCTGGCATGATGCTCGATCGAAAAAAATCTTGAAACTTGTCACCTCGGCGGATACACTGATTGCCCCGTCCACGGACGACGTTTTCAGACCACGTTTCCCTTTCAACTGACATCGAAATCACCGAGCAGCGCAGCGATGAACAACAACGACCAACCATCGATCCATGGCCAATGGTCCTCCCGATTGGCTTTTGTCATGGCGGCAACCGGCTCCGCCGTCGGTCTCGGCAATATCTGGAAATTTCCCTACATTACCGGCGAAAACGGAGGCAGCGCCTTTGTCCTGTTCTACGTCCTCTGTGTGGCCACCTTGGGCATTCCCCTCATGATGGCGGAGGTGATGCTGGGCCGGCGCGGCAAACGGACGCCCATCAACGCCATGCGGGCCCTGGCGGCGGAAACCGGCACCAGCCAACACTGGCAGTTCATCGGATGGTCCGGCACGCTGGCCGGCGTGTTGATTCTTTCGTATTACAGCGTCATCGGCGGATGGACGATTGGATATATCTTCCACGCGGCGAACGGCCATTTCTCGGACCTCAGCGGCAAGGGGGCCTCCACCCTCTTTGGAGACTTTGTCGGCGATCCCTGGGTGCAAATAGGGTGGCATACGGTGTTCATGCTCATCACCATGTCGATCGTCGCCCGAGGGGTCCGGCATGGATTGGAAAAAGCCGTCACGTATCTCATGCCGGCGCTGGTGGTGCTGTTGCTGGTTGTTTTGGGCTACGCCATGACGACCGGATACTTCATGAAAGGGCTTGCCTTTTTATTTACCCCCGACTTCAGCCACTTTTCCGGTACCAGCGCGCTCACGGCTCTGGGCCACGCCTTTTTTACCTTGAGCCTGGGAATGGGGGCCATCATGATTTACGGGTCCTATGTGCCCCAAAAAATCTCCATCGCCGGCACGTCCGTGGCGATCGCCGTTGCCGATACGATGGTGGCCCTCATCGCCGGCATGGCCATCTTTCCGATCGTCTTTGCCAATGCCCTGGAACCCGGAGCCGGCCCGAGTCTGATTTTTGAAACGATCCCCGTGGCCTTCGGCCACATGGCCGGAGGGACCTTGTTCGGGACCCTCTTTTTCGTGTTGCTCCTGATTGCCGCCTGGACCTCTTCCATCTCATTGGTCGAACCGGCGGTGACCATGATGATCGAAAATTTGAACATGACTCGTCACAGGGCCGCCTTCTGGACCGGACTGGTCACGTGGCTCCTGGGACTCGGCACGACCTTTTCATTCAACGTCTGGGCGGACGTGGAGGTTTTGGGACTGACCTTTTTCGAGCACCTCGACTTCCTCACTTCAAATCTCATGCTGCCGATTGGCGGGATCTGTATCGCCCTCTTTGCCGGTTGGGCGATGTCCAAACACGTGAGCCGGGCGGAACTCAACATGAACAGTGACGTCGGCTATGCCCTCTGGCACGCCTTGATTCGCGTCATCGCCCCTATCGCGGTTTCGATTGTCCTCCTTCACGCCGTTGGCGCGTTTTGAAAGCCCGGGCGACCATCGGCATTCAGGTGTTCGTCGCGTTCCGAATGTAATCGTCCAACAACAGTCGGATTTCCCGAGCCTGAATGGTCACGACCGAGAACGGGCCTTCCTTGCAACGACCGGTAGTTTTTCCTACCGTACGGTCTTATGTCAAAAAAGCGTGCATGGTTCCATTGTCTGCTCGCCGGCACGGCGTATTCGCTCTCGGTTTGCAATCTGGTTGACGGATTCCCCTGGGGTCTGTTCGCCTGGGTTGCGCTCCTGCCCCTTCACCGGGTGCTGATCGGCGTCACGACCGGTCAAGCCTTTTTGCGCGGATGGTTGACGGGTTTTCTGGCGTTTACCGGCACGATGTATTGGGTGGTGACCGCCATGCATCTCTACGGCAAAGTTCCCCTGCCCATCAGCATCGCGCTCATGCTTTTGTTAGCGGGGTATCTGGGTCTGTACGTCGGCCTGTATGCCTGGGGATTTATCCGGCTGGAACAACGATGGCCTGCCGCGGCCTGGACGGCGGCGCCCTGTTTGTGGGTCTCACTGGAGTACGTGCGCACCCACGCGTTCAGCGGATTACCCTGGGGCCTGATGGGCTACTCTCAATTTCAATGGCTGCCTCTCATCCAAATTGCCAATGTCACCGGCGTCTACGGCGTGTCCTTTCTCATCGTGCTGGTGAATGTTTCGTTGTTTCTCCTGTTCCGTTGGATGTTGACCGAAAACCCGCAGCGCCTTCCTCGGCCCTGGATTCCGCTCGCCTCGGCCGTGACGGCCATCCTCGGGGTCTGGCTTTATGGGCTGAATCAACTCCATCTTCCACCTTCGGACAGACTCACCATCGGGATCGTTCAAGCCAATATCGATCAAGCCCATAAATGGGACACGGCCTATCGCGTGGAAACGTTGAAACGATACCGCCGGCTTACGGAAACCGTCGGCCCCAAGTCCGATCTGATCCTTTGGCCTGAAGCGGCCACGCCCTTTATGTTCGAACAGGAGCCGGGCTATCGATCGCTGGTGACCGGGATGACGCAGAAGGCCGGGGTTCCGCTCGTGTTCGGCAGTCCGGCTCTCCGGCGCGAACGCGACGGCACCCCGTACCTGCTGAACAGCGCGTATCTCCTGAACCCCTCAGGAGAAATCATCGGCCGGTACGACAAACAGCATCTTGTCCCCTTCGGTGAATACATCCCACTGGAACGGATTCTCTTTTTCCTGGACAAGTTGGTCGTCGGCATCGGCGATTTTCAGCCGGGACCGGGCCCGACCCTGCTGTCCTTCGCACGTGGGCCGGATCAACGGCAGACCCGATTCGGGGTCGCCATCTGCTTTGAGGTCATTTTTCCGGATCTTGTGCGGCGATTCGCCCATGAAGGCGCTGATTTTCTGGTCACGATCACCAATGACGCCTGGTTCGGGAAAACCGTGGCCCCACACCAACATTTCGGGATGGTCGTCTTCCGCGCCGTCGAAAACCGTATGGCGTTCGCCCGCGCAGCCAATACCGGCGTATCCGGATTGATCGATCCGACCGGACACATTCTGACGGCGACGCCCATTTTTACCGAACACGCCGTCATCGGATCGATCCCCCTGAGTGCCCCATCGACGTTGTATACACAATTTGGCGATGTGTTTGCGTGGGCCTGTGTTATAATGGCCCTGTTTTTGTTATCGTTTGCTCATTTGTTCTACGGACCATCCGCGGTTGACACCCGCTTTTCAACGCAACGCAAAGGAGTAAAGCATGCTTGAGGACATTCGAACCCGTCTGCAAACCACCGGAGACCGCGTCAAAGATTTACGGAGGCGTCTTTGACCTGCCTCGACTACGGAACGAACTGGAGGAACTTGAGCAGGAAAGCGCCCAGCCCGATTTCTGGAAACATGCACACATCGCCGCCAGGGTGGGACGGCGCAAAGCCACGATTGAACGGGACATCGCCCGCGTCGCCGATTTCGAGCACAGGCAGGCCGATCTGGAAGCCACGCTCGAACTCATCGGGGCAGAGGATGATGCCGAACTCCACGCCGAATTGACCCAGGGCATCGAGACGCTGGAAACGCTCTTGGAGCACCTGCGCACGGAGCAGTTACTGGCCGGCGAGCATGATGGTCGCTCCGCCATTCTGGGAATCAACCCCGGGGCCGGCGGAACGGAATCACAGGATTGGGCCCAAATGCTGATGCGGATGTTCGTGCGATGGGCCGAGAACAAGAAGTTCAAGGTCGGCAGCATCGACATCCAACCCGGTGACGAAGCCGGTATCAAAAGTGCCACGCTGAGTATCGATGGCCCCTATGCATACGGGTACCTGAAATCGGAAGCCGGGGTGCACCGTTTAGTGCGGATCTCTCCGTTTGACGCCAACAAACGTCGCCATACGTCGTTTGTCGCCGTTTCGGTGTACCCCGAACTGGATGACGACGTCGAGGTCGAGATAGACGAAAAAGATCTGAAGATCGATACGTTTCGCGCAGGCGGGGCCGGCGGGCAAAACGTCAACAAAGTCGAAACCGCCATTCGCATGACGCACCTCCCCAGCGGAATCGTCGTGCAATGTCAAAACGAGCGCTCGCAGTTGCAAAACCGGATGGGCGCCATGCGCGTCCTGAGAGCGAAGTTGTTCGAGTTGCAACAACGGAAAAAGGAGTCCGAGTTTCAAAACATCGTCGGCGAAAAAAAAGACATCGCTTGGGGAAGCCAGATCCGGTCATACGTGTTCCAGCCGTATCAAATGGTCAAGGACCACCGCACGAATCATGAATCCGGGAACATCGCGTCGGTCATGGACGGGGATCTCGACCCCTTCATTGAAGCCTATCTGAAACAGGCCGCCGCGAGTTCATAACGACCCCGTTTGTTTTTCCATTGCGACGCATCGGAACGACATGATGGATGAATCGAACGAACAGCGCACGCAGCGCATTCAAAAACTCGACCTGCTCAAGGCCATGGGCGTGCAACCCTATGGCACCCGCTTCGAGACGACTCACCGGGTTGAATGCCTCCTGGCGGCGCATGGAACAACACCTAAAGACGAACTCGAGCAGCGGGCAATCGACTGTCGCATCGCGGGACGCATCGTGGCGCTTCGCCGGTTCGGCAAGGCTGCGTTCGCCTCGCTTCAGGACGGCGCGCACCGGCTCCAAGTCTATTTGAAGAAAGACGTGCTGGGAGACGAGGCCTTTCGCCTGTCTCAGGAATTGGACTTAGGCGATTGGATCGGTGCGGAAGGCCGGCTGTTCCGCACGAAAACCGACGAGTTGACCGTTGAAGTTCGCACGCTGACGTTTCTGTCGAAAGGGCTTCATCCCCTTCCTGAAAAATGGCACGGCTTGACGGACATTGAAACCCGGTACCGGCAACGCTACGTGGACCTGATTGCCAACCCGAACGTGCATGCCGTGTTTGAAACACGAAGCAGGATCATGGCGGGCATCCGCAATTATCTCACCGAGCACGGGTTTCTCGAAGTGGAAACGCCGATGATGCAACCCATTCCCGGAGGAGCCACGGCCCGCCCGTTCGTGACGCACCACAATGCCCTGAATACGAACCTCTATTTGCGCATTGCACCGGAACTCTACCTCAAACGGTTGATTGTGGGCGGATTCCGACGCGTGTTTGAAATCAATCGAAATTTTCGCAATGAAGGCATCTCGACCATCCATAATCCGGAATTCACCATGCTGGAATTTTACCAGGCCTATGCCGACTACCGGGATCTCATGGCGTTGACCGAAGACCTGTTCGACACACTCGCGCGTGCTCTCCTCGGCGCCGCCACGCTGGAGTATCAAGGTCACGAGATCAACATGGCTCCCCCGTGGCGTCGTCTGCCCTATTTCGAAGCCATTGTCGAGTACAATGCCCTTGACCGGACCGTTCTCGAAGACCAAGCGGCGGCAACATCAGCAGCCCGACAACTCGGGTTGGACGTTCCCAAGGACGCCTCACTGGTCGGAATCCTGAACGTGATTTTTGAAGAAACCGTGGAACACCGGCTGACTCAACCCACGTTTATCACGGACTACCCCACGGAAATCTCTCCGCTCTCGCGCAGGAAGGACGCGGACCCGCACCTTACCGATCGGTTTGAATTGTTTATCGCCGGCCGCGAATTGGCGAACGGGTTTTCCGAGTTGAACGATCCGCTCGACCAACGCCAACGCTTCGAAGCCCAAGCGGTTCAACGGGAAGCCGGCGACGATGAAGCGCATTACTTCGATGAGGATTTCCTGCGCGCCCTGGAATACGGGATGCCCCCAACGGCGGGAGAAGGCATCGGCATCGACCGGCTGGTGATGCTGTTCACGAATCAAGCCTCAATCCGCGACGTCATTCTCTTTCCTCAACTTCGACCGGAGAAACCGTTGTGACCTTGCCGTATGAAATTTTTGTGGGGCTTCGGTATCTCCGAGCCAAACGTCGAACCCGGACCATTTCTCTCAACACCTTCATTTCGATTACCGGCATTACATTGGGTGTCGCCGCGCTCATCGGAACGCTGGGAATCATGACCGGTTTTAAGGAAGACATGCAGGCGAAAATCTTAGGAACAACCTCACACGTCGTTGTCCAGGCACAAGGCCGGCCGGCCATGACCGGCTATTCGGAACTGATTCATCAGGTGGAGGAAGTGCCCGGAGTGGTGGCGGCCACGCCTTACATTTTCAAACAAGTGCTCCTCACTTCAAAAACCGGCGTGCGAGGAGTTGCCCTCCGTGGCATTGATCCGAACAAAGAGCCCCAGGTCACTGAAATGACCCAAAACGTGAAATCCGGCAGTGTGCAGGATTTGGCCGTTCAACAGCCGCGAACGCCTGCCATTGGAGACGCCTCCACTCGAGCCGACCGGAAACCCGGCATCATTATCGGCAAAGAATTGGCCTTGCGCCTTAGGGTCGTCGGCGGCGATCAGATTAACGTCGTGTCCCCCGTGGGCCCCATCAGCGCATTGGGGATGACGCCGAAAATTCGCCCGTTTCAGGTCGTCGGCCTGTTCGAGTCGGGCATGTACGAATATGACGCCTCACTGGCCTACATCTCGTTGGAGGAGGCTCAGCGGTTTTTCAGCCTGGGCAGGACCGCAACGGGTATCCAAGTGAAAGTGGAAGACGTGTTTGCCGCCGACACCGTGACCAAACGGATCGTGGAACGACTCGGGAAGGGGTACACGGCGAGAGATTGGATGCTCATGAACCGTAACCTGTTTTCGGCCTTGCGCCTGGAAAAAACCATGATGTTTTTGTTATTGGTCCTGATTACGCTTGTTGCGTCCTTTAACATCGTGGGCACACTCACCATGATCGTCAACGAAAAGCAACGCGAGATCGCCATTCTGAAAGCCATGGGCGCCACCCCTCAAGCCATCATGCGCATCTTCATGTTGAACGGCGTGGTCATCGGCCTCACCGGTACGGCACTCGGCATCCCTCTGGGGTATACCTTTCTCTACCTCATCGAAAATTATTGGACCTTCGATCAAACCGTGTATTACCTTTCACGCATTCCGGTCCACGTGAAGGCCCTGGACGTGTTCCTGGTGTCGTTTTCCGCCATTCTGATCAGTTTTGCCGCCACGCTGTATCCATCGTGGCAGGCCGCCAAGCTGGCACCGGTCAGCGCCCTTCGATACGAGTAATGCCCATGAGCACGTCTTCTGACCAAGCGTCTCCGTTTCTTCGAGTGACCGATTTGTCCAAATCTTTCCTCTTGGGAAATCAAACCGTCGAGGTCCTGAAAGGCATCAATCTCGAAGTCCGGCAAGGCGAACTCCTCGCCATGCTGGGAGCGTCGGGAGCAGGGAAAAGCACCCTGCTCCATATTCTGGGAACCCTGGATCGACCGACGCGGGGAACGGTTTTCTATGAATCCCGGGATATCTTCCGTTTGTCGGAACAGGAACTTGCCCGGTTTCGAAACCTGCGTATCGGGTTTGTGTTCCAATTCCATCACCTCCTGCCTGAATTTACGGCCCTGGAAAACACGTACCTCCCCAGCCTCATGCAAAAACGACCGATCGCCCAGTGCATCGAAGAAGCGAGTTCGCTCCTTTCGGAAGTCGGCTTGGGCCATCGCTTGCATCACAAACCCGGCGAACTGTCCGGAGGTGAGCAACAACGCGTGGCCGTGGCACGCGCGCTCATTCACAACCCCGACCTGGTCCTGGCAGACGAACCAACGGGGAATTTGGACACGCACACCGGCGATACCCTGTTTGCCCTGTTGCGAAAGTTAAACCAAGAACGCAGGACCGCATTCGTCATCGTCACCCACAACGAACGTCTCTCCCGGCAAGCCGATCGTTCGCTTCACGTGGTGGACGGACGGATCATGAACGGACGCGGCGAATAAAGCGGTACACGCCTGACGCGAGCACGTGGCGGCTTGTCAGGCGTGAATCTTTTAACTATCCTACGGTCGTCCAATTTACCGGGTCGCCTCAGAGAGCGGCGAAGCCGGGGAAAAAGGAGACGACACCCATGCGAAACGATCGACGCTGGATACCCTCAATCACGCTGGTCTTGCTCCTGGCGCTCACGGTCATCTCGGTCCAGGTAAATACAGCGTCCGCCCACGAGGGGCACTCGTTCTACGTCGGGGTACAGGTCCCGGTGGAACGGGTCGATGCCTCCTACGACAAGACCGTCGACAATACCGAGGCGAGCAATCCGCGAAGAGGCCAAGTGTTTCACGACAATGATTCCGACGATACCTTCGCGTACGGGATCGGTTTCCTGGTCGGTCACCGGATACCGCTGCTCACCAAGGAGGACGGGTTTTACGTGAGCGCCGAGGTGGACCTCGCGTTTCACGGCGGCCAGGCGAAGGGACAACTTCAGGGGGTTGGTACTTCCGCGGGACGCAATCAGCCCGGCGAAAGCTGGCCAGACCGCTGGTCCTTCGAAAAAGACAGGAGCTACGGCTTCACGATCAAACTGGGCGGCAGCCCCGGCGTGCTGCGGTCATGGGACACGAGCGTCTACGTCCTCGGAGGCATCCGCCTCATCCAGGCGCAGTTCAAAAATCACTATCGAGGCTGCCTGCATGTCGTGAACTGTACCTCGACCGACCAGCCCGAGTTTGTCTCGGGAACGGACAGCAGGAACCTGGATTATACGGCCTGGACGTACGGCGCCGGCGTGGAAAGGATGCTGGGCGAACACCTCGGACTCCGCGTCGAAGCGCGCTACACGCAGTACAACAGCAAACGCTGGGTCGAATGGTTCGAGGACGTGGGAGTCAGGGTCCCGACGAGGATCGACGCGGATGAGGTCGGCCTGTTGTTGAGTCTGGCGTGGTATTTCTGAAGCACCAGCCCGGGCGACCGCGGTACCAGCGTCAACACCTGCTCCACCCGGCTCCCGTCACGACCAAGGGCAATGCCGGCTTATTGGGGGGCTGCCGTAATTCTGTCTTTGATCACGTCGAAGGTGGCTTTGGGCACGACTTGCTTGGAGACCAGTTCTCCGCGAAGCCGATAGGGACGATTCGAAACGACTTTGTCCGCCAGTTCCTTGGTTAACCCTAAAAACAATACCAGGTCATTCGCGGAAGCCGTATTGATATTGATGGGTGCCGCCGTCCCATTGAAAGGCACGGCGACTGGCGGTGGGGCTGGCTCGGGTGAGGACATCTTGGCCACCACGGGCGGGGCCTCGGTGGTGCTCTCTTTCGATTTCACGATCTTGGGGGCCATGCTTTTCACTTTGGCTTTACGGGCTTCTTCGAGCTCTTTCTCATAGCGGCGTACCGTATCCCGCAACGTGCGGTTCTGGCTTTTCAACTTTTGATACCCACGCTGAAATTCTTGCAGTTTACTCACGATTGCGGCACGGTCTCTCTCCAACTGAGCCTCACGAGTCGCGAGCAGGTCTCGTTCACTCTTTTGACCTTCCTTGATCTGCTGAATTTCAGCACTCAGCATTTCCAAATCAAAAGACGCCTGTTCAGTCGCCTGTTCATGATCGGTTCGTAATTTTTCATTTTCTTGTTTAAGAGCCTCATTCTGCATCCGGCTTTCTTCCAGTTCCATCCTGGCGGTTTCCATATCCGCCACGGCCGTTTCATATTTGTCCCGGGGGACGACACAGCCTCCCAGGAACAGGCCGGCAATGCAGAGGAGACTCGCTCCCCACATGCCGCATCGCCGAACCCGTATAGGCCCGGTGTTCTCGCCAATTCTCCCCGGCATCACAACCGCCTCCATTCGTCCGGCAACAACGTGACCGCTTTGGTCTTTGCCCATGGTATTTACTATGAAAGCCCTGGTATGTTTTGTCAACAATTCGCATGACGAGGTTTCGACCTGCATCATTGCACCATTCCCCACAGACTCACGCATGAACCACGGCCATCACCCATGGAACAATTCGGACCAGGTTTAGCCGTTCTGCTCGGTCTCGTGGAAGGGCTCACGGAGTACCTTCCCGTCTCGTCGACCGGCCATCTGATTCTTTTCGGGTACTGGTTCGGATTTACGGGCAACATGGCGGTCAGCGTCGAAATTTGCATCCAGTTGGGGGCCGTGTTGGCCGTTGTGGCCTACGAACGCACCAAAATCCTTTCTTTGCTGAGTCAGGCAAACCAGGAACGGCACAGCTTGCGCCGTCACCTGCAAACCCTACCTCCCACGTCTTCCTTGACTGATTTACTCCGAACTTCAGCCGGCACCCATCACCATCTCTGGTTTCTCATTGGCTTGGGCGCGGCGTTTTTGCCCGCTGCGTTGGTGGGCTTCTTGGCTCATGAGTGGATCGAGGAACACCTCTTCTCTCCTCGAACCGTGGCCCTGAGCCTCATCATTGGCGGAATCATGATCTTTATCGTGGAAACCCGGCCCAAACCCGTTCGCTGTACGGTGTTGGAGCACATCGGCCTCTCGATGGCCGTGGGAGTCGGGCTCGCCCAATGCGTGGCGTTGATTCCGGGCATGTCGCGCTCGGGGGCGACCATTGTGGGTGGCCTGCTCTTGGGGTTGGATCGAAAAGTCGCTACTGAATATTCCTTCTTCCTGGCGCTTCCAACCATGCTCGCCGCCACAGGCTACAAATTCGTGCAATCCTACCATCTCTTCAGTGCCCAAGACGTTTTGTCACTGGTCCTTGGCCTGGTGGTTTCCTTTCTGGTGGCCTGGGCCGTGATTGCGGCGTTTCTCACCTATGTCAAACGACACACGCTCAAGGTATTCGGCTATTACCGCGTCGTCCTCGGGACGACTATTCTCTTTGTGGTTTAGGAATGGTGAGAGAGATCGAGTCCACGATGATTGGCGTCGAGCTACTTCGCTAACCGGTCCTTGGCATGACGGCGTATCCGCGAGTGGATTTTTGCGCCGTTCTCGACCAATTCCTTGGACAGTTTATACACCTTCTGAGCGTTTATCCAGAAGTCCGGGGGTTGGCCGAAATACGCACCAAGCGCGATTGCCGTCTCCGCCCTCACCTCTCGCCGCTCAGGAGAAATAATATCCGGGGCGCCGGTCTTTCAATAACTCATTGTACGGATTGATCGACTTGTTGCGGGCTTCGTCGAGATCGATCGCGACCACCGTGAACTCGGGGGCATCGGTCGAAGCCCGGGACAGAATATGACCTGTTGGTGAAACGACTTCGCTTTTCCCGATAAAGGTCAGGGGCGGTTTTCCCCCCCTGGCTTCTTGACCAATTCGATTGGCCGTAATGCTGAAAATCCGATTTTCCAGGCAACGGGTCACCATGGCATCGGGGCAGTGGGGCAGGACCAAATTCGACGGATGGCACACAATCTCCGCCCCTTGCAAGGCGAGGGTGCGGGCGGCTTCGGGGTAATACCAATCAAAACAGATCATGACTCCGATGCGAGCCCGGCCAATGTCCCACACCCGAAACCCCGAGTCGCCCGGGCTGAAAAACAACGTTTCCTCACAAAACAAATGCGTTTTGCGGTAACACCCCAGGAACCCCGAAGGCCCCACTACGATCGCCGAGTTGTAGCACTGCTCACCCGCCCTTTCAGGCAACCCCACGACCACATGCATCCGATGTTGGCGGGCAAGTTCTATACAGGCTTGGGTCGTCGGACCGTCCGGAACCCGTTCCGACAATTCGATGACTTCCTCCTGGTTGACAAATTGATACCCGGTAAAAGCAAATTCCGGCAGAACGAGCAGTTCGCACTCCACCGAACCCAGCCGAGAAGCAACCTGCTCAAGGTTTCGTTGCACTTCCCCGAATTCAGGATGAGTTTGGAAATAGCCGACTCTCATCAATCGCCCAGTTGACCGGCCGTCAAAACAAAAACGGGCAGGAACCCCCTGCCCGTTTTTCAGACCGCACTGACCGGTTCAGCCCAATCAATGGACTTCCTTCAGATGCATGACGGCGCTTTTGGCGTGCTTGGTCGCCACCTCGGCATGACCTTGGTTGCCATGCGCGATGGCTTCTTCCAATTCGCCGACGCCTTCATCGAGATGGGGATTTTTGACTTCTTTCTGAGCCATTTGAGCATGGTTCAGGGCTTCCTGTGCATGGGTGACAACGGCATCGGCATGCCCCATGCCGCCATGTTTTGCCGCTTCCTCCGCGTGCTCAATCGCTTCATGAACGTGCTTATTTCCATCGGCGAATGCCGGTGCAGCCACCAGAACAAACACTGCCGAAATTGCCAATCCGGCGAGAAAGAGCTTCTTCGCCATTCCACACCTCCTGGTTAAACGGTTAGAGAAACGAATGTTCCCTTGCTCCTCCTTTGGTATCCTCGCATGCCTTCGCGGTTTCTTCAAGACGCCTCTTCGGCTTTACCCGTTACCTGGTAGAGCAATTTCATGTCCTTTTCAGCGGGAGCCGCAAAATCCCGGCTCCACTCCCACCAGGACCCGGGATAATTTCGCACCCTCTCATAGCCCGCCAACTTGAGCAGAAAATAGACCCACGCCGACCGAAGCCCGCCCAAACAATAGGTCACGACTTCTTGTTGTTCATTCATGCCGAACGCATGAAACATGTCCCGAAGAGCGGACAGGGGCTTGACCGTGGCATCCTGCCGGAGAAACCCGTTCCAGGGAATATTGACCGCGGACGGGATATGTCCGGGACGCGGCAACCCCTCGATTTCCTTTCCCGCGTATTCCTCCACGCTTCGGGCATCCACGATCACCGTGTCCCGACGGGGACTCCTGACCAACTTTTTCAGTTCCTGTTTTTCAATGAGCACGTCCGGTTGAACCGAAGCCGTAAAGTTGCCTGGCTTGGGGCGAACCGGCTCATGTTCATAAGGTCGATGTTCCGCCGTCCATTTGGGCCAGCCGCCGTCCAGGACCTTGACGCTCTTGTGCCCGAGATACTGCAACATCCAAAACATCCTGCCTTCGTCGCCCCAATTGTCAAAAGGATTGGAGTACACGACGACGTCGCTCGAATTGTTCACTCCCATGGCTTGAAGCCGCTTCTCCAACCGGGCGACGTCGGGATCCAACAATCCTTTGGCCGTGGCTTGGGGATCACTGTATTCATGCCAGGTACTATGCACCGCCCCGGGAATGTGCGAGGTGTACGCGCCTTGACCACGCACGTCAATAATCACCAAATCCTCCCGACCCAGATTGAGGGACAAGGTTTCCGTATCGATCAGGTACGTGCTCCACATAAGTCAACCTATCGTCAAAAGATCATGATGCCCCCGGACAGGGCCAGGTGATTCGGGATGAACCCCGTTCTCCTGAGCGGGGCATCCCAAACGTGCCTCGACCGGCCTTTCCGTAGACAACGCCGTCGCCAATTTGTCATTCAGAGGAAATTGACGCGTATATATCGTATACCGGTACGGGTCGTCCGACCGCAACCCATACGTCTCTCGCAACATGGTATGCTGGCCGTCGGTCAGAATATGGTACTGAACCCGAGCTTCCAACACCAGATCCGACCCGGCTTCGGGTAGTTCATACGAAAACTCATAGTCGCGGCTGGCCAACGGCAACAGACGATTGTCGTAGACTTCGAGAATCACGGGTTGCCAGAAAATCCACCGGCCCATGGTGTCGGTTTGCTGTTCGAGAATCCGACCCGTCCGATCCTTGACGTAAAATTCCACGGTAAAATGGCGATCAGGGTCGCCCGTGGGGATTTTATGCCCGGCCCCCGCATTGATCAGGGTGAGAGTCATCGTGACAGGCTCGCCCCGTTTGGGGTTGGGAGGATCGGCCCGGACCTGAATCGCAACGGCCCGTTTGATCATTTCCGGATCGTGCCCGCCACGCCATAAATGTCGCCGGCCCTGTCGAATGGGTCCTCCTTCGGCCACCGGACGTGAAATTTCCGGCATGTGGCAATGCTGGCACGTGAAGCCCTGCTCCTTCATGAAAAACTCGCCTTCATATTCCGCATACGTGCCACACGGTCCCACGTTATAAAATTGAAAGGGGCCGGAGACCACGTTGTGACAACGATAACAAATCGCCGTCGTGCGAAAGGCGGGATCATACTCCGTGGGGTGGGGAGCCGCCGAATCGTCAAACGGCCCCAAGATTTTGCCATCGCGCACGTGACAGGCCGCGCAGGTGACGCCTTCCTCTTGATAGGCCATGTCGTAGCGCGGGTTTTCAACCTCGACCGCTCTTTCAACCCGGTTATTCGGGATCTCTTTGATGAGCGTGGGCTGCTGATTTTCCAACGGCGTGTGGCAGTTGAGACATACCCAGACGTACCCGTCCTTTTTCCAATAGGCCTGGAAAAAGGGGTCTCGATAGGCATGGGCATGAATGCTGGTTTTCCATTCCTCATAAATCGCCTGATGACATTGCCCGCATGACTCCGCGCTCAAAGAGTCCAGCCCCGCCGGGACGTCCTGAAACGGAATGGCATGGGCATAATCGTCACGCAATCCGAAAATCACGGTGGGCCGGATCTCCGTATAAAAATAATAGAACACGCTTGGGACGACCACCAACAATCCCAGCAAGACGTACACCCGGCCTCTCCCTCGTCGTCTTCGTCGCAGTCTGGCCATCATTTACGTTTCCATCAAAGCGAGAATATGGTGTTCAACCGAAGCGGCAAGTGCCCGGAGATCATAGCCCCCCTCAAGGCAAGCCACAATGCGGCCCTCACAATGGGTTTGAGCTATGGACCCCACAATGCGAGTGAGTTCGCCGTAGCCCTCATCCGTGATCCCCATACTCGCCAGCGGGTCATCCCCATGGGCATCGAATCCGGCCGATATCAATACGAATTCGGGTTGAAACGCCGCCGCCGCCGGAACCAATTTCTGACGAAAAATGTCCCGATACTCATCCGTGCCCTGCCCCCCATACAGGGGCACGTTGATGGTCGCACCTTCTCCTTTCCCTCTGCCACGCTCAGTTTCTGACCCGGTCCCCGGATAATGGGGATACTGGTGCGTGCTGAAAAAAAGGACGGAGGGATCGTCTTCAAACGCGTGCTGGGTGCCGTTCCCGTGATGCACGTCCCAATCCACGATCAGCACGCGATCGAGGCCATGACGCTGCTGGATATACCGAGCTGCAACCGCCACGTTATTATACAGGCAAAAGCCCATGGCGCGATTGGCTTCGGCATGGTGCCCCGGCGGACGAACCGCACAGAAGACCTGATCGACTTGCCTCGCCATGACGGCATCGACGGCCGCCAGGGCCCCGCCGACGGCAAGTTGCGCGGCGGGCAACGAACCGGGTGACAAGGAAGTGTCCAGATCGAGTGACGCATAGCCCATACTCGGGGCCCGATCTTCCAGCCGCTGTATGTAGGCCGGATCATGAACACGGGTTATCCAGTCCGTCTCGGCTTTGCGTGGAGCAATCCGGGTCAACTTAGACATCGTCCCGGTTGATTCGAGCCGAGCGACAATGGCCCGCAGCCGCTCCGGCGACTCCGGATGGTGCCGACCCATATCATGTTTCAGATACGCCGGATGCGTCACGATTCCCACGCGGCCCATACAGAATCCTTAGGAATAAGGTTTTTCGTGCAAACCGGTTTGGCCCCTTCCACCCCCACCTTTGAGGTCTTTCACCCTCTCCCCTTGAGGTCTCTTACCCTCTCCCCTTGAGGTCTCTTACCCTCTCCCCTTGAGGTCTCTTACCCTCTCCCTTTGAGGTCTCTTACCCTCTCCCTTTGAGGTCTCTTACCCTCTCCCCTTGAGGTCTCTTACCCTCTCCCCTTGAGGGAGAGGGAAGGGTGAGGGGGAAAGGTGAGGGGCGAAAGATGAGAGGAGAAAACGGGCAAAGGATGGTAACACAGGGTCCGTAGTTAGACAACGCAAAGACCGCTCTGCTACAGTCCGTTGCCAAAAGCGCACCAACAACGGTCAACACTTTCAACAGGACACGTTATGGCAGATCCCAAGATCGACAAATTCAAAAAAGTCTTACAAATGGACCCCAACGACGAGACTCTCTGGTTCGGGTTGGGAAAGGCGCACATGGGGGACGAAAATTGGGAAGAGGCCATCTCCGCCCTTGAGAGTTGCCTCAAGGTGAACCCCACCTACTCCGCGGCCATCCTTGCCCTGGCGCAATCCCTCAAAAAGGCCGGCCAACCGGATAGATGCCGCACGGTCTGCGCGCAAGGCATCGACGTCGCGACCGCCAACGGCGACCTGCTCGTGATCAAAAACCTGGAAGAACTCCGGGATTCGCTTCCTCAAGACTCTCCTGAATAAGGAGCTTAAGAAGTCGACAACTCATCAAAGTATTGCGTCAGATCCACGTTGCCGCCGGAGATGATCACGCCCACGCGTTTGCCTTGTAAAGGGGGTTCCTCCCGGAGCAGTGGCGCCACGGCCACGGCGCCGGCCGGTTCGATCACCAGTTTCATGCGTTCATAGATGAAACGCATAGCCGTGACGATCTCCCATTCTTCCACTACAAAGAATCCGGCCAGATGATTTCGCAGGATGGGCAGCGTCAGAGTCCCCACGCTCGTCCGCAACCCTTCCGCGATGGTCCGGGGATGCTCCTGCGGCACGATTCGATTTTCCCGCACGGAATACAGGGCATCCAAAGCCCCGGCCGGCTCACACGCGTAGACCTGGATCTTGGGATTGAGACCATGGGCCGCCAAACACGTTCCGGATAACAATCCCCCTCCGCCGATGGGACCGAGCAGGACGTCGAGATCCGGCACGTGGCCCAGCAATTCCAAGGCAGCTGTGCCCTGCCCCGCAATCACGTCGGGATCGTTAAACGCTTCGATCCATTCACCCTGAAGTTCTTGCACCAGATCACGGGAAAACGATTCCGCATCCTGGGGTTCAGGAGGAATATGGACGATGCCCCCGTATTCCTGCACCGCCGCCCGCTTGATAGGATTAACCGGCTCCGGCATCACCAGGTGCGCCTCTTTTCCCGACAACCGGCAGGCAAGCGCAATGCCCTGGGCATGATTCCCGGACGAAAGGGCCACCACGGGCTTCGATGATGGCCGGTGAGCCACGGCGTTGTACGCCCCTCGAAACTTGAACGCTCCCACGCGCTGAAAATTTTCGCACTTCATAAACACGGTGGCGTGCGAATGGTCATCGAGCCATCGGGAAGTCTGAATGGGCGTTTCACGGGCAATGCCCTTTAAGCGAGCAGCCGCGCGTTCCACGTCATGAAAAGTGGGAAGAGCCATGATTGGCCCCTACTCGGATCACCGCTACCCGGGCGGGACAGAACGTTTCCGATCGGGTTCTCCAGGCAAAACCGTTTAGAAAGTACGACGGGATGAGCGTACTGGAAGATCGTGGGGTTGCCCGATCAATGATCGTGCCGTACCCAATTTTCAACCTTCAGTCGTGGTGCCTTGCTGAAATGTTTGACGTTGTTCGTGATGACGACTGCGTCCCGACTCAAAGCGTGCCCGGCAATCATTGTATCGTTCAGCCCAATAGGTGAGCCTTTCTTATACAAATACGCCTGCAATGTTGCGAATGTCTCTGCGGCCCTGGCATCCCAAGGCAAGATTTCATCCAGACGTTCAACGAACTCGGACACTAATTTCCGGTGCTTCCGTTTATTGTCGGAACGCTCAGCCCCAAGCAACAATTCCGCATACGTAATGGCTGAAATCGTTATGTTGTGTCCCTGCCCTGCCGTCACCTGCATGGACGCCAATATTGACTCGGGACGTCTTTTGATAATGAAGCTACAGGTATCCGTATCCAACACGTACAAACTCAAAAATCCACCCTCTCGTGATCCAGCAGTGAAGGGCGCGCTGCCATAAAATCAGCATCGGCCGCTGGCAGCGTGGCATAAGAGACCCAGTTTTTTCTGATGGGAAGCAACACAATTGCATTGCCTTCCTTGCGGATGTTGACCTCGTTGACACCTCCAAACTCGAATTGTTTGGGCAACCTGACCGCCTGGTTTTTCCCATTCCTGAACAACTTGGCCGTTCTCATCACAAACACCTTTGTCGAAACGATTGACGCTGAACCCAGCGTAAACCTTATTGAGGCCTATGTCAAGCATATGCCTCATCGCCGCACCGCACGGGCGCGGGTTTACCGCGGCGGTGCGGTCTGCTTCCGATCGGGAGTCAGTTCCTCCAATCGAAACTGCTTGGGGAGCAGGACCGGAACAACCAGCGCGACGGGATCGCCGCGTTTCAGGATCGTGGGTTTTTCCAATTGCAGGAGGACGTTGGCCACAAACGCGTCATAGTCCGGAAGGAAGTCGTACAAATTGGGAGTAAGCTTGTATTCCTGTGATTTGATCCCTTCCCATACGGAAAACGTGCGTTCCGGGTAATGATAGAAATGGTTGGGAATATCCTTCAGCATGATACCGATTTGCTTGGGATAATAAAATCGGATTCCACAACAGAGTTTGGCATAGCCGCTGTTTAAAATCGTGTCCACGTAACTCCCGGAAAACGATTTGTATCCAAGCAGCCGTTCTTCGTGAAGGATTTCGGGTGCCTGCCATTTCAAGCCTTCTCTCGTCCGGCGAATCCTGCAATCAACCGGACACCGGACCAGCCACCCGTACTGCCCCACCATGCGCACCGGCCCGCAATCATCCGGAAGGACTTTGTAGCCACTGACGGCCAATTCCCGTTGTTCGTGCAAAGGCATATTGGTCATCAACGGCCGGTGGGGATGAAAATCAAGTTTCAAGCGTTCCGGCGCAATAGCGGTGGTGTACTCACGCTCCCAGTAAATGGTCCACTGAAGGCGGCTGCTGTCAGGCGTTTCGCTCATCTCGTTGTTTCCATCTCGTTCGTGTCCTGATTTGCCTGCTCCCGCTTGACCATCCAAGCCACTTCCGCAACCCGCCTGCCCAGGGCACGCGCGTCGGCCAACTCCTGCTCATTGATTCCGGGACTCTCGCCTTCCGTTGTTGCAGACGCCCCGAACGCGCCGCCCCCGCTCACCACAATCATTTGATTGCCCAACATCGCCGCCAGAATCGTCAACATGGTGACTTCCTTGCCGCCCGAAACCTGGCCGCCGGTGGTAAACGCGGCGCCCACTTTGTTTCGCATCCTGAATTCGGGCCAGACGCCAAACTTGAATTGCCAATTATCAAAAAACGTTTTGACTTCCCCGGCCATATTCGCCCAATACACCGGAGAACCGACCACCAGAGCATCGGCGGAGAACAGCGTATCCGCCGTCACCTGCCCGACGCGTTCCACGTGGACGCGGGTCCCCGGTACGGCCCGTGCGCCTTCCGCCACGGCTCGCGCCATCGTTTCGGTATGACCCGAAACCGAATGATACGCCACCAACACCTTGACCCCTTGTTCAGCCCGTACCGGCTGGCTGAAGACCACGAGTGCAAGACAACAGAGGCAACTCGACCAGCAAAAAAATCGTCTGTGAGCCATGGATGGATTCGTGAAAAAAGACACTGGAAGGGAATTGAACCCGGGAAGAACCCTTGCTCCGCACGGAAGTTGTGGGCAACCGGCGACCGCCTTTAATCGTTACAGACGCTCAGTTTCTTCTTCCATGTGTTCTTCCACGGAAATATGGGTGAGGGTGCCCCGATAGTCACACCGATGACAGCGAACGCGCCATTCTTCAATCCAGCGTTCCTGAACAAAAGATTGATTGCACTTAGGACAGACAAAGACCCCTTTGACGTAATGCACCTGTCGCTTATACTTCATCCTCTTCCTCCTTCAGGCGAACGGCGAATGCACTCGCCGATCAAGCCTGCCACAGGAGGTTTCTCCTTTGCAACCGGGTAGACGACGGAGCCTAGTCCTGGGAAGCCGATTTCCCTTGAGCCTTACGTCGCCGTTTTCTGGGGAACCGCTCGGTATGGACCTGCTTCAACCGCTTGTGTTCCACATGTGTATAAATTTGAGTGGTGGCGATGTTGACGTGCCCCAGCATCATTTGCACGGCGCGCAAATCGGCGCCGTGTTCAAGCAGATGCGTGGCGAACGAATGTCGCAACATGTGCGGAGAGATGGGCTTGTGAATGCCGGCTCGAAACGCCCGCCTTCGGAGAATGTTCCAAAAGCTCTGACGAGTCATGGGAGCACCCCGCCTCGTCACAAACAACGCCGGCGTCGTTCGACCTTTCAGCAAGACCGGTCGCACCTCCCGGCAATAGGCCACCAGTTTCTGACGCGCGAGTTCGCCGATGGGCACCATGCGTTGTTTCTCACGTTTTCCGGTGGCTTGCACGTACCCCACTTCCACATTCACCGCCGACAGGGGAAGCGAGATCAATTCGGATACCCGGAGACCGGCCGCATACATCAACTCCACCATGGCGGAATCCCGAATTTCCTCCAGGCCCTGCCCGACCGACAATTCCAATAAGGCCGTCACTTCGACTTCCGTTAACGTCTTGGGAAGTTTCATCCATTGCTTCGGCGCCCCGGCTAATTGTGACAGCACTTCCGGGGCCCCATGTTCCGTACTGAGAAACCGGTAAAACCCACGTATGGCCGACAAGCACCGGGACACCGAGGCCGAAGACAATTGTTGCGCGCGCAGATGATTCAGAAATCCGGTCAAATGAGGTGGGACGTCAAGAGGATTGTTCATGCCTTGCAACGCCAGGTAGGCTTGCAGTTTCTCCAGGTCGCGCCGATAAGCCTGGACGGTATTGGTGGCGACGCCACCCTCGACTCTCAAATTGGTCAGATACTGATCGATCAGATCTTCAATGCGCCACGGCTGTGGCGTTGGCTCGTCATTCATGCGCGAGTCCGTTCTTCGCCCGAGAAAATGTGAGGTATGCTTTCATGCCCGACCCCGATCGGGATCCAAGGGGTTTTCCCTTCGTTCGCAAGGCTAAAGACTCTGGATTCCTGCTTCCGCAGAAATGACAGATTACAGCCATTTTCATACCAATGACAGATTCGGGGTTTCGTCATCCTTGTATGTGTTCAGTAATT
>JAAXIB010000012.1 GCA_012270585.1 Nitrospirales bacterium
CGCCTGCTTTGGGAGCAGGATGTCGGAGGTTCAAATCCTCTCGCCCCGACCAGGCTTTTGGGGAAGAAGCGTAACACACGAGGCTGAAAACGACGGCCTGTGTCACGTCTCAGCCGACACGCACCGCGTATTACTTGTCGAAGAGTAAGGCCGAGCGCCCGTAGCTCAGTGGATAGAGCATCGGCCTTCTAAGCCGAGGGTCGCAGGTTCGACCCCTGCCGGGCGCGCCACTCTATCCTACATGAACCTCAAATAGCTCAAGTTCTTGTTTATCAAAAATTCCTCTCACCTTGACATTCTGTAGCTAATTGGCTACAACTAAATCAATGGTTAGAGTAGTCCACTACGTCACGGAAGGTGGTACGGACTACTTCGACGAATGGTTCCAATGCCAGGATGCCGAGACCAGAGCCCGAGTCCAGACGCGTATTGACCGAATCGAACTTGGAAATTTTGGCGATCACAAAGGGGTGGGCGAAGGCGTTTTTGAGCTTCGTATCGACTGTGGCCCTGGATACCGTATCTACTATGGCCGTGACAGTGAGACGCTTGTGATCCTTCTGGTCGCGGGAACGAAAAAACGGCAGGCTCGGACCATTAAAATGGCTCAGACCTGCTGGAAGCTCTATAAAGAGGAGAAGCGCGATGCCCGTAAAAGTCCATAAAGCCAGCCATTATCTCAAAACCCCGGAAGATATTGCGGCCTATCTGAACGCGGCGATTGAAGAATTCGACGGCGACCCTCGATTGTTGATGAAAGCGTTTCGCAACGTGGCAGCGGCGCAGGGTGGCGTCTCTGAACTCGCACGTCGGGCAGACGTCAATCGCGTGGGCCTTTCCCGTGGCTTATCGGGCAACCGGGATCCTCGGCTCGGGACGGTGGCCAAAATCGCCGCCGCATGTGGAGTGAGACTTCAATTTGTGGCGTGAAGACCAGACTTGCCGGAGCAACGTTAGCTGTCGGGTTATGCTACGCTAACCCGACCTAGAGGCTACCGGCGTTTCAGTGTCTTCAAGTCTGCGTTTTTACAAAAGGGGAGAGTGGTGATGGGGCATCATCCCGGATTTGAACGACTGGTTGAGATACGAAAGAGCCAAATTCGTGAATGCAGGCCGCATGAAGTCATGGCTCGCCTCGAACGCGGTGAAGTCTTTCATTTCATCGATGTTCGCGAAGATCATGAAGTTGCTCAGGGTTATGCCCAAGGGGCTATTCACAAGGGCCGGGGGATTCTGGAACGTGATATTGAGGCAATGATTCCTGATAAAAACGCGGAAATTATTCTCTATTGTGGTGGAGGATATCGATCGGTCTTGTCGGCCGCGAATTTACAAGAGATGGGTTATACGCAAGTCCTTTCCATGGCGGGAGGAATCAAGGCATGGCGGCAGGCAGGGTATCCTCTGGAGTCAAACCCTGATGCTACTCCACGATAGCAATATCAATGTTTCACCACGTTTCCCTCGCATGAAGGCCGATCCATTTATTTGTACGTTTCATTGAACTGCTTGACGACCTCCTCGGTAATATCCATGCCCTTGGCGGAGTAAATCACAATTTGCATAATGGCCTCATTGCCCTTATCAATGACCAATGAAAAGCCACGCCGTTCAGCGACGGCCTTGGTCGCACCTTCGATTTTCTTCATGTAATCGACCATCAAATTCTTTTGCTTTTCCTGCACTTCCTGCTGGAACGTTTGGCGCCGCCGTTGGTAATCCTGGATTTTGCTTTGTATTTGTTCCCGTAAAACCTGCGTTTCGGTTTCACTTCGGCCCGTACCGCCTTGAAGCTGCTGCTCGAGTTTTTGTATTTCTACTTCGTCCGTTTCCAACAGCTTTTGACGAACCATGACGTGTTCTTTTAAGGTCGCCAGCGCCTTTTGTCCTGCGTTGGAATTTTCCAGGACCGCTTGAGGATCGATGATGGCTATTTGAAACGATTCCTCTGCAAAGGCGTTGGGGAGGCCACAAAACAGGCTTTGGATCATGAACCATCCGAACAGGGCGAGGACCACGTTGCCGCGTTTATGTGAAGTAAACTGATGACGTCCTTGCATAAGACAGAACTCCTTCCTCAAAACAGGTGATGATCGGTAAGGGAAAACGAGCGTCGTTGTGAAAATGAATTGCCTCTGGATTTGAAAGGCTAAGGCTATTCATTGAGACCGGGCGATGTCAAGAGGAGGATTCCGGGCAATGCCTGAAGGGGTCAGGTTGCAGGACGATTCATCTCCGATACTCGTGTGTTTCGGTGATAGTCTGACCGCGGGGTATCAGGTTCAGGCTGAAACGGGGATGCCTTTGCCCGATACTCCCTATGGCGAATTTCTTCAAGAATGGTTGGGTGCACGCGGGAAGGTCTCAGTTAAGGGAATTTGTGGCGAAACCACGTCCGACATGGTGATGCGATTTTCCCGCGACGTCGTTGACGTCGTCCCTTCTTATACCGTGATTTTAGGCGGGACGAATGATTTGGGATGGGGCGTTGGCCTCTCTACGATTATCACGAATTTAGAGCGTTTCTATACGTTGGCGTTGGCTGTGGGAATCCGGCCCGTTGGAGTGACGATCCCTTCCATCAGGACGGAAGATCACAACGCCGGCCCGCTGCCTGCCTGGTTGCACTCGCATATTCACTATCGGTTGGAATTGAATCGGCTGATTGCAGAACGATGTGAACGTCATCAGATGCCGTGTGTGGATTTGTTTCAGGCGACAGCGGAAGGCCCTTCTTGTCTTTTGGCCCCACGTTTTTCCAGTGATGGCCTGCACCTCAATACCGCGGGTTATAGGATGTTTGCCTGGTTGATCTGGAACGAATTATTTGCGGATCGTTTCGGTGCTTGCCCCGTTTTGCCGTAGCGCGATTGTCGTCTGCGCAGTGTTTGGCCCTGTCCCCGAACCTACCCGGACGGATATTTAGAATCGAGAATTCAGGGTTTTTGTCTCTGTCTGTCATCCTCGACGTTTGTAATCGAGGATCCAGTGTCGTTCTCTTCGCCAACGCAGGAAAAAGCAAAAACCTTGGATTCCCGATTAGATCCCCGATTACCAACGTCGAGGACAGGAGTCGGGGATTGTAAATGTTCAGTCATTCGTTGACAGAATGAAGGAACCGATCACACCCTTCACCTGGAGGCGAAGCCATGCGCAAAAATACGGAGGATAAGACCCTCTATCGCAATTATGTCCGGAAGTGGAAATTCCGCATCCAAGAGTATGAGTTGGTCAAACAGAAACGCCATCCCAAGTTCCGCTTTGCGGCCGACTTCTCCCGGTTTCATCAGACCCACCGGCAGACCTGCTTCAAGTACTACCACCGGTTCCGCCAGCAGGGCACGGACCAGGCCCTGGTCCCCCAGCCGCGCGGGCCAAAGTGGAAACATCGGCGGGTCTACGGGTATATTGAGCAGCAAGTGCTGCAACCCCGGCAGCAGGGCGTCAAGCGCTATGAGATTTGTCAACTCCTGGCCCCGAAACTCAAGCACCTGACGCCGTCGCCGAGTACGGTGTATCGGATTAGTCAACGCTATGGGCTGAACCGCTTAACGCCCAAACTGAAACAGGAGAAACGGCGGATTGTGAAGTCGCAAGCGGGGGGATTGGGGCATCTGGACTGCCCTCACTTGAGCAAGGACCTCATTGCGACCGAGCCCACG
>JAAXIB010000066.1 GCA_012270585.1 Nitrospirales bacterium
CTGTACTACAATGAGGTCAGACCCCATCAGGCGCTGGAGGGAAAGACTCCCAAACAAGGGAACGAAATTTGCCAACGAATTACTGAACACATACAAGAATGACAGAAAGGGACAAAAGGCAAAGACGCTGGATCCTCGATTACTAATGTCGGAAATGACAACAGGAGGTTATTTTCATACCAATGACAGAACATTTACCAAGGTTCCCCGTCCTGAAGATAGGTTTGGCCTTTGTAGCGTTTGGCCACCGCGACAAAGAGAATCGATACGCCAAGCATGACCAACGTGAAAAACCAATAATAATCCGGACCTTCCAGCCGCACGCTGCCGTCGTCGTTCTGAATGAAATAATTCACCAACGAGGTAAAGGCGTTCCCCAGGGACACCGACAGGAGAAAGAGCGCCATGACAAACGATTTCAAGGCCCTGGGCGCCTGGGTATAGGAAAATTCCAAACACGTGATCGAGACCATGACCTCCGCCGCGGTGATCACCACGAACGCCATGATTTGCCACGCGATATTCGGCCGCAGTCCCGAGACAATCTGCATCTCGATCACCGCGGAAATCACAAAGGCCATGACCGTCACAAAAAATCCGATACTGATCTTCCGCAAGGGCGTCAAGAGAAACACCTTGTCGATGGCGGGATAGACGCCGTAGGCAAACACCGGGATGAGAAGCATGATCAGAAAAGGATTGACGAACTGAATTTGCGAAGGGAGCCATTCCACCCCCATCCAGTATAAATCCATATTTCTTGCCTGGAGGACCCAAGCCGACCCTGTTTGGTCGTAGAGCGCCCAAAAAACGGCCACAAACAGGTAAATCGGCGTCAGTCGCCACATGGCCAGCAGGCTGTCACGCGCCAGCAATTCCCGAAGAAACGTTTTTCCCCTGGCGGGGATATGTGCGTATTCCCACCGCCCCAGCCAAAACACCCACGTTGCCATCAGCATCAACAGCCCGGGTACGCCAAAGGCCAGGTGGGGTCCGATATGGTTGAGCAGCCACGGGGTCAAGAGCGTGGAAAGTCCCGCGCCGAGATTGATCGCGAAATAAAACCAGTAAAATGCCTTGCTGAGCAGATGACTGTTGGTCGAGCCGAACTGATCCCCGAGATTGGCGGAGACACAGGGTTTGATTCCTCCGGAACCGACGGCGATCAGCGTGAGTCCCACGGCCAATCCGACTCTGGTCTGATCCATCGCGAGGGCCAAATGCCCCAAGCAATACACAAACGACAACGACATGATCGTTCGGTACTTCCCGAACCAGACATCCGCAACCAGCGCCCCGATGACCGGAAAAAAATAGACCGCGGACGTAAAGAGATGATAATAGGAGCGCGCTTCCGGTTCGCTCATCACATCCAACGCACCGTCCGCGTTCAGGAGGTATTGGGTCATAAAAATGACCAGGATCGTTCGCATGCCATAGAAACTGAATCGCTCGGCGGCTTCGTTCACGATCAGGAACGACAGGCAGGACGGCATGCGGTCCGAACGTGCGGGCTCGGTACGGTAGGAGATGGCACTCACGACGAAACCTCGGCTCCCACGTGGCTCATCATTGCCTCAGACTGCTTTATTCCAATGTGAAGGGGTGTCCCGGAAGAAAACAACGGGTGTGTATAACACAGATCGGCCGTTGATGAGAAGCCGTACTCGTTTAATCTCCCTGAAACAGTCGGAGCAAGACCAGGCTTCCCGTCGGATTACGCTCCGCTAATCCGACCTACTTTATCTGCCATTTGTATGTGTTCAGTAATTCGTTGGCAATTTCCACCGCTGTCTCTTGTGGTCGGCTCCTCATTTTGTCAACGAATTACTGAACATTTACAATTCTCGACATTCTTAATCGAGAATCCAGGGGTCTTTCTTTTCCTTTCGTTCGCAAGAGAACGACCCTGGATTCCTGCGTTTGCAGGAAGGACAGACAAGGCAATCGGGGATCAAAGCCGAGGGCAGGATAAACCCCGTTCCTTCTCTTTGCCACGGGAACGTTTCATATCCTTTGACTTTCGCTGTCGGCATTTTGAACTGAGCACCGGGAGCACGGTATGGTTGAGGCCTCATGAAGCTGCTCCCTCCGAGGTTTTCTAAAAAATCCTTTTTAACCGGCACCGGGATCCTGGAATTCACACTCTGTCTCTCGCCCTCAGCCGGGCTGGCGGAAACCCTGCCTGTTGAAACGCTCGACCCCGTCGTGGTGACGGCTACGGCCTTTCCAACGAGCCAGGCACAGACCCCCCTCCGGACCAAGGTGTTCACGCGAGCGCGCTTCGATCTTCAGCAGCCCAACAGGGTAGGGACCCTATTGCAACAAACCCCCGGGATTTTCGTCGATGAAATGGGAGGCAGGAGCGGCCTCAGTTCACTCTATATTCGCGGGGGCGATCCGAATTTTACGATGGTGTTGTTGGATGGCGTACCGTTGAACGATCCGACGAACCAGCGCGGCGGATCGGTTGACCTGTCGTCCCTGACTCCCGAACGTATTGAACGGATCGAAATCGTCAAGGGACCAGCATCGGTGTTCTATGGGTCCGACGCGATGGCGGGCGTGGTGAACATCATTACGCAAGAAGGGACGGCGGCGGATCGACTGGTTGCCCGCGCGGAAGGGGGACAATGGGGCTATACCCGCGGAGTCCTGCAAACGTCGGGATCTGCGGACCGGTTCCGATATGCCGGTTCAGCCGCCTTCACGCGGAACGATGGTCACGTCACGGGAGACCGATTCTCTTCCGGAACGATCGGCGGCCACGTGAACTGGTCGCTCCAGGATTCGCTCAAGTTCGAACTGACGGGACAATACACGAAAACCGACACCCGTTCCTTTCCGGAAGGCAGTGGGGGCACGCGCCTGGCCATACTCCGTACGCCGGAAGAGCGACGCACCGACGAAATCGTTTCCGGAGTCAACCTGACGTTCCCACTCGCTTCAAATTGGGAGCATCAACTGACCGGCAACGTGTTTCACCGGGAACAGGACGTTGACAACCCCGGGGTTCTTTCCACACCCGGGATATTTCAAATCCCTCCAACAGTCTTCCGGACGGACTTCACCCGGATTCGGCTCCATTGGACGCTTCGGGCTTCTCTGAAAGAATTTTTGAAGGTAGCGGGCGGGATTCAACTGGTTCACGAGAACGGAACGCGAACCGGAACCCAGGACCTGACCGTTTTGGGTTTTCCGTCAAAAGTCGCCACGGATTTCGAGCAATCACGCACGACGCCGGCAGGGATACTGGAAACGATCATTGCCCCGAACGAGCAGGTCCAACTCAATGCAGGCATCCGTGTGGACGGCCCTGAGGATTTTCCGCTCCGGGTGACCCCTCGTCTCGCCATAAGCGTTCAACCGTTTCCACGAACCACCATCCGGGGGCAGTACGGAGAGGGGTTCAAATTGCCGAGCCTGAATGCCCTGGGCGATCCTCTTATCGGAAATCCTCACCTGTCCCCCGAAACCAGCGCAGCGTGGGAAGTGGGCATCCTGCGGTCGAGTCCCGTCTGGGATAGTGAATTCCGGTTGACCTACTTTCGCAATTCCTTTGTCAACCAAATCGATCTGGACCCCGTTCTTGCCGAACAAAAGACCTTTCTCCTGGTCAACCTGAACAAGGTCAGGACGTGGGGGATCGAATTGAACGTGGCCGCCACTCCATCGCCGAACGTGTCCTTCCAAGGGTGGTTGACCTATCTCGACGCCCACATCGCAGGGACGAGCGCCCCGCTCCGGAATCGGCCCAAGGCATCGGGCGGCTTCGCCGTGCAGTTACGAGCCACCCCCGCGTTGACCCTACGCAGCCAACTCCAAGCCGTCGGGAACCGCTTCGATCTGCAAATTCCCACGACGCAATCCAGGCTGCCCGGATATTATCGACTCGATCTCGCCACCACCTATACCCCGAACCCGGCGTGGAAAATCTTTTGTGCCGTGGACAACCTGACCAACGTGACGTACGAGGATTTTCTCGGGTTCGGCGCACCGGGAACATGGGTGCGCTTCGGGGTGGAAAGCCGTTGGGAGTAAGGACCAACGATCGTTGGCCCCGGGTACTTTTGACCACCTCGGATTCCCTGTAACCCGGGCTGAATATCACCTAGGTCTTATGAAAACTGACGTGATCCTTATATTCCTGAATGGCTGCGCGCAACGAGGATTTGCCGAGAGGGATGTTGGCTTCAAGCGTTTCCTCAATCCCGGGGTCGTCGATGACCACTTCGTATTTCTCCTGCACGTTGGTCAGGATCACCCCTTTTTCCACCTGCCGGGGCAGAAAAATTTCCGTCCAGACTTCTTTCTCAACCAAACAGACGTCGCAAAAGCGTTCATACAACATTTCCAACCGTTCAGGATCGGTTTCTTTCATGGTTCAATCCTCTTGAGAACCCTCTCCCCTTGAGGGAGAGGGCAGGGTGAGGGGGGAGGACCAGCACTTTCACCTACCCTCACCTTAATCCTCTCCCATCAAGGGAGAGGAAACTTTATCGCGCCTTCTTCGCCTTCGACTCACCATAGCCGCCCCCGCCCGGGGTTTCAATCCGCAACCGATCCCCCTTGCTCACGGCCAGCGTCGTTTTCCCGGGGAGCCGCATTTCCCGGCCCTTGCGAATCAACACGTTTCGACCGGATTGTCCGGCCCCTCCCCCGGCCAACCCGAATGGTCTCGATTTTCGTCGATCGGAGACGATCGTCACTTGAGCCTCCTGCAGGAATTCGATTTCGCGCGTGACCCCATTGCCCCCCGCGTGGATGCCCGCGCCGCCCGTATCTTCCCGAAGGACGTACCGGGATATCCGAAACGGATATGCATACTCCAGAGCTTCGACCGGCGTATTCATCGTATTCGTCATATGGGAATGGATACCGCTGGCTCCCGGACATTCCACCCCGGCGCCCATGCCCCCGCCCAACGTTTCATAGTACGCAAACGGCCGTTGCTTGTCGCGGTCCCACCCCCCGATCGTGACATTATTCATGGTCCCCTGGCTCGCGGCCGGCACACGGTCCGGGCAGGCCTGCGCCAAGGCACCCAACAGGACGTCCACGATTCGCTGGGCCGTCTCGACGTTTCCCGCGGCCACCGCCGCGGGAAACGTGGCATTGACCACCGACCCTTCAGGCGCCCGGACCCGGATGGGCGCCATGCAGCCGCTGTTGCCGGGAATATCCAGCCCCAACAGGCATCGAAACACGTACGCGGTCGCCGAAACCGTAATCGCATAGACCGCGTTGACGCTTCCTTCGCATTGGGGCGCACTTCCCTCGAAATCGACCACCACCTCTTCATCCTGGATCGTCACCGCCACGACAATCGGGATCGGTTGATCGTCAAGGCCGTCGTCATCGAGCATATCTTCATACCGATAAGTGCCGTTCGGCAACTGCCGAATACCGTGCCGGGTCAGCTTTTCACTATAGGCCAACAAATCAAACATGTTTTCCCGGACGCGCTCCACCCCGTAGCGCGACGCCAATTCTCGGAGCCGCTGCTCCCCTATCCGGTTGGCCGCCAGTTGGGCCTGCAAATCACCGGCACGTTCCCGTGGGGTCCGCACGTTCGCCAGAAAAAAATCCCACAGGGCCCGGTTCGTCCTGCCGGCTTCCACGAATTTCACGGGCGGAATAATCATTCCTTCCTGATACAATTCCCTGGACAACGGCATGGATCCCGGCGACATCCCTCCGACATCGGCGTGATGCGCGCGGTTGGCGACGAATCCCAGGAGCCTGTCGTTCTCGACAAAGACCGGCGAGACGACTGTGATATCCGGCAGGTGCGTTCCGCCGTGAAACGGGTCATTAAGAATCGCCACGTCGCCCGGCACAAAAGTCAGGTGCCGGCGACAGGCTTCGACGGAGAGCGGCATGGCCCCGAGATGGACCGGAATATGCGCGGCCTGCGCCACCAGGTGTCCCGCATCGTCGAACACGGCGCAGGAAAAGTCACAGCGCTCCTTGATATTCGGGGAAAATGCCGATCGTTGCAGGCGCACTCCCATTTCCTCGGCCACCGAACCATACAAATGTTTAAAGACTTCCCGTTCAACGGCTTTCTGCACGAGCCTCTCCAATGGTGACCAGCACGTTTTGCCAGGCGTCAACGTGCGCGTGATCAGTGTCCGACAACAGAATGGTGGTATCGTCCTGGAAGATGACCGCGGGCCCAGGAACGTCATGCCCCGGCTGTAATCGACGGCGGTCATAGAATGGGACGATTCGAGGCCCGGAGGAGAAAACGAGTCGACGTTCATGGCACAGGGCCTCAAACGAATCAGCCGGTCCCGTCGCCCGGGTCTCTATCCGCGGGGGACTGACGTCTCCGACCGCACGGACCCGAAGATTAACGATCTCAAGACCCGCGGCCTCGTCCTTATGCCCATAGCGCCGGGCGTGCTGTTCATGAAAAGCCGCTCGAAAGGCAGGCGAAAAGGGTACGGTCAATTCAAAGGATTGGCCTTGATACCGGAGATCCAATTCACAATGAACGTGCCAGGCGGGAATAGGAACCTTTTGGGTTGCAAGGTCCTCTCGCGCCTGTTCCACCATGGAAACAAACCGGCGTTCCAACTCCTCAAACGGGGTCTCACCCGGGCACATCACCGTTTGGACGTAATCCAGAAACACGTTCGCCGTCAACATACCCAAGGCGGATAACGTCGAGGCTGCCAGGGGAATCAACACACGTCCGACGTTGAGGGATCGCGCAAGTTCGCAGGCGTGCACTCCCCCGGCTCCACCGAACGAGAGCAACACGTAATCCCTGGGATCGTGCCCGCGCTCGACCGATATCACGCGAATCGCCCGCTCCATCTCGGCATTGACCACCTGGAGGATACCCAGGGCAACCTCCTCCGGGACAACGTGCGGGCCGGGAGCATACGGCACCAATTCTCGTGAAAGCGCAGCCATGGCCTTGTGGGTGGCCTCCAGATCCAAAGGCAGTTCACCGCCCAACAAGCCCGTGGAAGGCAACCGCCCCAGGAAGGCATTGGCATCCGTGACCGTTGCCGTCCGTCCGCCTCGTCCGTAGCACGCGGGTCCCGGATCGGCCCCGGCACTTTCCGGTCCGACGCGCAGGGCGCCCCCCGCATCGACTCGAGCCAGGGATCCGCCTCCGGCCCCAACCGTATGAATGTCCAGTACCGGGACGCGAATGGGCATGCCGGCGACTTCCGCTTCCGACGTCACGTGAATCGCTCCATTGACGACGGACACGTCCGTAGACGTGCCTCCCATATCAAACGTGATGAGTTGCGAAAACCCCGCCAGCCGCGCAAGATACTCGGCGCCGATCACCCCTCCCGCCGGTCCGGACAAGATCGAACGGACACCCTCCTGCCGTACCTGCGCCGCTCGAATCCGCCCGCCATTCGATTGCATGACGTGGAAAGCGCCGCCTGCGAACGATTGTTCGAGGGTTTCCAAATATCGGTTGAGAACCGGGGAGACGTACGCGTTCACCACCGTGGTAGAGGCCCGCTCGAACTCCCGAAACTCCGGGATCAGTTCATGCGAGGCGGAAACAAAGAAGCCTGCCTCCCGAAGACGTTGCCCGATTTGCCGTTCATGATCGGGATTCACAAAGGAAAACAGCAAAGAGAGCGCGACGGCCTCGACCCGTTGTTCTCTCAGGGTCTCGATGAGGGGCGACAGCGATCGTTTGACCAAGGGCCACAACACGCGTCCGCGATGATCGAGTCGTTCCTGAACCTCCAGACACCGGTCCGGTGGCACGAGCGCCGGCACCCCGCCACTGAACCAATCATAGAGGTTTCGGCGAGTCTGCCGGCCAATCTGCAACACGTCCCGAAACCCTTGGGTCGTGACGAACGCCGTACGAGCCCCCTTTCGTTCGAGCAACGCGTTGGTGGCCACGGTGGAGCCGTGTACGACGGTATGACCGGCGGACCAAGACAGTCTCCGTAACCCTTCCAGCACCGCCTGTGCAGGATCCGCGGGAGTCGAGAGCACCTTGAAGGTCTTCACACCGCGGTGGTCATACACCACAAAATCGGTGAAGGTGCCGCCGATGTCAATGCCGATCGAAAGGGGGGATCGTTCGTCGTCAGGACTCATTGCGCACACTGCCTCATGAACGTTCTCCGGAATCGCAAGCTCGAAGCGGGAGCGCGCGCAGCGTCAGCCTTTGATTTTTCCGCTTAGAGTCACGATTCTTGGGCCACCTGGCGCATTGTCGAAAATACGCAGTAACGCTTGGTGCATACCGGGCGCCGTACTCGTGAAATGGATGGGCAATGCACAGAGTTCCCCCGTGGTCAGGGTGGCCCCGGCACAGGATTCCCGGTCAACGGAAAAGGCCCGGGATCCTTCCAACACGATATCGGCTATACTCAAGGAGCCAAGCCCCACGTTGGAGACGGTCAATTGAAGCGTCCGTCGGGCCGGCGCATCGACGTCCTCTGAAAACCGGATGGCGTCGGCACTCAGGCTGATGGAAGGAATAACCGCCTTCCCGCTCAACAGAATCGACACGTCATCGGAGCCACTGTTGGACGTCACAATGTCCGGCAACCCGTCGTTGTCAAAATCTTCGATCCCCATAGCGGTCGGCACCGCGCCCACGGCATAGTGCCCGGCCGGCTGAAACGACCCGTCTCCCCGTCCCAGGAGGATGGAGGTACTATCCGAGGCTCGATTGGTGGAAATCAGGTCACGATGGCCGTCACCATCCAAATCCTTGTAGCCCAAGGCCACGGGGCTGAATCCCACCTCCATGTTTGCGGGTTTGGTGTACTGGCCGGGATGGAGTTGCAGGAGCAGCTTGATACTGTCGGTAAACAAACTGGTGACCATGAGATCCAGGTTCCCATCGGCATCCAAATCCGTTTGTGTCACGGCACTCAGCGTGAACCCTGCTTGAATTGTTTTCCAGCAGGAAAAGGTTCCCCGTCCCTGGTTCCGAAATACGGACACGTATCCGTTCGGCGTCCGCCAACTCGGCTGGCTCCACGTCAGCGTGACATCCGGCAACCCATCGTCGTCGAGATCCGCCAGCGAGGCACCGGTGGGGAACAAGCCGCGCCGGTCCTGCTCTTCGACGTGCTGGGTCAACACGAACTCGCCCTGCCCGTTGTTCAACAACACCGACCAACTGAACGGCGGATAATGGCCGAATCGCCCGCTGTTAACCACGACCATATCCAAATCGTCATCCCCGTCCACGTCACCGAGCGTGAGAAACGTCGGACCTTTCCCCGAGGGATACGGAACGGGTTCGTCGAAGAACCCGTTCCCCTTGCCCAACAGGACCACGACGAGGTCGGCTCCGGTCTCGGCCACGGCCAAATCCGACGTCCCATCCAGGTTCAGATCCCCCGTCGTCAGAAACATCGGACTCGTTCCCACGCCGAAGGAATAGCTCGACCGGAACGTGCCGTTTCCATTTCCCAACAACACCGAGACGTCGTCCGAATCACTGTTCGCCGTCGCAATATCCAAGTGCCCATCCTCATTGAAATCGCCAACCGCGAGCCCCTCCGGATGCGCCCCGACGGGTGCCGACAGGACCGGCGTAAAGACGAGGTTCTGTGCAAGGACGGGACCGACAACGACCAGCACCACCGCGCCGCATACCATCCATGGTTTGAACACGCGCCTGATGTACCCGATCATGATATGTTCCTCTACCCTCCCGTTCACTCCGGTAACGATCGCCCATCCGTAGAAAACGTTTTTTTCAAAGCAATTTCCACTTCCTCCGTCGCCGCCATTCCCCGATTGCGAACATGCACGGACCATGAGGGATGGGCTCGCAAGACAGCCACCACGGTCTTGAGCAATTCAGGTTTGACCCTGGTCTCCCAGTCATGCAGCCAGGCGTACCCATCGTCGTCGCCGTCATAGTCTTCCGGAAACCCGGCAACGAGATTGAACCGAAGAATAAACGTTTTTTCTTCTTCAAACATCTCTGGTCATCCTATACGCATTGTACTTCCCGCTTACTACCGCGGAGGAGAGAGCCGGGGCTTTGCTCTTCTGTCTTTGTTTTTGTCCCTTTCTGTCATCCTCGACGCTTGTCCNNCTCGACGTTGGTAATCGAGGATCCAGTGTCTTTGCTTTTTCCTTCTCTTTAAAGGACAACGACCCTGGATTCCTGCTTTCGCAGGAATGACAGACAAGGCAATCGAGAATCCAGGGCCTTTGCTTTCGCCTCCGTCTTTCGTCTTTGCCTTTATCTGTCATTCTCGACATTAGTAATCGAGAATCCAGGGGCTTTGCTTTATGTTCTTTTTACAAGGAGAACAACAAGCATGACAGATTCGGGATGCCGTCGGCTATTTTCATGCCAATGACAAGCTACTCCTGAATTTCCTGGGCCCGACGATCCATATAACCCGACCGGACGGCTCCGTAAAGATCGATGGTGGATTCTTCAAGCCCTTGGAACGTTTCGAGGTTGCTGGCACGATTATTAAAAAGGTCCGTCGCATTGAGGCCTAGGTTCGGGATAAACGGGATAAAATAATTAACGGGGTTCATAAAAATATCGCCGGCGTACCCCACGGCATCCCGAACCGTCATGGGCTGATAAAAAAACGGCAGGACCAGATAGGGTCCGGAATCAATCCCATACGACGCAAGGGTCTGACCCGTATCTTCCGCCGGTGGGACTTCAATTCCGAACATATGCGTGGCCACGTCAAAGAGGCCTCCCACGCCGAGAGTCGAATTCAGAAGGAACCGTTGCATTTCTATTCCGGCCCGACCGAATTTCCCCTGAAAGACGCTATTGAGAAATCGTGAGGCAAACCCCAGATTATCAAACGCATTGCCGAGAGAATTTTGAACGTCGGACGGCACGAGCCCGGAGTAGACCCTGGCCGCCGGCTTCAGCATATAGCGGTCGAGATTATAGTTGAGGGCAAAGGTCCTCGAATTGAACGGCTCCCAGGGATCCCGCACCGGTTCGCTCTCGGTCGCGAATGGGTCCTCAAACATGCCCTCGACGACCGTTTCCTCCATGACGGTGATTTCTTCGTCATCTTTGTCCAATTCCCTGGAATCCTCTTTCGAGCGATCAAGCCCACTGTCCGGGTCCGGTCGAAAAAAAGGCAGGGCGCTCAGATGACCGGGAGAACGCGGCATCGCAGGTCCAAGGGCAGCCTCTCTAATTGGATACGCCGACTGTGCGGAAACAGCCGGTGGGGAGGCCGGAACCCCGGGCAAGCTCGCAGGTTCGGCCAGAAGGGCCGACGGAAGTCCCAGAAGGCACAGGAGGACCGTCAAGCTCAAGTGCTTCCAAGCCGTCACACGGTACTCCTTCATCCCGAGAATAACCGTGAACTCATCTGTCCCACCGAGGCTCCTCTGTCGCAATCCCCACTCACTCAGAAAAAGCCGGTTGAGGGCATCTACTCGGAACTGCCTAGCATGTCATCCACCAACGGGCGGTTGATGTCTTCACAGCCTGGGCATAAGACGTCGAACAGTGCCTCGTAGTCTTCCACGTAGTTCCGGTTGTCGGCCAATTTTTCTTCGAGCACGTCATGGTAACAGGTATCGCATAACATCATGATCCCACGCATCACCGAGACGGTTTTTCGACCGTGGCTCCCGGTCATACGGCACCTCTTCTCAGAATCCGATCGCGTGTCACCATGGGATCGACCACGTCAGCCATCTTCCCAATCCATTACTCCCCAACTGCAGAAAAGCCGTCACGACCAGCCGCGTTGTTGGGCAAGAAAAAAATCTTCCGTCTCAAGATCAACACCGCATTCCGGACATTCATACGGTTGATCCGGTGGAGGGATGGACAATTCTCTATCCTGGATCCGTCCCTGACAAACGTGATAAAAATGTCCACCGGCATGTTCGGAATCCAATGGATCATTTTCATATTTGAGAATCATGACCTGCCCGGCAAACGCAAGCTTACGTTATAACAAGGACGTCAAACGGTGTGCAATCCTCAGCACGCTTGGAATTTCCCGCTTCCCGCCGTTGGCGGGGCATCGGAACGCGGCATTCCGGTATGCGTTCAATCATGCGCTGACAACCGTCTCCTTCTGTCATCCCTTGCCCCTCCTTGTGCTCAGCCTCTTATTCTGTCTGGCAACGCATCCCGCATGGGCGTTGTCTCAACGGTCTGCCGCCGAACGGATCGCCCTCGCTTCCGTCCTCACGCAGGGGCTTATCCAACCCGTATTCATCGGACACGCGGGTGACCACAGCCACCGTCTCTTTATCCTGGAACAGCCCGGCAGAATCAGAATCCTTCAGAACGGCACCCTGCATGCAGCAGCATTTCTGGACATCTCCGACCGGACTGACTTCGGCGGGGAAATGGGACTGTTGGGGTTGGCGTTCCACCCCCGCTTTGCGAAAAACGGCCGGTTCTTCGTCAATTATACAAGAAAACCGGATGGAGCAACGATCGTGGCCGAATTTCAGGTTTCACAAAATCCCGATCACGCCCACCCTGACGAAAAAACCCTGCTTATGGTACCACAGCCCTATACGAATCATAACGGAGGAATGCTGGCCTTCGGTCCGGACGGGTATCTGTACATTGCCACGGGAGACGGTGGAGCAGGCGGTGACCCGGGCAATCGAGGGCAAAACCCGAACACCCTGCTGGGCAAGATGTTACGCATCGACGTTGACCGGGGAGATCCGTATGGCATTCCTCCCGACAACCCCTTTACCGGGCAACGGAGCGGACGGGAAATCTTTGCCCTGGGCTTTCGTAATCCCTGGCGATTTTCTTTTGACCGGCATACCGGCCAATTGTGGGCCGCGGACGTGGGACAAAATCGTTGGGAAGAAATCAACGTAGTGGAAGCAGGGAACAACTATGGCTGGCGCGTCATGGAAGGGGCACATTGTTTTCAGCCGTCTCGATGCTGCGTCACGGCCGGACTGACGCTCCCCGTGGCGGAATACCCGAATCAATCGCCCCATTGTGCCGTCACAGGCGGATACGTGTATCGTGGGATACGCGTGGGTTTCTTACGGGGCACCTACGTGTTTGGGGACTACTGCAGCGGCCGGATCATGGGCTTGATCGACGGACACCCTCACGTCCTTCTGTCCTCGGGGTTAAGAATTTCTTCCTTTGGGGAGGATGAAGCAGGCGAACTGTACGTCGTGGATCACGGGGGAGGCATCTACAAAATCACCTCGGTATCCACACTTGGCCGACCATGAGGGTGCATCCGGCGGACCCCAAACAGCCGGCCGGCCCTCGCGTGCCGCTGCCTTGCGGCTTTAAGGGGGCGTTGATGGCACGCCTGCATGGGGAATTCATGCACTCTACAGTCCGTTCTCGTGAAGACTCTGCCTCACTCGCTCGCGAGTCGTTCGGGCTCTTTCCAGGTTCGGGTCCAGGGACAACGCCTGATCGAGGCTGCGTAACGCCTCATCGGTTCGGCCCAGTCTGTGAAACACGACGCCCATGTTGAGATGGAGTATCGCATTGCTCGGCTCGACCTCGCGGAGGGTCCGAAACAAGTCGAGGGTCTCCTCGTACCGTTCCTGCTTGAAATGCAACGAGATCAGACGCCTGAGGGCATCCGGGTTTCGTGGGTTGAAGACCAAGACGCGCTTATACTGTTCTTGAGCCGCTTCGGGCCGACCCTGGGCCTCCGCTGTGCGCGCCAGGAAAACGTGCAGCTTGGACAGCCACGGCCAATCCGACAGCAAGGTCACGGCCTCCTCCAAGCGATCCACTGCCTCGTCGTAGCGCTGCATGTGGAAGAGGGTCTCGCCCATGCCGGCATAGGCCAGGCCAAACAGGGGGTCCAACTCGATGACGGTGCCGTACCATTCAAGCGCTTCTTCGTAGTTTCCCTGCTTTCTGAGTGACTCGGCCCAATTCTGGATGGGTTCGGGGTCTCTCGGTGCGAGGCCCACGGCGCGACGGTGATGTTCCTCGGCTTCGTCAAGCCGACCCAGCTTTCGCGCCACCAGACTGAGCTGGGCGTGCAGCCGGGCATGCAGAGGACGGACCGACGGCAAACCCGGCGTCAGGGCTTCGACCGGCGTCAGGGCATCGAGGGCCTCGGCGTAGCGCTGCATACGGATCAGGAGGCCGCCCCATCCGACGTGAGTCCGGGCATCTTCGCGGTTGAGTTTGAGAAGGCCGTCGTAGACTTCAAGAGCTTCCTCGTAGCGCTCCTGTCTTTCCACGGCGATGGCCAGGTTCTGGAGGACGTTCCGGTGGCGCGGATCGACTTTCCGGCCGCGGCGCAGGTACTGCTCGGCCTCATCGAACCGACGGAGGCCGATGAGCGCCTCACCGACGTTGCCATACGCATCCGCGGAATCCGGACGTTGATCCACTGCGGTCAGCGCCGCGGCAAGAGCTTCCTCTTTTCGTCCCCGTGCCGACAACGCGGCGCTGAGATTGAGGTGCGCATCGCGCGCCACCGGATTGAGCGCGATAATGTGTTTGTAGAAGGTGACTTCATCCCGGTAGATACCCGCCTGTTGCCAGGTCAGCGTACTCAGGACGACCAATACCACACCCGCTACGGCCACGCCGCCGTTGCGCCACGCGCCCGACAGCTCGTCCACTCCATGTACCGCACCCCCGACGAGAACCGCAATGAGCCCGAGGCTGGCCAGATATTGATAGCGGTCGGCCACAAAGGACCACTGCATGTAGGTACTGTCCACGAGGCCCAGCACCGGCGACAGCGTCACGGCAAAGAACGCGACGCCGGCCAGCGGCCCGCGGCCGATCCGCTGCCGGAAAAACCACAGCAGCGCCGCCACGGCCAGCGCCGCGGCCACATACGCCCAGCCCAGCGGCTCCATCGGATCTATGTCCCAGCGCGGATAAATCACGGCCAGACCGGCCGGCCAGAGCACTTTGCCCACGTAGAACCACAAAGCGCGTGCCGAGATGAGTACCCGGTCGATAGCTGAGAGGTCAAAAGACACGGTCTCCCGGCGCTGGTAGAACGACATGTCGGCAAGCCCGATGCCCAGCCCCACGAGGAAGAACGGGAGCAGGCGCAGCACGTCGGTGGAGGTCACGCGGCCTTGTTGCCACCAGTGCCAGATCAGCAACCCGGCGGGCAGAGTCGCGGCCATCGACTTGGAGAGCAACCCGGCCATGAACAACGCCAACGTGAGGAAGTAACGCCCCGCGCCCGGGGTGTCGACGAAACGCAGCCAGGCCAACGCCGCGGTGAGGTAGAACAGAGTCGAGAGCAGGTCCTTGCGCGTCATCACCCACGCCACGGCTTCCACGTGGACGGGATGAACCGCGAAGACCGCGGCGATGAGCCAAGCTCCGGGCACGGCCAGACGACTCATTAGCTTCCACACCAGGCACGCGTTGACGACGTGCAGCAGCAGGTTGACGAGGTGATAGCCGAGCGGAGCAAATCCCCACAGTTTGTGCTCCAGCCAGAAGGTCGAATACAGGATCGGCCAGAAGTGACCTTCGCGGGTGTTACCGACTCTATAGGTATTTTCGGTCTCGACCCAGAGCTGCCAGAGACCGGACCACTCCTGCACGGCCTTCGACGAAGTCAAAATAAGGTCGTCCCAGATAAAGCCCGCCTGTGTTACGGGGAAATAGCCGATGGCTACCAGCAGGCCGAGCCCAAGGAGGGCCAAGATGTCCGGGTGGATGACCCGTGACGACGACCGCTGGGGGGACGCATGGAAAAGGTTCAACGCGGGGTCCGTTGTACGTCTCTCCGCTGTCACGGGCCGCGGGGCAGGACCCGACGACGGTCCTTGAGGTCTTCGCGTCTTCTTGCTTCGTGTCATTTCCCGTGAACGCAACGCGCTAAGGCGTATCTTGTGTGCCGTCGAATCCCGTCCTGGTTGGCGGTAATTTTTTCACAGTCCATCGTGATCGTGCAATCCGTTCGGCCTCTTTCGGATGATTGCCCGCTTCGTTCGGGTTCCGGCGCACCAGTTCATTTCCGCCCGCCTCTTCTTTGTTCAGTTGACGGAATCATGTAATCCTGTTATTCCCCTTTTATCTTGTTTGTTCCCCCTTTGACGTGTCAGCCGTGAAGAACAAAACCCTCTTCTATGCGATTGCGCTCGCCATCGTCGCCTTCTACGTGGTCATGACGGCCGTTTACCGGTGGGGAGATGCGACTCCGCCTCGCATCACGCTGGTCGAACCCTTCACCCAAGCCGGGCCGGCGACCCCATTGATTCTCCACGTCGAGGATGCGGGAACGGGTCTTCAGGAAGTGACTGTCCGCCTTGTTCAGAATCTGGAGAGTTACACCCTGGCACAAGAACAGTTTTCCGCACGATCACCCCTCTCCTTTGGAGACGACGCCCATCAGACCTTTGACCTTGACCTCAACCTCATCCCCTTTGGTGACGACACCATCCCCAAACGCCGAGGACGGATCACATTGGTCATTGCGGCCCGGGATTATTCCTGGCGAGGATTTTTCGAAGGCAATTGGTCGCGAATCGAACAAGACGTCGCCGTGAAATTTACTCCTCCACGGCTGGAGGTCCTGTCACCCCTCTTACCCGTTTCGCAAGGAGGAGCGGGAGTCGTGGTGTACCGCGTCTCCGACGATGCCCAACGATACGGAGTCCGAATCGGCGAAACCTTTTTCCCGGGATATCCCAACCCCAACCAGGCGTTCACCGCGTTCTCACTCTTTGCCTTTCCTCATGATGTCCCGGCCTCGACTCCGGTGCTACTCGTGGCGGACGACGGCTTGGGTAATCACGCGGAACAGAGGCTCGACGTCACCGTCCTTCCCAAACAATGGCGGTCCCGAACCATCACGATCTCCGATCGTTTCATCGAACAGACCATTCGTCCCATCATTGCCCGGACCCCCGGGATCGAAGACCTGGACGATCCGCTTCGCAACTTCCTGCAAGTCAATAACGTGTTGCGAAAAAAGACGGCCGACCAACTGACGTCTCTTGCCGCGGGCAGCCAACCCGAGTTCCTGTGGAACGGGGCCTTTATCCAATTATCCAACTCTCAGGTGGAAGCGGCATTTGCCGATCACCGCGAATATCGCTATGGCGGAAACGTCGTGGACACGCAGTATCATTTGGGGTTCGACCTAGCCGTGACCAAGCACTACCCTGTGGAAGCAGCCAATGATGGAACCGTCGTGCTGGCCGAGTATTTCGGTATTTACGGAAACACCATCGTGATCGATCACGGCTATGGACTCCAGTCGTTGTACGCCCATCTCTCCTCGTTCGCCGCGGAAAAAGGAGATCCTGTCCGCAAAGGACAAATCATCGGCAGATCGGGCATGACGGGCTTGGCCGGCGGCGATCATTTGCATTTCAGCCTGCTTCTTCACGGAGTCCAGATCAATCCCGTGGAATGGTGGGATCACCGGTGGGTGCTATCCCGTATCACTGATCCCCTTCGTGACCCCCTTCGCACGAACGATGCCGCCCCGAAGCGGGTTCCGCAAAACCGTATGGGCCCCTCACCTCCATCACTCCCCCCTTGAGGGGGAGTCGGGGAGCCATGCAGGGGGCGGCCTATGTGCCGTCCCGCAAGGCTCTCCCCTCACCCCAGCCCTCTCCCTCAAGGGGAGAGGGGGAATCGGGAATTGTAAATGTTCAGTAATTCGTTGACAGAATGAGGAGCTGACCCCAAGTGACAGCCGGGCCGTTTGGTTCCTCCCCTTTGTAAGGGGAGGAGAGGTGGGGTAGAGCCACCCGTCCCAGAAGCATGAGGAGTTGCCGTTCTGGCCACCACCTCTACCTCCCCTCGACCCTCCTTACAAAGGAGGGGAATTGGGACACAAACTTCAGGAAGACGATTCATGGCACGATCGCAAGCACGGATTCCCAAGAAGGGCGAGAGCGTCCCGGCACCCATCACCACGGTGCCGCTGGATCAAACCACGCGCCAGCGGTACCTGAACTACGCGCTGTCCGTCATTACTGCACGCGCCTTGCCCGACGTGCGGGACGGCCTGAAACCGGTCCAGCGGCGCATTCTGTTTTCCATGTTGCACAACCACCGGTTAGCCCCGGACCGGCCACCCATTAAAAGCGCAAAAGTCGTCGGGTCGGTGATCGGCGAATGGCACCCCCACGGCGATTCAGCGGTCTATGACGCCATGGCTCGCATGGCGAAATGGTGGTCCCTGCGTGCGCCCCTCGTCGACGGTCACGGCAACTTCGGCAGCCTGGACGGCGACCCGCCCGCGGCCTACCGGTACACCGAAGCCAAACTCACCCCGATCGCCGTGGAACTGCTGAACGAACTGAACAAGGACACCGTTGACCTCCAACCCAATTACGACGGCAAGGACGAAGAACCCCTGGTCCTGCCCGCTCCGTTTCCCAATCTGTTGGTGAACGGATCCACCGGAATTGCCGTGGGCATGGCCACCAACGTGCCGCCACACAACCTCGAGGAAGTCATCAACGGAGCCGTGGCGCTGATCGACGATCGAACCTGCACGATTTCCGATCTCATGAAGTCGATTAAAGGTCCTGACTTTCCCACGGGTGGGGAAATCCTGAACACCCGGACCGAGCTTCGTGAGATCTATGAGACCGGCCAGGGATTGGTGCGCTTGCGCGGAGAGTTCACCGTTGTTCCGCACTCGCACGGCAAATCCCGGATCGTCGTCACCTCGATACCCTTTGCCCTGGACAAGGCCACGATCGTGGAGCGCATCGGCGAACTCATCGCCGCCAAAAAAGTCCCGCAGTTGGTCGACGTCCGCGACGAATCCACGACCGACGTCAAAATCGTGTTGGAGCTTCAGAAGGACGCTGACGCCGACCTGGCCATGGCCTATCTGTTCAAAAACACCCCGCTCCAGAATAATTTTTCCGTCAACCTCACGTGTCTGATTCCGGTTTCGGGCACGACGACCACGCGACCCCGATGCCTGACCCTGAAAGAAATCCTCGAACAGTTCATCGACTTTCGCTTTGAAACAGTCACGCGCCGACTCTCCTATGACCTGAGAGTATTGGAACGGCGCATCCATACCCTTTCGGGCTTTCAAATCATTTTCGATGCCTTGGATCAGGTGCTTGCCCTCATCCGCCAAAGCGACGGGAAAGCGGACTCCGCCGAAAAACTGAAACGCGCGTTCCGACTGGACGACGCCCAGACCAACGCGATCCTGGAAACGCCGATCTACAAGCTGTCCCGCACCGAAATCAAGAATATGCTGGATGAACTTGCCGACAAGAAGAAGCAGGCCCGGGACCTCAAGACTCTCCTCGCCTCGAAGCCACGATTATGGAACACCGTGAAAAAAGAACTCCAGGAGCTCGCCGGAACGTACGGCGACAAACGGCGCACCAGAATCGGGCGTCGCCAGGGAGAAGAAGTCGAATTCGACCCCGAGGCCTACATCGTCAAAGAAGACGCCGTGGTCACCATTTCAACGGACGGATGGATTCGCCGCGTCGGGATGGTCAAAGACTTGTCGAAAACACGGCTCCGGGAAGGAGACACCCTCCTGACCGCCTTAATCGGCAGCACGGTGGACACCATGGTGTGCTTTTCGAACTTCGGCAGCGCGTACACAATTCGTATCGGCGATCTGCCCTCGGCTCGAAGCGGCTATGGAGATCCCGCGCAAAAATTGTTCAAATTCAAAGACGGGGAGCGCATCATCGCGGCCCTCAGTTCGGACCCCCGATTGTATCCACCGCCCAACGCCGGACAACCGACGACGTCGACCCTCCCGCTCTTCGACGGAGCAACGGCAGAGGGAGCCGGCGGCACTTCCCTCGGGCAGGGGATCGCCGTGTCATCGGCCGGCATGGGCGTGCGCTTTGACCTGAATCCTTTCAGGGAGCCCTCGACCCGGCTCGGTCGAAAATTCATGAAACTCCGGAACCGCGAAGAAGTCGTGGGCCTCGAAACTCTGGACCCGTCCGCGGCGACGCCCATCCTCGCAGTCGCCTCGCAACGAGGGCGCGTGCTCCTGTGCAAAGCCGAGGAAGTGGGTGTGCTCTCCGGTCCTGGACGAGGCGTGACGGTCATCAAACTCGACCACACGGACAGGGTCCTGGCCGTGCGTCTGTTGTCCGGGAAGCAGGACCAATTGGTCGTCGTGAAACAGGACGGCGGCACGCTGCCCATTTCAATGAGGAAGTATCAACCCGTCAGCCGTGGGGGAAAAGGCCACGCGCTGTTCAAACGCGGGGCACTGAAAGGGGCCCAAGCGTTACCCGTCGAACTCCCGGTCATCGAGTCAGAAAATCACAAAAACAGCAACTGCGCTTGATAACCACCATGACGTAGCAAGGCAGCCGAGGATCCAAGGGGTTTCTTTTGGGGGTTTCTTTTCCCTCTGTCCCTTTCTGTCTTCGCCCCTTTCTGTCATCCTTGTATGTGTTCA
>JAAXIB010000003.1:0-2655 GCA_012270585.1 Nitrospirales bacterium
CAACGTGCCGAAGTATCTGAATTCGCCGGAGACACCTATTTTCCACAAAGGGCAAATGCTTTATGGCCTGCATTTGGCGCGCCAGGCAATGCGCCGGCATGAGCAGGTGATCATCGTTGAAGGCTATACGGATGTTCTTGCTTGTCACAGGCAGGGCGTGACGAACGTGGTGGGCACGCTGGGTACGGCTCTGACCGACCGCCACATCCGACAGTTGAGAGGCGCCGTTAAGGAAGCCGTGCTGGTTTTCGATAGCGATGAGGCGGGCGGCAAGGCTGCTGAGCGCAGCATCGGACTGTTCCTGGATGCAGGGATTCGGGTACGCATCGCGACACTTCCCGCCTCGGAGGACCCTGACAGCTTCTTACGGAGCCACACGGGGGAAGAATTTCTGGTCTGCGTCAAGAACGCCGTGATGTCTCTGGACTATCTTGTGGCCCGCGCGCAACATGACTTTGACCTGCAAACACCCGCCGGGCGTGGGGATTTTGTTGAACGTATTGCGCCCCTCCTGCGCAAGGTGGACAACGAGGTAGAGCGGTGGGGCTATCTGGTGTCACTGGCCGAAAAAGTCAGGGTTCCGCCGCAGAATTTGGAACGGCAGCTTTTTGCGCGCGCCTCCGGGCGCCATTCCCCTACCCCGCAGCGACAGGTTGCCCCGCTGCCGCCGCGTCCGGTGAAGAAGCGGTTTCCCCCCGAGGAGTACGACTTGGTGCATTTGCTGTACCACCGGCCGGAACTGCTGTCCAAGGCCGATTCCCACCTAGCCCCTACCGATTTCATGGATGCCGACCTTGGCGGCATTTATACGCTTTTGTTGCAATTCGCCCTACATGGTGAAGATGAACAGTGGTCCCAGAGGCTGCATGACGAGGCCGGCGACAATCAGAACGTGCTCGCCCAGATAGCTCTGCAATCTCTACCGCCCGCATCCACGGGGTACACCCAGGTCATGCAAGATTGCCTCGCAAGGATGCGTCAACGTCGATACGAACTCCAGTTGCAGCAAGTCAAACAGCGACTTGAGTCTGAGAGCAACGAGGCTGAGCGGCAGCGTCTTTTGGAGGAGGTCACGCTGTTGACAAAAGAGAGGCAGCCTGCGGTTTTGTAGGCTATGAATCATTTGGCGGGTCCGGTTACCAGCTAGCCGTCAAGAGGCGCGTCCAGGATGGAGGTCCAATCAACCATGGCCAAGAAAGACAGACGTGGTGACGTCAAACAGTTGATTTCCCTGGGTAAGGAGGAGGGGCATCTCCCCTACGAGGAGGTGCGCAGTATTCTGCCTCGTGAGGCGGTGTCTTCAGAACAGATTGACGAGTTGATCACGTTTGGCGATCTGGACCTGGACCTCATTGAGCCCGAAAGTGTGTCCGAAAGGACCTCCGTTACACACGACAATGGCTTGTCAGTGGATTATCTCGACGAGGGTCGGCTGATCGATTTGTCGGCTGACGTGCTGGGGAAGACCGACGACCCGGTGCGTTTGTATCTCCGCGAAATGGGCTCCATTCCCCTGCTGACACGCGAAGGCGAGGTCGAAATAGCCAAACGCATTGAAGACGCGCACAATGAGGTTGTGCAGGCGATTGTGTCCAATACGTTTATCGGCTGGGGGTTATTGGAACTCGGTGCGAGGGGGTATGTCGGCCACGGTATTGCCAGTGAGGAAGACGATCTTCAGTTAGAGGAAAGCGACGTGACGGAAGATCCGTGGATGCCGTCCGATTCCCGGATGAATAAGATTGTCAACCGCCTGCGCGAGCTCTATGCCGAAAACAACAATCTGCGGGCGCAGAAACAATCCGAGACGATTACTGCCGGGCAGCGTAAGGAATTGTTCAAGCAAGAGAAAACGTTGGGCAATGTCATCACCAAGTTGACCAAGGAACTCAATCTCAGCGCCGAACTTATCGACATGATCTTGAACGAAAGCAATGGCCTGTTGCAGCGTCTGCGCGCCTGCGAGCGTGCCGTTGCTTCTTGCGTGCAACGGGCCAATGGTGATGGGAAGGTGTTCCATCGCTGTATGCACGAGCACCACCTGCAGATAGCCCGTAACGGTTCCTCGGCGGACCACCCGCAACCGGAATGTTCGAGTCTCGAGTACTGGGTGCGAGAGGCCTTTCGTACCGCGCATCGGCGCGAGCCGGGGGTTGGTCTCACCTGCGACGAACTGGTGGAAATGCTACAGTGCGTCTATCACTGTCAGCAGAAGGACCGCGATGCGAAACGCGAACTGGCGGAGGCGAACCTTCGATTGGTGGTCAGCATCGCCAAGAAATACACCAACCGCGGCCTGCATTTCCTTGATCTCATCCAAGAGGGCAACATTGGCCTCATGAAGGCGGTGGACAAATTCGAATACCGCCGCGGCTATAAGTTCAGCACCTATGCCACCTGGTGGATTCGTCAGGCCATCACTCGGGCAATCGCCGATCAGGCCCGGACGATTCGTATTCCGGTTCACATGATTGAGACGATCAATAAGCTCGTTCGTACGACGCGTCAATTGGTGCAGGAAAATGGCCGCGAGCCGCTGCCGGAGGAGATTGCCCAGCGCCTTGATCTGCCGGTGGATAAAGTGCGCAAGGTGTTGAAGATTGCCAAGGAGCCCATTTCGTTGGAAACGCCCATCGGCGAGGAAAAGGACAGCCA
>JAAXIB010000003.1:2676-4779 GCA_012270585.1 Nitrospirales bacterium
ATCGGCGTGGATATGGCGCACACCCTCGAAGAAGTGGGACATGATTTTGACGTCACCCGTGAGCGGGTACGGCAGATCGAAGCCAAGGCACTTCGCAAGCTGCGCCATCCAAGTCGAAGTAGGATGTTGCGGCACCTCGCCGAACATGCATGATGCTGGTGGGAATTCCGTTTGTTCAGTTTTGCTTGACCCTTGATCCGATTACGATGATCCCAGGCTCCGGGGGCAAACAGCCCCCAGGACAAGTGGGCCCATAGCTCAGTTGGAAGAGCTCCCGGCTCATAACCGGTAGGTCCCTGGTTCGAGACCAGGTGGGCCCACCTGACCACAAGGTGATTTTGGTTCGTCCATGAACGAGGAAAGGTGGACGGTGCGTGGCCAGTTGGCACTCTTGACGGCGTTGCAAAAGCTCGATGACCGGTTGCGTTCACTGCGCAGGGAACAGCAGGCGCTTCCACTGCAACTCGAGGCGTCCGAGCATGCCCATCATGAGGCATGTGAGGAGTTGAAATCGGTACAAGTCGAAATCGACCACAATGAACGCCGGCAGCACGATTTGGACCTGGAGCTGCAAAGCACCCAGGATAGCCTCCACAAGATTCAGCGTAAGCTCCGCGAGGTGAAGACCAATAAGGAATACAGCGCCGTACTGACCGAAATCGATACTGGCAAGCAACAGATGGGGTGCATGGAGGATCAGCTGCTGCAGCTCATGGAGCAGGCGGAACAAAAACGCCAAGCGAAACGGTTGCAAGAGCAGAGCGTGCAGGCAGCGCACGATGTCCTGCAAGAACAAAGACATGCCGTGAAACAGGCTTTGGAAGTTCTGAACCAGGAAATTCTGGCCGAACGGGAGAAACGACGCCAGACTGCCGTCGGCCTGGATGCAGAGTTGTTGGAAATCTACGAAAGGCTGGCAGACCAGAACGACGGTTCCGTTGTCGTGCACCTCAATGATGGTGTCTGTGGCGGCTGTCATCTGAAAGTTCAGCCGCAGCTGGTTTCCGAAATTCGGTTACAGGAATCTCTCAATACCTGTCCCCATTGTCGCCTGATTCTACTTTGGCCTGCCTAGGTGTCTGGGTTTCGGCATTAGGAGAAAAACAATGAGGTACTTGGCAAGGCTTCGCTCTTTCGCGTGCTTCACCACTGTGGTTGTGGCGCTGGCCGCACTCCACACATCCGTTTCGGCGGAAGAACCGGCGTGGCAAGACATTGCCGGAGAGTTGATGAGTCCTGCCTGTCCGGGACGTACGTTGTTGAATTGCACTAGCGAGCATGCTGGCCAATGGCAAGAATTGATACGGCAGAAAGTAGCCGAGGGGGTGTCCAAGGATGACATCATGCAGTATTTCATCAACATCGGCGGAGAAGAAGTGCTCGCCTCCCCTCCTAAGCGTGGCTTCACCTTGGTGGTGTGGCTCTTGCCCGCATTCGCACTCCTGAACGGTGCCGGCTTGATCATTATGTTCACCGCCAGATGGGTAAGACGGCCTCATTCCTCTGAACAGAACCCATCGTCCGCGTCTTGTACGGACCCGTCGCAGGTGGCAACCGCCGCCGCCGACCCATATCTGAGTCGTGTTCGCAGAGAGTTGCAAGACATCTAGTGCCCTGCAAACTCCGAGTGAAGACGAAAGCGAATTCAACACTCCCCGAAATTTCCCGCCGTTTCCAAGAGTTCTGACAATGGTGTAAAGCAAGGGGTTGTCCTTGGTTCAATGAGGATTATTTCGTGCATCTGCTGCTGTGTTTTCTTCTATTGGGTTTTATCTTAGCCGCCCAATTGGTTACGCCTGTCGAGTCCCAGCTTTCCTTGCAGGATACGTTTCCCGACATTCCCGATGTCGTCGTTCAGGGACGCGACTTCACGGGCGACAAACAGACGGACCTGACGACATTTCGGGTCGAGGTGCACGTCCCTGCGGACCACCACGGCTATCTTGACAGAGGTGACGAGGGGCTTTTCATCCCATTGGCTTTTGCCTTTGATTCCCTGGAGAAACGCGGATTTCGCGTCACTGAGGTTTCACGTCCAGCGGGCATCAGAGACGACCTGGTTCGCGCTACGGTGTTGCGAAACAACGGCACGTTCGAATTCCG
>JAAXIB010000044.1 GCA_012270585.1 Nitrospirales bacterium
CGGGACAGTACAACAAAGGAGGGGAAGGAAAGGTTGCGGCGCTGCGGGATGCGGGGATGCGATTCCCTGGCTTAGAAGTAGAAGCGGCTGAGTATGCCGAATGTGCGGGGTTGGCCCACGCGATAGGCCAGGCGGGCGCGGCCACCGCGTTCCCGGTCGAAGGAGAATTGCGGGTTTTCGTCCGTGATGTTCTTGATGTAGAGCATGACCTCCCACGTGTCATACAGCAGGCCCGTATTCAGGTTGAACAGGTGGTAGGGATCCAGCACCAGATCCATGTTGGTCACCTCATCGCCCGTCATCCCGCCGTATCCCAACCCGTGCGGAAAGCGTCCGGCGCCGGGGACCTGGTCGCCGGACTGGGTGATCTGATCGCCGACGAATTGCCAGGAGGCCGTGACGTAACTTTCCTTGGACCGCCAGAGACCCGGGAACGTGTACGTCGCCACTGCGGAGAGTTGCCAGTTGGGCACGGATGGGATGCGGTTGCCGTCCTGGATACCTGCGACCACGGACCCGTCAGTCGCGCTGGTTATCGTGGAGTCGAATTCCGCCTCCACGTAGCTGCCGGCAAACTTCACCAGCAGGGCGTCCGTGGGATGCACGGCGAACTCCAGTTCTCCGCCCATGGTGTGCGCTTCGGGTACGCTGATGGTCACCCGAGACGAGCATTGGCCGGCATCCGCGTTCACTCCCAGGTTACTGATGTCGGCATAAAATAACGACCCGTTCAGCGTCACCTTCTCATATGAGGATTTGAGCCCGATTTCGTAATTCCACAGGGTCTCGTCCTTGAACCGCTGGAACCCCCGGTAGGTGGCATAGTCGGTTCTGCATAGCGGTTCGTTCAACGGATCGTTCACACCGCCCAGCCGGAAGCCCCGTGACGCCTGCGCGTTCACGGCCACGCGGTCCGTCACGTCGTAGCTGACCATGAACCGGGGCGTGAAGCCGTTGGAGGATACGGTCACGTTCTGGTTTTGCGCCGCCGGATTCGAGAAGGCCCCGCCCGATTTGAAGGTCTTGTCTTCTTCCCAGTCGTACCAGCGCAACCCGGCGGTCAGGGCAAGGCGGTCGAAGAGCGTGTAGGTGGCTTCGCCGAATATCGCTATCTGGCTGAGATCGTACGTCAAGTCCGACACATATGCAGAATCCGTGGTGTTAAACCCATTTCTGTAGTCATCTAACGAACCCAAGGGATTTCCCGCCTCTTCATGTGACAAGTCCCACCCCGGCGTGGGCAATCGCTGGGAATAGTCGCGTTTGATGTTGGAATAGAAGACACCCGCCTGCCATTGGAATGGGCCGGCGTCGGTGGAACTGACCCGGACCTCATGGGTCATCTGCTCCAATTCGGTGGTATCCCGCAGGTTGGAGGGCAGGAGCACTCCTTCCGGTGAAAATCCGACATCGACCCCCACACTGCCGGTCAACGCGCTGGCATCCCGGCTGACCAGCAGGTCGCGCTTGGTATAGCTGGCCACGTAGGTCGCTTCGAAGCGGTCGTTCATGTTCCATTTGACCACGTTGTCGAGGATGAGGGTTTCGTCTTCGAAGGCTTCGTCCAACAGCAGGAATTGCTGGCGTTCGCCCAATTGCACGGGGGTCCGTGTGGTGGTGTACGGGTTGGCGAACAGGTTGAAGAATTCTTCGCGGTTGAACCCGTCCATGTCGATGTTCTGATAGACCAGCCGGGGGGTGATGGTCACGTTCTCGGTGGGTTGCCACAAGACGGACGCGCGCCCGCCGAAGCGGCCACCGTCGTTGACGTTGTTGTCCGTTTCGCCGGTTACCCGCAGGGCGTCGATGAACCCGCCGTATCTGGTGCCGTAACTCGTGACGCGCACGGCTGCGTTGTCGCCCAGCGGCGCGTTGAAGGCGGCTTTGACGTGCCCGCCGGCCGAGCCGCTGTCGATGGTGTTCAGGTCGAATTGCGTCCTCACGTCCTTGACGCCGAGTTGGGGTTTGTTGGTGACGTACCGCACGGTGCCGCCGATGGACCCGGAGCCGAACAGCGTGCCTTGCGGGCCCCGCAGGGTTTCCACGCGGCTGACGTCATACAGGTCCAGGTCCGGAGTGAACAGCGAGATCGCAATCGGCGTGTCGTCCAGATAGATGCCCACCTGCTCCTTGACGCCGGGCTGGTCACGGACGATCTGGCCGGATGAGATGCCGCGGATGTTCACCACGCTCTGGCCGGGCCCCAGGTTCTGGATGGATAGACCGGCGATGTTGCGGGCGAGGCCTTCCAGGTTGAAGTTGTTGAGCCGCTGGATGTCGGCTTCTTCCTGCACGTTGACGGAAATGGGGACGTCCATGACCGTTTCGGTCCGCCTGGTGGCCGTGACCACGACTTCTTCCAAGCGATGAATGTCGGATACACTGGGACTCTTGAGTTCGCTTTCTTCACTTTACGCGGAGGCATCCACCGCCACCAGCACGATCGCCAACGGCAACAAGGCAAGCCACTGAATTTTCATATGTGTTATGTTCATGATTGCCTCCCTTGGCAGCGTTTTACCAATGATCCTGTTAACGATCTTCTGTTTTGGAAAGGGATGATTCTACCGCGTTTTTTCTCATTTGTCATTCCGGATGTGGCACCCCGTCTGTCATTCGTTTCTTTTGTCTTTATCTGTCATTCTCGACGCTTGTCCTCGACGCCTGTCCTCGACATTTGTAATCGAGGATCCAGAGTCTTTTCTTTGTCCTCTGTTGGCAAGAGAACGACCCTGGATTCCTGCTTCCGCAGGAGAAAGCAAGGATTACAGAAGGGGGAAGCAAGGGAGAGGGTTCTGCGAACCGGCTTGCCTTGACAAATCCGGTGGGCCGGTGCTAACTGCCTGCATGATACCTTCCATCGATCACGCCGCCGGCGCTTCCACGGGCAAGGCCGTGTCGCAATGGTCCGGCGCGCCGCGGGAACAGGCCGTGCAGCGCATGTTTACCGCGATTGCGACCCGGTATGATCTGAATAATTCCCTGCTCAGTTTCGGGCTTCATCATCGCTGGAAGACCACGGCCGCGAGCCGGATCCCCATGCATACCCACGGACGCGCCTTGGATCTGGGCGCGGGAACGGGAGACCTGGCCCTGTTGCTTGATGGCCGGATGGGGCCGTACGGCCGGGTGATGGCGATGGATTTGAATTTCGCCATGCTGCGCGTGGGCGCGGCAAAGATCGACCGGCACGGCCTAGCCGCCCGCATCGCCTGTTTTCGCGGGAACGCGGAGCGGATCGCGTTTCTGGACGACACGTTCGACGCGGTGACCACGGGGTTTTGTATTCGTAACGTGGGCGACCGGCCGCAGGCCTTTCGCGAGATTCATCGCGTGCTGAAACCGAGTGGCCGCTTCGTGTGTCTGGAATTCTCCCGGCCGGTGTCGGCTTGGCTTCGACGCGTCTATGACTGGTATTCGTTTCATCTCCTCCCCACGATCGGGACCTGGGTGGCCAGGGACCACACGGACGTGTACCGCTACCTGCCCGAATCCATTCGCACGTTTCCCGATCAGGAGCACCTGGCGGCCCTGCTTCGGGAGGCCGGGTTCAGCCGGGTGGACTATCAGAATCTCAGCGGCGGGATCGTGGCCATTCACGTGGCCGTGAAGTGAGGCGTGATGGATTCCGTTCTTTACGTGTTCCTGCCGTGTAAGAAGGTCTATCCCACCGGCATTACGTACCTGGCCGATTTCATTCACCGGCGCCGGCCGGAGGTCCGCCAGCAGATTCTGGACCTGTCGCTGCTTCCGCTTGCCGAACGGTCGCGCGCGTTGCGGGAGACGGTGCAACAATTCCAGCCGGAACTCGTGTGTTTTTCGTGGCGCGACATTCAGATTTTTTCGCCGCATGAGGGTGATGCGTCGCTGGAGCAGGCGTTCAATTTTTATTATGCGGCCAACCCCCTGAAGCGCGTGGTGGCATCGTTTCAGGGGCTGCGGAACCTGTACCGGTATTATCAGGATATCCGCCGGAATCTGTCGTATCCATGGCTCGTGCACCGGAAATTTCCCGACGTGCGGTTGATGATCGGCGGCGGGGCGTTTACCGCGTTTGCGGATCAGTTGCTCGAACAACTGCCCGACGGCACACTCGGTATTCTGGGCGAGGGGGAGGATGCGATCCTCAAGGTGTTGAATGACGAGCCGCTGACCGACGAACGGTTCATCGTCCGGGAGCACGGGCGCGTGGCCAAAGGCACGAAACATACGCCGGCCCTGCTGGATTCGTTGACGGTGGATCTGCCCTACCTGACGTCGATTTTTCCGCAGTACCCGGCTTACGTGGGCGAGTGTATCGGGGTGCAGACGAAACGGGGGTGCCCGTATGACTGCGCGTTTTGTTTGTACCCGTATATCGAGGGCAAGCGCGTCCGGTATCGGCCGGCGCAGAACGTGGTGCACGACATTGCGCAGTATTATCATCAGTGGGGCGCGCGGCGGTTCTGGTTTACGGATGCGCAGTTCATTACGGGCAAGGACGCGTACCCGCAATGCACGGAGATCCTGGAACGGATCATTCGCGAGGACTTGGAGATTGAGTGGTCCGGCTACGTGCGCACGTCGCTCATTTCCGCGGACCTGGCGAAGCTGATGGTCCGGTCCGGCGTGGGCGACCTGGAAGTGGCGATCACCGCGGGTTCACAGAAGGTGCTGAACAGTTTGCACATGGGCTTCAAGCTGGAACACTTGTATGACGGCTGCCGGTATTTGAAGGAGGCGGGGTTTGCGGGTCGCGTGATCCTGAATTATTCGCTCAATTCGCCGGAAGAAACCGAGGAGACGCTCCTGCAAAGTATCGAGTCGTATAAGGTGGTGGCGTCGATTCTCGGGGAGGACCGCGTGTTTCCCCTGATGTTCTTCCTGGGTATCCAGCCGAACACGGACCTGGAACAGCGGTTGTTGTCGGACGGCTACCTGTCCGCGGGCTACAACCCGCTCAGCCTCATGCCGTGGAACATCAAGAAATTGCTGTACAATCCCGCCCCGCTGAACACGCTGATTGCGAAGGCGTGCCTGACGGCCTGGAACCGGAAACACGGGAGCCGCGATCCACGGACCTGGTCCGGCAGCCTGAGTCAAAGCGCCACGCAGGACCACGGCCACACCTACGCGGACCAGAGTCTCTCCAAGGGCCTCGAGGCCAACTCGGGCCGGGACGCCCTGTTGACCCTGGAAGAGCTGTTACGCTCCCGTCCGACGGCGCAACACCGCACGTCGTCTTAAAACCCCCCTCCCCCCGGAAGAGGGCAGGGTGAAGAGAAAACGACACGCATCCTCCGCAACCTTTTCTTCTGCCCTTCCCGCCTTTCCCTTATGTCATCCCCGACCCGATCGAGGCTCCAGGGTCTTTGCTTTGTCCTTCGTCCCTTTCTGTCATTCTTGTATGTGTTCAGAAATTCGTTGACAAATTTCGGTCCTTTGTTTGGGAGTCTTTCCCTCCAGCGCCTGATGGGGTCTGACCTCATTGTAGTACAGTAAGTATTGCTCCAATTCGTCCCGAAAGTCCTCGAGGGACGCAAACGTGGTCCCGTCGATCAGGTCGTCGTTCAAGGTCCGCCAGAACCG
>JAAXIB010000075.1 GCA_012270585.1 Nitrospirales bacterium
AAGCAACATACCAATGACAGAAAGAGTAATCGAGGATCCAGAGTCTTTGTCCTCCTCCCCTCACCCCAGCCCTCTCCCACGATGGGGAGAGGGGGAAGCGGGAATGGCAACAGGAGGTTATTTTCATACCAATGACAGAGAGAGGCTGCCAGGCCGTACCAAACGCACCTTACGGCCTTCACGGCGGGGGGGCGGCGACGCGGGTGGCGGCGATGGCTTGGCGGCGGCGTTCGACGATTCCGTCGGCGATTTCGGTCAGGTGCTGTTCGAGTATCAGGCGGAGTTGGCTCCCGCTTCGATAGTCGGCCGGGGCCATGAAATGTACGCGGTCGGCATGCCGCGTGAGGTCGTAACATTTTTTGAATGACCGGCGCGTGGGGTCGTCGGGATTGTAGACGGCCACGGCCAACCCGCCGTTCTTTTTGATGACGGTGAAACACGGCACGTCGGTCGGGCCGTCGCCCACGTAGATCATGTGGTGGAACGGCACGCGCCTGGCTTCTTCGGGCATGTGATCGTTCACGTCCTGGCCGGTGTCCAGAAGGTTTTTGTTGACCCGGAAGAGATATTGCGTTTTTTGTGTGTGACTGATGGTGCGCTTGGGATAACTGATGTGCCCGTCCTCTTCATCGAACTGGCACCCCCACACGGCTTTGGTCCACTTCGCAATTTCGCTGCCCGCCAGGATCGCTTCCAGCCCCGAGCTGACCACGTAATGCTCCAAATGAATGTCCCATTCCCGGTATTTGGGTTGCAAAACGATGGTGTTCAATTCGCCGAAACACTCCGGCACCCCGGGGAAAAAGGTGAGTTGCGTGCCCATGCGTTGCAGGTCCCGGTTCGACAGGGACCGGATCGCGTCATGTTCCAGCATCCGTTTCATATAGGCGAGTTCCTGGTCGTAGCCTTTTTCTTTGATGAGCGCGGTGCAACGTTCCCAGAATTGTTGCGGCTCGATCCCGGCGTGACGCAGGATCGTCTGGTCCTGCATGTACTGCGGGCTCAGAGTGTGATCGAAGTCGTAGACGACGGCGATGATGTTTTGGGGTTCGGACATGCAGGGATCACCGGGGCCGGACGGGAACGGTTCGCCAGGGACGTTTCCTAAAAGATCGCTTTCACCAATTCTTGGATGCTGCGATGCATATCCCCGTCGTCCGTGATGGGCTGGATCACCGCCGCCTCACACGCCCGCTCCGGGGCGACGCCTTGCCGCATGAGGGTGCCGGCGTAGATGAGCAGTCGCGTGCTCACGCCTTCTTCGAGCCCGTGGTTGCGTAAATTCCGCACCTTGCCGCCCAGTTTGACGAGCCGTTGGGCCACGTCCTTGGCGACGCCGGCTTCATGCTCGATGATTTTCGTTTCGAACTCGGCTGGGGGATACGTGAATTCGATCGCCATAAACCGCTGTTTGGTGCTCTGCTTGAGTTCCTTGAGCACGCTCTGGTAGCCGGGGTTGTAGGAAATCACGAGCATGAAGTCCTCGACCGCTTCGATGATCTGCCCGCGTTTTTCGATCGGCAGAAACCGGCGGTCGTCGCCGAGCGGGTGCACGACCACCGTGGTGTCTTTTCTGGCTTCGACGATTTCATCCAGATAGACGATGGCCCCGTGTTTCACCCCGAGAGTCAGGGGGCCGTCCACCCACACGGTTTCTTCGCCTTTGAGGAGGTACCGGCCCACCAGGTCCGACGCGGTGAGATCTTCATGGCAGGCCACCGTAATCAGCGGGCGCTGCAGCCGGTAGGCCAGGTGTTGCACGAACCGGGTCTTGCCGCAGCCCGTCGGGCCTTTCAGCATCACCGGCAAATGCTGTTGCGCCGCGATGTCGACGAGCCCGATCTCGCCGTTGATCTCTTCATAAAACGGTTCGTCGGTGATCCGGTATTGCTCGATGTCGATTTCGTGTCCTTTCACGCGTCCTCTGTTTCGTTTCCCCGACCACATGGCGTAGGGAACAACGATCGTTGTTCCCTACGATTGACGGTGACGGCCTCATTATACGGGCGCCACCGCCGACGGACAAGAAGCGCGTTGCTTGTCTCTCTGAAAACGGTCGTGGTATCATGAGTTTTGTCGGGTATTCTGTTGCAACCCCTCCGCCAACATCCATCCTTCATCCGGATACATTCCATTCGTACGACTGTTATGATCCATTGGTATGAAAATAATCAACGACCTCCCCGAATTGGTCATTCCCGATTCACCCTTTCCCCATCGTGGGAGAGGGCTGGGGTGAGGGGGGAAAAGCCAGAAGACTCTGGATCCCCGATTTCCTTATCTGTCATTCCTGCGAAAGCAGGAATCCAGAGTTGTTCTCTTTGTAAAGAGAAGACAAAAAAGACACTGGATTCTCGATTACTCTTTCTGTCATTCCTGCGAAAGCAGGAATCCAGGGGCGTTCTCTTTGTAAAGAGAAGACAAAGAAAAGGCACTGGATTCTCGATTACTAATGTCGAGAATGACAGACAGGGGCAAAAGGCAAACGCAAACGCAAAAGCAAGAACCCCTGCATCCTCGACTTCCTTTTCTGTCATTCCTGCGAAAGCAGGAATCCAGGGGCGTTCTCCTCAATATCCCCATTTTCATCTCTTGGTGCACAGGCGGCAAGTCTCATGAAGGATTCCGGTCTACGTTTCTCATGGCCCACTTCCCGGCGGCAGGTCCCGTGATTCCACAGTACTCAGATACGGCGACCCCTTCTGCCTTGTCCTCCGCCTCTCCTCCGTGCGAAGAGAGCCGGCGCTGCCTGGCCGTACACCATGCGCTGCAAGCGGCGGGGTTGTTCGAATCAACGCCCGCGTGGCGTGTCTCGCCCGTTCCGTTCCCGTTGACCGCCCGCGACCTTACGTTCTTCGAGGACTTGGGCCCCTGGCTCTGGTCGTTCTCCAAAGCGCTCAACCGGCTGTATCTGGACAGCGTCAAGGGCCGGCAACCGTTCTGGGTGCACCAGTATCTGGACCAGGGCAAGCCGCAAGCCCTGCTGGAGTATGCGCGCATGAAACGGTTTCGGGAGGCGGTCCCGCAGGTGATCCGGCCCGACGTGATTCCGACCGAGACGGGCATGGCCATCACGGAATTGGACTCCGTCCCCGGCGGGATCGGGATCACGGGCAGTTTGTCCGCTGCCTACGGCGCGCTGGGTGATGCGCTTGTCGGCGGGGCCGACGGGATGATCGACGGGTTCGCCGCGCTGTTCCGGGGGCGTGGCGGCGAGGAGCCGGTTGGCGGGGACGCGGGCGGTCTCGCCATCGTGGTGTCCGATGAGGCCGAGGATTACCGGACCGAGATGGACTGGCTGGCAGGCCGTCTCCGGGCCACGGGGTTGGATGCCTATTGCGTGCATCCCCGCGATCTCCGGTTTACGGAGGAGCAACGATCATTGGTCCCTACATTGTTTGCACATACCCCTTCGGGCGAACGGCCCGTCTGGCACGTGTACCGGTTCTTTGAGTTATTCGACCTGGAAAACGTGCCGAAGTCCGAATTGCTGATGTACAGCGCCAGGAAAGGCCGGGTGCGCGTGACGCCGCCGTATAAGCCCTGGATGGAAGAGAAGCTGGCCTTCGCGCTCCTGCATCACCCCATGCTGGAAGGGTATTGGGCCGACGCATTGGAGCGGGACGTGTTTGACAGTCTCCGGCAGGTCATGCCCAGGACCTGGGTCGTGGACCCTCGTCCTTTGCCGCCGTCCGCGATCATCCCGGATCTCACGCTTGACGGGAAGGCCGTATCTGATTGGCGACAGTTGAGCCAGGCCACGCAGAAGCAGCGACAATGCGTCTTGAAGCCGTCCGGGTTTTCGGAACTCGCCTGGGGCAGCCGCGGGGTGATCGTGGGGCATGATATCCCGCAGTCCGCCTGGGTGGCGAAACTGGAGCATGCGCTCACGTCCTTTACCTCGACGCCCTACGTGTTCCAGGCGTTTCACAAGGGCCGGGTGTACGAGATGACCTATTGGGACGAGCGCACGGGACAACTGGCATCCATGGAGGGACGCGCCCGGCTGTCCCCGTATTATTTCGTGTCCGGAGACGAGGTGACCCTCGGCGGGATTCTGGCGACGGTGTGCCCCAAGGATAAAAAAGTGCTGCACGGCATGCGCGACGCCATCCTGGCGCCGTGTGCGCTACCGGCTCGGCAGGGAGGCTTGTAGAACCCTCTCCCTCGGGGAGAGGGCAGGGTGAGGAGTCACCCCCGACGCCTGTCCTCGACGTTGGTAATCGAGGACCCAGGGGTTTTGCTTTTGTCTTTATCTGTCATTCTCGACAATAAGACCTGGATCCCCGATTAAGGATGTCGGGGACGAATCCAGGGTCTTTGTTTTTCTCCGTTCGCAAAAAGAGCACAACCCTGGATTCCTGCTTTCGCAGGAATGACAGAAAAGGAAGTCGAGGATGCAGCGGTTCTCGCTTTTGCCGTTATTTGTCATTCTCGACATTAGTAATCGAGAATCCAGGGTCTTTGCTTTTTCTCCGTTCGCAAAGAGAAAGACCCTGGATTCCTGCTTCCGCAGGAATTGTAAATGTTCAGTCAT
>JAAXIB010000080.1 GCA_012270585.1 Nitrospirales bacterium
CGATTTGCAAGGTGAAAGCAACATACCAATGACCGAAAAGGCAAGCGAGGAGCTAGGGGAGAGGGAGTTGTAAAGCGGAAATGGTCAACGAATGACTGAACATTTACAATTCCTGCGCAAGCGGGAAGCCCGGGGCGGGTTCCTTGGAAAGAGAAGGAAAAAGCAAAGATGCTGGATTCCCGGCTCCGTTCAGACACGAGCCGGTGCTCTTCAATGCGATTGATGGCTGAAACATTGACGACGAACTTGCCAAGGATAGCTTGACGGAGATCCATCTATAATATATGGTTTTCCATATGAAGACGACTCTTAACATAGACGATCGCGTGATGCGGCGGTTGCGCGAAGAGGCAGCCCGACGGCGAACGACCATCTCCGAACTCGTGGAAGCGGCGTTACGGCGTATTCTGGCCGAAACTTCTCATAAAGCAAACAGGGGAAGCGCCCGCCCCGTGCTTCCGACCTGGCGCAGTGGAGGGGCACTCGTCGACGTGTCGAATCGTGCGGAGTTGTATTCGGCAATGGAAGAACCCTGATTGTTGGTCATCGACACCAACATCCTGCTGTACGCCGCCGACAAGCAATCTGAATTCCATAGGCCGTGCCGCGCCCTTATCGAACAGTGCTTGGATGATCCAGCGCCTGACTTTCTGACCTGGAACCTTTGTTATGAATTCCTTCGAGTCAGTACGCATCCTCGAGTGTTTCGGGCACCGTGGAATGCCAAGGACGCTTGGCGATTCCTTGAAGTTCTGCTGGCCTCACCAGGGATTGACGTGCTTGCGCCGACGGCACGTCATGCGGACGTCTTGAGTCTCATCGTGCGCGACCGGCCTGACTCTCGTGGTAATTTTATGCACGATCTCCACACCGCCGTGCTGATGCATGAGCACGGGATCAGCCGGATCTGCACTCGCGACACCGATTTTCACCGATTCTCTTTTCTCACGGTGATTGATCCATTACAAACGTAGGCGTGCCAACGCCTATCCTGCCTCCGGCTTGTTCCAAGCGAAGCGCCACGAGATGGCGCGGTTACAACTACCAAAAATTAAAAACCTGGATCCTCGATTAAGAATGTCGAGGATGACAGGAGAGGCCTGCAGGAGGACACTAAGCCCCGTATTCTGTCAACGAATTACTGAACACATACAAGAATGACAGAACGAGACTGCCAAAAACTTGCTCTCGTGTTCCGAAGAGTTCTATTGTATGATAAATATTCACTGTTTTTGTGATAAAAAGATTCGAAAGAGGACTCGGATGATGAACCCTTTGGCTGTGATCGTTCCTCTGGTGCTTGTTTCAAGCGGAATCCTGTTCATGGATGGCGTGCCAGCCAATGCGGAACCCCAAACGGAATCGATCTGCAACCTGGGCATGGTGAAGGGAGAGCAGGGCCGCACATGTGAGGTGCCGATCCCCTCAGGGTGTACGGTCGCAAACTTTCCCGGATATGACGATCCGTGGGTCGACGTCTCCAAGGGCGGCAAGACACGTTGTGCCATCGATGAAAAAAAAACCGACTGGAAAACCAGGATCGTGGGCTCCTGTGGACCCTGCGAAACGGATAATTGTTCAGCCCGGTTCAGCGTGATGTTTACGTGTGGCGACAGTCAGCCCATGACCACCCAACCGAGAAAAGTCTATAAGGATTGAAAGAAAGTGCCATCAGGCCTCTACCCCGGATCAAGCCCGGGGCAAGCCTAATGCCCCCTCACCCCTCCTAGGAGGGGAACAAGAAGGAACACAAAGACCCTAAAGACACTGGATTCTCGTGTATCGCCTGGATCCCCGATCAAGTCGGGGACAAGCGTCGAGAATGACAGAAGGAAAAGAGGGGTCTCTTTTGTGTCGTCGACTACCCGCCTTCTTAAACAGGCCGCCCTTGAGCAGGGATTTCACGCGGTGGGCATTGCCCGCGTGCCGGCGTCGCGCCAGGGCCAGGACTCCTCTCCAAACCGTCATTCCCGCCAAGACCTTTTTGCTCGCTTGCGGAATTGGTTGACTCAAGGCTACCACGGCACGATGGAGTGGATGGGACGCAGTCCGGAACGGCGTGCCGATCCCTCTCGGGTCTTGCCGAACTGCCGTTCGATTCTTGCCCTCGGGATCAATTACTGGACTGACGTTGATCCGGATGAACGGCGGGGCAACGGACGGATTGCCCGGTATGCCTGGGGTGAAGATTACCATCGCGTGTTCGAGAAAAAGCTCAAGGAACTCGAACGGCTGCTGAAGTCGCTTGAGCCGACCTGTTCCACGCGCCGGTACGTGGATACGGGGCCGGTGATGGAGAAATTCTGGGCGCAGCAAGCCGGCTTGGGGTGGATCGGCAAACATTCCAATCTCGTCTCCCCTGCCTTTGGATCGTGGCTGCTGCTCGGAGAAATTTTAACCACCGCGGAATTGGAGCCTGATGAACCCGGGACCGATCTGTGCGGGACGTGCACGCTATGCATTCGCGCCTGTCCGACCGGAGCCATTGTCGATCCCTACGTTGTTGATGCCACGAAATGTCTCTCGTACGTCACAATCGAATATCGCGGAGATCGGCATTCGCTGGCCCAGGATCTTCAAACCCGGATGGGGAACAGAATTTTCGGCTGCGATGATTGTTTGGACGTGTGCCCGTATAATACCTTTGCTCCGGCAACGGACGAGCCGGCCGTGCAGCCCACCGAGTTGACGAATAGCCCGAATTTGGCCCGGCTCTCGGCCTTGAGCGAAGATGAATTTTCCCGGACCTTTGCCCGTTCTCCTATCCGGCGTGCGAAGTTTTCAGGGTTCCAGCGCAACGTCGCCATCGCTCTGGCGAATGAACCCCGGTCTCGAACGTCCTAACGGGCCAGCCTGGATTTTTCACCGGGCTACGTCAACTCCGCCAGCGTCACGCCGTCCCCGCCTTCTTCGCTGCTCCCCGGTCGAAACGCCCTCACATAGGCTGACTGCGCGAGAAATTGTCGAATCGCGGCTTTGAGCTTTCCCGTCCCGTGCCCATGAATGATCCGAACGGATTTGGCATTGCCCAGCAAGGCCTGATCCAACTGAGCCGTCAGTTGTTCCAGCGCTTCTTCCGCGGCGTGCCCCCGCAGGTCGATAGCCGTACAACCCGATGTCGTTGCGCCCGCCGGCGCGTCCTCGTTGGACAATGGCAGCGGACCCGGTTTCAACGAACGCGGTGCGGATTGCGCCGGATGTGATTGGGGCCTCCCCTCCCCTTTTCCGATTCCCACGAGCCGCTTCACGTGGACGGACATCTCGGAGGCCCCGACCCGCACCCGAACGGATTTCTTCCCCCCAGGCTTTTCAAGCAACCGCCCCAGCGTGTCCAGGTTGGCGATTTCCACGACGTCGCCTTCTGCAAGCGATTCGACGGGCACGGTCTCCGGAGACATATGTTGATTCACTGAATCCTCGACGCGCTGCAACAGACGTTGCGCTTCCTGTGCCTGTGCCTGCGTCCACGTCCGCTGCCGTTGCAACGACTCGGTGATCCGGCGAATCTCCACACGAGCGGCCGCCAATTCTTCTCTGAACTTCTTTTTCATTTTTTTGATTTCTTCGCGTTCGACGGAGCGCAATCGTTCGGCAATCGTCTGAGCTTCTGCTGCCTCGCGGTCGGCCGTTTCGCGTTGGATCCGGGCTTCTTTCAGTTCTTCCTTCAATGCCTGATGGGTGTGTTGCAGGTCCGCAAAGATATGATCGAGTTGCCGATCTTCCCGATGGAGCAAGCCCAGGGCCTGGTCGAGAATAGACGGGTCCATACCCAAACGACCCGCGATGTCGAGCGCGGAAGACCCGCCGGGGATGCCCGGGATAAACCGGTACGTCGGGGCCAAGGTGTTCACGTCGAATTCAAGGCTGGCGTTCAAAAACCCCGGGGTCGACAGGGCCAGGGTCTTCAAGGAATTGTAATGCGTGGTCACCACGACCTTGAGATTGAGTTCGGCAAACCGGCGGAGGAGCGCTTCGGCCAGGGCCGCGCCCTCCGCGGGATCGGTCGAACTGATGACTTCATCCAGAAGTACCAGCGTGTGTGGGGACTCGCCGCCGGTGCGGCATTCGATCCTCTTGAGCAGGCCGATGATTTTTCTGACGTGCGCGGAAAAACTGGAAAGGTCTTTGGTCAGATCCTGCGCATCGCCGATGTCCGCGAAGGTCTCCTCGAAAAACGCCATTTCCGAACCATCCCCGCAGGGCAGATGGAGCCCGCCCCGCACCATCAGACTACAGAGGCCCAACAATTTCAGCAGCACGGTTTTTCCACCGGTATTGGGTCCGGAAATCACCAATACGGCGGAATCCTTTTCAAACATGACGTCGTTGGCCACCACCTGCTCTTTGCTCAACAGCAACAAGGGATGCCGGGCGTTCCAGAGGCGAACGTGCCCGTCCGTATTGAGACGGACCGGTGTGCCGGTCATGCGGACACTCAGGCGCGCCTTGGCTCCGATACAGTCCAGGATGGTCAGGATGTGCAGCAGATTCCGCAGGTCGTGCAGGTGCTCCACGACCAGGTCCGTGAGTTCTTTCAAAATCCTGTTGATTTCCCGGGTGACTTGCAGTTCGGCGACTTTCATCTCGTTGTTCAGGTCGATGAGTTCACGGGGTTCCAGGAACACCGTGGCGCCGCTGGCCGACATATCATGCACGATCCCGGAGAGATCATGCTGGCGCTCGGCTTTGACCGGCAGGACGTACCGGTTCTCCCGTTGGGCATAGTAGGGTTCCTGCAACAACTCCCGATAGCGTGAGGACGCCACCATGTTCTCTACGCGGCGGCGGATGCGTTGCTTCAACCCTTGAGCCGCACGGAGGGCCTCGGCCAGCGCCGGTGAGGCTTGACCGCGTATTTCTCCTTCCTCGTTCACGCAACGGTCGATCTCTTCTCGCAGTTCGGACAGATCCGGCAGGGATGCGTAATAGGCAAACAGGGCGGGCACGGTCTGTTGATTCACTATGAGACAGCGCCGGACTGCCCCGGCCACGTGGATCATGACGGAGAGGGCTCTCAACGTATGGAGGTCCAGGACCCCGCCCTTTTCCGCCTTATGCAGGGCTTGTGACGAGTCTTCGAATTGCACGACGGGGAACGGCAGGGGCGCATGATGCAGTTCCAGCATATCCGTGGTTTCCTGCATGCGACGTTGCGCGAGTTCGAGCGTGTCTTCCAACAGCAACCGCCGGCACAACTCGGCTCCCGGTGACGAATGCGCCTCTGCGGCCAGCACCTCCAGTACCTGCGGCCATTCAAGGGCTTGTTGCGTTTCGGCAATGCGGTCAGTCACGAGGATGATGCGAGTAATTTTCCGTGTTTCGCTTCACCGTCTAGGGTAACGAAGTCGCTGGCGAAACGAAAGGGGTGGGGTTCTCCGTCCTCTTGTCAGAAGGGTTCAACGAAACGTACAGTAGCCGCCTTAGGCTGTCTTATAATGAGGGACTTGGAGATCATGATACATCGCGTGAACTTCCGAGGTCACGTGTTGTGACCGGCATTCTTCTCCTGGGGCTGTTGATCGGTATGCAGCATGCTTTGGAGGCTGATCACGTGGCGGCCATGTCGTCGCTTTGCACGGACACGCGATCGGTTCGCCGGATCGCCACTCATGGCGCCGTTTGGGGTTTGGGCCATTCGTTGACCTTGTTGATCTTTGCCGGGACGGCCGTCTTTTTGGATCTGCGTTTCGGTGAGACCCTGGGGCAGGCGCTGGAATGCATTGTTGGCGTGATGCTTATCCTGCTGGGAGGCCATGTACTCTTTCGCCTGTGGCGCGACCGTCTCCATTTCCATAGTCACCGGCATGCCGACGGCAGGACCCATTTCCACGTCCACAGTCATCTTAGGGAAAACGCCAACCATGATCCCGATCGTCACGTTCATAGCCATGAGAGCGGGTTGCCCGTGCGGACGCTGCTGGTGGGCATGGTCCACGGTTTGGCCGGATCAACGGCCTTGGTGATCCTGACGGCCTCGACCGTGCAGGACCCGGTCATGGGCCTGCTCTACGTCGGGCTGTTCGGTCTCGGCTCGATTGCCGGCATGACGATACTTTCTTCGTTGCTCGCCGTGCCCCTGGCTTGGACGGCGACGGCTTTCACGCGGGCTCATCGCAATCTCCAGGCCGTCGTGGGGTTCGGCACGATTGTGCTCGGCACACTGTGGCTGATGGAACCCTGAGGCACTTTCCTTTTGCACGCCTGAAGCTGTACCGCTCAAAAGAGGAGCTACATTTCATCTACGAAAAGGATCGGCCATGGATTTAGCGAACGGCGAGAGACCTGGTGCCCGGTAGACTTCGTTCAGTCTTTCGGCTGTCCACAAGAGAAAGGCTTTGCTTTATGAAACGATTTCTTCCCTTCTTTCTGATTCTGGCGTTGACCGCCGCTCCAGCCCTTGTTTTGGGATGGGATCCGCCAGAGTCATTTAACAAAGATGTGGAGCAACCACAGGCAATACCGCAAAGCCCGAACGATGAAGTCCCGGATGATGGAGATGAAGAGAAAGAAGATGACGATTATGATTGAGGTCCACCCACGTTGCACACACCCCGCCATCGAAAAACACCGATTCAACAAGAATCCAATCTCTATTTAGCATCAATTTCGATCAAATTATGCGCTAATTATTCACTAATTAGCATCTATTTACATCAATATAGCATCATTTAGTAACTATTCTGCTCGTATAATCAACTGCCGTATTACTGAATGAATTTACAATATCGTAATATATATGCCATATTCGTCATGTATATAACATATTCGTAACTTATCTGACATATATATGAAACCATTTGTACGATAAGTATCAGCCAGGATTCACTTAACAATGGAGATCTATGACAGCGTCAGGTTCACTTAGCATTCCGGCTGTCCACAGAGGAAAGGAGGCTCATCATGAAACCGTTTATCACCCTTTTTCTGCTATTGGTGCTGGCAGGCGTCCCCGCCCTTGCTTTGGGATGGGACGCGCCGGATTTGTCAGGCAAAACGTATTGTTCGGAAGAGCAAATGACTCTCATCGAAGACGGTGAAGACTCGTATGATGAAGATGAGGCTGATGAAGATATATGACTGAGAATTGAGTTCTCTCGAAATCGAGTGAATCCTGGCTCCCTACTCGGTCCGACATCAACCTGCGAATTTCTTCCGGCTTCTCTCCTCCCGCTTGCCCTATCCTGTGGCGTGGCCTTCCCCTTGTCCTGGCAGACCCGGTTTCCTTAGAATTGCGAATGTCTGGTGACGGAATAAGGATTTGCCCACACCATTTCTGTCATTGACATGAAAATAGCTAAGACACCCCCGAACT
>JAAXIB010000039.1 GCA_012270585.1 Nitrospirales bacterium
CGATTACTAATGTCGAGAATGACAGACAGGGGCAGAGGGAAAAGCAAAGCCCAAAGAAAAGCCCAAAGCAAAGACCCTGGATCCTCGATTACTAATGTCGAGGATGACAGATAGGGACGAAGGCAAAAGCACGGACCCTGTATCTCGCTAATTCCTGGGGGGACGCCAGAAGGATGTCTTTCGGATGACCAAAAAAGCGATTCTTGCATTAGCCGATGGGACCGTCCTTGAAGGACGGGCTTTGGGATTTGAGGGTGAAACGTCCGGTGAGGTGGTGTTCAATACCGCGATGACCGGGTATCAGGAAATCCTCACGGATCCGTCCTACAAAGGACAGATGGTCCTGATGACCTGCCCGCATATCGGCAATTATGGAATTTCACCGGAGGATAGCGAATCCCGGCGCACGTGGGCCGAGGGGTTTATCGTGACTGAAGCAACCCGGCGCCCCAGCAATTGGCGCTCGGAGCTTTCGTTGCACGCGTATTTGGTGCACCATCGAATCGTGGGCATTGAAGGAATCGATACCCGGTACCTCACCCGCCATTTGCGCACGCATGGGTCGCAAGCCGGGGTCATTTCCCACGTTGATGGAAACCCGGACAATCTGGTTGCGAAAGCCAAGGCCTTGCCTTCCATTTCCGGACGGGATTTGGTTGGAACCGTGACCTGCGATTCCGCCTATCAATGGGAAGAAGGCACCGGATCCTGGCCGCAGCGTTTGAGTGCGAGCGGGTCAGTCAATCCGATTCCGACACAACGATTCCATGTTGTGGTCTACGACTTCGGGGTGAAACAGAACATTTTACGTCGGCTGGTGGATGAAGGGTGCGCCGTCACCGTGGTTCCCGCGTCCACCACTGCCGAAACGGTTCAAGCGATGAATCCGGACGGGGTTCTTTTGTCCAATGGCCCCGGGGATCCCGAGGGCGCGTCGTATACGATTCCTCATATTCAGGATCTGATCGGGTGGCGGCCGATCATGGGAATCTGTCTCGGCCACCAGATCCTGGGGCTGGCGTTGGGACTCTCCTCGTATAAATTGAAATTCGGACATCATGGCGCCAACCATCCGGTGCTGGATCTGCGATCCCGAAAAGTGGAGATCACTTCACAAAACCACAACTTCGCGGTTCGTCTGTCTTCAGCGGAACGCGCCAATGGGCCGTTGAATACGCCCTGGGGGCCATTCGAGCCGACGCACGTGAGTCTCAATGATGAGTGTTTGGAGGGGCTTGTTGGAAAAACTGCGCCGGTTCTCTCGGTCCAATATCATCCGGAGGCCTCTCCCGGTCCGCATGATGCTTCATACCTGTTCGGTCAATTTCGTGCCATGATGGAACAAGCTCATGTCTAGACTCCTGTTTCTGTGCTTCGTGTTGGCGACGATGACGGGTTGTATGACCTCGTCCCTTTTCCCCAAAACCAGCCCGTTACAGGAAGTCGTGCTTTCAGGCGAGGGACGGGATAAAGTCCTGCTGATCGAGATTTCCGGGATTTTGACATCGGCGAAACCGAGCGGGGTGCTCGATCGGTTCTTTGATCGACTCAGCTTGCCCGCGCGGTTCAAGGAAGAACTCACCAAGGCCGCCGATGACGAGGACGTCAAGGCGATCGTGTTGCGGATCAACTCGCCGGGAGGAACGGTGACAGCTTCGGATATTTTGTATCATGAAATTCAGGAATTGAAAAAAACCCGGAAAGTCCCGATTATTGCATCCATCATGGACCTGGGCACGTCGGGCGGCTATTACGTGGCGATGGCCGCCGATTGGGTTGTGGCGCATCCGTCGTCGGTGACGGGCAGTCTCGGGGTTATTATGCTGACGCTCAATGCGTCGGGGTTGATGGAAAAAATAGGCGTCCGGGCCGATGCGGTCACGTCAGGCCCCCATAAAGACATGGGGTCGCCGTTCCGTACCATGACCGAGCAGGACCGCGCCATTTTTCAAGGCGTGATCGATTCCTTTTATTCCCGGTTCCTTCGAGTCATTGAACAGGGAAGACCGAACCTGAAACCCGAAACCGTTCGTCAGTTGGCCGATGGCCGAATTTATTCGGCGACCCAAGCCAAAGACCATGGATTGGTTGATACGATAGGCTATCTGGATGACGCTCTGGAACTTGCCAAAAAAGACGCAGGAATCGAAGAGGCTCGGGTGGTCATATACCAGCGTGCCGGCGGATATCACCCGAATATTTATGCTCAAGGACCCGGAGGAATGGGGCGGGCTGATTGGATATTTCCCAAACTCGATCCGGTTTCACTGTTGTTGGCGGGGGGCACGCCGGCGTTCATGTATCTCTGGCTTCCGTAGGAATAATGGTCCGATTCGTGACGTTATGAATCTCGTGGTACCCGTACCCATGCTTCGGAAGATGGTCATTATCTGGGGACTCCTGCTTTTGGCGGGCTGCATCAAAGCTCCGGGGACTGTACGCGACCAGGTGATCTTTCTTTCAGAGGAAAAGGAAATCGCATTGGGGATCAGTGCCTTTCGTGACGTTCTGCGACAGGCCCGGCTCAGTGTGGATCCCGAAATCAATGAAATGGTCAACCGCGTGGGCCGGCGCATAGCAGCCGTAGCCGAGAAACCGGAATATCATTGGGAATTTGCAGTCATTCAAGACGACAGAACGGTTAATGCCTTTGCCCTTCCGGGAGGAAAAGTTGCGATTTATACGGGTATCCTGAGACACACGAAAACCGAAGAGGGGCTGGCCACGGTCATGGCCCATGAAATCGCACATGCTCTTCAGCGCCATGGCGCCGAACGTATGAGCCGTGGGATTCTCGACCAAATTGCCCAAATAGGGATGATTGCTGGGGCCGTCAGTGGCGCCGTGAACCCTGAGCTTGCGATGGGTGCCATGAACGCTTACGGCGTGGGCGTCACGCTCCCTCACAATCGGAAGCAGGAGTCGGAAGCAGACTATATCGGCTTGAAACTGATGGCGAAGGCAGGGTACGACCCGCGTGAGGCTATCAGTTTTTGGGAGCGCATGAGCGGCTGTCCGAGGCAAATGATCGGAAAGTTTTGTTTCCGATCAAACGCGGCCATTCCTGAATTTCTTTCGACTCACCCTTCGGATGTCACGCGGATTCGACAGATAGAGGCCTGGATTCCCGATGCCATGCGGAATTATCGACCTTATCGTGATGATGCCGAACCTGAAACTGGTATTCCCGACCCCTCGATGCCGGCTCAGGCTTTAACGCCGGAAAACTGACGCCCCGTGCCGAAGCGGAACGACTTACGACGCATTTTACTTATTGGCTCGGGGCCCATTGTGATCGGCCAGGCCTGCGAATTCGATTATTCCGGCACCCAAGCCTGCAAGACCCTGAAACAGGAAGGGTATGAAGTGGTGCTCATCAACAGTAATCCCGCCACGATCATGACCGATCCCGACCTGGCGGATCGCACGTATATCGAACCCATCACGGTTGAGGTGGTGGAACGCATTTTTGAAGAGGAACGTCCCGATGCCTTGCTCCCCACGATGGGTGGTCAAACGGCGCTGAACGTAACCATGAGCCTTCAGGAACGTGGTGCGCTTGAAAAGTACAACGTGCAACTCATCGGGGCCAATTATGAAGCCATCAACAAGGCTGAAGATCGTGATGCCTTCAAACGGGCCATGGACAACATCGGCTTGGCCACGCCCATGAGCCGGTTGATTCGAAACCGGGAAAACGCCATGAGTTTTTTGGAAATCGTCGGATTTCCGGCCATTGTCCGCCCGTCCTTCACGTTGGGCGGCACCGGGGGAAACATTGCCTATAATCGTGAAGAGTTCGAACGGTACGTCGATTGGGCGTTGCTCTCCAGTCCGGTCGGGGAGGCGTTGATCGAACGGTCCCTGATCGGATGGAAGGAATATGAACTCGAGGTCATGCGAGACCTGAACGATAACGTCGTTATCGTCTGCCCCATAGAGAACTTTGATGCCATGGGCATTCATACCGGTGACAGCATCACGGTGGCTCCGGCCATGACCCTGACGGATAAAGAGTATCAACGCATGCGGGATGCGGCGATTCGCATCATCCAGGAAATCGGCGTCGATACCGGTGGTTCGAACATCCAATTCGCCCTCAATCCCCGAAACGGGGAGATGATTGTGATTGAAATGAACCCGCGCGTGTCACGGAGCTCGGCCCTGGCCTCCAAGGCCACCGGATTTCCGATTGCGAAAATCGCGGCGAAATTGGCCGTGGGGTATACCCTGGATGAGATTGCCAATGATATTACCAAGGTGACTCAAGCCTCCTTTGAACCCACGATTGACTACGTTGTCGTCAAAATTCCGCGATTCGCCTTTGAAAAATTCCATGGTTCCAATTCCACGCTCACGACCCAAATGAAATCCGTCGGCGAAGCGATGGCGTTGGGCAGAACGTTTAAGGAAGCGTTTCAAAAAGCCTTACGGTCCCTGGAAACGGATCGCTGCGGCCTGATCTCCCTCAATGCCTTGGACCATTACCTGCCGGGAGACGACCTGAGCCCGTCCGTGACGGAGCACATTCGTACGGCCATTCGTACGGCCCATCCGGACCGTCCCTGGCATATCGCGGATGGCCTGCGAACCGGCATCCCCAAAGACGAAATCTTTGCGGCCACGCACGTTGATCCCTGGTTTTTGGATCAGATTGAGGAACTCGTGCTGTTTGAACGACGACTGCTGGCTCAAGCCCGTGTGTGCGCCCGGACGATAACGGATGCGTCCGTCACGATACCGGATGCGGTATTCGATGGCCCGGACGGCCTTGAGCTACTCAGGGAAGCAAAGCGTTTGGGGTTTGCAGATCAACGATTGGCCCAATTACTCGACACGACGCCCTCGGCCGTGCGGACCTTTCGACACGTCAATCTGCCTTCCCACCGGGTCACGTATTCACGGGTCGATACCTGTGCCGCGGAATTCGAAGCCTTCACTCCCTATTTGTATTCCACGTACGGCCGGGAATGTGAAGCCCATCCGACACCCCAAAAAAAGGTCGTTATTCTGGGCGGCGGGCCGAACCGGATCGGGCAGGGGATTGAATTCGATTATTGCTGTGTTCATGCCACCCTGGCTTTGCGGGAATTGGGCATTGAAACCATCATGGTGAATTGCAATCCCGAAACGGTGAGTACGGATTATGACACGTCTGATCGACTCTATTTTGAACCGCTTGTCGAGGAAGACGTGTTGAACGTCATGGAAGTGGAACGGCCCATGGGCGTCGTTGTGCAATTCGGTGGGCAAACGCCGCTCAAGTTGGCGCTTCCCCTGGCCCGGGCGGGGATTCCGATTTTAGGCACCAATCCTGATGCGATCGACCGGGCGGAAGATCGTGAACGATTCAGTGAATTAATCACCACGGTAGGCCTCCGGCAACCGCGAAACGGCGTTGCACGGTCCGGCAAGGAAGCCTCTACCGTTGCCTCGCACATCGGCTACCCGGTCATCGTGCGTCCGTCGTACGTCCTGGGTGGACGGGCGATGCAGATCGTTTACGACGAACAGTCGCTTCAGTCGTACGTCGAAAATACGGTCATGACCGCAGACCAATATCCACTCTTGATCGACCAGTATTTAACCGATGCCATTGAGGTTGACGTCGATGCGGTTTCCGACGGGAGCGACGTTGTCGTGGCCGGCATCATGGAACACGTGGAAGAAGCCGGCATTCATTCGGGGGACTCCGCCTGTTCTCTTCCCCCGCATTCGTTGACAACGGAATTGATCGATCGGATTCGTACCCAGACCATGGCCTTGGCGCGTGAACTGCACGTGATCGGTCTCATGAACGTGCAATTTGCCGTTCAAGGGAATGAGGTGTTTGTCCTGGAAGTCAACCCCAGGGCTTCCCGCACGGTCCCGTTCGTGAGCAAAACCATTGGAATACCATTGGCGAAACTTGCCATGAAAATCATGGTCGGGCATTCACTCCGGGACCTCAATTTCACCAGGATTCCGGAGCCGCGGCATATTGCGGTCAAGGAATCGGTTTTCCCCTTTACGAAATTGGGGAACGTTGACGTGCTATTGGGTCCTGAAATGCGTTCGACCGGAGAAGTGATGGGGATCGATCAGGATTTCGGATGGGCGTTCGCAAAATCCCAGGCCGCGGCGGGCTTGAGTCTGCCTCATGCCGGCACGATCATCATGAGCGTGAAAGATGGGGACAAGCCCGGCACCATCAACGTCGCCGAACGATTGCAGGCGTTGGGGTTCAAGCTCCAAGCCACACGGGGAACCGCCGCGTATCTGCTTGAACGCGGCCTCAACGTGGAACCCGTCAATAAAGTCAAAGAAGGACGCCCCCATCTCGTGGATCACATTAAGAACCGGCAAGCTCAGTTGGTCGTCAATACCGTGGGCACCACGTCTTCACAGGATGATTCGCTGCCGATTCGACGAGAGGCCCTGCAACAAAACATTCCTTATTTCACGACGATCCAAGGCATTCAGGCTGCGGTGACGGCCATTGAGGCCATGAGGAAATCTTCACTTACGATCAAACCATTGCAGGACTATCATCCGACCTGATCCGCTTCCCCCTCTCCCCCTCGTGGGAGAGGGCTGGGGTGAGGGGGAAAAAGCAAAGACCCTGGATCCTCGCTTTCCTTATCTGTCATTCCTGCGAAAGCAAGAATCCAGAGTCGTTCTCTTTGTAAAGAGAAAACAAAAAGACCCTGGATCCTCGATATAGATCCTCGATTACAAATGTCGAGGACAAGCGTCGAGGATGACAGATAAAGGCGAAAGGAAAGACGCTGGAACCTCAATTTCCTTTGCTGTCATTCCTGGGAAAGCAGGAAAGGTGAGGTTGCGACAATCATGCCGGTTGACCTAAAAGAGTGAATGTGGAGTTTCATTTGGAGGAATCATGGCTGTTCCAATGACAAAAAAAGGATATGAGGCCCTCAAGGCCGAATTGGATCGTTTGCGAAAAGTCGATCGTCCACAAAACATTCAAGACATCGCCGAAGCGCGGGAACACGGGGATTTGCGGGAAAATGCCGAATACAAGGCGGCAAAGGAGCGACAGCAGTATATTGATACGAGGATGAGTGAAATCGAACAGAAACTGGGAGACGCCCAAGTCATCGAGTCCGGTACCGGACCCAGTGAAACCGTAGTGTTCGGCACCACCGTCCGCCTACTGGACGTCGAGTCGGAAGAACGGAAAACCTATACCCTTGTCGGTCAGGAAGAAGCCGATATCAAAAACGGCTCGATTTCCGTGCAATCTCCGATTGGACGTGCGTTGATCGGTCATCGCGTCGGGGACGTCGTCCAGGTGAACCGGCCGGCGGGGATGATCGAGTACGAAATTCAAGAAATCTTTTTCTCGGAGTAACCCCATGCCTTCAGCCATATCCGTCGTGACGTTACTGACCGACTTCGGTGCCCGAGACCATTTTGTCGCCAGCATGAAAGGGGTGATCCTGGGCATTAACAACCAAGCCCGCATCATGGACATCTCGCATAACGTGGAACCGTATTCCATTGAAGAGGCCGCTTTTCTTCTGAATTCCTGTTATCACTATTTCCCCGACGGGACCGTGCACGTCGTCGTCGTCGATCCGGGAGTCGGGTCGTCACGTCGAGGGTTGCTCGTCACGACTTCGAGGTTTTTCTTTGTCGCCCCCGACAATGGCGTGTTGACCTATATTTTTGAAAACGAACTCTCCGTAGAAGTTCGGCAAATTGAAAATCGCCAATTTCGCCTGGATTCGGAAGGAGCCACGTTTGAAGGCCGGGATTTATTTGCGCCGTCCGCCGCCTGGCTCACGCGAGGACAAACGCCCGGAACTTATGGTCGTCTTGTGGCTGACTATGAAAAATTGAAGATTCAGAAGCCCGAGGTGCGGGATGGGTCTCTCCACGGGCGTGTGGCCCATATCGACCGGTTCGGCAATATTATTACCGATGTTACTCCCGCCGACATTCAAGCACTCAAGACCATCACGAAGCGCAAGAACGTTTTTTTTCAAATTGGCGGCGTCACAATCGATACGCTCAGAACGCATTACGAGCAGGGCTCTCCGGAAAAACCGGATGCCTTGATCAACAGCAATGGCTATCTCGAAGTGTTTATGAAGGAAGGCAGCGCCGCGGAAAGACTGGGTATCAAAACCGGAACGCCTCTGGAAATAAATTAAGGGTTCCTTAAGTCATTTCTTGTCTCTTTCTGTCATTCTCGACGCCTGTCCTCGACATTTGTAATCGAGGATCCAAATCGAGGATCTAAATCGAGAATCCAGTGTCTTTGTTTCCTTCCGTTCACGAAGCGAACGACCCTGGATTCCTGCGT
>JAAXIB010000011.1 GCA_012270585.1 Nitrospirales bacterium
GAGGTTATTTTCATACCAATGACAGCAGGGAAGGAGGGGATGTAATGAGGGGAAAGAAGTGTTAGAAATTGTCAACGTCGACAAGGAGAAACAGCATGACTGCCGGCGAGTCTGGCCTTCGCCCAGGCATTCGCTACCAGCCCGATGAAACACCGCCGGTGCCGCTTGCCTTCGGGCTCGGGCTGCAACTGGTTGTGCTCTGCGTCGCCGGCATCGTCCTGACCCCGGCGATCGTGATCCGGGCGGCGGGCGGGAGCGAAGCCTTCCTCTCATGGGCCGTGTTTGCCGCGATCCTGGTCAGCGGGGTGACCACGATAATTCAAGCGGTCCGATTCGGCCGGTTCGGCGCGGGATACGTCCTCCTGATGGGCACTTCCGGGGCCTTCATCGCGGTCTGCGTCGCGGCGATCGCCGAAGGCGGGCCCGAGATGCTCGCCACTCTGGTCGTCATCTCCTCGCTCTTCCAGTTCGTATTTTCCACGTGGCTGTCGCTGTTCAGACGTATCCTGACCCCGGCCGTCGCCGGCACGGTCATCATGCTGGTGGCGGTCACGGTGATGCCGATCATCTTCAACATGCTGACGGATGTCCCGGACGGGGTCCCCGCGCCGGCCGCGCCGATCAGCGCCCTCGCCACCATCCTCGTTATTGTCGTGATCGCGCTCAAGGCGACCGGGACGTGGCGGCTCTGGGCGCCGGTCATCGGCGTGGTCGCCGGGTCGGTGGTGGCTGCGTTTTTCGGTCTCTACGACGTGGACCGCGTGACCGAGGCGTCATGGATCGGATTCCCGAATGGCGCATGGCCGGGCTTTGATCTCGAGTTCGGACCGGTCTTCTGGGGGCTGCTGCCGGCGTTCGTCTTCGTGACCCTGGTGGGCGCCATTGAAACAGTCGGCGATTGCATCGCCATTCAGCGCGTGTCCTGGCGGCGTCCCCGGGCCGTGGATTTCCGGGCGGTGCAGGGCGCCGTGGCCGCGGACGGCATCGGCAACCTGCTGTCCGGTCTCGCGGGGACGGTGCCGAATACGACCTATTCCACGAGCGTGTCCGTAGCCGAACTCACCGGAGTCGGAGCCCGTCGCGTGGGCGTTGTCGTGGGGATCACGTTCATCGGGCTGGCGTTCTTTCCCAAGGCACTGGCCGTGATCCTGGCGATCCCAGGTCCGGTGGCCGCGGCGTATCTCACCGTGCTGCTCTCGATGCTCTTCGTCGTCGGCATGAAGGTGGTTTTCCAGGACGGGATCGACTATCGCAAGAGTTTGGTCACCGGCGTCGCGTTCTGGATCGGCGTCGGGTTTCAGAACGGCGTGATCTTCCCCGAATACTTCTCGGAGTTTGCCGGCGGGCTGCTCCAGAACGGCATGACGGCCGGCGGTCTCATGGCTATCCTGATGACCCTGTTCGTGGAACTGACGGGCTCCCGACGCAGCCGCATCCAGGTGGAGTTCGACCTTTCGGCCCTGCCGAAGATCAGCGAGTTTCTGCGTGCATTCGCTGCCCGCATGGGATGGGACACGGCGATGGCCGACCGCCTCGACGCCGTGGGCGAAGAGGGATTGCTGACGCTCCTCCAGGATAAGAGCGAAGCCGAGCGCGGGCAACGGCGCCTGCTGCTGGTCGCGTATAAAGAAGACGGCGGGGCGCACCTCGAATTCATTGCCGGCACCGGCGAGGACAACATCCAGGACCGGATCGCGCTGCTTGGCGCGCGGGCGACGGGGGAGATGATCGAGCTCGAACAGGAAGTATCGCTGCGGCTGCTGCGGCACCTCGCATCCTCGGTCCGCCACCAGCAATACTATGACACGGACATCGTGACCGTCCGCGTGGACAGACCTTCCGATTAAGTTTGTCTACAATTCTGCTGGGTGAGTGTCTTTTACACATTCAGCGATCATATCGCCAATCAATGCACCTAAAGGTGATTTCCATGGCGGCAGCCCAACGATCTCGCTATGCGACGGGTCAGCCTCATAATTGTCATCGACGTCCAACGGCTTGTGTACGAAACGAACTCCATCGAGTTGCTCCCTGACATGCTGTTTTGTTTCGTCTACGTTGAGTTCAGCGAATTGTCCTTTCCGGCTTATCCTGAGCCTGCAAAGACGCCTCACTTCATCGAGCTGCTGTGGCTTGGCAAGGCCATCAAAACATTCCAGCCAATGCACAGAGAGACCTCTTTCGCTTTCACGCAAGCGAAAGGCGGCACCATTGACTTTACCACTATCAATCAGGGTTGGTTTGGCGTAGCGAACAACATGGCTGTCGCCTGGCAAGTCGTCGCCAGTCATCTATTCTCTAACAACGAGATATCAAAAGCCCGAACCTGTTTCTTTAATCCCTCCAGCGTATCGATACCCGCCACTCGTGAAACTTTCATAGCACCTGGCCGTCGTGTGAAGATCACGTACTCTCCCAATTGGTCGCCTAGAAACTGAAGCCCGATATGCGCCTTATCATCTCCTTTCCAAACAGCCCGGAGATTTCCGTTGTCCAAGAGCACCAACTCCGCCTTCCTGGCCCAAGGCATGGACTTGACGAACCACCAGAAATCTTCTTTCGATGATTCGCGCATATCGGAACATTCATCATCCTCTGAGGCACATTCGCGCAGTTCCTCAAGGCGCTGTGCATAAGCCTGACTCATCTTTTGGACTTCTGCCATCATTTCTTGAAGCTCGGCCAGATACTGGCTTTGTGGATCATATATTCTCAGTACCTCTTCAGACATATTGGAAGACGTGACCTGAGCTTCTGCCAACTCACTATCAGAAAAGCCAAGCGGGGATCGCACACGAGACAGATTCATTCTCAATGCAATATGACTGCGCCTAGACTGCAATTGATCTGGATTTGTCTCTTGCTCGACCGAAAGAGAATCATCCATCCATCGCAACGGACGATTGATAATAGGAAGGGTTGCGGTTGTGGCGGTGTTCATCGTGTTTCGTTTATGGGAATCCAGTATTTGTTCTGAATATCCGTACTTGTCATATGTTCAAAGCAATCGTTGATAGAATCATGTGCACGCTGGAACCACTCGTCCGAGACAGGCTTTGCTACTCCTCCGAGACGGCCACTTGCTTTAATTTCAAAGAGCAGAACTGGCGCATTCTGTTGCTGAGCTTTAACCCCACTACGTATGGCGATAGTGAGTTCTAAATCAGTTGAGACCCTGTAGATATAATTGCAGTTGAACCCAAGATGATCAGAAGGATCGATACCAAGTTCTAGAATGGAGAATGAGGGGATGACGTTTTTTGTATCCTGTGGTTTTGCCCAAAATTCACAGTTCTCTATGACATTGATGTAACTCAACTCACAAAGATCAATAGTGGGTTCATCTATGCCAACCTCATTTCGGATAAATTGGCTAAAAAGAGCGTGGTATTTGTCGAAATGAGGTTTGATAACTTCGTGATAACGCGGATATTCATTCCCATTTCGGCGACGCCAATTAAACATAAAAGCGTTTTTTTGTATCTGAATGATACTGATCTCATCGCGCGCAATAAACCAGTATCGAGGCATTGGAAAGAATTCATTGGCAACAACGTCCGGTGCTATGTTCACCGGCAACTGTTGCCTCACGGTAGGGAAATCGTCCTTTACCTTTTCCCAAAACAGACCGACGTGCTCGCTGCGAAAATCAGCTAACGGAGGGGTGAAGTATGAGGATATTACAACTTCATTGATAGGCGGGTTCTTGAACGCTGTGGGCACTTGAAGTATCAGATTATTTCACGATCCACAATACTTATCGACCAGCCAAGACACGTGGTTTCACCACAACCACACTCACTATAACTCTATCGTCGCGTATTTGACAAGCCGGACCATAAGCTTGGTTTCAGGTGGCCGATTCATTGCGGCACATCCACGTACCGCAGCTAATTCTCTATCAGCAGGTCGTCCAAAAACTCCGAAGCGGGAGTGACACTCGTGATCATCAAGTAGTCCCGAGCACGTGTGCAAGCGACATAGAGCAAGTGTCTCTCCGTGTCGTAGACCTCTCTAAGATCCGCATCATCCGCAACGGTTTCGATCCGCTCCTGTAACGGAATAACCTCATCGTCACACGCCATGACTGCAACAGCGCGGAACTCCAATCCTTTCGCCAGATGCATCGTGCTGATCGATACACAGTCGTCGCCCGCCTTACCGCGTTCACCTAGAACCTGGAAAGGCAAGTCGGCGTGGCACACCGCGTCGCGCGCTCGGCGCGCGGGCGACGGGGGAGATGATCGAGCTCGAACAGGAAGTATCGCTTCGGCTGCTGCGGCACCTCGTGTCCTCGGTCCGCCACCAGCAATACTATGACACGGACATCGTGACCGTCCGCGTGGACAGACCATCCGATTAAAAACGTCGGGGGGCTTCGCCTGATCAGGACAACCACGGGGGGTTGTCCCT
>JAAXIB010000073.1 GCA_012270585.1 Nitrospirales bacterium
CCTTGCGAAGCGAAGATAAAGAAAAGACCCTGGATCCTCGATTTGGCTCCCAGATTACAAGCGTCGAGGACAGGCGTCGGGGATGACAAGAAAAAACGCAAATGCCAGGCGTCCCGAGGCTGGAGACGAGGGGCCTATGAAGATTGATGCGTGATGATGATGTGTTCTTTGGAGTTGGGCACCGCAAGAAGCTCGCTACGCCCGAACCCGGCGTTTTGAAACATGGCATCCCATTCCTTGAACGTGTACGCGTCGCCACCGGGCGTCGTGACGAGCATGATGAGTGCAAAATCCGCGGACGCGGGACTGATCCGATCGTCATTCGGGACAAACTCCAACGTGATGACCCGGCTACCCGGCGCCATCGAGGCCCGGACCTTTCGGAGAAAGTCCTCACACTCCGGTATCGCGAAGTGGTGGAGAAAGTTGGTCAACAGGACCAGGTCATACCCCTCACCAAAGTCGACGTCGAAGGCGCTGCCGGCAATGGTGTTGTAGCGGTCTCCCAACGACGCGGCGTCCGCGTTTCCCCGGGCCACGGTCAGGACGTTGGGCCAATCGACGGCGGTGACTTCCGCAGCCGGGAACCGTTTGGCGATCTCCACGCCGAAGATGCCATGGCCGGCGGCCACGTCCAGGGCTTTGCGGATCGTCCCGCCAGTCGTCACCAGATGCTCGGCGATCCACTTGGCCGGTCCGACCATCATGGGAACCATCTCTCGGGCGAAGGTCACCCACTCGGGATGTTCCTCGGCTATGGTCCCCTGGTCAGGCAACATCGTCCCGCCTTTGCGGACGGCCTCGGTGAGGTCGCAGAAGCTCTCAAACAGCGTCGGGCTGAGGAGGAACTCCAGGGTTCCGCCGAGATAGGCTGGAGAAGTTTTGACCAAAAACACCTCCGAATCCTGCGTGAGGGCGTACGTGTTGTCCGATTTGGTGAGAAATCCGAGCATAACCAGATAGTCGACCAGCATCCGCATACCTCGCTCCGAGGCATTGCACCGGTCCGCCAGGGCAGACGTGGTGGTATGCCCCTCTTTGATGGCCGTGAAGACTTCCAGGTCGACGGCGGCTCTGATGGAGCAGGTGCGTTGAATGGCGAAAGCCGTGTCAAAAAACAATAGAGGAGACGGAGAGGTTGTTTGTGTCATGGTTCTACCTTTTTGCAGCGAGATGGTTAAAAATCGGACATGCCGGAAAGAGTTGATTGCGTCCGACTGTACCATGTTCTGAAAGCCCTTTCGCAAGGTTCCGCCGCGCTATCGGGCATTGCCACGCTTCCTTGAACCACGGTTTCCTGAAAACAAAACCCCTGGAACTCCGATTGCCTTATCTGTCATTGGCATGAAAATAAAAAATTGTTCATAAAAATTAAGAAGTTAGAAATTAGACATTCTGGAGACCGGAACGCCCCATTTTCATCCCTTGGGGTGCAGGCGGCCACGCCTGCATGAGGGATTCCTGCGGAAGCAGGAATCCAGGGGCGTTGCCTTCGTAAACGAAGGAAAAAGAAAAACCCCTGGATTCTCGATTACTAATGTCGAGAATGACAGAAGGAGGAAAGGGAAAAGCAAAGATACTGGATCCTCGATTATAAATGTCGAGGACAGGCGTCGGGGACGACAGAAAGAGAAAGCGGGAGTGCCGTGCGTACTCTCGCATGATGGAAATCCCAACGGTCTTTATTTATAATTCTCCTCTTCTTGATTGGCCTGAAACGTAAAGATCCGGTATTTATCCATTCTTCATATCTTCAGGGAGATCCTCGATGAAATTCTCAAGGGTACGGCTGGGCATTGTCGGTGCGATAATGATGGGCTTTATCGCGTCGGGTGAAGCGGGCGCGGAGTCGGGACGGTCCGGCTGGTATATCGGCGGGGGAATCGGGGCGAACTGGACGTACCAGATGGATCAGGTGGGATGGAACCGGGACATCTACTGCTACCCGGATTCTTCCGCGTGCGCCATGCCGGGTCCCAGTGCAGACATACCGGGATACCGCTGGGCGTACAACATTGACTCGGATGCCGGCAGCGCCTTTGAAATTGCGGTCGGCCGCATGTTCAACCGGTGGCGTCTGGAATTTTCTGCCGCTCAACGCAACAACGCCATTGAACAGAAGTTCAAGAGTATCACCTATTTGGACGGAAGAAGCGCTCCCGCGCCAGCGCCCGATTCACCGAGCAATAATGTGACGTCCAATGCCATGTCCAGGATCGACGATCTCACGACGCGCACGCTTTCGGTCAATGCGTATTACGATTTCACGGACGTGTTCGAGCGGATCACGCCGTACGTGGGTATCGGGCTGGGGGTCGCGTTCGTCGAGATATCCGGCGTCCATTTTTCCACGCGTTATGAGGATCCGGAGGATCCGGCGAGGGATCTGTCAGCCTTTGACAGCACACAGGACGCCGATCTTTCCGATACCGTCTTTGTCGGGAATTTCTATGCCGGTACGGATTACAGCCTGACGGACGAAACGTTATTGGGTGTAAAGCTGACGTATTCCATGATGGGTGACGTCGAGCACACGGGTACGTACTCGAAGCATCCGATGCATGCACAGGATCCCGCCTTTCCCAACCACAACACGTTCAGCGGCCCGCGTCAATTGTCCGTGATGTTCACGGTCAAATACCTGTTCGGGGACTGAGGCTGACCCGTTTGAGCCGCGTGGCGGGCCACGCCGGTGTCCCGGGCGGCTTGGGATACGGCGTTGGCCACCGACGGCACGACGTGCGGATCGAACACGCTGGGAATGATGTAGTGCCCGCTCAAGGAACGGACGGGTACGAGTGCGGCCAGGGCGGACGCGACGGCCAAGAGCATGGGTTCGTTGAACGTGGTGGCCCGGGCGTCCAAGGCGCCACGAAACATGCCGGGAAACGCCAGCAGGTTGTTAATTTGGTTCGGATCATCCGACCGTCCGCTGGCATAGATCCGGCAATGCCGATACCCGAGTTCCGGCGGCAGTTCGGGATCGGGGTTGGCCAGGGCAAAGACAATGGGGTCCTGGCCCATGAGTTTCAGATCATCCGGTGTGAGTACGTTGCCCACGGACAAGCCGATAAACACGTGTGCTCCTCGCAACGCTTGCCGGAGCGTTCCCACCGGGTGGTCGTACCGGATGAGGTGCGGCAACCGGTGACGGGAATGATGTAATACCTCTGGCCGGCCGGTGAGCACCAGGCCCTGTTTGTCGCACCCGCGAAGATACACGGCCCCTGCCGCGAGTAAGAGTTGACAGCAGGCGATTCCCGCGGCGCCCAATCCGTTTACGACAATGGTGACCTGATCCAACCGCCGCCCGGTGACCCGCAACGCATTGAGCAGGGCGGCCAGGACGACGACGGCCGTGCCGTGCTGATCGTCGTGCATGACGGGAATATCGAGCGTGTCCTGTAGGCGACGCTCGACCTCGAAACAGCGTGGCGCGCCGATGTCTTCCAGGTTGATCCCGCCGAAGCCCGGCGCGACCGCCGTCACGATGCGCACGATCTCGTCAGGGTCCTGCGTATCGAGGCAAATGGGCCAGGCATCGATCCCGGCCAGTTGCCGGAAGAGCATGGCCTTGCCTTCCATGACGGGAAGCGCGGCCTGCGGCCCCACGTTTCCCAATCCCAACACGGCCGACCCATCCGTCACCACGGCCACGCTGTTGCCCTTGCCGGTCAACCGGTAGGCGAGGGCCGGATCAGCGGCGACCGCTTGGCACACGCGGCTAACGCCCGGCGTATAAGCCATGGCGAGCGACTCGGGGTTGTCGATAAGAAATTTACCGGCGACCCGGATTTTCCCTCCTTGATGAGTCCTGAAAATGCGGTCGATAAGGGAAGAGGGGCGGCTGTTTTCAGAATTCTCGAAACATTGCAGACTTTTGTTTGCGGGTTTTTCGGCGGTTTTATCAATGACAGGCATCGCGGGTGCGGTTATCCTCCTTATTGTATTATACACCGGATTCCCGTCTGTTATGAGCGTCTTGTGCAAAACCCTCGCCTCACCGCTGGAGAGGGCTAGACTGAGGGTGGCTGTCATTGGTATGAAAATAACCTCCTTTTGTCATTCCCGACGTTAGTAATCGGGAATCCAGGGTCTTTCTCTTCTGCCCCTCCATTCAATGCGGACCCGCTTGGAACAAAAACTCTGGATCCTCGATTACAAATGTTGAGGACAAGCGTCGAGGATGACAGAAAGGGACAAAAACAAAGACAGAAAGCAAAACCCCTGGAGCCTCAATCGCCTTATCTGTCATTCCTGCGCAAGCAGGAATCCAAGGTCGTTTCCGGGGTCGGATTCGAGTTTGCTGAGGGCCGTGAACAGGTCCGGGTGTTTGAGTTGGTAGTTGAAATCAGACAGGATTTTCCGGGATGAGAGTCGTTTGCCCGTTTCGCGGGCGGGGGTGACCGGTGGAACGGCGATCTGAAAGTGTTCGGCGGCAAAGCGGCAGATTTCCGCCCAACGTCGTGGGTGGCCGTCACTTACGATATACGTTGAGCCGGGCGAGGCATATCGCAGTGCGAGCAGGCACAGTTCGGCCACGTCTTCCACGTGGATCAGGTTGACGTATTTGTTGGAATTTTTGATTTTTCCTTTCCGGATCCAATCGAACACGTGTCGTTCGGGGCCATAAAGCCCGGACAGTCTCAGAACCGTCGCCCCAAACGTGGTTTGCAAATGTTCTTCGCTGGCTACCCGGGGTATGGCGCGGTTGACCGGTACGCGTTCGTCCACGAGGCCGGGTCGGCCTGCCCGATAGGCCGAGGTGCTGCCCAAAAGGATCAACCGGCTGTTCCGGTCGATCGCGTGTTGTGCGAAGGTCCCGGCCGTATCTTCGGGAAGAGCCGGAAAACACCAGACGATATCCGAACGGTCGGGAAGATGCGACCACGTCTGGGGTTGCTGTAAATCAAAAAAGATGCGGTGGTCGGGTTGGGCAAACGCCAGATGCGTCGACGGCGAACGACTTGTGACAAAAACCGGACGACGGCGTCGCCGGGCGGCGCGGTAGATGAAGCGGCCGGTATATCCGGTGCCGAGGATCACGAGCGGAGCGTGTGTGATGCGACTCATGGGGTACGCAAGTCCCGGCCGGGGAAAAGTGCGGCGGTTATTCAGTCATATAGTGGCGAGCATATTGTACGTAATTCCAGGCCGATTCCTTGAGCCACGCCAGTTCGGTCTCCCGTAAGGGACGTTTGACGCGGGCCGGCGCGCCGAGCACCAGGCTGCCCGGCGGGATTTTGGTGTGTTCGGTGACCAGGGCCCCGGCCCCGATGATACAGTCGTCTCCGACCACGACTCCGTCCATCAGCACGGCCCCCATGCCGATCAGGACTCGATTGTGAATGGTGCAGCCATGGAGCACAACGTGGTGCCCGACCGTGACGTCGTCGCCGATGATCAGGGGATAGGTCTCGTGTGTGACGTGGAGGAGTGAGAGGTCCTGGACGTTGGTACGCCGGCCGATCCGAATGAAGTTGACGTCGCCGCGGACGACGCTGTGAAACCACACACTGGATTCTGATCCGATGACCACGTCGCCCACGATCACCGCGGTGTCTTCGATGAAGGCGGTGTCCGCGATGGTCGGGCTGCTGCCTCGGTAGGGTTTAATCATGGTGGGCGTTCCGGCACTCTCGGGCCGCCAGTTTGTCAGCCTTTGCTGAGAACCGACGCTATGACGAGAATCGTCAATGCCGTGATCACGGCAACGTACACGGTCACGCTCCGGTCATTCAACCAAGCGGTTTGCCAATCTTTCGGGTAGAGGGCCTTTCCCACCAGATAGAGACCTTCTTCGTACAAGCCGAGTACCTGTTCCATTTCGATCAGGGTCTGTTTGGCCACGCGGTGGCGGTCGCGTTGCTGCAGGATCAGGTAGATGAACAATGCCGAGAACAGGGCGGTGCCGGTAATGGCAAAGACCTTGATGGTGAGATGCACGGGATACGGCGGGGAGAGCGCCAGAATCGTGATGAGGAGTAGGACCAGAAACGCGCTGCCGAAGGCCGTCAGGCGCATCATCTGTTCCCGACGGCGGAACACCTCCTCTTTATACCAGGGGTAGAGGACCCGAAAGACTTCGAGCTGTTCTTCGGTCAACTTGACGGGCGGTGTGCTCATGGCCGGTTTGTCGTCAGGAGATGGGCCTGCATCCAGTTCGCCAGATGAACCGTCATCTGACGAAAGTCTTCGGGGTTGCCGAACTGGTGGTCGGCTTCGGGCAGCAGTGCGAGTTTCTTGTTGCCGGGCAAGGCGTCTTCCAATTGCCGGATCTGGTGGAACGGGACCAATTCATCTCGTTCGCCATGCACGATCAGGACGGGGGCGTTGATGGTGCGAGCGGCTTCATAGGCATTGTCGGCCCGGCAACTTTCGTAAAAGGCGAAATCCAGCGCAACCGGCGCCGTTCCACCCGTTACGTCGGGAATATAATTGGTGCGTTGCCATTCTTCAATGCCGGCGGGACCGAATTCGTGTTCCAGCATTTCCGGAAAATCCGGGACCGGACATTTCAGGCCGATGGCCCGCAGTTCAGGATGGTGCTGTCCTATCAGGATGGCCAGGAGCCCGCCGAAACTCGATCCGATGAGCCCCAGTTCATGATACCCGCGTTCGCGCATCAGGCTCATGGCGTGTTCCAACTGGTCGCAACAGGTTGCCACCGTGATGCGACTGAAGTCTCCCTCGGATTCGCCCATCCCGAACCAGTCGAATCGCAAGGTGCTGATTCCTTGGGCGACCAGGAGTTGGGTCAGGCGGAGGTTGGTGCGACTGTCTTTATTCGAGAGAAAGCCATGACAGAGGATGACGGCTCGATCACTCTTCCGCGTGGGCTCCGCCAGGATTGCCGAGACCGAATGGTGTGTGCCGTCCTGAAAGGTGAGAGGTGTCTCTTGCATGACCGAATCCTGAAGAAGTGCAGGCGATGCTGTCAATCGGTACGCGTTTTTCCCGATGCGATGAACTGGCCGGGATATGCCTATTGTCGCTATTTTTCAAATGGTCATTGGTATGAAAATAACCTCCTTTTGTCATTCCCGACGTTAGTAATCGGGAATCCAGGGGCTTTCTCTTCGGCCCTTCTATTCAATGCAGACCCACTTGGAACAAAAACTCTGGATCCTCGATTTAGATCCTCGATTACAAATGTCGAGGACAGGCGTCGAGGATGACAGATAAAGGCAAAAGCAAAGGCACTGGTTCCCCGATACAGGTGCCGGGGATTGTATGTGTTCAGTAATTCGTTGAC
>JAAXIB010000010.1 GCA_012270585.1 Nitrospirales bacterium
GGGTGAAAGCGTCGAACAACCGACGGAAAAGAGCCTCGCTAAAGACGCCGAGGTCTTTGCATCGATACGTGATGGCCTGAACACTTGCGCCAAATACCTGCTTCAACTCCAAAAGCTCCCCTAAGCTGATTGACGTACGATGTTTGCCGACTTTCGCCCACAGGGCGTCGGCAGGCATGAGGAAAGCCCCGGCGAAGCGGTGCGCCGCCTTTTCTTCGTTCAAACGGGGAGCCACCTCCATGACCAGATGGCCGAGCTCATGAGCAAGCGTGAAATACTGCCGTTCTCGCCAGTCGTTGGCGTTGACGACGATGACGGGAAGGGGGCTTTTGCCGGTGCGTCGGGCGCGTGCCGTCAAGCCGTCGATTTTTACGGAGTCCACAGCAAGCACCTTAATGCCTTGTTCCTCAAGCAACTCCACGAGGTTCGGGATCGGGTCGTTACCAAGACTCCAGTGCTCCCGAAGACTTCTGGCTGCGTGATCAGCCTCGGAAATGTCATGCACAACGGGATAGGGGGCCTCACGCGGGCTGTGCCACTCGACGCTCCGAAGACCGAGTAGGTCTTCTACCAGCAGGTAGCGCTCCAGAAGGTGCAGGACCTTGGCTTCGACCTGGGCTTCCTCCCGTCGGCTGGTGATCTTTTTCTTTCTGAATTCCACCGCTTCGAGGACCATTTCCTGGTCCCCGGCCAAGTAGTCCACCGAGACGTCCAGGGCATCGGCGAGTGCAATCAAGACGGCCGATCCGGGCACGGATTCGTTGCGCTCGTATTTTCCGATCGCCTGCGCCGTGACGCGGTTTCCAATTCTTGCCTCTAGCCTCCTTAGCGATAGGCCGGCGGCGGTGCGTGCTACCTTAAGTCTCGTGCCTATCATGATTACTCTCCCTTGTTGAAAGTTTACAAATTATAGATTATCATTCGCGTATGTAAACTACAATTCTCAAAGATAGGAGTCATTAAAATGACGCCGAAGACAGCCTCGCTACAGCGAATCCTTACTGATCCGACGGACGCTCTGCTGGCTGACATGGCCATTCGGGTTCAACTCAGCCGAACGGATTATAACAAGGCGGTATCGCGGTACCGGACGATAAACGACTGGATTGAACGGGATGGGAGCCCGCTGAAGGATCGTGTGGAGTTGTTGTACCCGCAAGGGTCGATGGCCATTGGAGCCACAATCGCATCAAAGCTGAATAATGACGAGTTTGACATTGATGTGATCGCCCATCTCAATCTGCAGGGTCGTGTATTGCCGCGACAACCTCTCGACTTGCTGTACGAGGCAATCCATGGGGAGCCGGGCTCCAGGTACTACGGAATGGCAAAACGCAGGACACGGTGTGTGACCGTCAATTACAGCGACGACATGCACATTGACGTCACGCCGGTGCTGCGCATGCAGGGTACGCCGGAACGGCAGAGCTGGATATTCCACCATAGCCCGGAAGCACCAAGGGAGACAGGCCGGTCGCTTGTCGCTAACCCATACGGGTTTGCGGAATGGTTCAAGGACAACACGCCGCCAGATCATGCCTTCGCCGATATTTTTGAGGAGCGCACCAGCGAATATGAAAAGTTCCTCATGCTGGAAAAAGCCGTCAGCGATCCGGTTCCTCCGCAAGAGTCGCCGTTTCGGAAGTCGAAGGCCGTTATCGTGCTGCAACTCCTGAAGCGTTGGCGCAACGTGCAGTACGATTCCCGACAGGGACGGCGACCGCCGTCAATTATGATTGCGAAGCTTGTGGCTGATGTAGCCAACCATACGGAGCGCTTGTCAGAGGAATTGTTGTTTCAGGCTCGGTATCTCCTGTCCGTTATGCGTCAAGCCCACAGTCAAGCTCGCCTTGTTCGCATCGTCAACCCGGTGTGTGGACAGGATGTGTTGACTGACCGTTGGCCGGAGTCGCTACAGGCCCAGGCTCTGTTCGTACGTGATCTCGAAGACCTAGTACGCAAGGCCGAGCGGCTGGCTGCGGGGTGCGATTTGTCGGAAATGCAGCAAATCATGGTAAGTCTGTTCGGCGAGACCCCGGCAAGGGACGCCATCCGAGCCTTCAACGAACGAGCTGGGAATGGGATAGGTAGCGGACGCAGCCGATACGATACTCAAAAGGGAAGATTGATCATTCCCGCTGCTGTGGCAGGTGCGCCAGTTCCGGCCGTTGCCCGTTCAACACCTCGACACACCTTCTATGGAACGGAACGGAGAGAATGATGATCTTGTCCACGTGGGATCAAGCCCAACTCATGCAAAAGATCTGGCCGACATTCAAGATTCTCCAACGCGACCGCCGGTGCGTATATTGGGAAGGCGCCCTCCGTCCTTTGAGCCAGACTTACACGGTCCGGGTGCTTTTGTACCGAGATAAAAGTCGTGGAAAATCTGCTAACTTGGCAATTCCGCTGGTGGAAGTGACAGACCCCCTGCTTCGCAAACGGTCAGAGGATCCATCCGACCCAATCCCTCATCATTACCCTAACCGAGACCGACCTGAACTGCCTTTCCTGTGTCTCTACGACCCGCGTGCCCGGGAATGGCATCCGGGTCTTGCGGTTGCCCGGACCATCATCCCTTGGACGATTGACTGGCTAGCCTGTTACGAGGGATGGCTTGCAACGGGCGAATGGACAGGTGGTGGACGCCATGGCTAGTAGCCGGGCACGTTCTCCTTTGCATACCAGTAGCGGGGCGCCTCCCCCGAAACGGTCATCTGGCACTCTCAGGCAACGCCGGGTACAGCTTCCTTGGCCCCAGGACCGGGAATTTCGCATCCTGTCCATTGATGGCGGGGGTATCCGGGGAATATACCCGGCCGCCATTCTCGCAGGATTGGAGGAACGTTATCTGGAAGGGGCGTCGGTGGCGCAATACTTCGACCTCATTGCCGGCACCTCGACAGGCGGAATCATCTCTGTCGGTCTCGCCGCCGGGCTGAAGGCTGCTGACCTGCGTGATCTCTATATCGGTCGTGGATGCGAAATCTTCCCACCCATGAGAAGGGGGATCCTAGGAGCCGCAAAGCGCCTCCTCAGAAATACCAGCCGATACGTCATATATTGCTATGACCGCCAAGCCCTGATGAAGATTCTGTGCGACACACTGGGCAACCGAAAGTTCGGTGAAGCGAAGGCTCGCCTGTGTGTACCCTCATTCGAGGGCCGTTATGGAGAGGTCTACATCTTCAAGACTCCCCATCACCCGGACTTTCGAAAGGACGCGAGTGAGAAGATGACAAAGGTGGCTGCTGCTACGGCTGCAGCTCCAACGTTTTTTAGGCCACTGGAAGACGATGGCCACACGTTTGTTGACGGTGGGGTATGGGCGAGCAACCCAATCATGATAGCTCTCGTCGACGTGCTGTCTTGCTTTTCCGTGTCACGCCATCGCGTGCGAATTCTGAGCCTGGGGTGCGGCGATGATCCGTATGCCGTTGGCCCCTCGAAGAGGTGTCTGGGCGGCTTATGGGCCTGGCGGGATATTATTTTTGCGGCTATGCGGCTGCAATCTCTCAATGCGCTGGGACAAGCTGGACTCCTTATCGGTGCGGACAGGATTATCCGGGCGAGCCCGTCAATGAGCGGAAACAGGATTCAGATGGATGACTGGACCCGCGCGGTCGCAGAACTGCCGGGGGCGGCTGAAGCCGCGCTGGACGAACTGGGGGAAAGCATATCCAAAGCATTCCTTTCGGAACCTGTAGGGCGATACGAACCAATTTCTGGAGGGCCTCTGGCTTAAACACAGCTCTGTGCAGGAGAGGAGTTTCCCGTGCAACGAATTGACGGTTCCCTGGAACTCAGTGCGACTGACCTGGTTGGCTACCTGAATTGCCATCACCTCTCCGGGCTGGACCGCGCCGTGGCCGAGGGCGCCTTGGCTCAACCGCAAATCTGGGATCCTTCCTTGCCAATTCTCTGGGAACGGGGTTCGGCCCACGAAGCGGCGTATGTTGAGCACTTGGCGCAGGCTGACCTGGACGTCGTCAGAGTTGACGGCATCGGGGTCACGGACGCAACGGTTTCCGAAACGCTCGCGGCCATGACACAAGGCGCGCGGGTGATTGTTCAGGGCGCGCTTTCCCACCACGG
>JAAXIB010000069.1 GCA_012270585.1 Nitrospirales bacterium
GGGACAGTACAACAAAGGAGGGGAATTGAGGCACAGAAGGAAGCGATGAAAATGGGGACATTGTACCAATCTGTCATCCTTGTATGTGTTCAGTAATTCGTTGACAGAATACGGGGCTTAGTGTCCTCCTGCAGGCCTCTCCTGTCATCCTCGACATTCTTAATCGAGGATCCAGGGTCTTTGCTTTTCCCTCCGCTTTGCAAAGAGAACGACCCTGAATCCTCGCGTTCACAAGGATGACAAAAGGAGACTGCGAAAATTGTCAACGAATTATTGAACATTTACAATCCTCGACATTTTTAATCGAGGATCCAGAGGTTTTGTTCCAAGCGGGTTCGCATGAATGGAGGGGCAGAAGAGAAAGACCCTGGATTCCCGATTACTAACGTCGGGAATGACAAAAGGAGGTTATTTTTGTATCAATGACAGATTGGGAGAGGCATCCCCGGGGGTGCAGATGGCAAAGCCTGCAAGAGGGATTCCTTGCTCAAGCAAAGCCATGAAAAGCAACATGAGTAACAAGGCCCACCAGATCAGCCGGCAGGAGCCGGTCCGGTTGCAGCGTCGTCCTCCCAGCCTGGCCAAGCTGGATATGACGAGGCACGTCGGCCGCAAGGAGTACGAGGTCAAACTTGCCCGGCTTCAGGTCCGCTTGAAGGAACTTTCGCTGGCCTACCAGGCCCAGAGACTGCGAGCGGTGATCGTGCTGGAAGGGTGGGACGCCGCGGGCAAGGGAGGCCTCATTCGGCGTATGCACTGGCCACTCGATCCGCGAGGACTCAAAGTCTGGCCGATCTCTGCGCCGACTCCGGATGAACTGGACCACCACTATCTGCACCGTTTCTGGACGCGCCTGCCAAGACCAGGGCAACTCGTCGTGTTCGACCGTTCCTGGTACGGCCGGGTACTGGTGGAACGTATCGAAGGCTATGCCACGAAGACCGAATGGCAGCGTGCGTACGCGGAGATCAATGAGTTCGAGCGCATGCTCGACGATGACGGCGTCCGGCTCGTGAAGATATTCCTGCACATCACCCCCGAAGAGCAACTCGCGCGGTTCCGGGCGCGCTTCAACGACCCGCTCAAGCGCTGGAAGCTCTCCGCGGAAGACCTCCGCAACCGGACCCGCTGGGCCGACTATGAGGTGGCGATTGAAGAGATGTTCCAACGAACCTCGACCGTCCGCCGGCCGTGGATCGTGATCCCGGCCAACAGCAAGCATTACGCCCGGCTTGCCGCGGTCGGCGCCATCGTCAAACGGCTGGCAGACGGAGTGGATTTGGCCCCGGCCGGCCTCGACCCCGGCTTCGAGCAACGGGCTCGCAAGCTACTCGGTCTCCACCCGCCCTCCGGACGAAAAGCGCGCTAGCGTCGCCCCCGCGTCAGAAGGGTCTGAGCGGACCATGTCTTTCATTGCTGAGAAAATGGCCCGAATCGGTCATTCCCGAAATTAGTAATCGGGAATCCAGTGTCTTTCTCTTTCTTCCTTTTCGGAGACCTGAAGAGGTCTGCGTCAACCTGCATCTTTTCAAAACTATTCAGCCTCATGTCGGTCATGTTATAAGACGACCGTGAAAAAACGGTTCAGACTTGGCTCCGGACAAGATGCCGTATGGCACCCGGTTGTTTTTGGGTTGACGGCTCTTCTTGTGCTCATGAACGGTGATCCTGTGAAGGCAGGAAGCGAGGATGCCGCTTTTGATTTCGTTTGGGCAGAGACGTACGCCGGTGTCTTCGCCGGCTACGGTCGAATGGACAACCGGATCGTTGACGTCGACGGCTTTGCAAACTGGGGTCATCCCGGTTCGGATTTCAATTACAGCGATGATGGGTTCGCCGGCGGCGTGCTGGTCGGGAAGAAGTTCGAGATCGGCGGCGTACCGTTCAGGATCGAGTTCGACGGCACGTTGGGCGACATGTCGGCGGAAACGAACACACTCGATCCAGAGAGTCTGGACGAGACGGCGAAAGCAGAATTTCGCTGGAGTGTCACGACGCGCATCGGCCTCGAATACACCCTTGAACGTGCGATTGTCTTCACCACCGGCGGGTTGGCAATCGCCAGGATTGCCAATTCGGTCACCGACATTGATTTCAACCCGACGTGCATGGACCACGACGATTCTTTCCGCGACAGTTCAACGGAAATCGGTTGGGTGATCGGGGTGGGAGTCGAAACTCCGCTGGCCGATGACTGGACCCTGCGACTCGAGGGCTCATATCTGGATCTCGGGTCAAGTACCTATTATGTAAACCGCTCCGGCAACAACTCTTGTGGGCCGGGCAACCCCCGCAGGCCTTGCCCGTACCACGTTGAAAACCGGCTTGGCTTCGTGCGCTTGGCGATCATTTCCCCATTTAGTTGGTAGCGTTTATCCGGCAATAGCCTTGACATTCGATTCCCCTTAATTAATGTAACTCTACGGAAATTTATTAGTCACCGTGGTGGCGAGGGCACCACAACAGTCTAAGAGAGGAAAGAGTATGGACGGGGGTGGTTTTGAAAAGCTGGTCCAGAAGTGCTGCGCGGACTAGGCGCGAAGGAAACATGGATAGTGCCGAAAAATAAGGACGTGGGCATTGATATCTACGCGACATTTCTGGTTGCGGGCATCTTCCAACAAGTGGTAGGCGTACAGGCGAAACATTTCATGCCGGAGCCGCCGGTAAGTGCTGCTGTTGTAAATCAGTTGATCCGCGGAATTGAGGAAGGTGGGGGGGAGGTAACGCTTGGAATGGTGATTACGTCAGGAACCTTCAGCGATGAGGCGACTACTGAAGCGGAAAAGTACGGAGATGAGGAAGGTATTCCCATTGAGTTAGTTGATGGCATACAGTTCGCCAAACTGATCGTCGAGCATGGCCTTGGAGTAATGCGAGTTGATAGAGATGAAGTGGAACCCTAAACAACTGCACCCGGTGAGAACAGACAGGCACTTACCTAATCTGCAGCGACACACCGCCACTGATTTGAAACGATCAACGCCTTGATGTCGTCGATGTTGATCCGGTCGGTAGATTTGGAAAGCACCTCAATCACTGGTTTGTTCCTTCAATAGTTGGAAATACGCGAATGCCGGGTTCACGGCAACAGGTCTTCGGGATCCGGTGGTTGACCACCGCGCCTTCGCAAAATGCGGCGCGCCGCCTTGATGTCGGCTTTAGCGCGGCGTGAGGTGAAGAACTCGGCGGTCTTCATGGCGGAGACCTTCTCGGCAACCGCCGTCGTGACGAACTGATTGATGCTCGTGCCGTCTTCTTTGCTGATTTCCGCGACAGCCGCTTTCAGGGACGCGGGCAGCCGCAACGGGTAAGTTACGGTTTGCTTCTTCATGACGTAATATTCCTCAATGCCTGATTCATATCATATTCTCTTCTTCACCCTCACCCCAACCCTCTCCCGTCAAGGGAGAGGGAGTTTTGGTGTCATCTCTATCTCCGATTATGTTACTCCACGCTTTTCAACTTCCCCGTCACGAATTTGTGGAGTGTGCTGGAGATGAGGGTTTGGTAGGGCATCCCTTCCTTGGCCGCTTTTTTTTGAAGGGTTTCCAAATCGCGTGACGAAATTCGAATGTTGATGCGCTTGTCCTTCTGCAGGAAATTGTGGGCAGCCTCTTCCAATTGGCGTTTTTCCTGTTTGAAATTGGTGAGGCTTGTGAATTCCCCGCGTTCAAAATCCCGGAGGATCTTCACTTCTTCTTCATCTAATTTGAGAGGATTTTTCATTTGAGATACTCCTTTGTCGCCTTCCTGCTTGGGATGATGGTTTTGAGAAACCGTGTTCCTTCCTGCTTCACGTATGGAACCAAATACACGTACCCTTCCACGTTCAGCACGATGATCTTCTGATTCGGATAGCGGGATTCATTGGGATGCCTGATAACATTCAGGACGTCGCCATTCTGAATGTGAAAGAGGACGTCTTCAAAACTGACGCCTCGTGTCTTTTCAAGAAACGCATTCTTTTCATCGTCCCAGTCAAATTCATGCATGGTTGCAAACGTCTCATGTTGTGTGCCTTTTGTCAACAGTTAGCACGTCGGATTAGCGAAGCGTAATCTGACGACCTCAATCCTTGAAAATATGTGAATGCCGTGCTCACGGCAAACGGTCTTCGAATTCCGGTGGCTGACCACCTTTCTTCACCCTCACCCCAGCCCTCTCCCATCCAGGGAGAGGGGGTTTGGGGTCATCTCGGCACCTGGGTCGAGTCCGGGACAAGTTCTCTGGCGTCATGCGGAGCGGCGGCGGCTTTCTTGAAGATCCGCCCCCTGTCCTTCATAATGACGAAGGGTAGAATTGACTCTCGTCGTTGAGGCGTTTGGGTGTTGAGGGAGAAATTCTTCACTTCGTTCAGAATGACCGCTTCGGGGTATTTTCATGCCAATGACAAAGAGAAAATCGGGAATGACCAGGTTGCCGGGGTGGTTTAAGGTCAGGATCGAGGCGGGGCCGTACTATCGGCGCATTCAGGCGCTGGTCCGGGAAAAGCAGCTTCATACGATTTGCGAGGAGGCGCGCTGTCCCAACAAATGGGAATGCTGGAATAATCGAACGGCGACGTTTTTGCTGTTGGGAGATGTCTGTACACGACGGTGTCATTATTGTTCAGTGACCACGGGGCGCCCGGACGAGGTTGATTGGCAGGAACCGGAACGGGTGGCCGAAGCCGTTCGATCGTTGGACTTACGGCACGCGGTGTTGACTTCCGTGAATCGCGATGAGCTGGACGATGGCGGCGCCTCGATCTTTGCGGAAACCATTCATGCCATCCGGCGACTTCTGCCGGCGTGTACAGTGGAAGTGCTGGTGCCGGATTTTCAAGGTAAACAGGCCCCGGTCGATACCGTTCTGGCGGCGACCCCGGAAATTTTTGCGCATAATATCGAAACCGTCTCACGGTTGTTTCCGGCCATCAGGCCGCAGGGCAACTATGACCGTTCTTTGCAGGTGCTTCGTTGGGCAAAGGATCGCGGGGCGTGCACGAAATCGGGAGTCATGGTCGGGATGGGTGAGACCAACGAGGAACTGCGGTCGGTCCTGTACGACCTGCGCGCAGCCGGCTGCGAGATCGTGTCGATAGGCCAGTACTTGCAACCGACCAAGGCCCATCTCGTGGCGCACCGGTATTATGAGCCCGAGGAATTCGAGGATCTCAAACAACACGGGATGGCCTTGGGCTTTCGGCACGTGGAATCGGGGCCTCTGGTACGCAGTTCGTACCATGCAGAGCAACAAATCACAGCCTCTACCTCCCCTAACCCCTCCTTACAAAGGAGGGGAACCAGGAAGGAATTACCGTCTTTTTCCTCCCCTTTGTAAGGGGAGGTCAGGTGGGGTAGAGCCAAACACACATCTAACCTGAAAAGATTCTTCATTCCCATGCACGTGAAACGTTGGCTTCTCCTCGCCCCGCTGCTGCTGACGCTTTTGTTGGTGCAGTCCTACTTTTGGGTGCCGACGTATGACAAACAGGCGACGGGTAATCCGGCGCGCTTGGTGACGTATATCGAAGCGTCTGCCGGCGATGCCAAGATTCTCAATCCGATTTTGAACGCGGATACGGCCAGTTCGGGCATTGTCGGCCTCGTGTTTGAAGGGCTTCTGGATTTGGACGAGAACCTGAATTTCCGGGGACGGCTGGCAACGGACTGGACGATTACCGAAACCGCCTATCTCCTCGTCAGTCCCTCCAACCGGATGCCCGACGGCACCGAAGTCACGGGAACGAGCCTGGCCAACCGGATTCGGGCCGCGCTTCAGGATCCGGCGTTTTCCGGGTTGACTGAAAACGTCCGCTCCATCGAGGTGTTGCCTCCCGCGTCTCGGATGCACACGCTGTCCGTTCAAGAGCAGGACGCGGATGGCAGCCCGACGAGCCGGGAAGTGAATGTGACGTTCGACGTTCCCGAGCGAGTGGCGTTTTCGTTGCACCGGGTGGACCAGGATTTTTTTCAACGGCTTCTTCCGGTCATCGGCGATCGTTATCTAGACAATTTTCCGTATGAACGGTATCTCACCATCCGCGAGGAGGTCTCTCCGACGATCAAGGCCCGTGTGTTCGCACAATTGTCGGAACTGTTCCCCGTGGCCGAGCACAATCCCATCATCGATTTTCGCCTGCGCCAAGATGTCCGGTTTCACGACGGCCATGCGTTCGACGCCGGCGACGTGAAGTTTACGTATGACGCCATTATGAATTCCAGAAATCTTTCCCCCCGCACATCCGATTTTGAACCGATCAAAGCGGTCGAAATTCCCGACGCGCATACGGTGCGCGTGGTGTACAAACGACTGTTTTCTCCGGCGATCAACGCCTGGACCATGGGCATCCTCCCCGAACACCTGCTCAACGCCGAGGCCCTGCAACGGGAAATGGACGCCCGCGGTCTCTCCGACGCCGCCCGGGAGGCGTTCGGCATGCGCGACAGTCAATTCAACCGCAACCCCATCGGCAGCGGGCGATTCCGCTTTGTCGAGTGGCACAGCGATGAATACATTCATCTCCGGCGTAATGACGATTATTGGGAAGGGCCACCGGAATACCAGGATTATTACATGCGGATCGTACCAGACCTGTTGACGCAGGAAATGGAATTCCGGTCCGGCGCGGTCGATTACTATGGGACCCAACCGCATCAGGTCGCGCGGTACAAGGAAGACGACACGTACCAGTCGTTTTCGAGCCTGGGGTTTGGTTATACCTATATCGGTTACAATAACCGCCGTCCGTTGTTTGCCGAGCCGGCGGTACGCCGGGCGCTGGGGATGGCGATTAACGTGGAAGACTTTCTCCGGTACTTGTTATACGGCGAAGGGGAACGCATCACCGGCCCCTATCCTCCGAACACAAAGTGGTACGACCCGTCCGTCGAGCCCTTACCGTATGACCCTGCGGCTGCGCGGGCTTTGCTGGAAGCCAAAGGCTGGCGACTGAATGCCGATGGCTGGCTCGAAAAAGACGGTACCGTTTTCGAGTTCAATCTCATCACGAACAGCGGCAATCCCGTTCGCAAAAACATCATGACGATTGCGCAGAACGCCTGGAAGAAAATCGGGGTGAAGTGCAACACGCAATATTTTGAATGGGCGGTGTTTCTGAAGGACTTCGTCAATACCGGCGATTTCGATGCCGTGGTGCTCGGGTGGAGCATGGGCATCGATCCCGATTTGTATCAACTGTGGCATTCAAGTCAGGCCGGTCCCCAGCAATTGAATTTTATCGGGTACAGCAACCCGCTCGCGGACGACCTGATCGTCCGTATTCGGCAGGAGTACGATCAAGAGGTCCAACGGGCACTAACCCACCAATTGCATCGGCTGATTGCGGAGGAACAGCCGTATACGTTTCTCTACAGTCCGTTGGGAACGCGGGTGTTGGATAAAAAAATCGTGTTGGTCCATAAGGGCGATGACGGATCGGAGCGGTATGAAAAAATTTACCCGATCCCGAGCGGTGACATTACGTTTCACTTTCATCAATGGCGAAAGCTCGAATTTACGCCATCATTTTGAGGGGATGTCGTCGTGGGCTGAGCGACGGACCGTTCGCGTTACTCAGGTGACAAATAGGTTGAAGGATTAGTCGCGGATGCAAGCCTTTATTCTTCGCAACGTTCTCCAACGGCTCGTACTGGTGTTCGTCGTTTCCATCCTCGCGCATTCGGTGATCCATTTGGCTCCCGGGGAACCCAGCGAAGTCGACCCGGCGAATCCCCGGATGAAGCCCGAAGACATTGCCAAGATTCGGGAGGCGTTTCACCTCGACGACCCCCTGTATATGCAATATGCCTATTGGATACGCGATCTCGCGTCCGGCGAACTGAAGTCGTTCAAGGACAGCCAACCCGTCCTGGAAAAAATCTGGCGCCGGTTTCTCAATTCCCTGCCGCTCTTCATCTGCGCCACGTTGCTGGTGTGGACCCTGGCGTTTCCCACCGGCATTCAGGCGGCGATTCATCGCGGGGCGGTGTATGACCGCACGACCACCTTTGCGGCGTACATCCTCATTTCCGTGCCGGGCTTCTTTTTGTCCTACATCGTGATTCTCTGGGTCGTCGATCTGTTCGGGGTGCCCGTGATCGGCTTGAAAACTTTTGGCATGGAGATGGCGTCCCCGCTCTTTCAAACGATGGACCGGATCTGGCACTTGGTGATTCCTTCGCTGATGTCCGCCTTGGGCGGGATGGCGATTCTGTCCCGGTACGTCCGCTCTCAGATGCTGGAAGTCGTGGGCCAGGATTACGTGCGTACGGCGCGGGCCAAGGGCGCGGAGGAGGACGTCGTGATCTACCGGCACGCACTGCGCAATGCGTTGTTGCCGTTTGTGACCATGTTCGGGTTTTTGTTGCCCGGACTGATCGGCGGCTCGGTTATTTTCGAGCAGATTTTCGCGTGGCCCGGATTAGGCCGGTTGGGCTATGAAGCCATTCTCGCAAGAGATTTTCCGGTCATCCTGACCTTGAATTTTATCGCCGCGGTCTTGACGTTGGCGGGGACCCTGCTCTCGGACATTCTGTATGCCGTCGTGGACCCGCGGATCAGAACCGGGCTTCAAGGGGATGCATAACGTTGCTCTTCCCTCTCCCTCCGGGAGAGGGCCAAGGTGAGGGAATCGTGGAACATGTTTCAGACCTGATGAAGGACCCAAAGGGGCGGACACGCAGGTCCGCCCCTACAGGCGAGGAACTTCCGCCTTCGGAAACGCCGTGGCAGGAATCCCTCCGGTTGTTTCGCAAGGATCGTCTTGCGTTGGCGGGGGCCTACGTCCTGGTGTTGCTCTTGCTCACGGCAGTCTTCGGAAAAGTCCTGACCGAATGGGTGGTCGTATTCGATCCCGAAGTTGTTCGCCTGCCGGAAAAATTTCTACCGCCCTTGACCTTCTCGTCCCCCGATGAGATCCCCGCTCATGATCGACCGTTCGGTGGAATTTATCTGTTGGGCACGGATGAGTTGGGCCGCGACGTGTTCGCGCGTATGCTCCAAGGGTCCTTCGTGTCGTTGTCCATCGGGTTTATCGCAGTCGGCATTTTCCTGGCGATCGGCATCGTGCTGGGCGGGCTGTCCGGGTTTTATGGAAACGTCAGGCTCGGGGTGGTGACCGTCGATACCCTCATCATGCGGTTTACCGACGTGATGTTGTGTTTCCCGACCTTTTTCCTGATCCTCACGGTGGTTGCCCTCCTGCCGCCCAGCATCTATAACATCATGATCGTGATCGGACTCACCAGTTGGATGGGGACCGCCCGGTTCGTCCGCGCCGAATTTCTGGCTTTGCGCAAACAGGATTTCGTGGTGGCCGCTACGTCGATTGGGGCCCGGGACCGGCGCGTCATTTTTTCGCATATGGTGCCCAATGCCATCGCACCCGTGTTGGTCTCGGCCACCATCGGCGTGGCCACGGCCATCCTGACCGAATCGGGCTTGAGCTTTCTCGGGTTCGGTGTGCAACCGCCGTATGCCACGTGGGGCAATATCCTCGCCGACGGCAAGGGGTTTATCTTCGACGCCCCCTGGCTCTTTTTTATTCCCGGCATGGCGATTCTGGTGGTGGTGTTGGCGTTTAATTTGGTCGGAGAAGGACTGCGTGAAGCTCTCAATCCCAAACTCCGGAGACGCTGAACCGTGAATGCCTCACCCCATCTTCTGGAAGTCTCGCATCTCTCGACGTCCTTTTTTTCGGACCAGGGAGAGATCCGAGCCGTCGAGGACGTCAGCTTCTCAGTTCAGCCGGGACAAACCGTGGCTCTCGTCGGAGAATCGGGGTGCGGGAAATCCGTGACGGCCCTCTCCATCATGCAGTTGGTGGACTTTCCGGGAAAGGTGGTGGGAGGTCGGGTGGTGTTTAAGGGCTCGGACTTGCTGTCCTTACCTGATAAGGAAATGAGACGGATACGCGGAAACCAGATCGGCATGATCTTTCAGGAACCCATGACGTCGCTGAATCCGGTCTTCACGATCGGCGATCAGATTGGCGAGGTATTGGAAATTCATACGACCCTGACCAACCGCGACGTACGACGGGAAGTTATTCGCCTGCTGGAGAAAGTCCATATCCCTTCCCCGGACAAGCGCATCGATCAATACCCGCACGAAATGTCCGGCGGCATGAAACAACGGGTGATGATTGCCATGGCCTTGGCGTGCCGGCCCGACCTGCTCATCGCCGATGAACCGACCACGGCGTTGGACGTGACGATTCAGGCCCAAATCCTGGAGTTGCTGAAAGAACTGCAACGGGAAATGGGCATGGCGATCCTGCTGATCACGCATAACCTGGGAGTCGTGGCTCAGTTCGCGCAGGACGTCATCGTGATGTACGCCAGCCGGATCGTGGAACGCGCAAGTGTGCCGCAACTCTTTGCCACACCCTCCCATCCATATACGCGGGCCCTGTTGCGCTCGTTACCGAAGCCCGGCGTGGGGGAAACCCGGCTCGAATCGATCCCGGGCACGGTTCCGTCTCCCCTGATGTATTGTCGGGGCTGTCACTTTTCGACCCGGTGTGCTGAAGTGTTGGACCGTTGTCCCGATGAGGAACCGCCGCTCGTTGAAATTGAGCCTGGCCATGAAGCCGTGTGCTGGTTACATCAACCCGGGAGCCCCTAACGTCGTGGACGTGAAATCACCTGGCGGACAGCCGAGCGGACACGCAGGTTCGCTCCTACAGGTCACGCGCCTTAAAAAATATTTCCCCGTCCGAAGCGGCCTCTTCTCGAACGTGTCCGCGTGGGTCAAGGCCGTGGACGACGTGACATTCGATATCAGGCCCGGGGAAACCTTCGGGTTGGTCGGGGAGTCCGGTTGCGGCAAGACCACCGTGGGTCGAACCGTGCTGCGGTTACAGGCGCCCACAGGCGGCGACGTATTTTTCGAAGGCCGGAACCTGTTTGCCATGGATGCCAAAACATTGCGGGCGACGCGCCGCCGGATGCAGATCGTGTTCCAGGATCCCTACAGCTCGCTGAATCCTCGCATGACCGTCGGCTCCATCGTGGGTGAGCCGCTCAAGGTCCATCACCTGGCCAAAGGCCGGGACTTGACGGATCGGGTGTGTCAACTCCTCAACCGCGTGGGCCTGAGACCGGATCATTACTCCCGTTACCCGCATGAATTTTCCGGAGGGCAACGCCAGCGAATCGGCATTGCGCGCGCCCTGGCGCTGAACCCGAAGCTGATCGTGTGTGACGAAGCGGTCTCGGCCCTGGACGTATCTATTCAGGCGCAGATCATCAACCTGCTCAAGGATCTGCAAGACGACTATCACCTGTCCTACTTGTTCATCACGCACGACTTGAACGTCGTGCAGTACTTGGCCGATCGGATCGCCGTGATGTATTTGGGTAAACTGGTGGAAGTGGCTCCTGCCGACACCCTGTTCTCCGACGCCAGACATCCTTATACCCAGGCCCTGCTTTCCGCCAACCCGTTGCCGGATCCCATGGTGAAACACGAACGCATCCTGCTGCCGGGTGACGTGCCGACGCCGCTGAACCCACCCTCCGGCTGTCGGTTCCACACGCGATGCCCGCACGTAATGGAGCATTGCAAAACCACCGAGCCGCCCTTGATCCAAATCGGAAAACCCGAAGCCAGCCACAAAGTCTGGTGCCATTTGTATTAGGGAATGCCACAATGCCCCACGTCCGTGTGATTCATGACCCCGGTGGCGAGACGTTGACCGTGTATTTTGCTGACCCCAGACCCGATCAGGTGTGCGAAGAGACCGGTGAAGGGGTAATCCTGATCAAGGATCGTCAGAGTGGCGAGGTGATTGGATTTGAGCGACTTTATTACAAGGCGATTCCCGGCCCGAATACCGTCACGGTGGAAATATTGCCAGGAGAGACCAAATGACACTACCCGCAGAAACATTGGAGTAACGCCTAAACACTCTCGCTGAGAAAGCGCGCCGTAGCCGTAGTGGCTGGTGGTCTGACACAGAGTGGACTGGAAGGGTTAAACAACTGCTCGTCGAAATGGTAGATAACTACAGGCCCTATGCGTCCCAAGTCTACCACTATCCCCTCACCCCAGCCCTCTCCCAGAGGGAGAGGGTGAAAATGATGATAAAATGAGCAGAAATGGTTCATATATGTCTCTAAAATGCTATAATTATGATCTAAAAATGTACCAAACAGCATACTTTTTTCATTATAGCGACGTACTTGTTGCCCATTCCCGTTCCCACTCGAACACGTTGCGCTCGATGAAGATGAAGGCGGCGATCCACAGAAAGGCATCCCAGAAATCGAGGAAGGTGCCAAAGATTCCCCAATACACCGCGACGACCACGATGGCGGTGTAGAGCAGATACTTCGCGCGCAGGCTTGTGGTTGCAAACCAGTTCGGGAACAACCCTTTGACGCCCAGTCGCACGTCAAGCTCCAGCAAGGCCAGGATCAGGAGCCATGTACCGGAGTTCACGACGTCAACCCAGGCCAGTCGCGTGGCCTGAATCAGGGTGCCGGCTTCGGCCAGCGTCCTGGTTTGCTCGTTGACGAACAGTGCTCCGCTGATCCCGGCGCAGTTGCCGGCGGTCAGGGTCCGGTATTCGTCGAGTTCAACGAGCAGGGCGAACTGCCTCATTACCAAGGCACAGGCGTCCAGTATGCCCGCCGGCGCGTACAGGCCAAAGCCGAGTGCTTTGCCGAGGTAACCGGTGAAGGCGTAACCGATGATCACGTAGCAGAGGGCGCGCAGGCCTCTGATGGCGAGGCCGATGGGGCGCTTCAGCAGCTCGTCGGAAAGCTGGCAGGTTTCAAGTTCGAACAGTAGCAACAGGATCACCCACGCGGCGGTATCAATGCTCGGTGCAAATCCTTTGATGATCTGCGCGAACGGAAGGCCGTCCCGGAATACATGGGAAGCGGCTTCCCAATCTTCCTGGAAGAACAGTGCCACGTTGGCGACCAGCGCCGCATACACCAGATACTTGAAAACGACAAACCAGTCGAGTCTGTTCACTTTGAGCATCAGGTCGTGCATGTCTGTGTTGACTCGTTCGTTGCCTTTTTACTTCTCTTTACAAGAATAACGACTCTGGATTCCTGCGTTCGCA
>JAAXIB010000001.1 GCA_012270585.1 Nitrospirales bacterium
GGCGTGAGGTTTTGGAAGGCAGGCAGGTCTTCTTGTTGAACGAAATCCTTGAAACGGTGTAAATCCGAGCGATAGGCGGCGAGGGTATTGCGTGCAAGGCCTTTCTCGACGATCAGATATTGCTCCAGGCTGTCGAGGTGATGTTCAAATAATGCCGATTCCTTCTCGCGACGGGCAGAAGGCATATCTAGCCTCCCTGGATGAACGCAGCCTTCACGTATCAGCAGAGCATAGCGTATACCCATCCGTAACGAAAGATGCTAACGAGAAGCCCGTTTGGAGTGTCGGGGCCATCGAGTATGACTTGCCCGAACGGTCAGGGAAAATAGGGAAACGGCGGGCATAGGACGACAAGATGCGCCCTTTACCCGCCGCTTGGCAAAACAGGAGTCATCAACCATCGGCAACGATATGGGTTTCAGCCATCCAGACCGTCGGGAAAGCGGTCCAGGAACTCGTCGACCAGACGGCGATGATCATCGCTGGATACGACCGTGCTCAGAAGTCGCTCCGTAGCGGCGAGAGCCAAGTCACTGGCAGTTCGTTTCAGTTCCTGCACGGCAAGCTGTCTCTCTCTTTCAAGCTCCTGGCGGGTCTCTTCCCGAAGCCGCAGGGAGTCCTGACGCGCCTGCTCGGCAAGCGAATCACGAAGACGTTGGCCCTCCTCCTGTGCCTGCGCGAGAATACGGTTCGCTTGCCGGTTCGCCTCAGCTAGAATCTGCTGGTTCTGAGACATCAATTGTTCTGCCTCAAGACGCGCCTGCTCAGCTTTTTCAAGCGACTCACGTATCGTCGTCTCGCGTTGTTCCAAAGCCCCAAGCAACGGCTTCCAGGCCAACTTGCCCAGCACGGCCAGCAAAATGACGAAGGTGATGATAGTCCAGATTAACAGCCCGGGTTCTATGGTCAGCATGACGTGTGCTTACTTGAGAGCTAAGAGGAGACAAATGACTTCACCGAAAAGCGCCACACCTTCAATCAAAGCGCACGCGATAATCATCGAAGTCCGTACATCGCCTGCCGCCTGCGGATTGCGCGCGCTGCCTTCCATGGCTGCTCCGGCAATGCGACCAATGCCGTAAGCCGCACCAACGGTTACCGCGCCCGCTCCAAAACCCGCCGCGAGATGTCCGAGATTGACAACGTCAGCCATAACAACTTTCTCCTCCCTTTGCTTAACGATGAAACAGCGCCAGACCGCCGGAGCAACTGCGGCAACCTGGCGCCACCAGTGCATTGGGCTCCCGAATGCCCGATGCGGAAATCCTTGTCGAGCACGATGTCCCTGAACGGTGTCGCTGCCTAGCTTTCCCCGCTCAGGCTGGCGAGATACTCGACAATACTCTCCAGTGCCTCCAGAGTTATGTGCTGATAAAAACCCATACCAACCAGCGTTGCATGCATAACTCCTGGAGCGTATGGGGGGTCGCCGGCAACAATCACTTTATCGGGCTCGAGAATGGATTCCCGAATATAGTCCCTGTCTTGCCGCGCGCCAATATCCCACAAACTCGGACCCACCGTGCGTTCTGGGCCATTGAGGTTGTGGCAAGCAAGGCATCCAACCGCTTGCACCAACTCTGCACCGCTCTTGCCAACCCAGGCAGGCACACCGCTTGCGGCGGCCTGTCCGTTACCGTCAGCAGCATCGGCAAAAGACTTCTGAGGCCAAGCCACCGTTGGTTCTTTCAGGCTCAAGAGAAAAATGACCACGTCTCGTAGCTCATCATCAGTGAACCCGAAGTTGGGCATGGCAACAACCGCGGCAGCGGGAGGGGCGCCATGATCTTCGCCGTTTGCAGAGGTGCTGCCCGGAGGGGCTACAGGTGGCGGGTCCGGACATGCCTCAGCGGCTGCATGGCTGAGATTCGCCTGCGGGCAGCGGAGGGACTCCTTGAGATAACCAAACCGTTCATGGTGAAACAACTCGGAATGGCCGGATTCATTGAAGAAGGTCGTGCCGGTAATACTAAGTTCGGGTGCCTGCTTAGCGCCGCCATCTACGATGTAATGACACGTTCGACAGCCCTTCTCCTGCACCAGTTGCCAGCCCTTGTTCAGATGCTCCGCTCCGGGGATGGGCGCCTCCATCACGTTGTGGCATTTCTGGCAGGAAGCCTGGGTGTACTCCAATGGCAACAGGGGTCGGCTCCATCCCGAGTGTTGCTCATCGAAGGGCCCGAAGCGTTCCTCAAGGTCTTCCATGACGTGAGCCGCATGCACGGTTGTCGCGAACCCCTGCCCCTCGTGGCAAACGGCGCATCCAATCTCACTAAAGGTATGCTGCCGGAAGTCGGGATGGACTCGGAAAGGCTGGGGCACGTCGGTCATCCGAGGATTATTGGCACCAAGATGGCACGTCATGCAGCGGTCGATGATTTCCAGCTTGGGTGTCCATACCTGCTTGATTTCAAGGGGCGTGGTGAGAATCCTTTGTCTGGTTGCGGGATCATCCGTCCGTTCCGCCAGCAACCGATAATACTGACGCTGGTACTTCTTCCACTCTGGCCC